>NZ_JAVHWR010000138.1:0-18078 GCF_032159565.1 Mycobacterium sp.
TGCCCAGCGACTCCGGCGTCGGTGTTGACGTGATCGAGGAGACCAAGCCGTTCGTCGAAGTGGTTGCGGCTGCATTGGAGTTGTCGCATCTGAGGGTCGTGGAGACGGGTGGGAGCAAGTACGACTATGAGCGTCAGCAATGGGACAGCGGCAACAACCTCGTCGCCGTCGAGCCCGGAGTGGTGTTCGCCTATGACCGCAACACTCACACGAATTCTCTGCTGCGCAAAGCAGGGGTGGAGGTCATCACCATCGTTGGGGCGGAACTGGGCCGCGGCCGCGGCGGAGGGCACTGCATGACCTGCCCGATCATTCGCGACCCCGTCGATTAGCGCGTCGGCACGAGCGAAATATTCGCTGTGAGGCGGGCACTTCGAAAGGCCACACAACGGCGCCCGGCCCCGAAGCGAAGCGGATGTGCCGCCGTTCCTAGAACACGTTCCAGTTCGGCTGTTAGCCTGGTCCGCAGTGCACGAAAGGAGCAGTGGTGGCGGCGTCGGACGGCCCTCTGGAAGGGCGAGTGGCATTCATAACCGGGGCCGCGCGCGGCCAGGGCCGGGCTCACGCGATTCGGCTGGCCAACGATGGCGCCGACATCATCGCGATCGATGTCTGCCGCCCAGTTTCCGACACCGTCACCTATCCGCTACCCGCTTCCGAGGACCTCGCCGAAACGGTCCGGGCGGTGGAAGCCACCGGGCGCAAGGTGCTGGCCCGGGAAGTGGACATCCGCGACCTGGCTGCGTTGCAGAAGGTTGTCGCCGACGGTGTCGAGCAGTTCGGCCGGCTGGACATCGTGGTCGCCAACGCCGGCGTGTTGAGCTGGGGACGGTTGTTCGAGATGTCAGAGGAGCAATGGGACACCGTCATCGACATCAATCTGAACGGCACCTGGAAGACGATCCGCGCGGCGGTGCCCGCGATGATCGAGGCCGGCAACGGCGGCTCAATCGTCATCGTCAGCTCATCGGCGGGCCTGAAGGCCACTCCCGGTAACGGCCACTATTCGGCGTCGAAGCACGGCCTGGTGGCGTTGACCAACGCGCTGGCGATCGAAGTGGGCGAGTTCGGGATTCGCGTGAATTCCATCCATCCCTATTCGATCGAGACGCCGATGGTGGAGAAGAAGGCGATGATGGACCTCTTCACCAAATTCCCGCATTACGTTCACAGCTTCTCGCCGATGCCGTACCAACCGGTCAACCACGACGGCAAGAAGGGCCTGATGGAATTCATGATGCCCGAAGAGGTTTCCGACGTGGTCGCCTGGCTGGCAAGCGACGGGTCGGCGACGATTTCCGGCAGCCAGATCGCCGTCGATCGAGGCACCGCGAAGTACTAGCTGGGCGGCACGAGCACCGGCTCCGACGACGCGATCTTCGCGATGCACGGTCATGGTGCCTGCTATGTGGGGCCTAGATCTCCGTCGGCGCTCAGTGTGAACTCGCGTCCTCCAAAACATCGGCGAACTGACCGGTAGCCCAGTCGACCTCTTCGGCGGTGATCACCAGCGGAGGCGCGAAGCGAAGCGTCGAGCCGTGTGTGTCCTTGACCAGCACTCCGCGTTCGGCGAGCCGCATACTGATCTGCTTGCCGGTGCCGAGTGAGGGATCGATGTCGACTCCGGCCCACAATCCGAGCCCACGCACAGCGATCACACCTTTCCCGATGAGGGCACGCAGACGCGTGTGCAGTCGCTCGCCGAGTTCGGTTGAGCGAACCTGGAATTCGCCCCGCCGCAGAATGTCCACGACGGTGGTTCCGATCGCCGCGGCCAGCGGATTGCCGCCGAACGTCGATCCATGTTCGCCGGGGTGAAGCACCCCGAGGACCTCCTCGTTCGCGACCACGGCCGACAGCGGCACCACGCCGCCGCCAAGGGCTTTGCCCAGCAGATAGATGTCGGGCTCAACGCCCCAGTGGTCGCACGCGAACGTGCGTCCGGTGCGAGCAAGACCCGACTGGATCTCGTCAGCGATCATCAGAACGTCGCGCTCGGAGCACAACGCGCGCACGCGTCCCAGATAGTCGTCCGGCGGAACGACGATGCCTGCCTCACCCTGGATCGGCTCGATCAGCACAGCGACGGTGTCGTCGTCGATCGCGGCCGCCAGCGCCTCGGCGTCGCCGAAGGGAACCGAACGGAAGCCGGGGGTGTACGGCCCGAAGCCGCGGCGCGCCGAGTCGTCGTCGGAGAAGCTGATGATCGTCGTCGTACGGCCGTGGAAGTTGTTGTGCGCCACGATGATATTACCCTGGCCTGCTGGCACGCCCTTGACGTCGGTGCCCCACTTACGTGCGACCTTGATACCGCTTTCGACGGCCTCGGCGCCGCTGTTCATCGGCAACACCATGTCCTTGCCGCACAGCTGGGCCAGCGACCGGCAAAACGGCCCGAGCCGCTCGGAGTGGAACGCCCGGCTGACCAGCGTGACGGTGTCGAGTTGGGCGTGGGCGGTCGCGATGATCTCCGGATTGCGGTGCCCGAAGTTCACCGCCGAGTAGGCAGCCAGGCAGTCCAGGTAGCGCCTGCCCTCGATGTCGGTGATCCAGACACCCTCGGCACTGGCCGCGACGACCGGCAGCGGCGAGTAGTTGTGCGCGACGTAGCGATCGTCGACGGCGATCGCACCGGTGGTTGGTGTCACGGAATCGAGAATGGTCACGAATACACCTCCAGAGTGCAGCATTTGATGGATCCGCCACCCTTCAGCAGCTCAGAGAGGTCGACACCGATCGGCACGAACCCGGCATCGCAGAGTTGCCCGGCGAAGCCAGCCGCCGCCGCCGGATGGACGACGTTCAAACCGTCGGAGACGGCGTTGAGCCCGAGCACGTAGGCGTCGGCTGTTGCTACCTCGATGGCGTCGGGGAAGAATTCGAGCAACCGCGCGCGCGACTCTTCGGTGAACGCCGGCGGGTAGTAGGCGATCGTGGTCTCGTCGAGTACCGCGAGCGCGGTGTCGAGATGGTAGAAGCGTGGATCGACGAGTTCCAAGCTGACCAGCGGCATCCCGACCGCAGCCGCGATCTCGTGGTGTGCGCGGCGGTCGGTGCGAAACCCGTAGCCCGCCAGCACGATCGAACCCACTACGAGCAGGTCGCCCTGGCCCTCGTTGACGTGTCGCGTTTCGATGGGATGGAAGCCGTGGCGGCCCATCCATTCGGCGTAGGCGACGGATTCACCAGCCCGCTCCGGGTAGGCGAATCGTGCGACGACGGCTTTGCCCTCGACGATGAGGCCGCCGTTGGCGGCGTACACCATGTCCGGCAACCCGGCGACGGGCTCGACCACTTCGACGGTATGCCCCAGGTCCTTATACGTCTGGCGCAGGGTTTCCCACTGGTTCATAGCCAGGTGGCTGTCCACCCGCGTCGAGGTGTCCATCCACGGGTTGATCGCGTACTCGACGGTGAAGAACGTCGGCGGCGTCATCACGTAACGACGGCAGGTTGCCTCGCGCCCGCTCTCTCTGTCGGCGCCGAAGCGCCTGCAGGTTGCGGCGACGTCGGATACCGGAGCCGCAACGGCGGCGACATCAGAGATTGGAGCCGCAACGGCGGCGACATCAGCGATCGTCATAATCGAACGATATTGGCTGCAGTTTTTGCAATCAATCGCCGTTCATTGCGTGTCGACCAGCGATCCGTTGTGTCAGAATATGAAAAGCGGCGGTTTATTGCGTGGAGGTGACATGGAGCGGCTGGACGAGACCGACGAGCTCATTCTTGCCGAGTTGGCCCAGGACGCCCGAGCGACGTACGCCGAGATCGGCCTGCGGGTGAACTTGTCCGCTCCGGCGGTGAAGCGCCGTGTCGACCGTATGCTCGACAGCGGGGTCATCCGCGGGTTCACCACCGTCGTCGACCGAAACGCGTTGGGCTGGAACACCGAGGCTTATGTACAGGTGTTCCGCCACGGCACCGTCGCTCCCGACGAACTGCGCAAGGCGTGGGTCGACATCCCGGAGGTGGTGAGCGCGGCCACCGTCACCGGCACCGCCGACGCGATCCTGCACGTTCTCGCCCGCGATATGCGCCATCTGGAAATGGCGCTGGAGCGGATCCGCTCGGCCGCTGATGTCGAACGCAGCGAAAGCATCGTGGTGTTGACGAACGTCATCGACCGGATGCGAGGCTGACACCGCAAACAGCGGGGTGGCGCACATTTGCCCGAAGCCATCGTGTAGAAAACCCCACGTGGGCACATCTGCGGGCATCGTCATCGTCGGAGGCGGGCTGGCCGCCGCACGGACCGCTGAACAGCTGCGCCGATCGGAGTACCGCGGGGCCGTCACGATCGTCAGCGACGAGGATCATCTGCCGTACGACCGTCCGCCGCTGTCCAAGGAAGTGCTGCGCGCCGAGCTGGACGACGTCACCCTCAAGCCTGCGGAGTTCTACGACGAGAACGACATCACCGTGCGGCTCGGCAACGGGGTGCGCTCGGTGGATCCCGCCGCGCAGACGGTGACGTTGGCCGACGGCCGCGAGCTGGCATATGACGAGCTGATCATCGCGACCGGTCTCGTTCCCAAGACCATCCCGTCGTTTCCGGACTTGGAAGGTATTCGAGTGCTCCGCTCTCTGGATGAGAGCATCGCGCTGCGCGAGCATGCGGGTTCAGCCAAGCACGCGGTCGTAATCGGTGCTGGCTTCATCGGTTGCGAAGTGGCGGCGAGCCTACGCGGCATGGGCGTGAATGTCGCCCTGGTGGAACCACAACCGACTCCGCTCGCGTCGGTGCTCGGCGAGCGGATCGGCGCGCTGGTAACCCGCCTGCATCAAGCGGAGGGTGTCGATGTGCGCTGCAACGTCGGCGTGAGCGAAGTGCACGGCACCGACCACGTCGAGAAGGTTGTGCTGTCGGACGGCAGCGAGCTCGACGCCGACCTGGTGGTCGTCGGGATCGGATCGAAGCCGGCCATCGACTGGCTCGAAGGCAGCGGCATCCACCTGGACAACGGCGTTGTCTGCGATGACGTCGGCCGCACCGCCACCGCCCATGTGTGGGCGATCGGCGACGTCGCGTCGTGGCGGCATCCAGTGGGACACCAAGTCCGCGTCGAGCATTGGAGCAATGTCGCCGACCAGGCGCGGGTACTGGTGCCGGCGATGCTGGGTAAAGAAATACCGGCGACGGTGTCGGTGCCCTATTTTTGGAGCGACCAGTACGACGTCAAGATCCAGTGTCTCGGAGAACCGCAGGCCGACGACACAGTACACGTGGTCGCGGACGACGGCAGGAAGTTTCTGGCGTTCTACGAACGCGACGGCGTCGTGGCTGGGGTCGTCGGCGGCGGCATGCCGGGCAAGGTGATGAAGGTGCGCAGCAAGATCGCCTCCGGCGCTCCGATCGCCGACGTGCTCGGCTAGCAAAATACGGCTTGCTAGTGCTCGCCGAGGTAGAACCGGCTGCCTTGGTCGTCGGTGCACTGCGCTGACTTGCCGTAGGGCTGCTGCGACGGTTCGTCGATGACCGTGCCGCCGGCCTCCCGCACGCGGGCGACCGCCGCGTCGATGTCGTCCACCGTCCACATGGGCACCGTCACCTGATGCGCGTTGCCACCCGCTACGCCCGCCATCGGGTGAGTCTGCTGAACCTGCCAGCCGTCGGCGATACGGCCGGGTTCGAAGGTCCAGAACAACACGCGGCTGTAGAACGCCTTGAAGGCAGCCGAGTCGACCACCTCGTAGGTGATGTACGAAAGTTCGCCTGGCCCTGAACCGTTCAGCTCGGGCCTGGGCTGACCCGGGTTCGGCTGGAAGACGGCGAACGACGCCCCGTGCGAGTCGGTGGCGCCACTGAGCGTGCCGAAGTCGAACTGCTCGACTCTGTCGACAGTTCCGCCGCCGTCCACGATCGCCTGCCTGGCGCCGTCGAGGTCGGCCACCGCGTAGCAGCAGAACAGGGTGGGCGGTGCGTCGACGCTATGGATGCCGATGCGCTCCCTGGTGTTGGTGACCTGGTTGGTTTCCGCGTCGAAGGTCCAGCCGAGGACGTGGCCGTAGAAGGCGGCTGCCCGGTCGGCGTCCGGCGTCCACACCGAGACGTAGCCGACGTCGCCGTGCTGAATCTGAATCGGCGCACCGGTCACTGGTCCGCTGAGCATCCACCGATGTCCGAACGGGTCGATGATGGTGGCACTGCGGGCACCGTAATTCTCATACGGCTCCCGCTGCACCGCCGCCCCACGCTCCCGGGCCCGCGTCAGGGTGGCGTCGGTGTCGGTCACCGGCAACATCAGGCTCACCGAACTCGCCTGCGGCGCGGGTGCTTTCAGGCCGATCTCGGGATACTCGTCGGCCAGATAGATTACGCCGTCACCGATCTGCAACTCCGCGTGCCCGACGCGGCCGTCATCCATCTCGTACATCTCACCCACAAGCGACGCGCCGAAGGTCTCGGTGTACCAGGCAATGGCCTCACGTGCGTTTGCGACAGAGAGGTAGGGCAGCGCCGCAGCACGTGGTGGTGCGGTGGCCACTTCGGGCGCAGCGGTGGGATCGTTCAATTCAGCGATGGCGGTATCGGTGCCGCTCATATCGACTTCTCCTGTTCGATTGGGCAGGGACAGAACCGATTCCAGGCGTGTGCGCAGTCGCGCCGCGAAAGCCGGATCGGGTTGGACCGGAAGCTCGCCGCCGTGCAGCGCGGTCAGTGGATCGTGGCTGTTGTCTTTTCCGCTCCTCGCGTCCTCGGTGTTCACGACGTTCCTCCTTCCGGTCCCGGGTAGTGCGATCTGAAGGCGCGACGGGCGCGCACCAGCAGCGCTTCTGTGGCGTGCACGGTGCGACCGAGCAACTCGGCACACTGCGGCACGCTGTAGTCGTCCATGTAGCGCAGTGCAAGCACGGTGCGGTGTTGTTCGGGCAGTTTGGACAGCACGCTCTCGGCCACTATCCGATCCAGCTCGGCGTCCCACCCGTCGGCCGGGTCTACCGGTTCGGGCGGCTCGGCCACCGGAACGGTGAACCGGTCGGACCTTCGCCTGTAGTGGTCGGCGAGCTTGTGCCGCGCCACGCCGATCAGCCAGGGCACCGTGATCGGCGGCGGAGCGTCTTTCCGCGCGGCGTCCATCGCCGCCAGAAAGGTTTCCGACGTCAGATCTTCTGCGGCTCCGCGGTCACCGCAGCGGCGGACGAAATATCCGTACACCGTGGGCAGCGCCTCGTCGTACAGCGCCAACAGCGCCCGCGCAGCGTCATCAGGCTCTGGTTCGGCGCTCACACCCTTATCGTCGCCTCGAAGCGCCGAACTCCGACGCCCCAATCGAGAAAATTTCTTTACGCCGACTCAGGTCAACGCACGAAGACCGTCGCTGACCGTGTCGAACGCACCGTTCAGCGCCTGCGCCAAGGACACCGACTCGTCAGCCAGCCAGTGTTCGTAGGCGGACAACGCCGCCCCGAGCATCGTCCATGCCACTGTCTGCGGCACCAGAGCGCCGGCGTTGACGCCCAGCCGTCGCGCCACGAAGGCGGAGACCACCGCGCGCCATCCGGCATACATCGTCATCGAATAGGCCTGCAGCTCGGCTGTCTGCAGAATGACCCGCATCCGCTGCCGGTGCCGCGCGGTCTCCGTGTCGTCAAAGGTGTTGAACGCCAACAGCGCCGTTCGCAGCGCATCACCGATCGGCACGGCCGGGTCCAGGTCGGCCAGTTGGTCGCGCATGCGCTCGAGGTGCGCGTCGAAATCGCCCCATGGCAGTGCGTTCTTGGACGGGTAGTAGCGGAAGAGTGTGCGGCGTGCGATTCCTGCGGCGTGTGCGACGTCGTCGACGCTCACCGCGTCGAAGCCGCGTGCGGCGAAGAGATCGATCGCGACGTTGCTGAGGTGGTCCCAGGTCGTCGAGCGACGCCGCCCCACCCGGTGTTCGGAATTCGGCCGCATCACCAACCCCGCTCTTCCATTCTGGCACTCGATGCCATATTCTTGCGATCTCGATCACATTTGTCGAGACCCGGTAGAGAAGGGCGTGGCGCATGGAGCCGAATCAGCAGGCGGAAACTGACACCGAACTCGTCACCGAGACGCTGGTCGAAGAGGTGTCGATCGACGGGATGTGCGGGGTCTACTGACCCGCACGCGTGAGCAAGCAAGGCCTACCGTGACGTTCGATCCGAACGCCAGTTGGCGGCTGCACCACCAGGTGGCGGTGCGCCCTGAGCCGTTCGGCGCATTGCTGTATCACTTCGGCACGCGCAAGCTGTCGTTCCTGAAGAACCGGACCATCGTCGAGGTGATCAACTCACTGGGGGACCACCCCGACGTCAGGTCAGCCTGCCGCGCGGCGGGAGTCGACGACGCGCATCAGGGTCCGTACTTGCACGCGCTGGGCGTGCTGGCCGAGTCGAAGATGCTCATAGCGGGAGAGAACCCATGACGTCTGCCAAATCGCCGGAAGTCCAACCGGTGCCACGGCTGGTCGAGCAGTTCGAGCGGGGGCTCGACGCGCCGATCTGCCTGACCTGGGAGCTGACGTACGCCTGCAACCTGGCGTGCGTGCACTGCCTGTCCTCGTCGGGCAAGCGGGATCCAGGCGAGCTGTCGACGCAGCAGTGCAAGGACATCATCGACGAGCTCGAACGCATGCAGGTGTTCTACGTCAACATCGGCGGCGGTGAACCCACCGTGCGCCCGGACTTCTGGGAACTGGTCGACTATGCCACCGCCCACCATGTCGGGGTGAAGTTCTCCACCAACGGTGTGCGGATCACGCCCGAGGTGGCGACCCGGCTGGCTGCCAGCGACTACGTCGACGTGCAGATCTCCCTCGACGGGGCCACGGCAGAGGTCAACGATGCCGTGCGCGGCGAGGGCTCGTTCGCGATGGCCGTGCGAGCGCTGGAGAATCTGGCCGCCGCCGGGTTCGAAGACGCGAAGATCTCTGTTGTTGTCACTCGCCAGAATGTCGATCAGCTCGATGAATTCGCGGCTTTGGCAGCACGTTACGGCGCAACCCTTCGCATCACCCGCCTTCGCCCGTCGGGTCGCGGCGCCGATGTATGGGATGAACTGCACCCAACCCCCGAGCAGCAGGTGCAGCTGTACGACTGGCTCGTCGAGCGCGGCGACCGCGTGCTGACGGGTGACTCCTTCTTCCACTTGTCCGGCCTGGGTGCACCGGGCGCGCTCGCCGGACTGAACCTCTGCGGAGCGGGCCGGGTGGTCTGTTTGATAGATCCGGTCGGTGACGTCTACGCCTGTCCATTCGCCATCCACGACCGATTCCTGGCCGGAAACATTCTGTCCGACTCGGGTTTCGACAACGTCTGGAAGAACGCCCCGCTGTTTCGTGAGCTGCGGGAGCCTCAGTCGGCGGGCGCGTGCGGCAGCTGTGGCCACTATGACAGCTGCCGGGGAGGCTGCATGGCGGCAAAGTTCTTCACCGGTCTGCCTCTTGACGGTCCTGACCCAGAATGTGTTGAGGGATATGGCGTTCCGGCGCTCGAGCAGGACAGGGTCAAGCCAAGGCCGAGCGGTGACCACTCCCGCGGGACAAAACAAGGGCCGATCCCACTCAAGCTGCTGACCAGCCCTCCTTCCCGGCTGTGTAACGAGAGTCCGGTCTGACCGTGGCCCGAGACAAGTGGTTCGAAACGGTGGCGTTCGCCCAACAGCGCGCGAAGAAGCGGCTGCCCAAGTCGGTCTACAGCGCGTTGCTTGCCGCCAGCGAGAAGGGCATCACCGTCGCAGACAACGTCGAGGCGTTCGGCGAGCTCGGGTTCGCCCCGCACGTCATCGGTGCCATCGAGAAGCGCGATCTGTCGACGACCGTTATGGGGCAGGATATTTCGCTGCCCGTGCTGATATCGCCGACGGGGGTGCAGGCGGTCCACCCAGACGGTGAGATCGCCGTGGCCCGTGCGGCCGCCGCGAGGGGCACGGCGATGGGATTGTCGTCGTTTGCAAGCAAGCCGATCGAGGACGTCATCGCCGCCAACCCGAAGACGTTCTTCCAGGTGTACTGGCTGGGCGGACGGGATGCCGTCGCGGCACGTGTGGAACGCGCCCGAGCCGCGGGCGCCGTCGGCCTGATCGCCACAACGGACTGGAGCTTCGCGCACGGCCGTGACTGGGGCAGCCCGAAGATTCCCGAGCACATGGACCTGCGCACGACGGTACGGATGCTCCCCGAGGGCCTCACCCGGCCGCGGTGGCTCATGCAATGGGCCAAGACGATGCGCCCACCGGATCTGCGGGTGCCCAATCAGGCCCGGCTGGGCGAGCCCGGTCCGCCGTTCTTCGCAGCGTATGGCGAGTGGATGGCGACGCCACCGCCCACCTGGGAGGACATCGCCTGGCTTCGCGAGCTCTGGGGCGGACCGTTCATGCTCAAGGGCGTGATGCGGGTCGACGACGCGAAACGTGCTGTGGATGCCGGTGTTTCGGCGATCTCGGTATCGAACCACGGTGGCAACAACCTGGACGGGACACCCGCATCCATTCGCGCGCTGGCCCCCATCGCCGAAGCCGTAGGAGACCAGATCGACGTTCTGCTCGACGGTGGCGTGCGTCGCGGCAGCGACGTGGTCAAGGCACTGGCGCTCGGCGCGCGGGCGGTCATGATCGGTCGGGCGTATCTCTGGGGTTTGGCGGCCGAGGGCCAGGCCGGTGTCGAGAACGTGCTCGACGTCCTGCGCGGCGGTATCGACTCCGTGATGATGGGCCTCGGCCGAGCGTCGATCCACGACCTCGTCGCCGGCGACGTAGTGGTTCCTCCTGGCTTCATCCGGGCGCTGGGTCTGCCGGATGAGGCCGGCGCCTGACGCGTCAACTCCGCTACCAGCTAGATTGCGCGTGAAACATGCGTGGCAGGCGGGACGGACGTGGTTAGCCGACAGCCTCTACGGCAAATTCGTGGAAAACAAAATATGCGCATGCGCCAACAACCGGCGCACGGCAGGTGAATTCGTCCTACCATCGGCGGGTGGCTTTCCCCAGCGAGCTTGGGAACTCAACGTCGAGACAGCTGCGAGGCACATCACCCGCGTTGGTTATCCCGATAGGTTCCACCGAACAGCATGGCGCTCACCTGCCGCTGGACACCGACACCAGAATCGCCGCCGCTGTCGCTCGTGGGGTTGCTGAACGGCTGACGGAGGCCGATCATGATGCTGGATGGATGCTTGCACCGCCGATCGGCTACGGCGCCAGTGGCGAACACGAGAGCTTTCCCGGCACGGTTTCGATCGGCAACTCTGCTCTACGGCTGTTGCTTGTGGAGTTCGGCCGGTCGGCCGCGAACTGGGCAAGGCGGCAGGTGTTCGTCAATGGCCACGGGGGAAATGTGGAGGCCCTGGCGGCCGCGGTCGCATTGCTGAGGTACGAGGGCCGGGATGTCGGGTGGTGCTCGTGTGGTGTGGAGAACGCCGACGCGCATGCGGGACACACCGAAACGTCTGTATTGCTACATATTTCGCCGGACGTGGTGCGGGTCGAGGAAATGGCGCCGGGGAACCGGGCACCGCTGGCGGAACTGCTACCCGCGATGCGCACCGGCGGGATGGCAGCCGTGAGTGAATTGGGCGTACTGGGCGACCCGACGACAGCCACCAAGGTCGACGGTGAACGCCTCTTTGCCGAGATGATCGACGGGTGTGCGCGTCGGGTCGCACGCTGGAAACCCGACCGCGACGGAATGCTGACATGATTCAGCCCCGACTCCCGGACGGCTTCGCCGTGCAGGTCGATCGCCGAGTCAAGGTGCTCGGCGAGGGGTCGGCTCTGCTCGGCGGATCGCCCACCCGCCTGCTGCGGCTCGCACCCGCCGCCCAGACGATGCTCAGCGGCGGCAGGCTCGAAGTGCACGACGCGCTCAGCGCCCAGGTCGCGCGCACCCTGCTCGACGCCACCGTCGCCCACCCTCGACCTGCCAGTGGACCCTCCCACAAAGACGTCACCGTCGTTATTCCGGTGCGCGACAACCCTTCTGGTGTAAATCGGTTGGTTGCCGCACTCCGCGGTATGCGTGTGGTGGTTGTCGACGACGGCTCGGTCAGCCCCATCAAACAGACTGACTTCGAGCTCATTCACTGCGACGTGCAGGTGCTGCGCCATCCCCGTAGCAAAGGACCCGCATCTGCCCGCAACACCGGTCTGACGGTTTGCAGCACGGACTTCGTTGCCTTCCTCGATTCCGACGTGGTGCCGCGACGCGGCTGGCTGGAGGCGCTGCTCGGCCACTTCTGCGATCCCGCAGTGGCTTTGGTGGCACCACGTATCGTGAATCTGGCACAACCGGACAGCCTGGTGGCCCGTTACGAGGCGGTGCGCTCCTCACTGGACCTCGGGCAGCGCGAGGCACCCGTCGTGCCCTACGGCACCGTCTCATACGTGCCGAGTGCGGCGATCATCTGCCGCCGCACCGTACTGAAGGAGGTCGGCGGATTCGACGAGACGCTGAAGTCGGGGGAGGACGTCGACCTGTGCTGGCGGTTCGTCGAAGCCGGTGCTCGGCTGCGCTACGAGCCGATCGCGACGGTCGCCCACGAGCACCGTACGCAACTGCGAGAGTGGTTCGTGCGCAGGGCTTTCTACGGTGAGTCGGCCGCGCCGCTTTCGGTGCGTCATCCCGGCAAGACCGCGCCGCTGGTGATCTCCGGGTGGACGCTGATGGTGTGGGTCCTGCTCACGATGGGCTCCACGTTCGGATACCTCGCCTCGATGGTGGTGGCCACGATCACCGGGCGCCGGATCGCCGACTCACTAGGTTCGGTCGACACCGAGCCGAAGGAAGTCGCCGTGGTCGCCGCGCACGGCCTCTGGTCGGGGGCGCTGCAGCTTGCTGCAGCGATCTGCAGGCATTACTGGCCGATCGCCCTGATCCTCGCGATGCTGTCGCGTCGCTGTAGGAATGTGGTGCTGGTTGCGGCGATCATCGACGGCGTCGTCGACTGGGTGAAGCGACACGGCAATGTCGAGGACGACACGAAGCCCGTCGGCCTGGTCAGCTACCTACTACTGAAGCGCCTCGACGACATCGCGTACGGCACCGGCCTGTGGACCGGCGTGATACGGGAACGACATATCGGCGCCCTCAAGCCGCAGATTCGGACCTGACGTCGTTGCATATTGGCTCGCCTGCTCATCGCGCGCGTAATGACGTGCTGATCATCGGTGCTGGTAGTGCTGGATCTGTTGTAGCGGAGCGACTTTCGCGTGATGAGTCCTGCCAAGTCACAGTCGTTGAGGCGGGTCCTGCGCCGTCTGACCCTGCGGTCAGCGCCCAGATCACCGATGCGGTGAGAATGCCGATAGGCTCCGCCAGCTCCGTGGTGCGGCACTATGCGTCGACGCTGACCGCTGATCCGAAACGAATCGGGCACATCATGCGCGGGGCTGTCGTCGGCGGATCCGGAGCCGTCAACGGCGGCTACTTCTGCCGTGCGCTGCCAGAGGACTTCGCGGGCTGGTCACTGCCGGGCTGGGCCTGGACCGATGTGTTGCCGCACTTCCGGGCTGTCGAGCGGGATCTCGACTTCGTCGGCCCGTTGCACGGATCGGATGGCCCGATACTCGTTCGCCGTGTCTCCGAATTCGACGGCTGTACAGCGTCTTTCGTGGAAGCCGCTGCCGAAATCGGATACCCGTGGGTCGCGGATCTCAATGGTGCGACCGAAGGCCGACCACTGCCTGCAGGTGTCGGCGCCGTGCCGTTGAACATCAACGGCGGCACGCGAATCGGGCCGGGAGGCGCTTTCCTGCAGCCAGCACTCGATCGTGACAACCTGACGCTGACAGCCGATACGCGAGCTTTGCGCATCAGATTCGATCGGGATCGCGCGGTGGGCGTCGACTGTGCCGGACCGGACGGCACCGTGCAACTGTCCGCAGATCGAATAGTGCTGTGCGCCGGGGCGATCGGGTCCGCCCATTTGTTGATGCTGTCGGGCGTCGGGCCCGAGGCTGCGCTCGCAAGTGCGGGTATCCCGATTGTCCTTGATTCACCGGTCGGGGTGCACACGAGCGATCACCCCGAATGGGTGCTGCCGGTGGACTGGACACCGACCCACGACCTTCCTCCGCTCGAGGCGATTCTGACGACACCCAACGGCCTGGAGATCAGGCCCTATACGCGGGGCTTTGGTGCCATGGTCGAGGGCACAGGCGGCGACCCGGCAGACCGACCGCACATCGGTGTCGCGTTGATGCATCCGCGATCACGGGGAAGGCTGCGGGTGATGTCTGATGATCCTGCGGTGGCCCCGTTGATCGAACACCGCTACGACAGCGACTCTCATGATGTCGCCATGTTGAGTGCCGGCGCCGAGCTTGCGCGTGAATTAGCATCAGCGTCAACCAAAGTCGGCAATGCTAGCTGGTCCACATCGCAGCACCTGTGCGCGACCGCTCCCATGGGTGTCGAGGGCGACGCCTCGGCCGTCGTCGACGAGCGCTGCAGGGTGCGCGGCGTCGACGGGCTATGGGTTGTCGACGGCTCGGTGCTGCCCACCGTCACCGGCCGCGGGCCCCACGCCACCATCGTGATGCTCGGGCACCGGGCCGCCGACTTCGTCGTCGGCTGATCGACGCGCCGTCAGACCGCGAACGAACCTCAACTGCCTGCCGTCGCGGCCCGGCGCCCACACTGCGATGAAGGCGGCTGCGACGGTGACGATGATGGATATGACTATGACAGATAGGTCCATCGCGTCGAGGAAGGCCGATTCGGCCAGCTTCGCCAACATCGGGCCCTGCGGGCCAAGCTGTTTGGCGATCTCGATGGCGTTGGCGAGCGAATCGGTCGCCCCGCCGCGGATCTGCTCGGGGAACACGCCGAGGCCGGGGGTGAGCGCCTTGGTGTACTGCGCCGCGAGCACTGACCCGGCGACGGCGATGCCGACCGCCGCGCCGACTTCGCGGGTGGCGTCGTTGACCGCCGATGCGACACCCTGCTTCTCGGTTGGCACGGCGTTCATGATGGCCGATGTGGTGGGCGCCACGCATAATCCGATGCCGGCGCTGGTGATCAGGAACGGCCAGACGAGTTCGATGTAGGTCGAGTCGGCTTCGAGGTACCGCATGCTGAACAACCCCGCGGCAATCAGAAGGAAGCCGACGGTCACGACCAGTCGGAGTCCGAGGCGGGGAAGGATCAGATGCATCGTCGCGCCGAGGGCGACGATCGGCACGGCCACCGGCGCCAGCGCCCAAGCAGTTTGCAGTGGGCTGTATCCGAGGATCAGCTGCATGTACTGCATGACAACGAAGAAGAAGCCGAAGTTGGCGAAGAAAAGGAAGGTGATGCCGACCGAGCCGGTGGCGAAGTCGGGGCGGCCGAACAACCTCACGTCGAGGAGCGGATGTCTGCGCCGCAGTTCGACGACCGTGAACGCGATCGCCAGTAACACGCCGACCGACATGCAACCCCAGACGACGGGGTGGGTCCATCCGCGTGCGGGAGCCTCAACCACTCCGAATACGAAGATCGCAACGGCGCCGCCGATGAGGACGGCGCCCACCCAGTCCACCGGAGTGGCGGTTTCGTCGCGTGAGGTGCGAATTGTGCACGTGCACACAAACAGTGCGACGCTTGCGACCGCGAAAGCGTAGAACACCGACTGCCATTCGAAGAAGTGGAGCAGCAGCCCGGAACCCATGAACCCGACGATCGCTCCGGAACTCGCGACCCCCGCCCAGATGCCGATGGCCTTGTTCCGCTCGTTCTTTGGATAGGCAGCGGTCAGCAGCGAAAGGGTCGCAGGCATGATGAAGGCCGCGCCGATGCCTGCGACAGCGCGTGCGACGATGATCTGTACCGGGCTGTCGAACACCGTCGGCGCCAGCGATGCGAGCGCGAAGATCGCCAACCCGACAAGCAGGGCACCGCGGCGTCCGTACCGATCGCCCAGCGCGCCGGCGGGCAACAGCAGGCACGCCAGCACAAGGGTGTAGCCATCGACCACCCAGGTGAGTTGCGTCTGGGTCGCCGCGGTTTGCACTGCGATGTCCGGCAGCGCCGCGTTAAGCGCAACCATCGAAGAGATCACCAGCAGGACATCGACGGCTGCGACCGTCAACAACCAGAACCGGCCGAATTTCGACAAGGAGGCCAGGTCTGCGTCGATATCCTGATCGGACCGGACGACGGTGTCGACCATGAACGTCACTCGCTTTCGATCGGCTATTTTTGAGACTAACAGTCTCGCTAGGAGACCGACAGTCTTGTTCCCGCAGGGAAGGCGGCCAAACCATGACCGGCGATCGTGACGATCCGCGACCGGCCCGATCGCGGGCCCGTCTGCTCGGCGCGGCGACCGCGCTCCTGCGCGCGGGAGGTCCGAATGCGGTGACCGTCGATGCGGTCACGCGTGCCGCCAACGTGGCTCGTGCCACGCTCTATCGCCACTTTCCAAGTGGAAATGATCTGCTGGCGGCGGCTTTTCACGCACTCATACCGCCTGCCCCTATGCCGCCCGCGGAAGGCTTGTTGCGAGACCGGCTGATAGCGCTGGTGCAGGCGCAGGCCGAGATGATCGCCGAGGCTCCCATCACCCTGACCGCAATGTCCTGGTTGACCCTCGGCGGCGACCTCGAGCGACTGCCCGGCGCGCCGCATCGCGGCGCACCCGACAGTCCCGACGTGCAAACCTTGCGGGAGCGGGTAGCCGAACAGTACGCGGCGCCGTTCGAGGCGATTCTCAGTAGTCCGCAGGCGCTCGCCGAGCTCGGCGAAGTTGACCGCACCACGGCGGCGGCATTGCTGCTCGGGCCCATCGCGTTGGGCAAGCTGTCCACGCTGCCGGACTTCGACTACCGCGAGATCGCGGTTTGCGCCGTCGACGGCTTTCTGGCCACCCATCGCAAGAGGGACAAGGGCCTCAGCGCAGCGAGTAACGAACAGGCAGGTGCTTGAGTCCGCCGACGAACGTGGTCGCGGACAGTTGCGGCCGCCCGGCCAATTCAATCGACTCCAATCGCGGTACCAGTTCGGTGTACAAGCTGTTCATCTCCATCCGCGCCAGCGCCGCGCCGAGGCAGAAGTGCACGCCGTAGCCGAACGCCAGGTGCTTGTTCGGATCGCGGCCGACGTCGAACCGGAAGGGCTCTTCGAAGATGTCTTCGTCGCGGTTACCCGAAACGTACGCCAGGTAGACCGATTCCCCCTTGGCGATGGGCACGCCGCGAATCATGTTGTCCTCGGCCGCAGTTCGCATGAATTCCTTCACCGGCGTCGTCCAACGGATCATCTCCTCGACCGCGGTCGGCATCAGATCCATGTTGTCGCGCAAACGCATCAACTGGTCAGGGTTCTCGGCAAGCGCCAGGAGGCCACCGGACATGGCATCTTTTGTGGTGTCGTGCCCGGCGCTGGCGATGATGACGTAATACGACAGGGCGTCCATGTCCGAAAGCAGCTCGCCGTCGATGCGGCCGTTGGCGATCGCCGAAGCCAGATCTTCCGTCGGATTCGCCCGTCGTGACGCCGTCAAGGCGCCGAAGTAGTTGAAGAAATCGGCGAGCACGGCCAACAGATCCTCGGTCGAATCACCCCGCCGGTGTTCCTCGTCATCGCCGCCGAACATTTCTTGCGTCAGCTTCATCATCCGCGGAAAGTCGTCCTCCGGCAGACCGAGGAGCGAAAGGATCACGTAGAGGGGGAAGTTGACGGCGACCGCCTCGACGAAGTCGCACTCCGGGCCGATGTCACGCATCGTGTCGACGTAGCGCTTGGCCAACTCATCGACCCTGAGTCTGAGGGCGCGCATGGCCTTCGGGCGAAACCAATCGGCGCCGATGGCCCGTACCTTGCGGTGGTGTGGGTCATCCATGTGAATCAGCGTCCGGATGCCCATGCCGGCTTCCTGTTGAGCTTTCAACACATCGTCCGTCGCGGCGGTGGCCAGCAGCGGGCGCGGCTCCGACAGGAACAGGTGGTTCGCCCGTTCGATGGCCATGATGTCTTCGTGCTTCGTGACCGCCCAGAACGGCCGGTACGGCGGGTTATCGACCCACGCCACTGGATTGTTCGCCCGCAGCCAGGCGAGCGCGGTATGTAGCCGGTCGTCGTCGGCGTATGCCGTCGGGTCGGCCAGTGCCTTGGCCGACTCGACCATCGTGCGCGAACT
>NZ_JAVHWR010000141.1:0-6181 GCF_032159565.1 Mycobacterium sp.
CGCCCAGCCGGGCCTGTCCTGCGGCCTGCCCGAACCGGAAGACCTGCAGCAGCGCCCACAACCGGCCGATGTCGAGTTTGCTTCCCGGACGTTCGGCGATGGCGCGCAATTGCACACCGGAGCCATGACGAATCAACCGGCCGACTGCGTTCTCGAGCAGCTGGTCGGGCGAGTCGGTCGTCGGCATCGCGAAACCCTCGCCCATGTCCGCCGCGGTGCCGACGGCGTAGTTGCGCAACGGAACCTGCTTGAGCATCAACGCCAACACGAACCCGACCACCGCGACTGGTGCCGCATACAGGAACACGAGGTCGAGGGCATCGGCGTAGGCCGCCGCGATGGGGGCGGCCATTTCCGGCGGCAGCTTGTGCAGCGCATCGGGCGACTGCGCCGCTTCGGGCGGTGCGCCGCTGCTTGCGAGAGCGGCCGCGAGCCGGGAATGCAGGAAGTTGTTGAACAGCGAGCCGAACACCGCGGCGCCGAACGAGCTGCCGATGGTGCGGAAGAACGTCACGCCGGAAGTCGCCACGCCGAGGTCGGAGAAGTCGACGGTGTTCTGCACGATCAGCACCAGCACCTGCATGCACATGCCGATCCCGGCGCCGAGCACCACCAGATACAGCGACTGCAGCACCGTCGACGTGTCCGGACCCATCCGCGACAGCAGCACGAATCCGATTGCCATGACGGCGGTACCGACCACCGGGAAGATCTTGTAGCGCCCGGTGCGGCCGACGATCACGCCGCTGCTCATCGACATCGTCAGCAACCCGATCACCATGGGCAGGGTGTGCAGGCCCGACGTGGTGGCCGACACCCCGTCGACGAATTGCATGAACGTCGGCAGGAACGTCAACGCACCGAGCATGGCGAAGCCGACGACGAACGACAGCGCGCAGCACACAGCGAACACCGGTTCGCGAAACAGTCGCATCGGCAGAATCGGTTCGGCAGCCCGCAGTTCGACCGCGACGAACGCGCCCAACGCCGCCAGCGACCCGGCGAAGAGCCCGATGATCATCGGCGAACCCCACGCGTAGGTGTTGCCGCCCCAACTGGTGGCGAGGGTGAGCCCAGTGGCGCCGAGCCCCACCAAGACGATGCCCGCGTAATCGATGACCGGCCGCGCCATCCGGCCGAGGTTGGGAATCGCGGCCACCGCGACCACAATCACCACGACGGCCACCGGCACGTTGATCCAGAACGCCCAACGCCAGCTCAGGTGGTCGGTGAAGAACCCGCCGAGCAGCGGGCCGATCACCGTGGTGACACCGAACACCGCCCCGAGCGCGCCTTGGTAGCGGCCGCGTTCGCGCAGCGGGATCACCTCGCCGATCACCGCCGTCGCGGTGACCATGATCGCTCCGCCGCCGACGCCCTGCAGAGCGCGCGCCGCCACCAGCATCGGCAACGAGCCGGCCAGCCCACACAGCACCGAACCCGCCATGAAGAACAGCACCGCGGCGATGAAGACGGTCTTGCGGCCGATCAGATCACCGAGCTTGCCGACGATCGCCGTCACCACCGTCGACGCCAGCAGATAGCTGGTCACCACCCACGCCTGGTGCCCCGCGCCCCCTAGGTCCGCCACCACCGTGGGCAACGCCGTCGCCACGATCGTCTGATCCAGCGCGGCCAGCAGCATCCCCAGCAGCACGGCCGTGAAAATCAGATTGCGCTTCGGCGCCGCCACCTCGGCGGCACTGGGCTGCGGAGGCTCCGGCGGTCGCGGCGGACCGGTCACCGTTGCCGTCATACCTTCGTCCTTGGTTGATGTCGCGTGAACTCGATGCCGTATAGCCACTGTCGGGATTGGTACCCCTCGACCAGCACGCCAACCCGGCCCGGTATCAGGGATCGGTAGTGAGCCTAATGAAATGTACCGAACCCGCAGCGCCGCGAACCCAGCGACGCGCGGTCGACCCCGACCCCAAGCCCGCGGTGCACGGCGACACTGAACGACGCCATCACCAATGTCCCTGTCTCGCTGTCGGAAACGTCGCCGTGCTCGACACCGCCTACCTCGCGCTCGTCTGGCTCGTCGTCTCGTGACACACCGTCGCCAACGGAGCATTGCGCCGAACTGAGCCGTTCCACGGCCATACTGACGGAGCGGACAGCCCCAACGTCCGCCCAACCAAGGGTGGTCCCGTGATCTGGCTTCTGCAACTGCCTGCTCCGCTTCTCGGGTTCGTCACGGTGGCCCTTGTCGTCGGACTGTCGGTGGGCGGGCTGATCGTGTTCCGAAAGGCGGTGTCGCACACCCGACTCGAGAATGCGAATGCGGTCTCAGGCCAGGTGTTCCAGCTCGCAGGCGTGCTCTACGCGGTACTCGTCGCCTTCGTCGTGGTCGTCGTCTGGGAACAGTTCGGAGACGCCGAGAACGCAACCGAGGCGGAGGCCAGTGCCGTGGCTGACCTACTTCGGGACTCCACGGCGCTACCCGCGGCGTACCGGCTCGAGGTGCGGCAGAGCCTCATCGCGTATACCGAAGACGTGATCAACGATGAACTACCGCGAATGCGACGGGGTGAGACCATCGAGGAGGAGTCTGACCACATGACCGCCGTTTGGACGGCCTTCCTGAAGGTGCAGCCGGAGACCCGCAACGAGATCGCGTTCTTCGACCACGACATCGTCAAGTTGAACGACCTGAGCGCCAACCGCAAGCTCCGGGTATCGACCGGTGAGTCCGCCATCCCCGGTGAACTCTGGGTGCTGCTGATCGGCGGTGGTGCCGTCGTGATGGCCTTCACGTTCCTGTTCGGGACCCGCGACCTATTCGTTCATGCCTGTGCCGTGGCCCTGACGGCGGGCCTGATGGGCTTCGTCATGTATCTGATCTTCGCGCTCGAGCATCCGTTCGTCGGCGCGCTGTCGGTGAAGCCCGACCCCTACGTGAACGTGCTTCAGATCTGGAACGAAGATCAGCCGCCGACGTAGACGAAAAGCCCAGTACACCACCTTTATCCCCGGCTACAACGCCGGCTATCAGGTGCTCGACGACGTGGGCTGATCGCCCCGACGCTGACCTCGGCGCTACCCCACAGCTCGGCCGCCAAGGATGCTCCAAGAATTCACCAAGAGCCGGGCGCGACTCTTTGGGTGTCACCGCCACTACCCCAAGGAGTGATCCACAAACCGTATCCGCGCCCTCTTGATCACCGCCGCAGGCGCAGCAGTACTCGCCTCGGGCTTCGGCCTCGCCACCGTCGGAGCTGCCGGCACCGCGAACGCCGACGTCTGCACCGAGTACTACTCGGACGGCAGCTCGTTCTCCTACTACTGCTAGACCACGGTGGGCCGTCCGCACAGTAGAGCGGGCGGCGCCCTCGTCGTCGCGCGCTGACGGTCAGCGCTTGTTGGCCCAAGGGAAGAACCGCCGAACCGCGGTGGCCATGACCCGCTGATACCCCGACCCCGTGAGCCGCGACAGTATGTCGAGGGCTTTGGCCTCCCAGCCGATCACCACCCGCGCACGGCCGTCGCGGACACCGTCGACGATCGTCGCCGCGGCCATCTCCGGTGAATGCAGCGCCAGGTACCTGTCGAAGAACTCCGCGAACGTCTGCGCATCCTCGCCGTCGCAGACGGTCGCATTGCGCGCGACCGCGGTCTTGATGCCGCCGGGATGCACACACGTCACCTTCACCGGATGCCCGGCGACAAGCATCTCCTGCCGCAATGCCTCGGTGAATCCGCGGACCGCGAACTTCGCTGCGTTGTAAGCACTTTGACCCGGTACCGCGATCAGGCCAAACAGGCTCGATATGTTCACGATGTGTCCGTCACCCGACGCGATCACATGCGGCAGAAACGCCTTGGTGCCGTTCACCACACCCCAGAAGTCAACGTCCATGATCCGTTGGATGTCCTTGAAATCGGAATCCTCGACGTTGCCGTTGTGCGCGATGCCGGCGTTGTTGTACACCTGGTGCACCGTGCCGAAGTGCGCGACGACGTCGTCGGCGTAGGCCAGCACTTCTTGCCGTTCAGCGACGTTCAGCCGGTCGGCCTTCACCTCCGCCCCAACCACTTCCACCGCACGAACCGTCTCCGCGAGACCATCGGCGTCGATGTCGGAGAGCGCCAGCTTTGCGCCCCTGGCCGCGAGGTCGAGTGCCAGCGCCCTGCCGATACCCGAACCTGCGCCGGTGATGACGGCGACCTTGCCCTCGAACGAACTCATATCGCTGCTTCCTTTTCGGTCATGAGGGTGCGCAGCCGCGCGCCCATGTGATTGATGGCCTCGTCGGCCTCGGCGAGAACGCCGGCCTGCAGATGAAAGTCGTGCCACAGGCCATCGAACCTGCGGTGTTCGACGAGCCCTGTTCCCGCTTCTGCGCCGGCCTTCTCGATCTTGTCCGCATCGATGCGCAGCGGATCGTCGCCGGCCGAATGCAGCACGATCGGCGGCAGCCCCGCCATGTCGCCACGCGCCGGCGAGATTCCGGGCAGCCGCGGGTCATGCCCGCCCACGTACCTCGGCGCCCACTCGGCGGCCATCGACGGATTGATCAGCGGATCACGCGTCTTCGGGCGCCCGCCGTCGATGTCGATGGCGAGGTCGGCCCACGGGCAGATCAAGCCGATCGCTGCCGGGCCGGGGATCCCGCGATCCTGAAGCGCCATGGCCAGCGACAACGCCAGCCCTCCGCCCGCCGAATCGCCCACAATGACAAGGCTTTCCGGCGCAACCCCACAGTCGATCAAGGATTGATAGACCGCGACCGTTTCCTCGAGTGCCACCGGATACCGCGCCTCGGGCGACCGCGAGTAGTCGGGCACCAGCGCCGTCATCCCGGCCGCATCGGCGAGCCGCGCCACCACGCCGCGATAGCCCTTGGCACTGCCCAGTGCATACGCGCCGCCGTGCAGGTACAGCAGTGTCCCGCCGGAGCCCTCCACCCCCGGCGGTCGCACCCCCTCCACCGGCACACCCGCGATGGTGACGCCGTCGTAGCCCGTACCCCTCGGCACCCGAGCTACCCGCGTGAACAGGTCATACATTCTGCGCTTGCCGCCGACCGAAACCCGGCGGGAGGCCAACAGTGGTCGGCAGCCGCGTAGCGCAGCGCGGACCACGCCCGGACGGATGCTCATGCGAATGCCTCCACCCGCGTCGCGTCGAACGCCAGCACGCCGTCCTCGACGGGCTCCTCGAGCAGCATCCGAGAGTCCTTCTCGTAGTGCATCAGCACCTGCCACGGCAGCTTGGAGCCCTGGCGCGGCATGACGTCCTTGGCGCGCTGCACGTAGCCGGATTGCAGTTGGTCCAGCATGCCGTCGCCCGTTGCGCAGCCGTCGATATCGTGCGGCGTCGCCACCGCATAACCGGTGTCGTCCATGTGCCGCATCAGCCGGCAGAGATACTCACCGGCCAAGTCGGACTTCAGCGTCCACGGCGCATTGGTGTAGCCGAACATCCACGCCATGTTGGGCATGTCCTGCACCAGCACGCCCTTGTAGGTCATCGCGTCGTGCAGCTCACGCGCCCCGCCGTCGACCGACAGCGCCATGCCGCCGAGCATCTGCAGGTTCAGACCGGTCGCGGTGACGATGATGTCCGCCTCCAGCTCGCGGCCCGACTTGAGCAGAATGCCTGCCTCGGTGAAGGTTTCGATCTGATCGGTGACGACCGACGCCTCGCCGGAGGCCAGAACGTCGAACAGGTCGCCGTCGGGCACCGCGCACAGCCGCTCGTCCCACGGCATGTAGTTCGGGGTGAAGTGGCTCATGTCGAACGACGCGCCGACGCGACGGCGCACCTGCGACAGCAGGAATCGGCGCATCGTCTTCGGCCAGCGCCTGCACGCCTTGTACAGCGAACGCTGGATCACGATGTTGCGCTTGCGCCCCAGCGCGTACACCGTTTCCTCGGACAGGAAGCGGCCCAGCGCCTGTGAGATCTTGTCGAACGCGGGCAGGGAGAACACGTACGACGGCGAGCGCTGCAGCATGGTCACGTGCGCGGCCGTGCCGGCCATCGAGGGCACCAGGGTGACCGCGGTGGCACCGCTCCCGATCACGACGACCTTCTTGCCCGCGTAGTCGAGGTCTTCGGGCCAGTGCTGCGGGTGCACGATGGTCCCCGAGAAGTCCTCCGAGCCCGGAAACGTGGGCGAGAAGCCCTGGTCGTAGTTGTAGTAGCCAGTGGTGGCGAACAGGAACGAACTGGTGA
>NZ_JAVHWR010000148.1:0-6380 GCF_032159565.1 Mycobacterium sp.
CCGGATATTCTCCGTAACGACGGTGGCTCGCACGATACCCGGGCATCGTCGACATCCACGCCGGCGTGTTGAGCCGCAACCCGTCGTAACGGGCTCGCCAGCTCGCGCCGACCCAGTCGCTTCGTTCGAGCACAATCGTTCCAACGCCTGCACGGCTCAGGGTTGCCGCGGCTGCCAGCCCGGCCGCACCCGCGCCGCAGACGATGGCCTCGGCCACGGGGTCATAGTAATCGCCGACGCGATCCGCGGACCGTGCGTGATGGGCATCTAGGCAGAAATCGGTTCAGTTCGGTAGCGACGCCGAGGTCGACTCACTGTCCGGACGGTTCCACGTCATCCCGTTCAACCCACACGATCACGATCTCACCGCGGGATGCCCCGGCCGAACCCGCTCAATCGCGGTGAGGTTCCGCACGATGCTCCACAGCATCGGCGCATTGGCCAACTCCCGGAGCAGCTCACGGGCCCTCTCGGATCCGGCTACGCCGCGAGTCCACCGCCGATGAAAATGTGCCCGTGTCGCCCCGCCCGCATACCTGGGCTGCCAGTGGATCGATGTAACTGGTGTGTCCATGAAGGATCCTGGATGGCGCGAAGCGGCCGCGGCAGTAGCGCGTCGCCACGAGGTGTCGAACGGCGAGTTCCGCGGTGAACCCCACCAATAGCTTGTGTTTTCAGGCGTGCGTCCATCCGACCCCAAGGGGTGTTAAGGCCATGAAAAACCTGATTATGGATGTGTTTTGGTACGACAACACCGACCTGGCCAATCTCAACCTTCACCTCGGGATGGACACGTCCGACACGGAGACGATGGCGACCGTCGTCTGCGGTGAGGTCAGCGGCGAACTCGACCCGCCTCGTCTCACGCGATCAGGATGGCGGGCTCGTGCCGGTCCATTTCAAGCTACGCACCCGGCTTCCTGCTGAACATGCGGCGCCAGATGTTCTCTACCTGCTGGGCTGGGAGCAGGCGGTGCAACCACGGCAGGACCGCAACCTTGGGCCCGATCAGGTAGGAAGGCCTCAGGCGCTTCGCAGAGATGATCCGCTTCCACACGGCATCGGCAAAGGCATCGGGGTGCTCGAACGTGAAGTTGTCTCCGATCGCGGTGGCGCCATCGAGGAAATGCCGACGGTACTGCTCCCGCAGCGGTTCGGGGATCAACGCCCACTGTTGTGCTCCGGCCTCAGGTCCCGTCTCGGTCATCGCGGTGTCGACGCCACCGGGTTCGAGGTTGGTGACCTCGATGCCGAACGGCGCCAACTCCATGCGGAGGTGTTGGGTGAAGGTCTTGAGCGCCGCCTTCGACGTCGGGTACGCGGAGGCCATGGGAATGGTCATGTACACCGATCCCGACGTGGTGTTAATGATCCGACCCTTGGACGGGCGCAGCAGCGGCGTCATTGCCTGCACCACTTGTACCGGTCCCCAGAAGTTCACCTCGAACGCACGCCGGTACTCGTTCATCGATGCCGCTTCGATCACCCCTTCGCGCGGCGAGTACCCGGCATTGTTGATCAAAAGGTCGAGCGTGCCGCCAGTGTGCCCTCCGACCGTGCTTGCTGCGGCGACCACCTGGTCGGGGTCGGTCACGTCACATGGCACGGCAATGACGTTCGGCATGCCGAACCAACGAGTGCGGTCGGGCGAGCTGTTCCGATACGCCGCGAACACCTGCCAACCTTCGCGCTGGAGTCGCACGACAAGTGCCTCGCCTATTCCGGTCGCGGCACCCGTGATGAAGGCGGACCTCATCGGCGAACCGTATCCCAACCTGGCCCGGCGGCCTGGCGTTCTACTCATGCCCGCCCATCGCGAAAACGACGACATATGAGGGTCTGTCTCAAAACTTCGTGTCGGAGATGGCACGGCGATATGACGGACATCGCTGACCAGCGGTGAAACGATACTGACGTGGACGGCACGAGGGACGGTCGCGGTGCAGTGACAGCAACGGGACTGTTGTGTGGGTCGTGCGGCAGGGAGCTGCCACCGAACTCCAAGTTCTGTAACGAGTGCGGTACGCCTCTAAAGCAAGCGACCCGATCGGCGGAGTACAAGCAGGTGACGGTGCTGTTCGCCGATGTGGTGCATTCGATGGACATCGCAAAGGCCGTCGGGGCGGAGCGGCTGCGCGAGATCATGACCGGTCTTGCCGACCGCTGCGCCGCAGTAGTGCGCACTTCGGCGGGACGGTGGACAAGTTCACCGGCGACGGGATCATGGCGGTGTTCGGTGCACCGGTCGCGTTGGAAGACCACGCTGCTCGTGCCTGCTTGGCCGCCTTAGGCGTTCAGGAGGAGGTGAAGCGACTTGCCGTCGACGTCCGAGAGCGCGACGGCGTTGATCTGCAGCTGCGGGTGGGACTTAACTCCGGCCAGGTAATCGCGGGTGAGATCGGTTCTGGTGCTTTGGGTTACACCGCGATCGGTGAGCAGGTCGGGTTGGCGCAGCGGATGGAGTCGGTAGCGCCGCCGGGCGGGGTGATGCTCAGTGAGTCCACTGCGCGGCTGGTCGAGGGCGTAGCGGCTCTTGGTGGGCCTGAGTTCGTTCAGATCAAGGGTGTCGAGAAACCGGTGCCCGCCCGTCGCTTGTTGGGCATGGCGGACCGGCATCGCGTTACAGAGCGCGCTGAGACGAATCTGGTTGGGCGGCGCTGGGAGATGTCCGCCGTCGAGGGCTTGTTGGACCGCGCAATTGACGGCCACGGCGCCGTGGTCGGCGTGGTGGGTTCGCCTGGTCTGGGCAAGAGCCGTCTCGTGCGTGATCTTTCTGCGATGGCAGCAGCCCGTGGTGTCGAGGTGTTCACCGTGTTCTGCGAGTCGCATACCAAGCGGGTCCCTTTCCACGCCGTCGCGCGGCTGCTTCGCTCTGTCACCGGCGTTGAGGGTTTGGACGAGCGGGCTGCCCGCGACCGGGTGCGCGAGATGGCTCCCGCTGCGGCGGCTGAGGACTTGCTGCTGTTTGACGACCTGGTGGGCATCAGCGGCCCTGATGCTGTTTTGCCTCGGATCGATCCGGATGCCCGGCGAAGGCGGTTGACCGCAGCGGTCAACACCGCAGCCTTGGCCCGTGACAGCCCGGCGGTCTATGTGGTCGAGGACGCTCATTGGATCGACGAGGTCAGCGAGTCGATGATCGCCGATTTTCTTACCGTGATCCCGCAGACGCCCTCACTGGTGCTGGCCACCTACCGACCGGAATACGAGGGGGCGTTGGCTCGGGTGCACGGTGCTCAAACCATCGTCCTTGCGCCACTGCGTGATTCAGACACTGCCACATTGCTCACCGACCTTCTCGGGCTGGACCCCTCCATTGATGGACTCAGCCAGACGATCGTCGATAGGGCCGCTGGGAACCCGTTTTTCGCCGAGGAAATCGTGCGCGAATTGGCCGAGCGTGGTGTGCTGCGCGGTCAGCCCGGCGAATACATGTCGACGGCAGAGGCTGCTGAGGTGACGGTGCCTGCGACCCTGCACGCAACGATCGCCGCGCGCATCGATCGGCTCGAACCGAAAGCCAAACGCACGTTGAGCGCTGCAGCAGTCATCGGCTCACGGTTTGGCATCGACCTGCTGACCCAGCTAGGCGTTGAACCCGTCGTTGCCGACTTGGTGGCGGCGCAGCTCATCGATCAGGTCAGCTTCACCCGACAACCCGAGTACGTGTTCCACCACCCGCTAATCCGCGCGGTGGCCTATGAGGCTCAGCTCAAATCGGATCGCGCCGGGATGCACCGGCGGGTGGCCGCTGCGATCGAAGAGCGCGAGCCGGATTCTGCCGACGAAAACGCCTCTTTGGTCGCTGCGCATCTGGACGCCGCTGGTGATTTGCATGCCGCCTACGGCTGGCACATGCGCGCCGCAACATGGGCAACCAATCGCGATATCACTGCGGCGCGACTGAGTTGGGAACGCGCGCAACAGATCGCCGACGCATTACCCGCCCAGGACCCCAACCGGACAGCCAAGCGCATCGCCCCGCGCACTATGTTGTGCCGGGGTCGCCGTTCGAGTTCATCTGAACGTTGCCGGTGATCGCTTCGAGGAATTGCGGCAGTTGTGTACCGCCGCCGGGGACAAGGCGTCACTGGCCATCGGCATGGCGGCTCTGGTGTTGGATCACGCGTCTCAGGACCGGGTGCGCGAGGCGTCGCAGCTGGCATCGGAAGCGATGTCCCTTATCGAGTCGATCGGCGATCCAACGTTGACCGTCGGGCTGTCCCACGCAGCCATCTACGCCAAGATTGAGGACGCCGAGTTTAGTGACGTGCTGCGGTGGTCACAGACAGTCATCGACCTGGCCGACGGCGACGCGTCCAAAGGCAACTTCGTCGTCGGGTCTCCATTAGCGCTTGCCTTCACGTCGCGAGCTTTAGCCCGCTTTTGGCTGGGTCGCCTTGGATGGCGTGACGACCAGCGGCATGGCCTAGCCATCGCCCGCAGTGCCGACCCTTTGTCCTATGCCACGGTGGTCATCTATGTCTACGTGGGAATCCCGTTCGGCGTGCTGACGCCCACCGATTCCGTGGTGCACGAGATCGAGGATGCCCTACGGATTGCCGAACGATCTGCTGACGATCTCGCCGTGGACTTCACCCGGTGGACGCTTGGGTGTGCGCTGGTGCACCGCCAAACGGCTGCGGAGCGTCACGCCGGGGAGAAGTTGCTGGCCGAGGTCGGCGCAGAATACCTCCGCCGGGGACACAACCTGTGCGATTTACCGATCGTCAACGTCTACTTGGCACGTGAGATCGCCAGGCGGGGAGATCGCGATGAGGCCATACCGCTCATGCGCGCCGCCGCCGACCATCTGTTCCGCGATGGGCGGCTGCTGGCGTGGGGCGTGCTTGCGAGCGGTGTTCTGGTGGAGACGCTGCTCGATCGCGGGGCCGACGACGATGTGGCCGAAGCCGAGGCCGCGATCGAGCGGTTAACCGCCGCTCCAGCCGACGATGGGCTCGTAATGCGTGACATCTGGATGCTCCGGCTGCGCGCGCTTCTGGCCCGTGCCCGTGGGGACGAAGCCTCGTATCACGACTACCGCGACCGCTACCGCGACATGGCGAAAACGCTTGGCTTCGAGGGACATATCGCATGGGCCGAGGCGATGACATGACGGCGATCAGTCGGGAGGCATGCCCACCTTGTCTCGAAATAGACCACATATGCGACACGCCATGGTGATTGACGACGTCACCGGTTTGTCCTGGTGGTGGCGTCTCGAATGTTTGTCTCAGAAATAGTTGTCCCAATACTCGGGTTGAACCATTTGTGACACACACCACTGACGTCGCGGCCCCGCCGACCACCGGCATGCGATTCGGCTACACCCGGGTCAGCACCGTCGCCCAGACGCTGCACCAGCAGCACGATGCGCTCAAGGCGGCCGGTGCATCGAAGATCTACTCGGACATCATGTCTGGCGCTCGGGACGACCGTCCCGGTCTGGCGGCCCTGATGGATCAGCTGCGCGCCGGTGACGCCGTGGTGGTGTGGAAGCTCGATCGGCTCGGGCGCAACATGCTCCACATCCTGGAGACCGTCGAGGTTCTGACAGAACGGGGTGTAACGCTGGTGTCGACCACGGACGGCATCGATTCATCAACCGCCGCCGGGCGCATGATGATTGGGGTGCTGGGATCGTTGGCCGAGTACGAGCGAGCCTTGACGATTGAGCGCACCGCATTGAAGAGGGCATCGTCCCGCGCCAACGGCACCAAGTTCGGGCGGCCCCGCAAGGTCGATGACGCCGAGCACATCGCCACGGCGAAGCGGATGAAAGCCGACGGGCACACTGCCAAGGACATCGCCAAGTTTCTAGGGGTAAGTCGCGCGACGTTGTATCGATATTTGGCCCCGGACCTCGCAGCCTGATCGGATCGGGCGGGGTTGACAACGCGGCCCTGTGCTACCGGTCCTCGCTCATCAGATATTGGTATGGCATGACTGCGGTTGGTCCGGTGGTCGCCATTCGTAGGTCACCGCGGTGAGATCGTGATCGTGTGGGTTGAACGGGATGACGTGGAACCGTCCGGACAGTGAGTCGACCTCGGCCTCGCGCTACCGAACTGAACCGATTTCTGCCTAGATGCCCATCACGCACGGTCCGCGGATCGCGTCGGCGATTACTATGACCCCGTGGCCGAGGCCATCGTCTGCGGCGCGGGTGCGGCCGGGCTGGCGGCCGCGGCAACCCTGAGCCGTGCAGGCGTTGGAGCGATTGTGCTCGAACGAAGCGACGGGGTCGGCTCGAGCTGGCGAGCCCGTTACGACGGGTTGCGGCTCAACACGCCGGCGTGGATGTCGACGATGCCCGGGTATCGTGCGAGCCACCGTCGTTACGGAGAATATCCGGCCCGTGACGACTGGGTCCGGTA
>NZ_JAVHWR010000152.1:0-78820 GCF_032159565.1 Mycobacterium sp.
CGCGATGACGGTCATCAGGTAGCGGTCCTCGGCCGGCGTGACGTCGCGATTCTTCTGCCATGGCTGGCCCGTTGGCACGAACACCACTTCCTCCAGATGGAAGAGATCGGCGACCTCGCTGGCCGCAACGAGGTGCCCGTTATGGACGGGATCGAATGTCCCGCCCATCACGCCCAGCCTGCGTCGAGATGCCACGTTTAGGCAGCTTACGGCAGCGTCGGCGGTGCCTGTCGGTCGCCGAATGTATCGCTTGTTGCGGCGTCTACTCGCACTTTTCCCGCAACGAACGCCATGGTGGGTGAGGCAAAATGCCGTCAGACGGCCGAGAGCCGATGCGCACCGAGGAGTTCCGACACCTCGAATGAGGCGCGGTCGGCGCGGTAGACGTCGCGGGCGTATTCGACACACCGGCCCTTGCTGTCCTCAGTGCAGCGGGTGAGCAGGGTGCCCGCCGATCCCGCGCGCACGCCGAGCTGCGCACTGGACGCATCGTCGAGCACGATCGACTCCAGCACCGCGGTCGAGCGGGCCAGGTCGACGCCGTAGCGGCTGCGCAGCATCGCCCACAGCGACCCGTCGTCCGGCTCGTCGAGGATGCCGGGAGTCAGATCGGCGGGCAGGAACGTGGTCTCCAGCGCGAACGGAATCTCATCGACGGTGCGCAGGCGGTGAAACACGTTGACCGTCGCGGCATCGTCGAGCCCGAGCGCCATCCGCACCGCGGGTGTCGGGTGCTGGTGCTCGGCCCACAGCAGGCGGGCCGCCGGTCGCCGCCCGAGCCGGGACACTTCCTCCGAGAAGCTGCCGATGTGGAAGCGCACACGCGGCTCGGCGACGAAGGTGCCGCGCGGCGGTTTGCGGTAGACCAGCCCTTCGCTTTCAAGCAGAGAGAGCGCCTGGCGCGCGGTCATCCGGCTCACGCCGTGCTGATCGGCCAACTCCCGCTCCGACGGCAGCAGCGCGTGCGGTCCCAACTGCTCGGTGGCGATGCGGTCACGGACTACGGCCGCGATCGCGATGTATCTCGGGGTGGCGGGCGGGAGAGTTCGCCGCGTCGGCGTTGCCTGGTTCCGGGTGGTGCGGGGCATCCATGCAGACTAACCGCGTTCCTCAACCAGCTGGTCTAGGCCATAGCTTTGTAAACACTTCGTGATCTGCCACGACTGGGGTTGACGGTAGCGCGGGTCACACCCATACTACGGTTCAACCACATGGTCTATACCACTGGAGGAACCGATGACGAATCCGAAACCTGCAGCCGCAGGCGATGCAGCTGATCTGGCGAAGTTCGGTTACAAGGAGTCTCTGCAGCGGCGCACCGGACGATTCGCGTCTTTCGCGGTGGCGTTCGCCTTCGTCTCCATCGCCACCGGCATCTTCACCACCTACGGGGCGGTGCTGAATTCGTCGGGGCCGATGGGCATTTGGACGTGGCCGATCGCCACAATCGGGCAGCTCGCGGTGGCATTCGTGCTGGGCGCGCTGGCCGCTCGAATCCCGGTGACCGGCTACCACTACCAATGGATGTCGCGGTTGGCGAACCCCATTTTGGGTTGGATTCTCGGCTGGATCTCGTTCACCTTCCTGGCCATCGTGGTGGTCGCGGTGGACTACACCATCGCTTCGACGATCTTTCCTGCACTGCTGAACTACGAAGGCACCGCGACGATCGCGTGGCTGGTGACCGGTCTCGTGTTGCTGCTTCAGGCCCTGCTCGTCGGGTTCTCGACGCCGTGGGCGGAGCGGGTCAACAACACGTTCGTCTCGCTCGAACTCATCGGCATGGTGGCGCTGACGGTGCTGCTGCTCATCGTGGCCGCCGTACGCGGCGAGACGGACTTCTCGAACCTCTTCAGCACCGGCGCCATCCCCGCCGATGGCTATTGGAGCTTCGGCGACCTGACCACGGCAGGCCCGTGGATGCTGGGCTTCCTGCTGGGCGCGTTCACCATCGTCGGCTTCGAGTCGGCGGCGAACCTGGCCGAGGAGACCAACGACCCCGAGCGGGTTGTCCCCCGCGCGATGTGGCAAGCCGTTCTCGCGTCCGGTGTGCTCGGCTTCCTGTTCATCATCGCCGTGACGCTGGCCGCGGGAGACCCCGTCGCGCTGGCCGAATCGGGCACGCCGATCGCCGACGTCATCGACAAGACCCTCGGGTCGGCAGTCGCCACCCTCCTGCTGGTGATGGTGGTGTTGGCGATCTTCGCCTGCGGTCTTGTCATCATGATCACCGGCGTCCGGTTGACGTGGGCGATGTCGCGCGACGAACGCTTCCCGGGCTGGCAACAGTGGAGCCAGATCTCCCCGAGGTTCCACACCCCGCTGAAGGCCACGATTTTGTACGTCGTTCTCGCCGAGCTGATCCTGGCGATCTTCTCGCACTCGGAGACGGCCCTGTTCACGTTGTTCGGTGCCGCGACGCTGCTACCCGCGGTGATGTACGCCTCGACGGTGGTGCTCTACCTGATCAAGCGGAAGTCGCTGCCGACGAGCGACAAGTTCAACCTGGGCGCCTGGGAGATGCCGATTCTGGTGGTCGCCGTGGTCTGGCTGGTGTTCGAGCTTGCGCTGTTCCGGGACTCGAGTTTCAAGCAGGCCTGGGCATACGTCATCGTGATGGTGGTCATCGGCGCGTGCTACCTCGGCTACCTGCTGGCGACCCGCGGCAAGCGTGGGCTCACGATGCCGGGAATGGCGTCGATCGACGCCGAGCTCGAGGCTGAGGCGGCCAGAGAATAGCGGGGGCGAGGATGCAGCACTTCCTGGCGATCGACCAGGGGACTTCAGGAACGAAGGCCATCGTGGTCGACGAGGCCGGGCAGGTTGCCTCGATCGCCGAGGTCACGGTGCGGCCGGAGTATCTGGCCGGCGGCGGCGTCGAGCAGGACCCCGAGGCGCTGTTCGACTCGGTCGTCAACGCCGGCCGGAAGGCCTTGGCGCAGGCGGGTGTTCCCGTGTCTGCGGTGGCGTTGGCGAACCAGGGTGAGACGGTGTTGGCCTGGGACCGCGACACCGGTCGGCCGCTGACGCCCGCGGTGGTGTGGCAGGACCGGCGGGCCGAGTCGATCTGTGCGCCGCTGTCGGCGTCGGCGGAACTCATTGCGCAGCGCACCGGGCTGGTGCTCGACCCGTATTTCTCTGCGCCGAAGATGGCATGGATCCGGGCGAACCTGACTACGGCGGGCGTGGTCACCACCACCGACACCTGGCTCGTGCACCGGTTGTGCGGCGCGTTCGTCACGGATGCCTCGACGGCCAGCCGGTCGTTGCTGATCTCGTTGGACTCCGTCGCGTGGGACGACGAGTTGATCGGTCTTTTCGGGCTGACTGGCGAGGCGCTACCAGAGATCGTCGCGTGCGATCAGATCGTTGGCAGCACAGATGTTTTCGGGCCGACGATTCCGGTCGCGGGCCTGATCGTCGACCAGCAGGCTGCTCTTTTGGCCCAAAGCTGCGTGGCTGCAGGCGATGCCAAGTGCACGTTCGGCACGGGCGCCTTCCTGTTGGCCCAACTCGGCGGCAAGGCGGCGCGGTCGACGTCTGGCCTGACCACCTCCGTGGCGTGGCGCCTGCGCGAGCAAACGTCGTACTGCGTCGACGGTCAGGTCTACACGGCGGCTTCCGCGGTGCGCTGGGCCGTCGATCTGGGACTGGTGCCCGCGGCGGACCAGATCGACGCTGTCGCAGCCGATTCCAGTGACGGCGTGCTGTGTGTGCCCGCCCTGGCCGGGCTCGCCGCGCCGTGGTGGGACTCCGCGGCGGCGGCGGCGTTCACCGGGATGACGCTGAGCAGCGGACGCGGCCAGCTGGTTCGCGCGTTGCTGGAGGGCATCGCCGCCCAGGTCGCGGCCCTCGCCGGTCTCGTCGCCACCGATCTGGGCCAATCGTTGACCCGGCTGCGGGTCGACGGCGGCCTCACCCAGTCTGCAGTCCTCATGCAGGCGCAGGCCGATCTGGCGCGCATCCCCGTCGACGTCTACCCGTCGTTGCACGCCACCGCACTGGGCGCCGCTGCGTGCGCACGACTGGCGCTCGACCAGAGCCTGGACGTGGCAGAGGTGGTGGGCACGTGGACACCCGACCACACCTACCAACCCGAGTGGTCCGCCGATCGTGCCGCCGAATTCATGGCGCGATGGATGCACGGCGCGCAAGCCGTTCTGGGACAGAACGAGACGACCGCATGAATGGCGCCGATGTCAGCGATGTGATTGTGGTCGGCGCCGGGATCGTCGGCTGTGCCATCGCGCGGACGCTGGCAGGCACGAACCTCTCGGTGACCCTGGTGGAGGCGCGTGGTGACGTCGGCGACGGCACCAGCAAGGCCAACACCGCGCTGCTGCACACCGGCTACGACGCAACACCGGAAACGCTAGAGTCACGGCTGGTGGCGCGCGGCTACGAGTTGCTCGGCCAGTACGCAGGGCAGACCGGCATCCCGGTCGAGCGCACCGGTGCGCTTCTGGTCGCCTGGACCGACGAAGAGGTCGACGCCCTTCCCGGCCTGAAGGACAAGGCCGAACGAAACTTCTATCACCGCTGCGAAATCGTCAGCGCTGACGAGGTGTATCGACGCGTACCCGACCTCGGCCCCGGCGTCCTGGCCGGGCTGACGGTGCCGGGCGAGTCGATCATCTGCACCTGGACCACCAACCTCGCGCTGGCCACCGATGCCGTCGCGCGCGGTGCACGTCTCCTGCGTGGCGCGCGTGTCACCGGTGCGGTCATCGGCGACGGGCACACCACACTGCACACCACCCGGGGTGATGTGTCCGGACGTTGGGTCATCAACGCGGCGGGCCTCGGCGCGGACTACCTCGACACCGAATTCGGACATCACCGATTCACCGTCACCCCGCGACGTGGTGAGCTACTGGTGTTCGACAAGCTGACCCGTCCGATGGTGCCGTGCATTGTGCTGGCCGTGCCGTCGTCGCGCGGCAAGGGAGTGCTCGTCAGCCCGACCATCTACGGCAATGTGATGGTCGGCCCGACCTCGGAGAACCTGGAAGACCGAACGGCCACAGAGACTTCCGAGGAAGGCTTCGAATTCCTTGTCTCCAAGGGTCGCGCGCTGATGCCGTCGTTGTTCGACGAGGAGATCACCGCCACCTACGCCGGGCTACGCGCCGCGATCGACCGCGACGACTATCTCATCGACATCGACGCCCAAGCCCGCTACCTGCTCGTCGCCGGAATACGTTCCACCGGGCTGACTTCGGGGATGGCGATCGCAGAGTACGTGAGCGGTCTGCTCGCCGATGCGGGCCTCGACGTCGCCGAGCGCCCGGATCTTCCCGCGCCGCCGACGATGCCGAACCTCGGCGACGCCTACGCACGCCCGTTCCAGGACGCCGAACGCATCGCCGCCGACCCCGAATACGGCCGCATCGTCTGCTTCTGCGAGCGGGTCACCGCGGGCGAGATCCGTGACGCGTTCCAATCCCCGATCCCCCCTGCCGATCTCGACGGCTTACGGCGCCGCACGCGGGTGATGAACGGCCGCTGCCAAGGCTTCTACTGCGGCGCACACACCGCAGCGCTGCTCGATGCGAACGGTGGAGTTCGATGACCGACCAGCATGTCGCGGTGGCGATCGTCGGAGGCGGCCCATCGGGATTGACCGCGGCCGCCGCGCTCGCCGGCCGGGTCGACGGTGATGTCCTGGTCATCGAACGCGAAGCAGAGACAGGCGGGATCCCGCGCCACAGCGATCATCCCGGCTACGGGATGCGCGATCTCAAGCGATTGGTCTCCGGCCCCGCCTACGCCAAGCGGCTCACCGCGATGGCGCAGAATGCCGGCGCGACATTGGAAACCGAGGCCATGGTCACCGGCTGGACCGGTGAGCGGCGGCTGCAGATCACCTCGCCGCGCGGGATACGCACCGTCGCCGCCGACGCCGTGGTGCTCGCGACCGGCGCGCGCGAGCGGCCCCGGCCCGCACGGCTGATACCCGGCGGGCGTCCCGACGGCGTGTACACCACCGGGCAGTTGCAGAACCTCGTGCATCTGCACCACGCGGACGTCGGCAGCCGCGCGTTGATCGTCGGCGCCGAGCTGGTGAGCTGGTCGGCGGTGTTGACCCTGCGCGAAGCCGGTTGCGCCACAGTCGGAATGGTCAGCGGCTATCCGCATTCCGAGGCCTACGCGGTGTTTCGGATGCCGGGCCGGATGCTGATGGACGGGCCGGTGATCACCCGCAGCCGGATTGTCGCCGTCGAGGGTAAGGACCGCGTGCGCGCCGCGGTGGTGGAGAACCTCCAAACGGGCAGGCGCACCACCGTGGCATGCGACACCGTGGTGTTCACCGGCGACTGGATTCCCGACCACGAACTCGCCCGCACCGGCGGCCTGGCGATGGACTCCGCGACGCGTGGGCCGATGGTCGATGCTGGTCTGCGGACCAGCATCCCCGGGGTGTTCGCCGTCGGCAACCTGCTGCACCCGGTCGACACCGCTGACGGCGCGGCGTTGGACGGACGACATGTGGCGGCCGCGGTCAGCGGTTGGCTCGAGCACCGCGACGAGCCGCCCAAAGCCGTTCGCATCCGCACCGACGGCCCGTTCGAATGGGTGGCCCCGCAGCTGGTCTCGCCCGAAGGCGGCGTCGCGGCCAGGGGCGACCTGCTGTTCTGGGTCGACGAGTACCGCAGGCTGCCCAAGCTGCGCGCGGTGCAGGACGGTAGGACGCTCGCGACCAAACGCACGCCGTGGCCCGCCGCGCCGGGCCGGGTGTACCGGGCGCCGTGGTCGTTGGTGGCAGACGCGGACCCCGCAGGCGGCGACGTCACCGTCTCCTTTGCCTGATTTTCTTTCGCGAGCAGACGCAAACTCGCACAGATGCGGCCGGAATTATGCGAGTTCACGTCTGCTCGCGGGAGAAACTAGACCGGTAACAGCGCGTCGATGACGCTTGCCAGTTGTTTGGCCGACCGGCATTCGTGCATGGTGATGACTTCCTCGTAGCGCGGTACCGCCGAGTCGCCGCTGCCCCACAGGTGCCTTGGCTCGGGGTTCAACCAGTGCGCGTGCCTGCTCGCGTCGACCATGTGGGTCAGCAGATCGGTCTCGGGCTTGCGGTAGTTGTTGCGGCCGTCGCCTAGAACCAGCAGGGAACTCCGCGGCGAAAGCACGTTCGGGTACTTGTCCAGAAACGACACGAACGCGTGCCCGTAGTCGGAGTGGCCGTCGCGGGTGTAGACGCCCGCCTCCCTGGTAATGCGCTGCACGGCCACGGCGAGGTCCGCATCCGGTCCGAACAGCTCGGTGACCTCGTCGGTGGTGTCGATGAACGCGAAGACGCGGACGCGCGAGAACTGCTGCCGCAGCGCGTGAACCAGCAACAGGGTGAAGTGGCTGAAGCCGGCGACCGACCCTGACACGTCACACAGCACGACGAGCTCGGGGCGCGCTGGATGCGGCTTCTTCAATACCACGTCGATCGGCACGCCGCCGGTCGACATCGACTTGCGCAGCGTCTTGCGCAGATCGATCTCCCCCGCACGCGACCGCCGCCGTCTGGCGGCGAGCCGAGTCGCGAGTGTGCGGGCCAGCGGTTGAACCACCCGCCGCATCTGACGCAGTTGCTCGCCGGATGCGCGCAGGAACTCGACGTTCTCGGCCAGCTGCGGAACCCCGTACATCTGCACGTGGTCGCGGCCCAACTGCTCGGCCGTGCGCCGCTTCGTCTCGCCCTCCACCATCTTGCGCAGCTGCGCGATGCGTTGCGCCGCAAGGGCCTTGGCGATCTGTTCCTGTGTCGGCGTCGGCTCGTCGCCGTACGGCGCGAGCAGGCCTGCCAGCAGCCGCCCCTCGAGGTCGTCGAGATTCATCGCCTTGAGCGCCTGATACGACGAGTACGACGGACCGCGACTCGAGTTGTAGCGGCCGTAGGCCTCGACGATCTGCGCGATCATCGCGGCCAGCCGCTCGTCCATGCTGGCCAGCTCTTCGTTGTCGGTAAGCATGTCGAGCAGCATCTGCCGCATCGCCTCGACATCCTCCGGCGGTAGACCGTCACCGTCGGAGTTCTCATCGTCGAGCACGGTTCTCGAGCCCAACGCGGCCGGGAAGTACAGGTCGAACATCGCGTCGTAGGTTTCTCGGTGGTCCGACCGGCGCAGCACCGCACACGCGATACCTTCGCGCAGCGCCTCGCGGTCGCCGAGGCCGAGCACGCCGATCACCCGCCCGGCGTCGACCGTCTCGGACGGGCCCACCGCAATCCCTTGTGAGCGAAGGGCTTCGACGAACTCCACGAGGTGCCCCGGAATGCCGTGGGGCGCCAGCGGCTGCGGCGGACGAGTGCGGCGGACGGCCATATTGCTCTCCTAGTTGAGGCGGAGCTCGCCGCTTGCCTTGATCTGGTCGGACTGGTGCTTGAGCACCACACCGAGCGTGGCGGCGATCAGCTCGTCGTCGATGGTGTCCAGACCCAGCGCCAGAACCGTGCGGCCCCAGTCGATGGTCTCGGCGACCGACGGCAGCTTCTTGAGTTGCATGCCGCGCAGCACACCGATGATCCGCACCAACTCCTCGGCCAGGTGCTCGGGCAGATCGGGCACTCGCGACAACAGGATTCGGCGCTCGAGGTCGGCATCTGGAAAGTCGATGTGCAGGAACAGGCAGCGGCGCTTGAGCGCCTCGGACAGCTCGCGGGTGGCGTTGGAGGTCAGCAGGACGAACGGGGTTTGCTCGGCGGTGATCGTGCCGAGTTCCGGCACGGTGACCGCGAAGTCGGACAGCACCTCCAGCAGCAGGCCCTCGATCTCGATGTCGGCCTTGTCTGTCTCGTCGATCAGCAGAACGGTCGGCTCGGTCCGGCGAATTGCCGTCAACAACGGCCGCGTCAGCAGGAACTCTTCCGAGAACACATCGGTTTTTGTCTGGTCCCAGTCGCCGTGGCCGGCCTGGATCCGCAGGATCTGCTTGGCGTGGTTCCACTCGTAGAGCGCGCGGGCCTCGTCGACACCCTCGTAACACTGCAGCCGCACCAGACCCGATCCGGTCGCCTGGGCGACCGCGCGGGCCAGTTCCGTTTTGCCGACGCCTGCCGGCCCCTCGACCAACAGCGGCTTACCCAGCCGGTCGGCGAGGAAAACCGCAGTGGCCGTTGCGGTGTCCGGCAGGTAGCCGGTCTCGGTCAGCCGTCGCGCGACATCCTCGATGTCGGCGAACAGCGGCGCCGAGCGTGCGGGGACACTCACGTACTGGGTCCGATTCTCTTCGCGCAAGCGCTCATCGTTCTCCTAATTCAGGCCGGGCGAGTGTGGCCGTCTCCCCACACAATCCACTTGGTCGAGGTCAATTCGAGTAGGCCCATCGGTCCGCGGGCGTGCAGCTTCTGGGTGGAGATGCCGATCTCGGCGCCGAAGCCGAACTGCTCACCGTCGGTGAATGCCGTCGATGCGTTCACCATGACGACAGCGGAATCGACACGCTCGGTGAACCGTTGGGCGGCAGCGAGATCCGCTGTGACGATGGCCTCGGTGTGCCCACTGCCGTATTCGTTGACGTGGGCGATCGCGGCGTCGAGGCCGTCCACCACCGCCAGCGCGATATCCATCGACAGGAACTCGGCGCGCAGTTCCTCCCTGGAGGGGTCGCCGTGCACCGTCACGCCGGCATCCTGAAGCGCTTGCGTCAGCCGCGGCACGGCGCGATCAGCGATGGCGTTGTCGATCAACACCGATTCGGCCGCATTGCAGACGCTGGGCCGCCGCGTCTTGGAGTTCAACAAGATTCGTTCGGCCACGTCGAGGTCGGCCGATTCGTGAACGTAGACATGGCAATTGCCGACACCGGTCTCGATGGTGGGCACGGTCGCGTCGCGGACCACCGCGTCGATGAGGCCCGCTCCCCCGCGTGGGATCACGACGTCGACCAGACCGCGGGCCTGAATGAGATGGGTGACGCTGGCGCGGTCCCCGCTGGGCAGCAGCTGGACGAAGTCGGCATTGCGGTTCTCGATCTGCAGCGCATCGCGGAGCGCGGTGACCAGCGCGTGGTTGGATCGCGCAGCCGACGAGCTGCCGCGCAGAAGCAACGCGCTGCCCGCCTTCAGCGTCAATCCGAATGCGTCCACGGTGACGTTCGGCCTGCCCTCGTAGACCATTCCGATCACGCCGATCGGGACCCGCTGCTGACGCAGCTGCAGACCGTTGGGCAGCGTGCGCCCGCGCAACATCTCACCGATCGGGTCGGGCAGGCCTGCCACCTGTCGCAGCCCGGCGGCGATGCCGTCGATCCGCTGCGGGTCGAGCGCGAGACGATCGAGCATCGCATCGGGTGTGCCCGCGGCTTTGGCGGCCGCCAGGTCCTCTTTGTTCGCTTCGAGCACGGCGGAGGCGTCGCGAAGCACATTGTCGGCCGCGGCTTGCAGTGCCGAGTTCTTGACCGCCGTGCTCAACGTCGCCAGTTCGCGGGCGGCCACCCTGGCCCGCCGCGCCGCATCGTGCACCTGCTGGCGTAAGCCGGGCACCGACGGTGCGGGCAGACTCATTACCCCAGCGTATCGAACGTGAATCAAGCGCTCGCAGCGGTGCTTGGTCTAACTTCTACGACTATGGCGGCGCAGGTGTGCGTAGTGGGAAGCGTCAACATGGACCACGTCTTCACTGTCGAGTCGCTACCGCACCCCGGTGAGACGGTCATCGCGTCATCGGTGCGCTTGCTTCCGGGGGGCAAAGGCGGCAATCAGGCAGTCGCGGCCGCGCGCGCCGGAGCGGCCGTACAGCTCGTCGCGGCACTCGGCGACGATCCCGCAGGCGATCAGCTCCGTGCGCACCTGCGGACCAACGGTGTCGGCCTCGACGGTCTCTTCGGCGTGCCGGGCCCGAGCGGGTCGGCTGTCATCGCGGTCGACTCCGCGGGCGAGAACACCATCGTCGTCGCACCGGGCGCCAACGCGCGACTGACAGTCGAGTCCAGCCAGGCCAGGGCCGTCATCGCCGACAGCGACGTGCTGCTGCTTCAGCTGGAGATCCCCGTCACGACCGCCGTCGAGGCGGCACGAGTGGCGCGCGACGCGGGCACGGTGGTGGTCGTCAACGCATCGCCCGCAGGCGCGAAGCCGCACGACCTCCTGGCGCTCGCCCAGCTCGCCGACGTCGTCGTCGTCAACGAGGCTGAGGCTCGCGACTGGCATTGGCCGGTAACCCATCTGGTGATCACCCGCGGCGAACGCGGAGCCAGCTACCTGGGTCAGGACGAGCGATTCGACGTTCCCGCACCCGCCGTCCGGCCGGTGGACACCACGGGGGCGGGCGACGTGTTCGCCGGAGTGCTGGCCTCCGAGTGGCCGGCCGGTCACGAGCAGGCGTTGCGCCGGGCGTGCGCCGCCGGCGCGCTGGCCACGCTGGTGGCAGGCGCCGGCGACTGCGCGCCGTTTGCCGAGGCGATTGACGGGGCGGCCGCCACCGGGTAGGCGTAACTCCCATGTCGACAACCGAAACCGCCCCTCGCCCGCCCGACGGCGATTGGTTGGGCACCCGCTTTCTGAGCTTCCGTCGTGAGGGTCCGTTCGCGGTTTGCACCCTCGACCGGCCCGAGGCGCGCAATGCGATGACCCCTGCGATGTACTTCGGCATCAGGTACGCCGTCGGCCTTGTCGAGGCGGACCCCGACCTCGCAGGCCTGCTGATCACCGGCAGCGGCGACGTCTTCGCCCCGGGCGGCGACTTGGGCGGCGGCGGCGACGACAACTGGCTGACGTTCGGCGCCGCACTCGGGATGGACGTCACGCCGTTCGAGAAGCTGCGACAGTCGGCCAAGCCCGTGGTGTCCGCAGTCAACGGGCTGTGCCAGGGCGGCGGCCTCCAGATCGCACTGTGCAGCGATATGGCGGTGGTCAGCGAACGCGCGACATTCCGTGTGCCCGAGCTGTTCCGCGGCATCGCCGACACGTACTACAGCCAGATGCTAGCGCGGCTGATCGGCCCGGTCCGTACCCGCGACCTGATGCTCACTGGCCGCACGCTGACCGCAGCCGAGGCCGAGGAATGGGGCATGGTTTCGCGCGTCGTGCCGCACGACGAATTGATGGGCACGGCCCGCGACGTGCTCGCCCAGTGCTGCCGGACCGCACCCGCCGCCAGGAGGGTCGTGAAATCCAGCCTCGACAACTACATGGGGCTGTTCGACCGCATCAACATGCAGGCCAGCTATAGCGGCGAAGAGGCGATCGAAGGCTTCCGCGCGTTCAAGGAACGACGGTCGCCGACCTGGGTTCATCCCGATCTGCGGGTGGACGGCCGCATCTAATCGCGCGAACGTTCCTTAGTTCAGCCTTTTCTGAATACATGTCTCGATGTACTGTTGGCGCATGCAGACGGTGACTCACAGCAATGCGCTGTCGCGGTTCGGATGCGCATTGTCCGATCCCACTCGCGCCGAAATTCTGTTGACGCTGCGCGATGCGCCCGGTTACCCCTCCGAACTCGCCGACAAGATAGGGGTGAGTAGGCAGATCCTGTCCAACCATCTGGCCTGCCTGCGTGGCTGCGGCCTGGTGGTCGCCGAGCCCGAGGGCAGACGCAGCCGCTACCGGCTGGCCGACGAACGCATCGGGCATGCCCTCGGCGACCTACTCGGCTTGGTGCTCACCGTCGACCCCGCCTGCTGTCCCGCCGCAGATGCCGACGCCTGCTGCTGATGAGCGCCCCAGTCCGACCGCGACGCGACGTGCTCGCCCGTCGGATCCGACTTCTGGTCGCGGCGACGATCATCTACAACGTCGTCGAGGCGGTCATCGCGTTGGCCGAGGGCACTCGCGTGTCGTCGTCGGCACTGATCGGATTCGGTCTGGATTCGGTCATCGAGGTGTCGTCGGCGGCTGCGATCGCATGGCAGTTCTCCGCCAAGGATCCGGAGAAGCGTGAAAAGGCCGCGCTGCGATTCATCGCGTTCTCGTTCTTCGCGCTCGCCGCATACGTCGCCGTAGACGCAGTGCTGTCGCTGCTCGGCTTCGGCGAGCCACAACCATCGGTGATCGGCATCCTGTTGGCGGTGGCCAGCCTCATCGTCATGCCGGTCTTGTCGCTGGCACAACGGCGTACCGGTCGCTTACTGGAATCGGTTACAGCCGTTGCGGATTCGAAGCAGTTGCTGCTGTGCAGCTATCTGTCCGCGGCCCTGCTCGTTGGGCTCGTGCTCAACGCCCTTGTTGGATGGTCGTTGGCGGACCCCATCGCCGCCTTGGCCATCTCAGCACTCGCGGTTCGCGAAGGCAGAAACGCCTGGCGGGGAGACCCGTGCTGCTAGGGAAGGGAACGGTCATGCCCGCTGTCGGGCTTCTGCTGTTCGCCGTCTTCGGCCTGCTTGGATTCGGTTGGCGCAGTTGGTTGCAACACCGCCACACGGGGTCGACGGGCTTTCGTGGGGTGGCTGGATGGCGTCTGTTGGCACGTTCGTTCCCGGAGTCGGTCTAGTCAGTCGTTGACCGTCCGGCATGCGTTCACGCAGACTCCAGCTCTGCACATCACGCGCGGCAGATTGATCGGCACATATGAGCGCACCCTGGCCGGACTGTCCAGAGCCACGCTGCACATCAGCCACGAGAACGCCGCACCACGTTGTGAGTCGGATCCGGCGCCGAGACGGCTAATCCTCGGGAACGTCGCGTTCGATTTCGTCCAGCCATGTCTTGGCCGACATGTCCGACGGCGCCCGCCAGTCACCGCGTGGCGACAGCGACCCGCCGTGGGACACCTTCGGGCCGTTCGGCAGTGCGGACCTCTTGAACTGGGCGAACGAGTAATAGCGCTGCACGAAGACCTGCAGCCAGTGCCGAATCTCTTTCAGCGAGAACGACGGCCGCTTGTCCTGCGGGTACCCGGTTGGCCAGTCGCCGTGTTCAGGATCGCGCCACGCATGCCAGGACAGGAACGCCACCTTGGACGGACGGAAGCCGAAGCGTAGGACATGGAACAATGAGAAGTCCTGCAGCACATACGGTCCGATCTTCGCCTCGCTGCTCTGGATCTCCTCATCCTCACCCTGCGGCACCAACTCGGGGCTGATCTCGGTGTCCAGCACCGACGTCAGCACCTCGTTGACCCGGTCGTCGAACTGATTCGACGAGACCACCCAGCGGATCAGATGCTGAATCAAGGTCTTCGGCACGCCGCCGTTCACGTTGTAGTGCGACATCTGGTCACCCACACCGTAGGTCGACCATCCGAGCGCCAACTCGGACAGATCGCCGGTGCCGAGCACGATTCCGCCGCGCTGGTTGGCGACCCTGAACAGGTAGTCGGTGCGCAGGCCCGCCTGCACGTTCTCGAAGGTGACGTCGTACACCTTCTCGCCCCGGCCGAACGGGTGGTCCATCTCGCGCAGCATCAGCTCGGCGGTCGCCCTGATGTCGATCTCCTCGAACGTCACCCCCAGCGCCTCGGCGAGCTCGATCGCGTTGCCCTTGGTGCGGTCACCGGTTGCGAAGCCGGGCAACGTGAACGCGAGAATGTCGCTGCGGGGCCGCTCTTCCCGATCCATCGCGCGCGCGGCGACGATCAGCGCGTGCGTGGAATCGAGGCCACCTGAGACACCGATCACCACCTTCGGGTAGTTCAGTGCGCGGAGCCGCTGCTCCAATCCTGCGACCTGGATGTTGTAGGCCTCGTAGCAATCCTGTTCCAGCCGTGTGGGATCGGATGGGACGAACGGGAACCGCTCGACCTCGCGGCGCAGACCGATGTCGCCTGCGGGCGGGTCGAGCGCAAACTCAATGCGTCGGAAGAAGTCTGCGTCGAAGCCGTGATGTGCCCGGTTGTCGTCGAAGGTACCCATCCGCAGCCGTTCGGCGCGCAGCAGCTCGAGATCGACATCGGCGACCGAACGCCGCGGTTCCTTCGGGAAGCGCTCCGAGGTGGCCAGCTGCACGCCGTTCTCGTAGATCATGGTCTGGCCGTCCCACGCCAGGTCGGTGGTCGACTCCCCCTGTCCCGCCGCGGCATACACATAGGCCGCCAGGCAACGCGACGACGCCGAGCGGGCCAGCAGGCAGCGGTCCTCCGCCCGGCCGATCGTGATCGGGCTTCCCGACAGGTTCGCCAACACCGTCGCACCAGCGAGCGCGGCCTCAGCACTCGGCGGTATCGGCACGAACATGTCCTCGCAGATCTCGACATGCAGAACGAAGCCGGGGAGATCGGTTGCGGCGAAGAGCAGGTCGGGGCCGAAGGGCACCTCCGCGACGGCACTGCCCCGGCCGATGCGGATGACGCCACGCACGTCGTCGCCTGGCGCCATTTGACGCCGCTCGTAGAACTCCCGATATGTGGGTAGATAGGACTTCGGCGCGACCCCGAGCACCTGTCCGCGGTGAATGACGACCGCGGTGTTGTAGATCCGGTGCAGATAGCGCAGCGGCGCGCCGACCACCAGCACCGGCAGCAGGTCCGCCGTGGCGGCCACGATGTCGAGCAGCGCGTCCTCGACGGCCCCGAGCAGCGCATCCTGCATCAGGATGTCCTCGATGGAGTAACCCGACAGCGTCAGCTCGGGGAAAACCGCGAGGCCGACGCCCTCGTCGTGGCACTCCCGCGCCAACCGCAAGACCGAATCGGCGTTGGTGGCGGGCTCACCGATGGCGGTGCGCAAGGTGCACGCCGCGACGCGGATGAAACCCTGGCCGTAAGCGGAATAGAAGTCCATCACCGTCTATTGTCGCCCGTGACGTGTCATAAACCGGCTACGGGGTACCAGTGAGTCGTGAGTGACACTGCAGTGCTCGTCGTCGACATGCTCAACTCCTACCGCCATAAGGATGCCGAAAAGTTGGTGCCGAGCGTCGCCGAAGTCGTTGAGCCCATCGCCGGGTTGATCGCCAGGACGAAGAAACGCGACGACGTCGACCTCATCTATATCAACGACAACTACGGCGACTTCACCGCCAGCCGCGACGACCTCGTCCGCCAGGCGCTCGAAGGCGAACGTCCGGACCTGGTGAAGCCGATTGTCCCGGATGACGACATCCGGTTCCTGCAGAAGGTCCGCCACAGCGCCTTCTACGCCACTTCACTGGCGTACTTGCTGACTCAACTCGGGACCAAGCGGGTGATACTCACCGGGCAGGTCACCGAGCAGTGCATTCTTTACACCGCGCTCGACGCCTATGTGCGCCACTTCGAAATGATCGTGCCGCATGACGGCGTCGCCCACATCGACGCCGAACTCGGCAAGGCGGCGCTGCGGATGATGTCGGAGAACATGCGCGCCGAAATCGTGTCGGCGGACGAGTGCCTGCACTGATCCACGGGGACTTCTGCTGGTGACCTCGGCTTGACGCGAAAAGCCGGGGCTGGGCGCGCCGGCCAACTGAGCCGAATTCTGCTGCCGGCATCAGCTACAACACGACCAGGGAAGTCCGATCGCCTACCCTCGATGGGGTGGAAGCCCCCGAACTCGTCGCCCTGATGCGGGGACGGCGGGTAGCGGTGCTCACCGGCGCGGGTATGTCCACCGACTCCGGAATTCCGGACTACCGCGGACCGGACTCGCCGCCGAGCAACCCGATGACGATCCGGCAGTTCACCTCCGACCCGCTGTTTCGGCAGCGGTACTGGGCCCGCAACCACGTCGGCTGGCGGCACATGGACGACACCCTGCCCAACGCCGGCCACCGCGCGCTGGCGGCGCTCGAGCACGCCGGTGTGGTCTCGGGCGTCATCACCCAGAACGTCGACCTGCTGCACACGAAGGCCGGTAGCCGCAACGTCGTCAACCTGCACGGCACCTACGCCGAGGTGATCTGCCTGAACTGCGGCCACACGATGAGCCGCGCCGCCCTGGCGGAGATGCTCGAGGCGGACAATCCCGGATTCGTCGAGCGCGCCGAGGCAGTCGGTGGCATCGCGGTCGCACCCGATGCCGACGCGATCGTCGGCGACACATCGTCGTTCACGATCATCGACTGCACCAACTGCGGTGGCATGCTCAAGCCCAACATCGTCTACTTCGGCGAGAGCGTCCCGAAAGACCGTGTCGCACAGGCGTTTGCAATGGTCGACGAGGCCGACGCGCTGCTGGTGGCCGGTTCGTCGTTGACGGTGTTCTCCGGCTTCCGCTTCGTGCGTCACGCCGCGTCACACGGAGTTCCCGTCGCGATCATCAACCGTGGTCCCACCCGCGGCGACGACCTGGCGGCCGTGAAGATCGACGTCGGCTGCTCCCCCATGCTCGCGCTGCTCGCCGACGAACTCCCGATCATGACGTCGGCGTGAACATACCGCCACTGTCGCTCTTGAACCGGTTGCGGCCGAAGTCCTGTCCCGCCGAAGAGCGTTGGTCGTTGAGCATCGGCGACGTCGTCGCGGATACGGTCAGTGCGCCGGAGCCGATACGCCGCGTCGTTCGGCTGCTCAACCACTTCGGCGGCGTGGCGCTGAGCGGACAGTCCGTCGAGTTCGACGGCGACGACGTGGAGTGGTCGGACGTCACCGATATCCGCACCCGCAACCTGGTCGGCTATCTGCTTTCCGACGCGATCGACAAGCAGGTCGGCAAGCTGCCGTTGCCTCGCTTCCCCGGCCGCGGACTGCTGCTCGACGCGCTGGGAGCCACAGTGCTGACCGCCTTGGTCGCGGTGGCCGGACAGCAACTCGAAAACGGCCCGCTGGACGTGCGCATACCGGCGGAGGTGCACTACCGCGGCATGCTGCGCGGCAAGGAACTCTCTCCGGGCGTGCTGGCCGCGCTAGTGCTGTCCGACCCGGCGGTGCGCGAATGCCTGCAGGTGACCGCCCGCAGCCACGGCGTGAAGGTGCGGCCGTCCGATGACGACCCCGTCGAAGCGGCGGCACACCGCGCGGACCGCATCAAGTCCGCGATCTCGAAACTCACCTCGTGATTTCAGACGGCGACGAGGTCGTCGGCATGCACCGCAGGACGGCGCATTTCGGCGGGTAGATCAGACGTCGACCGGCCGAGCATCGTCGTCAGCTCGGCGGCATCGTAGGCCACCACGCCGCGGGCCACCATGGTCTCGTCGGGCGCGCGCAGTTCGACGACATCGCCGCCGTGGAAACGCCCCGCTACAGCCGTGATACCTGCGGGCAGCAGTGACCGGCGTTGCTTCACCACCGCGCGGACCGCGCCGTCGTCGAGCGTCAGCGTGCCCGCCGACTCCGCGGCATAACGCACCCAGAAGCGGCGCGCCGACATGCGTTCTGGCCGGGGCGCGAACACCGTGCCAACCGACGCGTCGACCAGCGCGGTGGCGGCATCGGAGGCGGCGGCGAGCAGAACCGGCACACCTGCATCGGAGGCCAGCAGCGCAGCGGACAGCTTCGACGCCATCCCGCCGGTGCCCAGGTGGCTGCCACGCCCCGCGATCACACCGTCGAGATCGGCGGGGCCGGCAACCTCGGGGATGAACCGGGCCGGATCGTCGTCGGGTGCCTTACGGGGATCACCCTCGTACAGGCCGTCGATGTCCGACAGCAGGACAAGGGCATCGGCCCCGATGAGGTGGGCAACCAGCGCAGAGAGGCGGTCGTTGTCGCCGAACCGGATCTCATTGGTGGCGACGGTGTCGTTCTCGTTGACGATCGCGACCGCGTGCAGCGCACGCAACCGGTCGAGCGTGCGCTGAGCGTTCGTGTGCTGCACCCGCATCGAGATGTCGTGCGCGGTCAGCAGCACCTGCCCGACGGTTCGGTTGTAGCGGGCGAACGCGGTGCTCCACGAGTTGATCAGCGCCACCTGGCCGACGCTGGCCGCGGCCTGCTTGGTGGCCAGGTCGGCTGGCCGCTTGGTCAGCCGCAGTGGTTCGATGCCGGCGGCGATGGCACCCGACGAGACGATCACGACATCGGAGCCGGCCTTCATCCGCGCTTCGATGGCGTCGGCCAGTGTGGCCAGCCGTGCCGCGTCGAACACACCGGACGGCGTCGTCAACGCGGTGGTGCCGATCTTGACGACGACGCTGCGTGCGTTCCTGACGGCGTCGCGGTGCGCGCTCACGGCTGCTGCTCGCGACGTTGCTTGCGGGCCCGTTTGCGTTCATCGGCGCCCACCCGGTCGGTCTGGTCCAGCCGCGCATCGGTGCCGCGGCCCGACATCGGCACGTCGACGCCTGCGGGTGTCTGCGGCTCCCAGTCGAACGTCATGTCACCGATGGTCACCGCGCAGCCCGGTTTCGCCCCCTGCCGCAACAACTCGTCTTCGACGCCGAGGCGCGCCAACCGGTCGCCGAGATAGCCGACTGCCTCGTCGTTGGTGAAATCGGTTTGCGCTACCCAACGTTCGGGCCGGATACCGTGGACCAGGAAGCCGCCGTCGCCGTCCGATTCGACGGTGAAACCGCTCTCGTCGACCGGTATCGGCCGGATCACCGGGCGCCGCGGCACAAGCTCGGGCTGCGCGGCCCGATAGCTCGACACCAGATCCCACAGCGCGAACGTCAACGGCCGCAGGCCTTCCCGGCTGACAGTCGAGACTTCGAACACCGGCCAGCCGTAGCGCCGCTCGATCTCCTCGCGGAGGAAGTCGGCCAGTTCGCGGGCCTCGGGCACGTCGATCTTGTTGAGCACCACCGCCCGCGGCCGTTCGGCCAGATCTCCGAGCGTCGAATCACCTTGCAGGGTGGGCGTGTACGCGGCGAGTTCGGCTTCCAGCGCGTCGATATCGGAGACCGGGTCGCGGCCCGGCTCGAGGGTGGCGCAGTCGACGACATGCACCAGCACCGCACATCGCTCGATGTGCCGCAGAAACTCCAGGCCAAGGCCGCGCCCCTCGGAGGCGCCGGGGATCAACCCTGGCACATCGGCGACGGTGAACGTGTTCTCCCCTGCGGAGACGACGCCGAGGTTCGGGGTCAGCGTGGTGAACGGATAGTCCGCGATCTTCGGTTTGGCCGCCGAGATGGCCGACACCAGGGACGATTTGCCTGCCGACGGGAAGCCGATGAGGCCGATATCGGCGACGGTCTTGAGCTCGAGCGTGAGGTCGCGGGCCTGGCCGTTCTCACCCAGCAGTGCGAAACCGGGGGCCTTGCGGGCCCGCGAGGCAAGTGCTGCATTACCGAGGCCTCCCCGTCCGCCCGCGGCGGCGTCGAAACGGGTGCCCGCGCCGACAAGGTCGGCCAGCAGCCTGCCCTTCTCATCGAGGACGACGGTGCCGTCGGGGACCTTCACTTCCAGGTCACCACCAGCGGCGCCGTCGCGATTGCTGCCCGCGCCCTGCTTGCCCGATGGGGCGACGACGTGCGGATGGAAATGCAAGTCCAGCAGGGTGTGCACCTGCGGGTCCACCACGAGCACGACGCTGCCGCCGCGCCCACCGTTACCGCCGTCGGGCCCGCCGAGGGGTTTGAATTTCTCGCGGTGGACGGAGGCGCAGCCGTGACCGCCGTTGCCCGCCCGCGCGTGGATCACGACGCGGTCGACGAACCGGGGCATCGGCTATTCCTCCTCTCGCCGAAACGAACATTTGGGCGTAAAAGTGCGAGAAACCCGCGCCCAAACGTCGATCTCGACGCGAGTGCTAGGCCTCCGACGGAGTCGGCTCCACGATGCTGACCGTCTTGCGGCCACGCTTGACGCCGAATGTGACGGCGCCGGCGGCCTTGGCGAACAGTGTGTCGTCGCCGCCACGGCCGACGTTGACGCCGGGATGGAAGTGGGTGCCGCGCTGGCGGACGATGATCTCGCCGGCCTTGACGACCTGGCCGCCGAAACGCTTGACGCCGAGCCGCTGTGCGGCGGAGTCACGACCGTTGCGTGAGCTGGAAGCGCCCTTCTTGTGTGCCATTTATCGACTCCCGCCTGATGCTTGTTTCTTCGCCCGACGGCTCATCACTTGATGCCGGTGACCTTGAGGACCGTCAGCTGCTGACGGTGACCCTGACGCTTGTGATAGCCGGTCTTGTTCTTGAACTTGTGGATGCGGATCTTGGGACCCTTGGTGTGCTCGAGCACCTCGCCGGTGACGGCGACCTTCTCCAGGTCCTTGGCGTCGCTGGTGACCTTGCCACCGTCGACGACGAGGGCGACGGGCAGCGAGATCTTGGCCCCGGGGTCGCCGTCGAGCTTCTCGACCTTGACCACGTCACCGACGGCAACCTTGTACTGCTTGCCGCCGGTCTTGACGATTGCGTACGTCGCCATCGTTCTCTGCTCCTGAGTGCTTCTCTGGGCGTCGCGCTACCCGTTGGTACGCGAGCGGGTCTGGGGTGCGGAACCACGGTGGGCCCGCTGTCATCGGCGTGGGCCGACGGACAACTGGTCAAGGGTACGTGAGGCGCGCCTTCAGGGTCAAATCATCGCAGGTCACGATGGGTCAATCGTCGTGGATCGGCGGACCCGCCGGTCGTGCGGCGGCGCGGCGGCGCAGTCGCCTGCCCCCAACGGTCGCTGCGGCAGCGTCATCGGCGGCCTCGTCGTCGTCCGATTCGTCGTCGTCGGAGTCGTCGTCCTCGTCCTCGTCATCGTCATCGTCATCGTCGTCGTCGTCGTCGTCCGAGTCGTCATCGTCGTCCGAGTCGTCGTCCTCATCGGAGTCGATCACCTCGATGTCATCGTCGAGTTCGTCCTCATCGTCGTCTTCGTCCAGGTCGACGACGTCGTCGTCGTCCGAATCCTCATCGTCGGAATCGTCGTCGTAGTCCTCGTCCAGATCGTCGTCTTCGAGTTCCTCGTCGGCGGCGTCGATGACGGCTTGTTTCATGGTCTCGGTGTCGACCTCGGCGACTTCCTCGACGGCCTTCTTCCCGTCGTCCTTGATCTGCTCGTCCAGATCGTCGTCGTCGTGCTTGCCATTGGCGGCCGCCATCGCCTTGAACATCGGGTGCTCACCGACGTGATGCGCGGGCACCTTCGCCACGGCCACCTCCTCGGGCCGACCGCCCTTCTTGCCGCGCTTGCCGCGCCGACCGGACTCCGACTTGCGGCCGCTGGGCGCCGCCGAGTCGATGGGATCGGCGTGCAACAGGATGCCCCGGCCCGCGCACTGCGGGCACGGCGTCGAGAAGGCCTCGATCAGCCCGGTGCCCAACCGCTTTCGGGTCAACTGCACCAGCCCCAGGGAGGTCACCTCGGAAACCTGGTGACGGGTGCGGTCGCGGGCAAGGGCCTCGGTGAGCCTGCGCAGCACCAAATCGCGGTTGGACTCAAGCACCATGTCGATGAAGTCGATGACGATGATGCCGCCGATGTCGCGCAGCCGCAGTTGGCGCACGATCTCCTCAGCGGCTTCCAGGTTGTTTCGGGTGACGGTCTGTTCGAGGTTTCCGCCCGAGCCGGTGAACTTGCCGGTGTTGACGTCGACGACTGTCATCGCCTCGGTGCGATCGATGACCAGCGTGCCGCCCGACGGCAACCACACCTTCCGGTCCATCGCCTTGGCGAGCTGTTCGTCGATGCGGTGCACCGCGAAGATGTCAGGGCCGTCACTGCTGGCCACTTCATACTTGGTCAATCGTGGAACAAGGTCCGGCGCAACAGAATTGACGTAATCATTGATGGTGCCCCAGGCCTCGTCGCCGGACACGATCAAACCGGAGAAGTCTTCGTTGAACAGGTCGCGGATGACCTTGACGAGCACATCGGGCTCTTCGTAGAGCGCAACCGCGGCGCCTGCGGCCTTCTTCTTGGTCTCCGCCGCGTTCGTCTCGATCTGCGACCAGCGCTCCTGCAGCCGGCTGACGTCGACGCGAATGTCGTCTTCCTTGACGCCCTCGGAGGCCGTGCGGATGATCACACCGGCATCCGAGGGAACCACCTCGCGCAGAATCTCTTTGAGCCGTTGGCGTTCGGTGTCCGGCAGCTTGCGGCTGATGCCCGTGGACGACGCACCCGGTACATACACCAGATAGCGGCCTGCGAGCGAAACCTGTGTGGTCAGTCGCGCGCCTTTGTGCCCGACCGGATCCTTGCTGACCTGAACGACGACATAGTCGCCCGGCTTGAGGGCCTGCTCGATCTTGCGGTTGGCGCCGCCGAGACCCGCCGCCTCCCAGTTCACTTCACCGGCGTAGAGCACGCCGTTGCGGCCGCGTCCGATGTCGACGAACGCCGCCTCCATCGAGGGCAGCACATTCTGCACGATGCCCAGGTAGATGTTGCCCACCAAGGATGCGGAGGCGGCCGAAGTCACGAAGTGCTCGACCACCACCCCGTCTTCGAGCACCGCGATCTGGGTGTACCTCGCGCCCTCGTGCGGCGGCTCGGTGCGGACTTTGTCTTGCACCACCATCACACGTTCGACGGCCTCGCGACGAGCCAGGAATTCGGCCTCGCTCAGAATCGGCGGCCTGCGCCGGCCTGCATCACGGCCGTCACGGCGGCGCTGACGCTTGGCCTCCAGCCGAGTCGAGCCCGAAATCCCCTGGATTTCGTCCCTGTCTTTGTCCTTGGCCTTGTCCCTTTCCTTCTCGCGGCCGGCACGTTCATGGACGACGGTGTTCGGCGGATCGTCGGGCGAAGCGTCGCTGTCGTCTCCACCGCCGCCCTTGCGGCGGCGCCTGCGACGGCGGCGCCTGTTGGCGTTGTCGGCGCCGGCTTCGTCGTCACCACTGTCGTCGTCGGATTCGTCGGAGGAGTCGTCGGCCTGGCCGTCGGACTGCCCATCGTCGGAGTCATCGCCTGCGTCGTCACCGCTCTGCTCGCCGCGGCCGCGGCCACGTCCGCGGCGCCCGCGGCGACGGCGTCGGCTGGGGGGTGCGGCCTGGTCCTCATCCGAGTCCGGACCGTCATCGGAGTCGTCGTCGTCATCATCGTCATCGTCATCATCGGTGCCCGCATCGATGACGACGGGTTGAGGCGCCACGAAAAGCGGCATGTACTCGGCGCGTTCCACCGTGGCTTCGACGACGGTGGTCTCGAGGATCGTTCGAGAGTCCGGTTCGGCCGCGTCGACGTCCTGGTCTTGCTGCGCCTGGTCATCCTCGACGACTTCGGCGGATCCGTCCGGATCCTCCGCCACGACCGTCAGCCCGTCAGGCTGGGCCTCGGGCTCCTGAGTCTCTTCCGATAGGTCTTCTGTACGCGCATCGTCGGCCACGTATTCTCCTCAAGCCCCCGGGCGCGTCATGTCGACGCGGCCACGCGAGGGCTTCCGCTATTGGCTCGGGTGGTTTCTCCCGAGCTTGTTATGGTCTCGCTCCGAGCGGTTCGCTGGGAACCCTCCCGGTGCCTGGCTGAATGATGGCTGCGACGGTCGGCGCCACACCACAGGTGAGCGGTGGTCGCGCTCGTCTAAGTCTTCATTCGGGCATCCGGCCGCTGGTGTGCAGCCGTCTACCCGTAGCCAGTATCCCATATCAATGGTCGCCAGCGGACCAGGCTGGGCGACTGCACTATCGGCCGGGGAACCAGAGCTCGATTTCGCGGGCAGCAGATTCGGGCGAATCCGACCCGTGCACGATGTTTTCCTGAGTGACAAGTGCCAGGTCACCGCGGATTGAGCCGGTCGCCGCCTTCTCCACCGGGTCGGTGCCGCCGGCGAGCTGCCGGAAGGCCGCAATCGCCCGCGGGCCCTCGACTATCGCCGCGACCACGGGACCCGACGTGATGAATTCCAGCAGCGAGTCGAAGAACGGTTTGCCGTCGTGCTCGGCGTAATGCTTGCGGGCCAGCTCGTCGCCGACGTCGCGCATCTCCAGGGCTGCAATCGACAGGCCCTTTCGCTCGATCCGGCCCACGACCTCGCCTATCAGACGCCGCTTGACGCCATCGGGCTTGATCAACACCAGGGTCCGCTCAGTCACGGCCGACAGCGTACCTGCGAAAGCGATCTGCTCCGCGACGCCACCGCGTCAGGGCTTCTCGGCTGCCCTAGCAGGGCGGCGGCTTCGGGCTGCACAGAGTGTCTTGCGGCGACTTGACCTCACCGGCGCCGCCTTGAGTACCGGCACCGCCGTCCGTACCGGTCCCTGCCCCCGTACCGGTACCAGCACCGGTACCTGCCTCGGTTCCAGTGCCCGCGCCGGTCCCAGTGCCTGTGCCCGCTCCGGTCCCAGTCCCGGTTCCTGGGCCTGTCCCAGTCCCGGTTCCAGTGCCCGTGTCTGTCCCCGTCCCCGTGCCGGTCCCAGTGCCAGTCCCATTGCCACCCGTGGTTTCGTCCTTCTTGGCCTCACCCGGGTTCGTATTCTCACCCGGATTCAGGTTGGGATTCGGGATTGGGTCGGGTGTCACAGGACCAACCGGAACCACCTGCCGCGGTGCCGGGTTGTTGGGCGCCAGGCGAGGGGCGGGCACGTTCCTGGGCGCAGGCTGCTGCACGATCACCGGCCGGCTCGGCGCCGGTGGCGCCGCCGGGACCGGTGCAGGCACTGGTGACGCAGGCGCCGACGGAGCCTGCACTTGTCCAGACGGCGTGCCGGTCGTGTTGGCCGGCGTAGTCGACACCCCACCCGTCTGCCATGTCGCGACGAGAGCAGCTACCGCCACTAGCGCCGCCCCGGCAGCGCCGCCGAACAGGACGCCCGGCTTCCGATACCACGGCGGTGGCGCAACCGGCGGCGCGGCAACCGGCTGCTGGGCGTAGTACTGCGGCTCGCCGTAATACTGCGGCGATTGGTCGTAGTAGGGGTCTTGCGCCTGCTGGTCGTACGGCGAATACGCACCGCCGGGGTCACCGTAGGAACCAGGTTCCTCTTCCGACCACGCAGTCGCCTGTGCGGAATCGGCGGAGATCCTCGGCGTGGCCGCCGTCGGCGGAGCCAATTGGTTCGTCTGATCCGCCAGCTGCTGCGTGCGGTCCCCGAGTTGCTGTGTGCGATCTCCGAATTGCTGTGTTCGATCGCCAAGCTGCTGCGTCGGATCGAAGTCACGTGGATTGTTCATAGATGTCTCCAAGTCCTACGGCGCTGGCTGTTGCTGCTGTGCCGGCGCCTTCTGATCTCCTGTGCAGCCCGGCGGGTTCGGATGGCACAGCAGGTCGTCCGGCGTTGGGTTCTCGGGATCGCCCGGATTGAACTTGTCCGGCGGATCCTGCTTCTGCTGCGGCTCCGGGTCCTGCTTCTGTTGAGGCTCCGGAATGAGTTCGGGCACAGGCGAATTAGGTAGAGAAGATGCCGGTGCGGGACTGACCGCCGGCGGATTCGACGGATTCGAGGGCGCGACTCGGGGCGCGGGCGCCTGCTGCCGAGGGACCGACCTCGGTGCCGGCTGCTGCACCACCACCGACTGGCTAGGCGGTGGCGCCGATGGCGGCGCAGGCGCCGGCGGGACCAGAACCTGCTGCGTCGGCGTGCCCGTGTTGTTGACCGGCGTGGTCGACACGTTGTCTTTCGACACCCACGTCGCCAACAGGGCGCCGACGGCTATCACGGCGGCCACTGCAGCGGCACCGAAGACGACACCGGGGCGCTTGTACACCGGCAACTTCGTTGGCGGCTGCTGGGCGTAGTACGTGTCCGGCGGCTGCTGGCCGTGGGGCGGATACGGAGCGGGGTCGCCGTAGGGCGCCTGTTGAGGCCATGTGCCAGGCCGCTGACCAGCGACCGGCGCGGCCATCGTCGGCGCCCCATCGAGGGGCGGCCGGCCGAAATCCCGTGGGTTATTCATCTGTGCTTCCCGTGCGCATTGCATTCATGCGGTCCGCTGGCACAACAATGGCACTTCCACGGCGGTCGTGCAGGGTAGTTCGCTACCCCAATTTTGTTCGCCGTAATTACTCGTGCGGTGGCTGTTGGCCAGGCAGCAGGCCACGCTCCTCACGGCGCTTCACTTCGCTGCGGAGGTAGAGGATCAGCAGCCATACGCCGGTGAAGATCAGGCCGATGAAGCCGACCGCTCCGGACACGGCCCACCCGGCTATGAGAACCAACTGGATGGCGAGGTTCACCCAGATGGCCCACGGTCGGCCCTGCAGTCCGGCCAGCGCGATCAGCACCACCGCCAGCCCGATCAGGTAGGTGCCGGTGACCGCGGTGAGGTTGCCGTCGGCCACTGCGACGACCGGCAGCGCGAGCAGCACGACGATGGCCTCGAGGATCAGCGTGCCTGCCATCACGCCGCGGAAGCTCTTCCACGGATCCGGCGGCAGGTGTCCCGCACTCGAGGGGGGCAGATGGGGGTCGTCGCTCATTGTGGATCCCGACCGAACAGCGTGCGGGCGGCGCCGGCGGTGACGACCGACCCGGTGATGACGATGCCGCTGCCGGAGAAGCCTTCGCCCTCGTGGCCGCTCTCCTCGGCGAGTGCGGTCGCCGTCTCGATCGCGTCGGCCAGGTTGGGCGCTGCGATCACCCGCTCCGGTCCGAACCGCTCCTCGGCGCGCACCGTGAGGCCCTCCACGTCGAGCGCGCGCGGTGAACCGTTGTTGGTGACGACGATCTGGTCGAGCACTGGCTCGAGCGCGGCGAGGATGCCGTCGACGTCCTTGTCGGCCATCACCGACACGATCCCGACGAGCAGGCGGAAGTCGAACTCCTCGGCCAGCGTCTGCGCCAGTGCCGCTGCGCCAGCCGGATTATGGGCCGCGTCGATGAAAACCGTTGGCGCGCTGCGCATCCGTTCCAGACGGCCCGGGCTGGCGGCGGCCGCGAACCCGGCCCGCACCGCGTCGATGTCGAGTTGGCGATCCGCTCCCGCACCGAAGAACGCCTCGACGGCGGCCAGCGCGACGACGGCGTTGTGCGCCTGATGTTCGCCGTGCAGCGGTAGGAAGATCTCTGAGTAAACGCCGCCGAGGCCTTGCAATTCGAGCATCTGGCCGCCGATCGCCACTTGACGGCCGAGCACCGCGAACTCGGAGTCCTCGCGAGCGACCGCCGCGTCGGCGCGCACCGCCTCGGCCAGCACCACCTCCATCGCCTCGGGCACCTGCCTGCCGATCACCGCAACAGTGTCGACCGGGACCAGGTCTTCCTTCTGCCTGGCGATGATTCCCGCCTTCTCCCCGGCGATTTGGGCGATCTCGGTGCCCAGATATTCGGTGTGGTCGACACCGATCGGGGTGATCACCGCGACGGGTGCGTCGACGACGTTGGTGGCGTCCCAGCGGCCGCCCATCCCGACTTCGACGACGGCGACGTCGATCGGCGCGTCGGCGAACGCGGCGAACGCCATCGCGGTGACGACCTCGAACTTGCTCATCGCGGGGCCGCCTGCCGCTTCGGATTGTTTGTCGACCAACTCGACGAACGGTTCGATCTCTTCGTAGGTCGCCACGTACTGCGCGGGGGTGATCGGCTTGTTGTCGATCGCGATACGTTCAACGGCCGACTGCAGATGCGGGCTTGTCGTGCGACCGGTGCGCCGGTGCAGTGCGCTGAGCAGCGCATCGACCATGCGGGCCACCGACGTCTTACCGTTGGTGCCGGCGATGTGAATCGACGGGTAGCTGCGCTGCGGCGAGCCCAGCAGTTCCAGCAGCGCCGAAATGCGGGCCGTGCTCGGTTCGAGCTTGGTTTCCGGCCAGCGCTGGTCGAGAAGGTGCTCGACCTGGAGCAGCGAGGCGATTTCGTCCGGCGTCGGGACGGGACTGGTCATCGCAGAGACGCCAGCCTCGAGTTGATCCGCTCGACTTCCTCCTGAGCCAAGGATCTGCGGCCGCGAATCTTGTCGACGACGTCGGCGGGCGCCTTGGCCAGAAAGGCTTCGTTGTCCAGCTTGGCGGTGGTGCCCTTGAGTTCCTTCTCCGCGGCGGCCAGATCCTTCTCCAGCCGGCGGCGCTCTGCCGCGACGTCGACGGTTCCCGACGTATCCAACTCGACCACGACGGTGCCGTGCGTCAGCCGCACCTCCACCGAGGCGGTCGGAAAGAAACCGTCGGATGCCGGGGTCAGCCACGCCAGCGACGTGACCGCAGGCACCTGCGAGTCGAGGTCGGCCGCAGCGACATCCGTCAGCCGTGCCGGCACCTTCTGCCGGTCGGCGAGCCCTTGGTCGCTGCGGAACCGCCGCACCTCGGTGACCAGCTTTTGCATATCGGTGATGCGCTGAGCGGCAACCTGGTCCACCGCGAAACCGGACGGGCTCGGCCACTGGGCGATGACCAGGGACTCGCCGCCGGTCAGTGCCTTCCACAACGTCTCGGTGACGAACGGCATCACCGGATGCAACAGCTTGAGCAGCGTATCGAGCACCTCGGCGAGCACCGCCGTTGTGTGGCTGACTCCGTCGGCGAGCTGAACCTTCGCGAGCTCCACGTACCAGTCGCAGAACTCGTCCCAGGCGAAATGATAGAGCGCCTCGCAGGCGCGGCTGAACTCGTAGCTGTCGAACGCCGAATCGACCTCGGCGCGAACCTCTTCGGCTCGTCCGAGGATCCAACGGTCGGCGTCGGTGAGTTCGGCCGCATCGGGCAGCGGGGCTGGGGCGGCCCCGTTCATCAGCGCGAAACGGGTGGCGTTGAACAGCTTGGTGGCGAAGTTCCGGGACGCGCGGGCGTGGTCCTCCCCGATGGACAGGTCACCGCCAGGGCTGGCGCCGCGGGCGAGGGTGAATCGCAACGCGTCGGCGCCGAACATCTCCACCCAATCCAGGGGATCGATGCCGTTGCCGCGCGACTTACTCATCTTGCGGCCGAACTCGTCGCGAATCAGGCCGTGCAGGAAGACGTTCTCGAACGGCACCTGGGGACCGCGCCTGCCGTCCAGAGTGATCGCGGGATCGTCGGCGACGAACTGGCCGAACATCATCATCCTCGCCACCCAGAAGAACAGGATGTCGTAGCCGGTGACGAGCACGCTGGTCGGATAGAACTTCTCCAGTTCCGGAGTGTGGGCGGGCCAGCCCATCGTGGAGAACGGCCACAGCGCCGAGGAGAACCACGTGTCCAGCACATCAGGGTCCTGTTCCCAGCCTTCGGGTGGCGTCTCGTCCGGGCCGACGCAGACGGTTTCGCCGTTGGGGCCGTGCCAGATCGGGATGCGGTGTCCCCACCACAGCTGCCGGGATATGCACCAGTCGTGCATATTGTCGACCCAGGCGAACCACCGCGGTTCCAGGCTCGCCGGATGAATCACGGTGTGCCCGTTGCGCACCGCGTCGCCTGCGGCCGAGGCCAACGACTCGACCTTCACCCACCACTGAAGCGACAGCCGCGGTTCGATGGGCTCCCCGCTGCGCTCGGAATGCCCGACGCTGTGAAGATACGGTCGCTTCTCCTCGACGACCCGGCCCTGTGCGGCCAGCGCCTCGCGAACCGCCACGCGGGCGTCTAAGCGATCCATGCCGTCGAATTCGGTATCGGTGTCGGCGATCCGACCCTTGGCGTCCATGATCGTCGGCATCGGCAACTTGTGCCGCAAGCCGATCTCGAAGTCATTCGGGTCGTGGGCGGGGGTGACTTTCACTGCGCCGGTGCCGAATTCGGGATCGACGTGTTCGTCGGCGACGATGATCATCTGACGGTTCACGAACGGATGCGGCAACGTCGTGCCGACCAGGTGGCGGTAGCGCTCGTCGTCGGGATGCACTGCGATCGCGGTGTCGCCGAGCATCGTCTCGACTCGGGTGGTGGCCACCACGATGTGGGGTTCGGTGTCGTCGAGCGATCCGTAGCGGAACGACACCAGCTCGCCCTCGACGTCGGAGTAGGAGACCTCGAGGTCCGAGATGGCCGTCTCCAGCACCGGCGACCAGTTCACCAGGCGTTCGGCCTGGTAAATCAGTCCGGCGTCATACAGCCGCTTGAAGATGGTTCGCACCGCACGCGACAGACCGTCGTCCATCGTGAACCGGTCGCGGCTCCAGTCGACGCCGTCGCCGAGCCGACGCATCTGGGCGCCGATCGTGCCGCCCGAATCCTGCTTCCAGTCCCAGACCTTGTCGATGAACAGCTCGCGGCCGAGGTCTGCCTTCGTCTTGCCCTCGATGGCCAGCTGCTTTTCTACCACGGATTGCGTGGCGATGCCCGCGTGATCCATGCCCGGCAGCCACAGCACCTCGTAGCCCTGCATCCGTTTGCGCCGGGTCAGCGCGTCCATCAGCGTGTGGTCGAGCGCATGACCCATGTGCAGGCTGCCGGTGACGTTGGGCGGCGGCAGCACAATCGAATACGGCGGCTTGTCGCTGGCCGGGTCCGCCTTGAAGTAACCGGCGTCGACCCAGCCCTGGTAGAGCTCGCTCTCCACCGCGCCCGGATCCCACGACTTGGGCAGGGCGTCGGTTGATGGCTTGGAGCTGGCGCGGCTGTCTTCGCTCCTCGCGTGCGCGGTCACCGCGCCATTCTATTGACTGCGGTGCGCCGGCCCCGACTTCAGGTGCTTGCCGGCTCAGCCGGCGCCGGGTTCGTGCGTGACTCGGCCGGCGCCCTACTTCTTGCCGCTGAGCAGACCGCCAAGGATGTCGCCGATCGCGCCGCCCTTGCCTCCGCCGATCACGCTGCCGAGGATGCTGCCCAGCGGGTTGTTACCGTCGCCACCACCACCGCCCGCGGAGCCGCCGAGAATGCTGCCCAGGATGTCGCCGAGGCCGCCGCCACCGGCCGACTGCGCCTGCGGCTGGGCCGGTGCCGAGCCTGAGCCCTTGGTGAGCTGCTTGCCGATGTAGGCGAGCACGATCGGCGCAAGGATGGGCAGCAGTTTCTTGATCAGATCACCGCCGCCTGCACCCGTTCCGGACAGCGCGGAGGCGACGGCATTGCTGTCGTTGCCGCCGAACAGGCTGGCCACGAGGTTGTCGCCCGCCTTCTGGTCCACCTGGTCGACGTTGACCCCGCCGTCGAGCAGACCGCTGGCGCCTTGCTGGGCCACGGCGGACTCGAGCTTGCTCGAATCGATGTCGTCCGAATGGACGTTCTGGGCGAGCCCACCCACCAGGGCCGGCACCAGCGTCTTTATGGCGTTGTCCACCTCGCCCTGATCCGCGCCGATCTTGCTCGCGATATCCGCTACGGGGATCTGCGCGTAAAGCTCGTCGAGATCTGCCATTGCCGTGTCCACCTTCATTGCTGGTTACCGCATGCCGAGCACGACATTAGTCCAATTGATCTTGGTTGACAGGTGTTCTGCGCTCGCCGATCAATTCAGCCGGGCGGTCTCCAATGACACACCGGCAGCGGGGAATCGAGCCAGCAGCGCGTCACCCATCGACGCGGCGGGCGTCAGTACGCCGCGTAGATCGGAGAGCCGGTCTCGATCCAGCGCCAAGGCCAAACCGCTTTCGCCCAGCAGCACCGACGTGGCCTTGTAGCCGGGATCGCCCTTCTGCGACATGGTGGCCCGGTAGCGCGCACCGGTCGTCGTGGTGGTGTACGTCTCGACGGTGTAATGGCCGCGCTCGCGGGTGCGTTCGCTCGGTCCGGAACCCGACTTGGGCAAGATTCGTTCGACGAGTTTCTCCGGCACCTTGTCGAGATAGCGGCTTCCCAGTCCGGTGACCGCTGCCCCAACACCAGTCGCCACGGCCGACGCGACGGGCGCCACGACCGATGACCCCAGACTCTGACACTCGGTGTACCGGAACCGCCTGCCGTACGCCCAATCCTGTAAAGCGTTGCTGCGTCTGACAACCCGCGTATTGACCGGCGCCATGATGAACCCCGTCGTCCAGATGCCGTCGAGCTCCGGCGCAATCTCGCGGCCACGGCGCCACGGTAGGTCCGACTGCGGGCCGAACTCGGGCTCGGCGCCGCGATCCGGGGTCAGCGTGTACGGATCCTCCAGCAGGCGCCGCACTTCGGCATCGCTGGACATGGCCCGCATGATGCCGGCCATCGACGCGTACGTACCGCCAGAGAATCCGCCCGCCATCCTGCGCACCACGAAGGTGGTGTCGGCCATTTCACCGGCGTTCTCCTCGGCGATCCGCCGATGGAGTGCGTAAACGGTGAGATCGGAAGGGATGGAGTCGAATCCGCACGAATGAACGATTCGCGCACCGGTATCGACGGCTTGCTTGTGGTACTGGTCGATGCTGTCGCGCATGAACGTCGCCTCGCCGGTGAGATCCGCGTAATCGGTTCCCGCGGCGGCGCATGCGGCGACGAGCGGCAGCCCGTACTCGGCGTACGGCCCGACGGTCGTCACCACGACTTGGGCTTGAGCGGCCAGCGCGTTGAGCGTCGACGGCTGCGACGCGTCCGCGGCGATCAGCGGCCACGACTGCGCGGTCTCCCCCAGTGTTTCGCGCACCGCCAGCAGCTTGTCCTGGGATCGGCCGGCAAGCGCGATGCGGGCATCGCCGCCCGCCTTCGCCAGGTAGTCGGCGGCCAGCTTTCCGACGAATCCGGTGGCGCCGTACAGGACGATGTCGAACTCCCGCTGCCCGCTCATGATTTCCGACGCTACCCGAGCGCCTCGGGCAGCCCGCCGGCCTCGCCGAGCACGTGCCTGCCAAGGAACTCGATCACCACCTCGTACCAGATCTTGGCGTTTTGCGGTGAGAGCACCCAATGGTTCTCCGACGGGTAGTAGAGAAATCGATGGGGGCTGGTGCCGTCGTCGGCTGCGGGCAGACCCGACTCGCTGAGCAGCTCGTACCACAGCCGAAGCGCCTCGCCGATCGGCACCCGATAGTCCTTGTCACCGTGGATGACGAGCATCGGGGTGCGGATCTCCCCGACGAAGTTGTGCGGCGAGTTGGCCGCAGCCATGTCTCGGGTCATCTCGCGCAGCCAGTAATAGGCGGTGTCGGTGGTGGAGCCGAACTGGTCGAGCGCCCATAGGCTCGCGTGGGTGACGATCGCGTCGAACCGGTCTGTGTGGCCGGCGATCCAATTTGCCATGTATCCGCCGAACGAACCGCCCATCGCAGCGGTGCGAGAGGCGTCGACCCGCGGGTGGGCGCATGCGGCGTCGGTCGCGGCCATCAGATCGTCGAACGGGGCTCCTCCCCAGTTCCCCCAGCCTCGCTGGATGAACTCCTGGCCGTAGCCCGTCGACAGCGCCGGGTCCGGCAGCAGCACGGCATACCCGTGCGCCGCGAGGACCCACGGGTTCCAGCGCCAGTGCCAGGAGTTCCAGCTGCCGAGCGGCCCGCCGTGGACCCACAGCAGCAGCGGGGCCGGTTCTTCATCGTTGGGGAGCACCAGCCAGGACCGCACCGCTGCGCCGTCGGAGACGTCAGCCGTGATCTCGGTGAGCTCTCCGGGCAGCTGCGGCGGTTCGACACACGGCAACGCGGTGACGGTGCCGTCCCGGTCGATGCGCACCGGGTGTGGCGGGGCGGCGTACGAACTCCGCAGCGCGTAAACGACGCCGCCTGGCGCGGCTGCCACATCGGTGTAGGCGTAGTCGTCGTTGGTCAACGGCGCTACCTGGCCGTCACCGAGGCCGATCCGGAACAGCGGGCAGCGGCCGGCGTCGTCGGCGGTGACGAGGAGTGCCTCGCCGTCGCGCGACCACGTGATCGACACCGGCCAGCGATCCCAGGCCGAGGCGGGCGCGGCTGGATCATGGCCGAACCGCATGTGGCGCAGGCTGATTCGAGGTGCGAGCTGCGGCGTGGAATACGATTCTCGAATGAACGCCACGGCTGACCCGTCCGGCGATATGGCCGGGCTCCACAAGTCGGCGTCCGGGTCATCGGCGATGACCGTGTGCTCACCGGATGCGACGTCGATCCGCACCAGCACCGAGTGCAGGGACGCGTTCGGCGCGGGCCGCTGCCATGACGTGACGACGAAGCTGCCGTCGTCACTGACGTCGAAGTCGGCGTCTCGCAGCGCAGCGCCCGGCTGAGTCGTCAGATCGGCCGGTGCGGGATCGTCGCCGAGATCCAGCATAAGCAGATGTGGTGCAGCAGGGCCAAGGTCATTGTCCCAGTGCCGGATTGGGTAGGCGCTGTGCAGGATCGCGGTGACCTTGGCGTCCTTGCGCAAATCTCGTAGCCGGCGGTCGTCGTCGATGCTGTGCGCCGACGGCAACAGCGGCGTGCGCACGGCGGCTCTCGCGGTGTCGCGCGCCGTCTTCACAGCCTCGACGCCGCCAGGTGGCGAAAGCACCTCGACGGCCTCGCCGCCGGCTGCGGGCAATCTCCACAGCGCTGGGGGCGGCTTGTCGTCGTCTTCGGTCGGCCGCGCCGCCACGAACAGCAGGTCCCCGTCGGAGGTGAACGCCGGCGCGGACTCACCCTTGGAGCCCCTGGTCAAGCGTCGCGCAGGTGCCCGCCCCTCCGGGTCGAGTTCCCAGACCGCGGTGACGTATTCGGTGCGCTTGTCGTTGAGCTCGCTGACGGTGGTCACGACCCGCGAGCCGTCCGGTGACACCGCCAGCCCGGACACCCGCGGCAGGGCGAAGTAGTTGTCGAGATCGCCGAACGGGGTTTCGGTCATGCGATGTTCGTAACACAGGGGACACCGCGCTCTCGCACCGTCACCTGGCGCGTGCCCGGATCGAGCACCGCAAGGGCCTGGCGATGGCCGGAACCGACTATCTGCGGGCCATGGCCGACGGCGACCTGCACGCTGTTGGTGTTCGAGCTGTAGGTCCAGCGGATCGACCCGCTACGTTCGACGGGTGGCGCAGCAGCAGTTCCTTGTCGTCGGCGCGGGGATTGCGGGGCTGGCGACGGCTGTCGCATTGCAGCGTCGTGGCCACCACGTGACGGTCCTGGAGAGCCGCTCCGAGGTGACGAGCGGAGCGGGTATCAGCATCTGGCCCAACGCCCTTGCGGCCCTCGACCACATCGGCCTCGGCGACGCGGTCCGGGAATCCGGCGGTCGGGTGACTGCAGGCGCGCTGCGTTGGAGCGACGGCACGTGGCTACGCCGTCCGTCACGCGAGCGGCTCGTCAAGGCGCTCGGCGAGCCGCTCGTGGTGATCCGCCGGTCCGTGCTCAATGACCTGCTGGCCGGTGCATTGGCGAGTGACACCCTTGAAACCGGAGTGACCGCCAAGGACATCCAATTCACGGCGGACGGCGTGCGCGTCACCCTTTCGGATTCGACGACGCGACGGGCCGACGCGGTGGTGGGCGCCGACGGCACACATTCGGTTGTGGCCCGCTACCTCAACGGCCCGCTGACCAACCGGTATGCCGGGTACACCGCTTGGCGCGGAATCGCCGACGTTGCGATCGACCCCGATCTCGCCGGTGAAACCCTTGGCGCAGGACGTGAATGCGGGCACGTGCCGCTGGGCGCAGACCACACCTACTGGTTCGCGACCGAGCGCACACCGGAGGGTCAGGTCGCGCCGCAGGGCGAATTGGCTTATCTGCAGCGCACATTCGGCTCCTGGGCGGAGCCCCTACCAAAACTGTTGACCGCCACCAATCCGGACATCGTGCTGCGTAACGACCTGTACGACCGCGAGCAGGCCCGCGTGTGGTCGAAGGGGCCGACGGTTCTGGTCGGCGACGCCGCCCACCCGATGCGCCCGCACCTGGGGCAGGGCGGTTGTCAGGGTTTGGAGGACGCCGCGATTCTGGCTTGCTTCGTCGACCAGTGCAGCGACCTGGCGGCAGCGTTCGACCGGTTCGCGAGCTTTCGCAGGCCGCGGGTACGGGCGTTGGTGCGTGAATCGGCGATTATCGGCAGGGTCGTCAACCTGAGGCCGGCGTTCCTGAGCGCCGCAGCCAGTCGCGCAACAGCCCTGGTGCCGGAGGCAGTACTGACCCGGCACCTGGCGACGGTGGCGTCGCGGTCGGCGTTCAAGCCGCCGACGAGCGCATCAGCCTAGACCGAACGGGTGCAGGAACGTCGAGCACAGGCTCCGCACGTCGACGATGCCGAGGATGGCGCCGCCCCGTACAGCCTGACACCCGCCCAGCGACGGGCCTGAGGCGCTGAACAGGGCCGGACCACCCGCGGCTGACCCGCACTGCGGCCACGCCCGCAGTCCCTGCGTCCGCAGCACGTTCTCGGCGACCCTGATCTGCTCTTCCCGGGAGGCCATCGCCGGCGAGCCGACGCCGCCGTTGGACGACCAGGTCGACGGCTTGAACTGCAGGCCGCCGTAATGGCCGTTCCCGCTGTTCGTGGACCAGTTACCGCCGGATTCGCACCGGGCGATCGCGTCCCAGTCCACGCTGTCGGCGTTCGCGCTGGCCGCCGAGAGCGTTAACGAGGCGAAGGAGAGTGCCCCGGCAATTGCGACGAGCCAAGCAGCCCTTTTCGCCGTCTGGATGAACGAATGGCTTTTCTTCATCACGTTGGTCCTTCCCCGACCTTGCAACTAGTGGGACTTTCGGGTTAGGAGTGTCAGGCGTTACAAGGGAGGTATATGCACGTTATCGGGACGGGATAGGAAGCAGCTAGTGATGTGGCAAATGAGTAAAAAAGGGCCATATGAGGCAAAAGCGATAAATGTTAATGATGTGATAGATGTGACAATTGTGACTATTGGGAAATAGTAAAGTGCCGGGCCCCAATCGGGACCCGGCACCTGTCATGCGTTCTGTAGCGGGCCGCTGATTAGCCCCGCTTGCCGCAGACCGGCCAGGCGCCGATGCCCTGGGTCTTCAGCACGTTGTTGGCAACGCGGATCTGCTCCTCGCGGCTGGCGTTGTGTGGCGATCCGCTGCCGCCATTGGCGCGCCAGGTGCCCATGGTGAATTGCAGGCCGCCGTAGTAGCCGTTGCCGGTGGCGGTGTGCCAGTTGCCGCCGGACTCGCATGACGCAACGGCGTCCCAGTTCACGCTGCTCTCCGCATTCGCGGTGCCGGTCGCCAACGCCATCGGTGCAAGGGCGAGCGCCCCCGCGATGGTGGCCAGCCCGAGCGTAGTGCGGATGTTCTTCACTTCTTTCCTTTCGCCAAGCGCGCGCCGACCACGCCCGCAGGCGCGGGCGTAGGTTGCCGTTCAGGCAGGAGGTTCGGGTCGTGCCGTCTCGGTCAGGCACAACAGGGGGAGCGAGACATCACCCCACCGGGCATCAGGCCCGGCGTCCGCAGTGGCGATTCCGCCGACCGCGGCCCCTCACACGCAGGTTCGTGGTTTTAATTGTTTGCTCGTTTTTCGAGCCGTGAGGAACGTACAAATCGTTTGACGCAAAGTCATATTGGGTACAGGGCGTGTCACGTTCCGATCACGTTTAGATCACGGTCGGCTACGCAAGTGTCCGTGCAGGTCACCGTGGCGTGTCGCCTCTTTGGACACTGACGCTGGCGCGCCGTTCGGGTGAGCTAAATCACGGCCTTTTTGTGACCTGGGACACGCCGAAATTCAATGTCAGTTCAACAGATCTCAAGATCACACGCCCAGACTTGGCTCGCAGCAGCCTCTTTCATATAAATAGGAGCTGAAACGGTTCGCTATGAGCATTTCTGGCATAGCGCCACGCGATATCAGCTGTGCGACTGCATATTTCGCATCAGCAGGTGATCAATCACCGGATAAGCCGACCGCAAGTTACCAGTCGAACTCGGAGACTGTCGATGAAATATCAAGGTAGCGTGGCCTTTTCCGGCTCACGCCGAGCAGAGGCGATCTCGATACCCACGCTCGATAGGGCGGACATAATCGACGACGGCTGGGACAGTGAGGGCGCCGTGGAGGACTTGCCCGAGGCCGGTTCGCCAGGTGCTCCCCTTCGCAATTCCGAAGGCCGGCATGGGATAAGCGCCGGTGTGCGACCGAAATCCCATCTGCGACGGCAAATCTCACCTCGCGGGGTGACGGCCAGCGTCATGTGGCCGATCACAGACGAATCTACGAACTATTGCCGACAATCAACGACAGAATGGCCTCACAGCCGAAACCGAGGTCCTAAAGCGTCGAAGCGGGAATTTGCTGAAACCATTACCGAAGGTAATGACGTCGGATTCAGGATACGTCGGCCGTGGTGTTCACGTTGGTCAGCGCCCGATGGGTCGGCATCACGATGCGTTGGGTGTCGACGGTGTCCACCAACGCGCGCATGCTGCGCTCCCCCGCCGCCACCAGCGCATCGACGCGGTCGGCCAGTCCGGTGCGGTAGACGCCTGCCAGATAGTGGTCGCGGCCATCCCAGGGCAGCACCACGTCGACGCCAAGGCGGGCGGCGTGTTCGGCGAGTTCGTCCACCAATTCCGTCGTCATGTGCGGCATGTCCACGGCACAGACGAACGCCAGATCGTGGCCGGCGTCCGCGGCGGCTCGCAGGCCACGTCCGGTCGCGAGCAGCGGTCCGACACCGCGAACCTCGTCGCGCAGGACCTCAGCCTGCAGATCGGGCAGCGGCTGTCCGGGTGCGGCAATGACGAACACCGGGAAGCAGCGGGCACTCAACGCCGAAACGACGAGCTCGACCATCGTAGAACCGTCATACGGCATGGTGGCCTTGTCGCGACCCATCCGGCGAGAGGCACCGCCCGCCAAAACGACTGCGGCAAGTGGTACAGGGGATGTCACGTCAGAGAGGTTAATCGACGGTCCACGTGTCTTTGCCGCGCAGCAGCGACTGCAGTGCCGCCGTGTCGTGCGGCTTGGCGTCGCGGGCCGATGCGACCTGCTGACGCGCGGCGTCGTCGTAGGTCGGCTTGCTGACCTGGCGGAAGATGCCCATCACCATGTGCTCGAGATTCTGCTCGGACAGCCGTGACAGGGCGAAGGCATACGCCGAGTCCTCGATCTGCGAGTTGTGGACGACGATCTCGTCGGCCGAGACGTCGGCCGTCTTGGCCACCTCGAGGCCGTAACCGGACTTCACCACGCAGTATTCACCGTCGGCGCCGAATGTGATCGGCTCGCCCTGGCGGACGTTGATCAACCGCTCCTCAGCGCCCTCCTTGCGGAGCGCGTCAAATGAGCCGTCGTTGAAGATTGGGCAGTCCTGCAGGATCTCGACGATCGCGGCGCCACGGTGGGCGGCAGCGGCACGCAGGACCTCCGACAGACCCTTGCGGTCGGAATCCAGTGCACGGCCGACGAAGGTGGCGTCTGCGCCGAGAGCGAGCGACACCGGGTTGAACGGATAGTCCACCGAACCCATCGGTGTGGACTTGGTGATTTTGCCGGTCTCTGACGTCGGCGAGTACTGGCCCTTCGTCAGACCGTAGATCCGGTTGTTGAACAGCAGGATGGTGATGTTGACGTTGCGGCGCAACGCATGAATCAGGTGGTTGCCGCCGATGGACAGCGCGTCGCCGTCACCGGTGACGACCCAGACGGACAGATCCGGCCGGGCAAGGGCCAGGCCGGTGGCGATCGTCGGGGCGCGGCCGTGGATGGAGTGAAAACCGTACGTCTCCAGGTAGTACGGGAAGCGGCTCGAGCAGCCGATGCCGCTGACGAATGCGATGTTCTCGCGTCGCAGGCCCAGCTCGGGCAGGAAATTGCGAATGGTGTTGAGGATGACGTAGTCGCCGCATCCCGGGCACCAGCGGACCTCCTGGTCGCTGGTGAAGTCCTTGGCCTTCTGCGGCTCATCTGTGGTCGGCACCCCGCCGATGCCCGGAGTCAGCCCGAGGTCGCTACCGATCAGGTCAGTCATGCGTCCGCTCCCACGCCAGTTTCCACGGTGGCCGCCGCCAACCGCGCGAACTTGGCCTTATCGCTTTCCTTTTCATTGAGCGTTCCCTCCAGGGCGGCATCGATGATGCCCTCGACCTCCTCGGCCAAAAACGCCATGCCTTCGACCTTGGTCACCGACTGCACGTCGACCAGGAACCTGCCGCGCAGCAGCAGCGCCAACTGGCCGAGGTTCATCTCCGGCAACACCACGTTGGGGTAGCGCCGCAGCACCTCACCCAGGTTGGCCGGGAACGGATTCAGGTTGCCCAGCTGCGCGTGGGCCACCTTGATGCCCTTGCGCCGCGCGCGTCGGCACGCCTCTCCGATGGGGCCGTACGAGCTGCCCCAGCCGAGCATGAGCAGTTCGGCGTCGCCCGTCGGGTCGTCGACCTCGAGATCCGGCACGGCGATGCCGTCGATCTTGGCCTGCCTCAGCCGCACCATCAGGTCGTGGTTCTTCGGCTCATAGGAGATGTTGCCCGAGCCGTTTGCGGCTTCCAGGCCGCCGATGCGGTGCTCCAGGCCGGGCGTACCCGGCACGGCGAACTGGCGTGCCAGGGTCTGGGGGTCGCGGGCATACGGCTGGAACGGCTCGCCGCTCTTCGCGAACTCGTGCGCTATCGGCGTATACGCGCTGACGTCGGGGATCTGCCACGGCTCGGAACCGTTCGCGATTGCGCCGTCCGACAGAATCATCACCGGCGTGTGATAGGCGATCGCGATGCGGGCGGCCTGGACGGCGACGTCGAAGCAGTCGGACGGCGAGCGTGGCGCGAGGATCGCGACCGGCGACTCGCCGTTGCGTCCGAACATGGCCTGCAGCAGGTCGGCCTGTTCGGTCTTGGTGGGCAGACCCGTCGAGGGTCCGCCACGCTGCACGTCGATGACGATCAGCGGGAGTTCGGTCATCACGGCAAGGCCGATGGCCTCTGACTTCAGCGAGATACCCGGGCCCGATGTGCTCGTGACGCCCAACGCGCCTCCATAGGACGCGCCGATGGCCGCGCCGATGCCCGCGATCTCGTCCTCCGCCTGAAAGGTGAGGACGTTGAAGTTCTTGTGCTTGGACAGCTCGTGGAGGATGTCCGATGCGGGCGTGATGGGGTAACTACCGAGCACGAGCTGGATGTCGGCCAGCTGGCAGGCGGTGACCAGGCCGTATGCCAGTGCGGTGTTACCCGAGATCTGACGGTATTCACCGGACTTCAGCTTCGCGGGCGACACCTCGTAGGTGCTGGCGAACGCCTCGGTGGTCTCGCCGTAGTTCCATCCGGCCTTCAGCGCCAGCACGTTGGCTTCGGCGATATCGGGCTTGCGGGCGAACTTCTCGCGGATGAACGCCTCGCTGTGCTCCAGTTCCCGGCCGTACATCCAGGACAGCAGACCGAGCGCGAACATGTTCTTGGCGCGCTGGCCGTCCTTCTTGGACGCGCCGATCGACTCCACCGCACCCAGCGTCAGGGTGGTCATCGCGACAGGCTGCACGACATAGTCGGAAAGCTCGTCGGACTCCAGCGGGTTTGCCTCGTACCCGACCTTCGCGAGGTTGCGCTTGGTGAATTCATCAGAGTTGGCGATCACCAGCCCGCCGCGCGGCAGGTCGGAGATGTTGGCTTTGAGCGCTGCGGGGTTCATCGCGACGAGGACGTCCGGACGGTCGCCAGCCGTCAGGATGTCGTAATCGGCGATCTGGATCTGGAACGACGAAACGCCAGGCAGAGTGCCTGCTGGTGCGCGAATCTCGGCCGGGTAATTAGGTTGCGTCGCAAGGTCGTTGCCGAATAGCGCGGCTTCGGAGGTGAACCGGTCACCGGTCAGCTGCATGCCGTCGCCAGAGTCGCCGGCGAATCGAATGACAACCTTCTCGAGCTTCTGGCGTCGCGACGCGGACCCTGCGGAGCCGGCGCCTACATCACTGGTCGGACTGGCCCCGTTGCCGTTCGGGCTCACAACCCCTGCCTTCCGCTGCTCTTTGGACGCACGCCTCAGTCGCGGGTTGATCGCGCCATCGGGTTCAACGTCCATCAAACTTGCTGTCACTCTCAGTACCGATTAAACCACTTCTCTTAGGCGGCCCTTTACCTGACTCGCGGGCTACCGGTTGAGGAGAGGCAACGAAATCGACTGGTCAACATCGTGTGCGGCGACTCGATGAGACAAAAGTGTGTCGTTCGTCACGTTGCTGCGACACCGTTTCTCTAAGGAAATTGTTACCGGCCGGTAGCTCTGCGCTAGCACTTAGCGCTGCCGCAAGCGCGTCAGCCGGGCAGGTTGAACGGCGTGATCACCTGAATCGGCACCGGACGGGCGGGCTCTGCCGGCAGCGCACCACGCTCCTGCAGGATCAGCCGCAACGCCAGCCGCGCATCCGCTCGCAGGTCGTTGTGCAGCACCACGGAGATGCGGCCGGCACGCAGCAATTGCCTGTTGTCGGCATCGAGGTCGTGCGCGATGAACACCCGGCAGGGACGGCCGAGCCGCTCAAACGCCGCGACGGTCGCAGCGTTTCCGCCGCCGACGGAATAGACGGCCTCGATCGACGGGTTCGCATCCAGCGCCTCGAGCACCAACCGCTCGTTCGTCGCGTCGATGCCGTCGCTGTCACTGACCTCGACGATCTGACGCCCGGAACCGCGCAGCGCCGAGCGAAAACCGACCTCGCGCTCCCCCTCGCCGCGAAACACGTTGCGGCTGACGGTGATCAACACGTCCGACGGCGCTGGACCCAGCCACTGCCCCATCAGATAGGCGGCGGTCACGCCCGCGCCGTGGTTGTCGATGCCCACATATGAACAGCGGGCGCTGGCGGGCACATCGGTCGCATAGGTCACCACAGGGACGCCCCCGTCGACGAGCCGGTCGATCGCCTCGGCGACCTCCGGGTCGTCCTGCGCCTTGAGGATCACGCCGTGGCTGCCGCGCAGACGGGCAAGCACGTCGACCATCTGTGCGGTCGAGCCGGTCTCCCAGAGATGGAAGCGGGCGCGCAGCATGGCGGGCGCGAAGGCGGGCAGCTCGGCCTCGACGGCGGCGCGAAATGCGTCGGAGAACCGCTGCGGGGTCTGCATGACCACGTCGATGAGGTAACGCCTGCCGTTCAACCGCAGCTGGGCGCGCTGTTTGTCCAGGTCGGCAATCGCCTGCATGACCTCGGCGCGGGTGTTCTCCCGCACGCCCGGCCGCTTGTTCAACACGCGGTCGACGGTGGCCTCGCTCAACCCGGATTGCTGGGCAATCTCGCGGACCTTGTACCGGTGCACGGCGACCGTCCTTCTGAGGTGTTTTTGATGGGGCTTTGGTGTTGATTGTGATGCATCCGACTACCAGACTAACTGCCATGGCAACACCTCTGACCACCGCTTACAAGCCGTGGATCGACGAGTCCGACTGCGGGCTTAACTCGTTTCGGGCTGAAGTAGAGCGGAACACGGACCTCGCCGACTATCCGCACGCTGTCGACGTCCGGGAGAACGTTCTCGTCTACCCCTCCACCACGCCGTCTGACCGGGGAGCCCTGCAGGCCGAACTGATCCACGCGCTGATCGACGGCCCTGGCGTCGTCGTGTTCGAGGACGCGTTCTCCTCCGGCGTCATCGGGCGGGCCAGCGAGGCGTTCTACGCCATCATCGAGGCGCAGCGGGCGGCGGGAACAGCTGCAGGCGATCACTTCGGCAAGCCCGGGGACAACGACCGCATCTGGAATGCCGCACAGAAGCTCGCCCTGCATGCCCCCGAGGTGTTCGCGGAGTACTACGCGAACGACACGCTCGCCGTCGTCTTTCAGGCGTGGCTCGGTCCTCGCTACCAGGTCACCTCGCAGGTCAATGTGGTCAATCCCGGTGGAAAGCAGCAGGTTCCGCACCGCGACTATCACCTGGGCTTCGTCTCGACCGACGATCTCGGGGCGTACCCGGCGCATCTGCACCGCGCGTCGCCGGTGCTGACCCTGCAGGGCGCGGTGGCGCACTGCGACATGCCGATCGAGAGTGGGCCCACGATGTTGCTGCCCTACTCCCAGCAGTTCGTCGGCGGATACATCGCGTTCAACCGGCCGGAGTTCGTCGCATTCTTCGCCGACAACCACGTGCAGGTGCCGCTGCACACCGGAGACGCGGTCTTCTTCAATCCCGCGCTGTATCACGGTGCCGGCTCCAACGTGTCCACCGATATCCGACGGATGGCGAACCTGCTGCAGGCCTCGTCACCCTTCGGCCGGGCGATGGAAGCGATGGACCGCACCGCGATGGTGCGGGCGACCTATCCGGCGCTGCTGGCGATGAAGGCCGCAGGCTGCCCGCAGCGCGAACTGCACAACGCCGTCGTCGCGACGGCCGAGGGCTACCCCTTTCCCACCAACCTCGACTCCGATCAGCCCATCGGCAGCCTCGCCCCGCCGAGCCAGGTCGACACCGTGCTGGCCGCGCTGGCCGGTGACCTCACCCCGGAACAACTCGATGTCGCACTCCGCGACCAAGACGATCGGAGAAAACCATGACCACACTCGGCGTGATCGGATTGGGCCGTATCGGCGCATTCCACACCGAGACCCTCAGCGGCCTGGAGGGCGTTGACGGTCTCGTGATCACCGACGAGCGGCCGCAACTCGTCGCCGCTGTCGCCGCGAAACACTCTGTGACCCCGGCGGACTCGGTCGACAAACTGCTCTCGTCGGGTATCGACGGCGTCGTGATCGCCGCGGCGACGCCCGCCCATGCCGAGCTGACGCTGGCCGCCGTCGAGCGCGGGATACCCACGTTCTGCGAGAAGCCGATCGCCACGACTGCAGAGGAGAGCGTCAAGGTCGCCGACATCATCGCGCGCTCCGGCGTACCGGTGCAGGTCGGTTACCAGCGTCGCTTCGACGCCGCGTTCGCCGCCGCGAAGAGTGCCGTCGACGACGGCTCGCTCGGCCTTCTGCACACGGTGCGCAGTACGACAATGGACCCGTCGCCGCCACCGATGGACTACATCGCAGGCTCCGGGGGCATCTTCCGGGATTGCGCCGTGCACGATTTCGACATCCTGCGGTGGATCACCGGGCAAGAAGCCGTCGAGGTGTATGCCACCGGCAGTGTGCAGGGCGACCCGCAGTTCGCCGACTTCCATGACGTCGACACCGCGGCCGTGGTGGTGCGATTCGATTCGGGCACGCTCGGCGTGATCTCGGCGGCCCGCTACAACGGCCACGGCTACGACTGCCGCCTCGAGGTGCACGGCTTCCAGGACACGGTGGTCGCAGGATGGGACCAGGGTGCACCGGTGCGAAATGTCGATCCCGGCAACGAATTCCCGGAGGGCCCTGCGCACCATTTCTTCATGGACCGCTTCACCGAGGCGTTCCGGGCGGAGCTTGCAGCCTTCGTCGACGTGGCGAACGGCAATGCCGCTCCCGCCTGCACCGTCGAAGACGCGGTCGAGGTGGCCTGGCTGGCCGAGGCGGCGACCGAGTCGTTGAAGCGCGATGTTCCGGTACGACTCGAGGATGTGAGGTCTCGATGAAGATCGCTGGTGCACCCATCTCCTGGGGTGTGTGCGAAGTGCCCGGATGGGGATTTCAGCTCGCACCTGACAGAGTGCTCGCCGAGATGCGCGACGTCGGGATGTCGGCGACGGAGCTTGGGCCGGAGGGGTTCCTGCCCTCTGATCCAACGCAACTGACCGCTGTGCTGGACTCGTTCGGTCTCCGTTGTGTCGGCCAGTTCGCCCCCGTCCTGCTGCACGACGAGGATCATGATCCGCTGCCCGACATCGCCGCACCGCTGGACGCGCTGTCGGCGTGCGACGCCGATGTGCTCGTGTTGGCCGCCGCGACCGGATCCGACGGATACGACGCCCGACCCGCACTCGATGATCAACAGTGGGCGACATTGTTGGCCAACCTGGACCGGCTCGGCGAGGCCGCCGCCGACCGCGGTGCGCTGGCGGTGCTGCATCCGCACGTCGGCACCATGGTGGAGACGCGCGATGAGGTCGATCGGGTGCTCGGGGGCTCGGCGATCCAACTCTGCCTCGACACTGGCCACCTGCTGATCGGCGGGACGGATCCGCTGCAGCTGGCCCGGAAGGTACCTGACCGCATCGCGCATGCCCACCTGAAGGACGTCGACGCGGCTTTGGCTGCGCGAGTGCGGGCCGGCGAGCTGTCCTACACCGAAGCGGTGAGACGCGGTATGTACACGCCGCTCGGAGCGGGCGACGTGGACATCGCGGGTATCGTAACGGCGCTGCGGCGCAACGGATTCGACGGCTGGTTCGTCATGGAGCAGGACACCATTCTCGACGGTGAGCCGAAAGACGAGGGTCCGCTATCTGATGTGGCGGCTAGTGTGACGTTCATGCGGGATATATGCCGCAGCGTAACGGTGTGAGTTTGCGAATCGGGGTGCTCGGCGCATCCCGAATCGCGGACCTCGCGATAGTGGGCCCTGCACAGCAGTTGGGTCATCGGCTGGTAGCGGTCGCCGCGCGCGATCCGGGCCGCGCTGAGCTGTTCGCCGAAAAGCACGGTGTCGAGAGGGTTTTGAACTCCTACGCCGACGTCATCGGCGACCCGGAAGTCAACGCGATCTACAACCCGTTGGCGAATTCACTGCACGCGCCGTGGAATCTCGCTGCGGTCAAGGCCGGCAAGCCGGTGCTCACCGAGAAACCGTTCGCGCGCAACCGGTCTGAGGCCCGGCACGTCGCCGAGGCCGCGAAGGTTGCTGGTGTCACGGTGGTCGAGGGCTTCCACTACCTCTACCACCCGGTGACGCGCCGAGCGCTCGAACTTGCCGCCGACGGCACGATCGACCGGATGCACCATGTCGAGGCGCGGATGGCGATGCCAGAGCCCGACGCTTCCGACCCGCGTTGGTCATTCGACATGGCAGGCGGTGCGCTGATGGATCTCGGCTGTTACGGGCTGCACATCATGCGCAGGCTGGGCCATCCGTCGATTATTCGTGCGCACGCGAAGGAACGCGCTGCCGGCGTTGACGAATGGTGCGATGTGGAACTCGGCTTCCCCGGCGGAGCGACCGGCCTCAGCGCCAACTCGATGTCGGCCCCTGACCACTCGTTCACGCTGCGCATCGTCGGCACGAAGGGAGATCTCTTCGTGCACAACTTCATCAGGCCGAACGAGGACGACCGGCTGACCATCCGGACACAGTCGGGCACACGAGTCGAGCACCACGGCACCAGGACCTCATACAGCTATCAGCTCGAGGCGTTCGCCGCGCACGTGCTCCACGGCGCGCCCGTGCCCATCGACGTCGCCGACGCGGTGGAGAACATGGCGTATGTGGATGCCGCATACCGGGCCGCAGGGATGACCCCGCGATAGTTCGTCCGCAGGGCGCCCACCCGTCGTGTAGCCACCAGACGGAAACATGCCGGTGGATCCGAAACCGGCCGACACCGCGCCGGCGAAGCCGACGGTGGACGGTGCTCAAGCAGTCGAGTGTTTACCCGACAATCGGCGGTGATGAGATTCCGGGATTCTTCCTCGACGTTGGTCGCACGCTCACAACTGTCCAGCCGTGCGCGGACAACTGGTGCCTGCTCGCTGTCCCGGACCTTCCCGGTGGCCCGCACGGTGACCTTCCCGCAGGCCAAGGTTGGGTTTACTCGGGGATCGACAACGGCGACAACTTCCTCAAGAAGAACTGAACCGAGCCGCAGAGGGAGAATCGCCCCGTGCACGTCACGTCACGTGCGGGGGCGGTTCTGTGTTTGGCGCTACCCCTTCGCGCTTCGCAGTTCGTGTGACAACGCCTCCAGCTCGTCGCCGCCTGCCATCTCCTGCGTCAGGTGCTCCAGGGTGATGTCGTCGTAGCTGCAGTCCAGCTTCTGCTGGCCACGGTTCAGCAGCACGAAGTGGTCGCCGACCATGTGCGCGTGATGCGGGTTGTGCGTGATGAACACGACGCCGAACCCGGCGTCCTTCGCCGCGGTGATGTACTTCAGCACCACGCCCGACTGCTTGACGCCGAGCGCCGCGGTGGGCTCGTCGAGAATCAGCACCCGCGCACCGAAGAACACAGCGCGGGCGATCGCGACACACTGCCGCTGGCCGCCGGACAGCGATCCGATCGGCACGTCGACGTCAGGCAGATCGATGCCCATCTTCGACAGCTCCGAAAGGGTGGTCGCCCGCATGGCATTGGCATCTAACGACCACGGGAACCGGCTCTGCCGGATCTCCTGGCCGAGGAAGAAGTTGCGCCATACCGGCATCAGCGGCACGACGGCCAGGTTCTGGTACACGGTGGCAATGCCCTTGCCCAGTGCGTCCTTCGGCGATGTGAACCTGGTCGGCTCGCCGTCGACGAGCAGTTCGCCGTCGGTCTGCGGATGGTAGCCCGCGATGATCTTGATCAGCGTGGACTTGCCTGCGCCGTTGTCGCCGAGAATGCCCGTGACCTCTCCTGCGTGCACACGCAGCGAAATCTCCTTGAGTGCGGTGATATTGCCGTAGCTCTTGCCGACGCTCTTCAGCTCGACTAGTGGCACCTTGCCACCTGATGGAGCCTCTTCCACGGCTTGGTCAACAGTTGCAGTCATGGGTCACCTCTTCGCGGCGTAGTTGCGGAATGCGTTGTTGGCGATCACCGCGAACAGCAGCATCACGCCCATGAAGAACTTGAACCAGTCGGGGTTCCACCCGGCGTACACGATGCCCTGCTGCACCATGCCGAAGATGAATGCACCGATTGCGGCACCGATCGCCGTGCCGTAGCCACCGGTGAGCAAGCAGCCACCGATGACGGCCGCGATGATGTAAATGAACTCGTTGCCGACACCCTGACCGGACTGCACGGTGTTGAACGCGAACAGAAGGTGCATGCCGGCGAACCAGGCGGCGAAGCCGACGAACATGAACAGCCCGATCTTCACCGCGGTGACCGGAACACCGACCGCGCGGGCACTTTCCTGGTCGCCGCCGACGGCGAAGATCCAGTTGCCGATGCGCGTCTTGAACAACACATACGTCGCGATTGCGGTGAGGATGAGCCACCAGAATACGGTGATCCGCACCTCGACACCGAAGATCGACCACGACGACGAGAACACCTTCTGCGCCGAAGCCCAGCCTTGCATGTCGTTCACGCTGGGCGTCGCGACCTGCCCCGAAATCAGTTTGGTGGCAGCGAGATTGATACCCGTCAGCATCAACAAGGTGCCCAGAGTGATCAGGAAGCTGGGGATCTTGGTCTTCATCACGAGGTAGCCGTTGAAGAAACCGACAGCCAGCGCGACGATGAGCGCCAACCCAGCGCCTGCCCAAAGATTCAGATGCAGGTTGTAGGCCAGCATCGACGCGGCGAGTGAACTCGTGGTCACCGCCACCCCCGACGACAGGTCGAACTCCCCACCGATCATCAGCAGCGCGACCGCGCAGGCCATGATCCCGATCGTCGAACTGGCATACAGCACCGTCGCCAGCGCCTCAGGCGACCGGAACGGCGGGGCGACAACGAGGAAGAAAATGAAGATCGCCACTGCACCGATCGCCGCGCCCATCTCGGGGCGAATGAGGAGACGCTGCAAACGGTTTCGTTCCTTGACTCGCTCGTCACGAATGATCTTGTGACTGGCGACGTCCAGGTCAGTTGCTTGTGTAGTCATGATTCGCTCTCTTCTGCACGGCTTAACGGGTTCCGGACTTGGCCAGTTCCGAGACCGAGTCGATGTTGGTCTCGTCGATGAACGACGGGCCCGTCAGGGTGGCCTGTCCGCCACCGATCAGATTCTTGTTGTTGAGGTACAGCCACAGTGAGTCGATGGCCAGATATCCCTGCAGGAAAGGCTGCTGGTCGACGGCCCACTTCACATCGCCCGCCTTGACCGCGTCGACCAGCGCGGCGTTGGTGTCGAAGGTAACCACCTGGGCGGAACTACCGGCGTTGCCCACCGATTGCACCGCAGCCAACGCGATCGGCGCGCCGAGTGCGACGACATGATCGACCGACTTGTCCTGCTGCAGCTTGGCGGTGATCGTCGACTCCACCGACGGCATGTCCTTGCTGTTGACGTTCAGGATCTGAGACTGTCCTTTGAAGCCCTCTTTCACACCGGCGCAACGCGATTCGAGCGCAACCTGGCCCTGCTCCTGGATGACGCAGATGACGTTCTTCGCGCCGTCCTTGTCCAGACGCTCGCCGGCGGCGACTCCTGCCAGTTTCTCGTCCTGCCCGAAGTACTCCTGAACGCCCATCGCCTTCCAATTGTCGAAGCCCGAATTGAAGGCGACGACAGGGATGTTCTTGGCCAGCGCGGCCTTGACTGCAGGCGCCATCGCGTCCGGCTTGGCCAAGGTCAAAGCGATCCCTTGGACGCCGCTGTCGATGGCGGACTGCACGAGGTTCGCCTGGTTCGGCGCCTCCGGGTCGTTGGAGTAGCGCAGCTCGATGTTGTCCTTGTCGGCTGCGGCCTGGGCACCCTTGCGGATCAGGTCCCAGAAGGAGTCGCCCGGCACCTCGTGGGTGATCATCGCGACCGTGGCTCGCGGAGTGTTGGCCTGGCCGGCGCCCATTCCCCCGCCGTTCTCCTGGGGCTTGCCTCCGGTGGACGAACACGACGCGACTCCGAATACCAGCACACTCGCCCCGGCGATTGCCGCGAGCCGACTGAACCTCATTGTTTCTCCTTGCCGTCGAGTGCTACGTAACACGCCTCACCGGTCGATGTAATACGGCTCACAGCAAAAAGTCAACACTTTGTTCGGACATTAGGACTGCATATCAAATGTTAGTGTTCATCGATCCAGGTCGAGACGAGATGGGTGACAAACAATGACTGACATTTCGCTGGCGGTCTGCTCGGAGATGGTGTTCACCGATATGCCGCTGGTCGACCGGGTCCGGCGCATCGACGAGCTCGGCTTCGAAGTCGAGATCTGGAGCTGGCATGACAAGGACCTCGACGCGCTGGCAGCGACCGGCGCGCGGTTCTCGTCGATGACCGGCTACACCCATGGCGACCTGATCGACCCCGCGACCGCCGACGAGGTCGTGCGTACCGCCAAGCTGAGCATCAAGGCCGCCGAAAAGCTTGGCGTTCCGCGGCTCAACCTGCACACCGCCGAACTCGTGAACGGCCATGCCGCACGGCCCCGTCACCGTGCCTGCGGCGAGATGTGGCTGACGGCTCAGCGCGCACTGGAACGGATCGGCAAACTCGGCGAGGCGGCCGGTGTCACCTTCTGCGTGGAGAACCTGAACACCATCGTCGACCATCCTGGCGTGCAACTCGCCAGGGCGAAGGACACTCTGGCTCTCGTTGAGGGCGTCGGGCATCCCAATGTGCGGATGATGCTCGACCTGTACCACGCGCAGATCGGCGAGGGCAATCTCATCGAGCTGGTCCGGCGCTGCGGGGACGCGATCGGCGAGGTACAGATCGCAGACGTGCCTGGCCGTTGCGAGCCCGGCACGGGTGAGATCAACTACCCTGCCATCGCGAAGGCATTGCGGGACATGAGGTTCGCCGGCACGGTCGGCATGGAGGCCTGGGCGTCCGCCGACAGTGAAGCCGCCCTGTTGGCGTTCAGGGCGGCTTTCACCTAGGTACAGAACCTCAGGCGGCAGCGCTCACCGCCAGCCCTTTGCCGTCCTGCGCCTCGAATCGCTCTTCCAGTTCCTCGAGTGTGGTGCCTTTCGTCTCCGGCACGTATCGACGCACGAACAGCCACGACCCGACGTTGATCGCGACGAACAGGAGGAAGGTGCCAGTCGAGCCGAGCGCCGAATTCAGCAGCGGGAAAAGGAACGAAATGATCGCGTTGGTGCACCACAGCACGAACACCGCAATACCCATCGCGAAGCCGCGGATGCTCAGCGGGAAGATCTCCGACAGCAGGAGCCACACGCACGTCCCGATGAACATCTGCACGAACGCGACGAAGAGCACCATACAGGCGAGAATCACATAGCTGCGCGTTGTCGACTCAGGCAGCAGGAAGGCCAGAGACAACGCTAACTGGGACAACGCAACCCCGGCGAAACCAATCGACAGCATGGTCCGCCTGCCGATGTAGCCAAGCAGGACGATGCCGATGATCGTCGTCACGACCGATGTCACGCCGACGGCGATCGTGGCGACCAGCGCCGCACTCACCCCGAGACCACTCTGCTCCAGGATCGTTGGAGCGTAGTAGTTGACGGTGTTGATCCCGGTGGCCTGCTGAACGATCGCCAGGCCGCAACCGATCAGCACCACGCGCCTGATCCAAGGCACGTCGCGAATCACGGTGAACGGGGTGCTCTTCGCCTTCAGCATGTGCTCGGTGTGATCGACGATCAACGCGAATTCGGCGTCCGCTTCCCCCGGCGAACGGCTCAGGCCGAGTACGGTGCGGGCCTCTGCCATCCGCCCCTTGAAGCCATACCAGCGCGGCGAATCGGGCAGTGCGAGCATACCGAGGAGAAGGGCAATCGCGGGAATCAGCGCAACCGCCAACATGATTCGCCACACGTGCGGATCCTGGATCAGGTGATCGAGCAGTGCGTTCATTGCGAAGGCCAGCATCTGGCCGGTGACGATCATCAGCTCGTTGATCGTGACCATCCGACCACGACGCTCGGCCGGTGCCATCTCGGCCAGGTATAACGGGCACGTCACTGCCGCCGCTCCCACGCCGAGCCCCAGGACGATGCGTGCCGTCACCATGATCGCCACGTTCGGCGCAAGCGCGCAGCCGAGCGCGCCGATCAGGAACAAGCCTGCACACACGAGCAGACTGCGCTTACGGCCGATCCGGTCGGCCACCCGGCCGCCGAACAGCGCCCCGAAGGCCGCCCCGGGGAACAGCAGCGAGCTGACCACGGTCGCCTCCCAGAACGAACTCAGCTGGAGGTCGTCCTTCATGTACAGCAGGGCGCCGGAGATGACCCCGGTGTCGTAGCCGAACAGCAGGCCGCCCAGGGTGGCGATCACGGTGAGTTTGGTGAGGAACCGCCCGGACGATACGCCCGTCGTCGAAGTCATCATGCCTTTGCTTTCTGGTTTTCGAATTCCGGTCAGGCCGGCTGGGCCAACAGTTGACTTGCAGCGCGCAGAGTTTCGGCGGCCACCTCGAGGCCTTCGAGTTGCCCGAGTTCGGTGTCCTCGTGCTCGATGTTGACCGCCATGCCGGGATCGACGCGGTTGAGCGCCGCGAGAAATTCCGACCAGAACTGGACGTCGTGGCCGCGGCCGACCGCAACGAAGTCCCAGCTCGATTCCTTCGGCCACCGGTTGACGGTGTGCCTGCCGCCTAAGGACGTCGGGTTGTCCTTGGCGGCCGTCCTGGTGAACCGGTCATCGAGCACGCCATATACGGCGCATGCCGGGTTGATGCGGGTGTCCTTGGCCGCGGCATGGAAGACGAGGTCGCCAAGGTAGTCGATCGCCGCGACAGGGTCGATGCCCTGCCAGAACAGGTGGCTGGGGTCCATCTCGGCGCCGACGTGCGTGGCACTGATCTTCTCGACGAGTCGCTGCAGCGTCGGTGGATTGAAGACCAGGTTCTGCGGGTGCATCTCGATGCAGACCTTGACGTCGTGGTCGCGGGCCAACGCGTCGATCTCCCGCCAGAACGGGACAGCGACGTCGTCCCACTGATAATCCAGCGAGTCGAGATAGCCGCTGTCCCAGGGGTTCACGTGCCATGCCGGCCATTGGCCGCCTGCATGCGCGGCGGGCAACCCGGACATGGTGACTACCCGGCGCACGCCCAGCTTGGCGGCGACACGGATGGCTCGACGTAAATCGTCGGCGTCTTCGGGACCCACTTCGGGGTCGGCGTGTAGCGGGTTTCCGTTGACGTTGAGGCCGGTCAACTTGACGTCGGTGGATTCGAAGACCGCGAGGTACTCCGCGGGCTCCATCCGGCCGTCGAGCAGAGCGTCGACAGGCAGATGCGGTGTCGGCAGGAAACCGCCGGCGTTGATCTCGGCCCCCCTAAGGCCGAGGGAGCGGATCGTGCGTAGGGCGGACGCCAGTGGTTGATCGTGCAGCACGGCGGTGTAGACGCCCAGTTCCATCGAAATCCGCCTCCATCTAAAGCGCGTTAGTAACGCGCGTTAGTGATACTATGAACCCGTCGTGCGGTTGTGTCAACCGTCACAGCCGAGGAGGACGAGGATGACCGTCACACCGGCCGAGCACGAGCGCTCGCGGCGCAGGCCCACGATGGCGGACGTCGCAGCACGGGCCGGCGTGTCGCGCACGCTGGTCTCATTCATCCTCGACGGCAAGCCGGGAGCGAGTGCGAAGACCAAGCAGCGGGTGCTTGCGGTCGCCGAAGAGATCGGCTATCAACCCGATTCAGCGGCGCGGCTGCTGGCCCGTGGCCGCAGCCGCACCCTTGGTGTTCTGATGGATGTCACCCAGCTGTTCGAGGCCGAGTTGGTCACCGGCATCTACCCCGCCGCTGAAGAACTCGGCTATGAGGTTCTGTTGTCGGCCAACCTGCCCGATCGTGGCGAGTCTGTTCCGATCGACGCCCTGCTCAGCCACCGCTGCGGCGGCCTGATCCTGCTCGGCCCCAGCTCGCAACTCGGCTATTTGTCGTCGCTCGCCGAAAAAGTCCCTGTGGTGGTGGTCGGACGTCGACTCACCGCCCACCCCGGGCTGGCCACCGTACGCACCGATGACGCGAAAGGCATCCGGCAGGCAGTGGACTACCTGGTCGGTCTGGGACACAGGGACATTCACCACGTGGACGGTGGCACCGATCCCGGATCGTCGGAGCGGCGTCAGGCCTACCAGGCGGCGATGCGCCGCCACGGGCTGTCCGATCGCGCGAGAGTGATCGCCGGCGCGCACAACGAGTCGGCCGGTGCAGACGCTGCGCGGTCGATGCTCGCCGAACCGGCATTACCGACAGCGGTACTGGCCGGCAATGACCGATGTGCTCTTGGCCTGCTCGACGTATTCACCAGGGCCGGCCTCGACGTGCCGGGCGACCTGTCGCTGATCGGTTTCGACGACAGTCATCTGTCCGACAATCCGCGAATCGACTTGACGACCGTGCACCAGGACGCCGCCGCGATGGCGCGCCATACAGTTCGGCTGGCGGTTGCCATGCTCGAGGGTGGGCCCGCCGACGATCACGACATAGTGCTCGAACCGACGCTGGTGATTCGCGGCACGACCGCGGAAGCGCATCAGCGGTCGACGAGTGTGGTGTCGAAGTAATAGCGCGATGCGCGATACACATGCGTGCCGAACTCGACGGCGGCACCGGAGTCGTCGAACGCCGTCCGCGCCATCGTCAGCAGCGGTGCGCCGGGCTTCTCGTCGAGCAGCTTGGCCTCCGCCCGGGTTGCTCCGCGAGCGCCGATGCGTTGCCGGGCCAGGCGGATGTGCACCCCGCGGGCGCGCAGCGACTGATACAGGCCGTTGCTCTCCAGCTCCTCGGCATCCGGGGCGATGCCGACCGGCAAATGGTTCGTCATCACCGCCAACGGCTCGCCGTTGGCGGAGCGCAAGCGGTGAATCGCCACGACTTCGCGGTCGTCCTTCAAGCTCAACTCGCGCGCGACCTCCTCGTCGGGCGGGCCGACGCGATAGTCGAGCAGCTTCGTGGTCGGTTCCTGGCCGGCCCGCGTCAGGTCGTCGAACAGGCTCGTTAACTCGACCCGGCGATGCACCGAGCTCTGCACGACCTGAGTGCCGACGCCACGCTTGCGGACCAGCAGCCCTTTGTCGACGAGTTCCTGGATGGCCCGGCGCGTCGTCGGCCGCGACAGCGTCAGCCTTTTCGCCAGCGCCAGTTCGTTTTCGAACCGATCGCCCGGTGCGAGTTCACCGTCGCGGATGGCGGCCTCGATGGCTTGGGCGAGCTGATAGTAGAGAGGGACAGGACTTGACCTGTCGAGCTCCACCGCCAAGGGCACGTTGTCTCCGATCTCGGGTCCGACCAGATCACGGTAGCCGAATACTAACACCGTATGATCAAAAGTCAGAATGTCAGGACAAACTATTGACATGCCGGAGTGTCGCAGTGCACAGTCATACGCAAGCCACCACCAACCGCCGGAGAGCGATCTTGACTAGCACGCAACCTTTCGACGTACTCGCCATCGGGCGCAGCGGCGTCGACATCTATCCCCTTCAGATCGGTGTCGGACTCGAGCACGTCGAATCGTTCGGCAAGTTCCTCGGGGGCAGCGCCGCCAACGTCGCCGTGGCGGCCGCCCGGCTCGGCAACCGCGCCGCGCTGATCTCCGGCGTCGGCGACGACCCGTTCGGCACGTTCGTCCGCAACGAGCTGGCCGACCTCGGCGTCGACAACCGATACGTGGCAACCCACGACGAGTACCCGACGCCGGTGACGTTCTGCGAGATCTTTCCGCCGGACAACTTCCCGCTCTACTTCTACCGTCAGCCAAGTGCGCCCGACCTCCAAATCACCCCCGACGAGCTGGACCTCGACGCCGTGCGCTCTGCCAGGCTCTACTGGTCGACGGTCACCGGCCTTTCCGAAGAGCCGAGCCGCAGCGCGCACTTCGCCGCATGGCAGGCCCGTCAACGCGCCTCGTTGACAGTCCTCGACCTCGACTACCGGCCGATGTTCTGGGAGTCGCCCGCAGCCGCGACCAAGCAGGTGCAGCAGGCGCTACGGCATGTGACGGTCGCCGTCGGTAACCGTGAGGAGTGTGAGATCGCGGTTGGCGAGAGCAATCCGCACCGGGCCGCCGACGCTCTGCTCGACCTGGGTGTCGAGCTGGCCATCGTCAAGCAGGGCCCGCGCGGCGTGCTGGGCAAGACGAAGCGCTCACACGTCAGCGTGCCGCCCAACGACGTCGACGTCGTCAATGGGCTCGGCGCCGGAGATGCCTTCGGCGGCAGCCTGTGTCACGGCCTGCTGCACGGCTGGCCGCTGGAGAAGACGTTGCGGTATGCCAACGCCGCGGGCGCGATCGTCGCATCGCGGCTCGAATGCTCGACGGCGATGCCGACGGCCGCTGAGGTCGCCGAGCTCGCCGACCAGACCGCGGTGGAGGCCGTCAATGTCTAACGCCGTATGCAAGGACTACGCCGAGATCACCGACGTGCGCGCGTCGGATCCGCAGGCCGTCGAGCGCGCGTGGCAGGCGCGCACCATCCGACCCGCCGTCCGCGGCAATGGCCGGCTGATGATCGTCGCCGCCGACCATCCTGCACGCGGCGCCCTCAGCGTCGGCTCGCGGCCGACGGCGATGAACAGCCGCACCGACCTGCTCGACCGGCTGCGTGCGGCCCTTGCCGACCCCGGCGTCGACGGTGTCCTCGCAACCTCCGACATCCTCGACGACCTGCTGCTGCTCGGCGCACTCGAGGACAAGGTGGTGTTCTCATCGATGAACCGCGGCGGCCTGGCAGGCGCGCAGTTCGAGCTCGACGACCGGATGACCGCGGCCACCGCCGCAGCCACCGCGGCAGCGCGGATGAACGGCGGAAAGATGTTGTGCCGCATCGATCTAGGTGACCCCGGCACGGTATCGACGCTGGAGGCATGCGCACGGGCCGTCGACGAACTGGCGTCCCACGGCCTTATCGCGATGGTCGAGCCGTTCATGTCGTCGCGGGTGAACGGCAAGGTGCGCAACGACCTGAGTCCCGACGCGGTGATCAAGTCGGTGCACATCGCCCAAGGCCTCGGTTCGACGTCGGCGTACACCTGGATGAAACTTCCCGTCGTGGACGAGATGGACCGCGTCATGGAGTCCACGACACTACCCACGCTGTTGCTCGGCGGTGACCCGGCCGATCCGGACGAGGCGTTCGCCAGCTGGGAGAAGGCCCTCGCGCTGCCGTCGGTGCGCGGGCTCATCGTAGGGCGGACGCTGCTTTATCCCGCAGACGACGATGTCAGCTCGGCGGTCTCGGCCGCCGTCTCGATGGTGAGGTGAAATGCGCAGTCCAAATCTTGCTCCTCGCGTGCGCAGCCAGTACTACGTTCCCGCCAACAGCGCGACCCTCCCCTACACCGTCGACGTCACACCGGAATCCGCCGGCTGGTCCGAGGCCGGCCTGCGGGTGGTGGAGCTGCAGCCTCAGCAGGCGCTGACGTTGGACACGAACGGCATTGAGGTGATGATCCTGCCGCTGGCGGGTGGCGGCAGCGTCGAATGCGGAGACGAGTTGTTCCAATTGGCCCCGCGGGCCACGGTTTTCGCCGGCCCCGCCGATATGACCTACATCGGCACCAACCAGAGCTACACGCTGCGCGGCGAGGGTAGGATCGCGATCTGCGCCGCCAGGGCCAAGCGTCAGCTCCCCAACCGCAAAGTGGCCGCCGCCGACGTGCCGGTCGAGCTGCGCGGTACCGGCAACTGCAGCAGGCAGGTGCACAACTTCGGCACCGCAGGCGTCTTCGAGGCGGACTCGCTGATCGCCTGCGAGGTGATCACCCCCGGCGGCAACTGGTCCAGCTATCCCGCTCACAAGCACGACGAAGAGTCGCCGGTCGAGTCGGCTCTCGAGGAGATCTACTACTTCGAGATTGCCTCCGGCCCAGATGATTCGCGTGGTTTCGGTTATCACCGCGTGTACGGCACGCCGAGCAGGCCGATCGAAGTTCTCGAAGAGGTGCGCACCGGTGATGTCGTGCTGGTGCCGCACGGCTACCACGGCCCGTCGGTCGCAGCACCCGGCTACCACATGTACTACCTCAATGTGATGGCCGGCTCCGGCGAGGAACGGGCCTGGAAGATCGTCGATGACCCCGAGCACGCCTGGTTGCGCGACACCTGGGAGGACCAGGCCGTCGATCCCCGGCTGCCCCTGCATGCCAACCCTTCTGTATAGGAGTGTGACGTGGTCTCCAAAGCATCCGCGTTCAAGACACCGAACAACGAGCCGACGGTGCGGCTCACCGTGGCCCAGGCCGTCGTTCGCTTCCTGGCCAACCAGTACGTCGAGCGCGACGGCGAACGCAGCAAATTCTTCGCAGGCTGCTTCGGCATCTTCGGTCACGGCAACGTGGCAGGCATCGGTCAAGCGCTGCTGCAGGCCGAGGTCGAAGCCGAGCAGGCCGGGACCGAGCCGGGCCTTCGATATGTGTTGGGGCGCAACGAGCAAGCGATGGTGCACACCGCCGCGGCGTACGCCAGGCAGAAGGATCGCCTGCAGGCCTGGGCGGTGACCGCGAGCATCGGGCCGGGCTCCACGAACATGCTGACCGGCGCGGCGCTGGCCACCATCAACCGGCTGCCCGTTCTGCTGCTGCCGTCCGACACCTTCGCCACCCGGGTGAGCGCACCCGTGCTGCAAGACCTCGAGCAGCCGCACGACAACGAGATGACCGTCAACGACGCGTTCAAGCCGCTATCGCGGTTCTTCGACCGGGTGTGGCGGCCCGAGCAGCTGCCGTCGGCGCTGCTGGGTGCGATGCGGGTGCTCACCGACCCGGTCGAGACGGGCACAGCGACCATCGCGCTGCCCCAAGACGTGCAGGCCGAGGCGTTCGACTGGCCGGAAACGCTGTTCGCCGAACGCACTTGGCACGTGGCACGCCCGCTGCCGGAACGGTCGATGGTCGCGCAGGCAGCCGAGATCATCCGGTCGGCGGAACGCCCGCTCATCGTGGCAGGCGGCGGCGTCATCTACTCCGGCGCCAACGACGCGCTGACGGCGTTCGTCGAGCGGACCGGCATCCCGGTGTCGGAGACGCAGGCGGGCAAGGGATCACTGGCCTACGACCATCCGCAGTCGGTCGGCGCGGTCGGCGCGACCGGAACCACCGCAGCCAACGCACTGGCCGCCGACGCTGACGTCGTCATCGGACTCGGAACCCGCTACAGCGACTTCACCAGCGCGTCGCGCACCGCGTTCAACAATCCCGACGTCCGGTTCGTCAACATCAACGTCGCCTCGTTCGACGCCGTGAAGCAGGGTGGCCTATCGGTCGTCGCCGACGCCCGCGAGGCCATCGAGGCGCTCAACGACGCGCTGGGCGACTACTCGGTCAGCGACGATTACCGCACGCGGACAATCGAACTCGCCACGGAGTGGGATGACACCGTCACCGCGGCTTATCGCGTCGAGGACGACGGCAGCGCCCTGAACCAGAGCCAGGTCATCGGGCTTGCCAACACGCTGTCCGATCCGCGTGATGTCGTCGTGTGCGCGGCCGGATCCATGCCAGGCGACCTGCACAAGCTGTGGCGCACCCGCGACCGCAAGGGCTACCACGTCGAATACGGCTATTCCTGCATGGGCTACGAGGTCGCCGGCGGCATCGGGGTGCGGATGGCCAGCCCCGACCGCGATGTCTTCGTGATGGTCGGCGACGGCTCCTACCTGATGATGGCCACCGAGTTGGTGACCGCGGTCCAGGAAGGCGTCAAGGTCATCCTGGTGCTGGTGCAAAACCACGGCTTCGCCTCCATCGGCTCGCTGTCGGAGTCGTTGGGATCGCAGCGATTCGGCACCGACTACCGTTACCGCGACGAATCGGGCCGGCTGGCGGGCGACAAGCTCCCCGTTGACCTGGCTGCCAACGCGGCCAGCCTCGGCGCCGAGGTGATCAAGGTGACGACGGCATCGGAGTTCACCGACGCGGTCAAGGTGGCCAAGGCAGGAGAGCACACCACCGTGATCCACGTCGAAACCGACCCGCTGATCTACGCACCGGACAGCCAGTCCTGGTGGGATGTTCCCGTCAGCCAGACCTCGCAGCTGGACTCCACCCGGCAGGCTTACGAGACGTACGCCGAGTGGAAGAAGATTCAGCGTCCCCTATTCGGCCCAGTGAAGCCCTACGACACTGAAAAGGATTGATCGATGAGCACCATTCTCGTTGGCTCTGCGCCCGATTCGTGGGGCGTGTGGTTCCCCGAGGATCCGGGCCAGACGCCCTACACCCGATTCCTCGATGAGGTTGCGGCGTCGGGCTACAAGTGGATCGAACTCGGCCCGTTCGGTTACCTGCCGACCGACCCGAAGCAGCTCTCCGACGAGCTGGTTTCGCGCGGCCTCAGGCTGTCGGCGGGCACGGTCTTCGAGCATCTGCATCAGGACGATTCCTGGGATGCAGTCTGGAAGCAGATCGAGGACGTCGCCAAGCTGACGGCCGCCGTCGGCGGCAAGCACGTCGTCGTCATCCCCGAGATGTGGCGCGACCCGTCGTCCGGGGCCGTGCTGGAGGACCGGAACCTGACCGCCGATCAGTGGCGGAAGAAGACCGACGGCATGAACGAGCTCGGCAAGGCGATGTTCGAGAAGTACGGCGTGCGTGCGCAATACCACCCGCACGCCGACAGCCACGTCGACACCGAGGAGAACGTCTACCGTTTCCTCGACGGCACCGACGGCGAGTTCGTCAACCTCTGTCTCGACACCGGTCATATCAGCTACTGCGGTGGCGACAACATCGCGATCATCCAGCGCGCGCCGGAGCGGATCGGCTACCTGCACCTCAAGCAGGTCGACCCCGAGGTGCAGGCGAAGGTGATCGCCGAGGACCTGCCGTTCGGCGAGGCCGTCAAGCTGGGTGCGATGACCGAGCCGCCGCGTGGGATCCCCGACATGCCGCCGCTGTTGGCCGCCATCGACAAGCTCGGAGTCGACATGTTCGCGATCGTCGAACAGGACATGTATCCGTGCGAGGTCGATGCGCCCTTGCCGATCGCCAATCGCACGCGCCAATACCTCGGCTCGTGCGGTGTCCCGTCAGTCAAATTCGCCTGATAACAACAAGGAACGACAATGTCTGATCTCCGCATCGCCGTACTCGGCGTCGGTATGATGGGTGCCGATCACGTCGCCCGCATCACCAACCGAATCAGTAACGCCCGTGTCGTCGTGGTGAACGACTACCTGTCCGAGAAAGCCGAGCAGATCGCCGCATCGGTGCCCGGCGCCCGTGTGGTCAATGATCCGCTCGATGCCATCGCCGATCCCGATGTCGACGCCGTCGTGCTCGCCACGCCTGGTCCGACTCACGAGAAGCAACTGCTGGCCTGTCTCGAGCACGGCAAGCCAGTGCTGTGTGAGAAGCCGCTGACCACCGACGTGGAGACCTCGCTGGCCGTGGTGAAACGCGAAGCCGAACTCGGCAAGAAGCTGATCCAGGTCGGGTTCATGCGCCGGTTCGACCACGAGTACGCCCAGCTGAAGGCGCTCCTCGACGGCGGGGAATTCGGCCAGCCGCTGATTCTGCACTGCGTGCACCGCAACCCGGCCGTCCCTCATGGTTTCGACAGCGCCATGGTGGTACGGGACTCGCTGGTGCACGAGGTCGACGTCACCCGTTTCCTGTTCGACGAGGAGATCGCCTCCATCCAGATCATCAAGCCCGCGCCGAATCCCGTTGCACCACAGGGACTCGCTGACCCGCAGATCGCGATCATGCGGACCGAGTCCGGCAAGTACATCGACGTCGAGCTGTTCGTTACCACCGGCGTTGCCTACGAGGTGCGCACGGAGTTGGTGGCGGAAAAGGGCAGCGCCATGATCGGGCTCGACGTCGGTCTGGTGCGCAAAGCCGCACCGGGGAACTGGGGCGGCCGCATCACCCCCGGTTTCCGCGAGCGCTTCGGCCAGGCCTACGACACCGAGCTTCAGCGTTGGGTCGACGCGGTGCACGCTGGGGTGAACGTCGACGGGCCGGACGCGTGGGACGGTTACGCGGCGGCCGCGGTCTGCGAGGCGGGCGTCGAGTCGTTGCACAGCGGCAGGCCCGTCGAGGTCCAGATTGTCGATCCCGCGTCGATCAAGGGAGCATGAACATGAAGATCGCGCTCGATCCAACCCCGTTCCACCATGACTTCGATCTGCTCGACTTCCCGCGTCTGGTCGCCGATTTGGGGTATGAGTATCTGCAGCTGACGCCGCACCGGGACTTCATCCCGTTCTTCAACCACCCGCGCGCAGACGACGACCTCGTCACGCAGTTCCGCAAGGCATGCGCGGACGCCGGTGTGGGCATCGCGTCGGTGCTGCCGGTACAGCGCTGGTCCGGCCCCGACGAAGATGCGCGTGAGGCCGCGGTGCGCAACTGGAAGCGCGTCGTGCAGATCACCGTCGACCTCGGCGTGAATGTCATCAACACCGAGTTCTCCGGCCGCCCCGAGCGCGCCGAGGAATCCGAACGGGCGTTCTTCCGGTCGATGGAGGAGCTGGTGCCGATTTTCGAACGAGAAGGTATCGACGTCCGAATCGACCCGCACCCCGACGATTTCGTCGAGGACGGGCTGGAGGCGCTGCGGATCATCCGCGGCGTGAACTCCCCCAACATCGGGATGGTTTACGTCGCCTGCCACAGCTATCACATGGGCGGCAACATGGGCGAGATCATCCGCGCCGCAGGCAACAAGCTGCGGCTGGTGCACGTGGCCGACACCATGGATCACCGGCGCAGCCACGGCCTGCGCTACATCACCAACCCGCCGGGCAGCCCGGCGCGCGTGCACCAGCACCTCAAGATCGGTGACGGCGACGTCGACTGGGACGAGTTCTTCGGCGCCCTTGCCGACATCGACTTCTACGACCGGCCCGACACCGTCATGGTCTCCTCCGTCTTCGCCGAGGACGAGAACGCCAACGAGGTCTCCCGCTACCAACTGAACACCATGACCGAATACGTCTCGAAGTACGGAAAGTAACCATGAGCAACACGATTTCGCACTGGCTCGACAACAAGGCCTTCCCCGGCAACAGCGGCACCACGGCGCCCGTCACGAATCCGGCGACGGGTGAGGTCACCGGTCAGGTGGCCCTCGCCGGCGTCGAGGACGCCCGCGCGGTGATCGACGCCGCCGCCGCGGCGTTTCCCGCGTGGCGCGACACCTCGCTGGCCAAGAGGGTTCAAGTGCTATTCAAGTTCCGCGAGCTGCTCAACGAGCGCAAGGGTGAGCTGGCCGAGATCATCACCAGCGAGCACGGCAAGGTCGTCTCCGACGCGTTGGGTGAAGTCTCCCGCGGCCAGGAGGTCGTCGAATTCGCCTGCGGCATTCCGCATCTACTCAAGGGCGGGTTCACCGAGAACGCCTCGACCAAGGTCGACGTGTACTCGATCCGTCAGCCGCTGGGACCGGTCGGCATCATCAGCCCGTTCAACTTCCCGGCCATGGTGCCGATGTGGTTCTTCCCCATCGCCATCGCCACCGGCAACACCGTCGTGCTCAAGCCCTCGGAGAAGGACCCGAGCGCGTCGCTGTGGATGGCCGAGCTGTGGGCCGAAGCCGGTCTGCCGCCAGGGGTTTTCAACGTCCTGCAGGGCGACAAGACCGCCGTCGACGAACTGCTGACCAACAAGGCCATCAAGTCGGTGTCCTTCGTCGGCTCCACGCCGATCGCGCAGTACGTGTATTCCACCGGGACCGCCAACGGTAAGCGGGTGCAGGCCCTCGGCGGCGCCAAGAACCACGCCGTGATCCTGCCCGACGCCGACCTGGATCTGGCCGCCGACGCGATGGTCAACGCCGGCTTCGGTTCGGCAGGCGAACGCTGCATGGCGATCTCGGCGGCGGTGGCCGTCGGACCGATCGCCGACGACCTCGTCGCCAAGATCGCCGAACGCGCAGCCACCATCAAAACCGGTGACGGCACCCGTGACTCCGACATGGGCCCGTTGGTGACCAAGGCCCACCGCGACAAGGTCGCCTCCTACATCGACGCAGGTGAGGCCGACGGCGCGAAGATCGTCGTCGCCGGCCGCGGCGTCAGTAGCGAGGCAGGCGCCGAGCGCGACCCGGGCGGGTTCTGGCTGGGCCCGACGCTGATCGACCACGTCACCCCCGAGATGAGTGTCTACACCGACGAGATCTTCGGGCCGGTGCTGTCGGTGGTGCGCGTCGAGTCCTACGACGAGGCCATCGACCTGATCAACTCCAACCCATACGGCAACGGCACGGCGATCTTCACCAACGACGGTGGCGCCGCGCGGCGCTTCCAGCACGAGGTGGAGGTCGGGATGATCGGCATCAACGTGCCGATTCCGGTGCCGATGGCCTACTACAGCTTCGGCGGGTGGAAGGCCTCGCTATTCGGCGACACCCACGCCCACGGTATGGACGGTGTGCACTTCTTCACCCGCGGCAAGGCCATCACCAGCCGCTGGCTCGACCCGAGCCACGGCGGGCTCGAACTCGGCTTCCCCCAAAACAAGTAACCCCTGCACCGCGAGCGTGCGTGTCTGCGCCCCGACACGCCGTGATCTGGCATACATACGTGCACGCTCGCGCGGATCGAGGAGCACCGAAATGAGCGAAAAGGGTGACCTTCGACTGGCCGCGGGAATGGTGGGCGGTGGCGAGGGCGCCGATATCGGAAAGTCGCATCGGCACGCGATGCGACTCGACGGCCACTACGACCTGGTGGCCGGTGTCTTCGGGCGAGACCCGACAGCGTCGACGAGGATGGCCGAACGACTCGGCGTACCGCCTGACCGTGCGTACCGCGACTATGCCGAGATGGCGGAGGGCGAATCCGCGCGGACGGACGGCGTCGACGTCGTCACCGTCGCGACCCCGAACGACAGCCACTTCGCCATCGCGAGCGAATTTCTGCGCAGAGGCATCTCGGTCGTCTGCGAGAAGCCGCTGACGCAGGACTCCGCGTCGTCGGCCGAGCTGGTCGAGCTCGCGCGTCGTCCGGCGCATCCTCGCTGTCCCGCACTGCTATTCGGCCTACGCGATGGTCCGGCAGGCGGCCCGGATGGTTCGCGACGGTGATCTCGGCGCGATCCGGTTCGTGAACGTCGAGCACGCCTCGGGTTGGGCTTCGACGCCGCTGGAGCTCAACGGCCACAAGCAGGCGTCCTGGCGGACGAACCCCGAGGTCGGCGGCGAGGCAAGTGTGGTCGGTGACCTCGGCACGCATGCCCTCCACCTGCTGCGCTATATCACCGGCCTCGGCGCCACCCGCGTCTCGGCCGAACTGAGCACCCTGGTGCCGGGCCGCCGGGTTTTCGACAACGCCGCGATCCGGCTGTCGCTGTCCAACGGGGCGCCCGCGACGTTGTGGGCCAGCATGGCCGCGACGGGACACGAACACGGTCTGCGCATCCGCGTCTTCGGCGACCTGGCCAGCCTGGAGTGGCGGCACGCGGATCCACAGCACCTGCAAGTGCGCGACCAGCACGGCGGCACAACGACTCTCGCGCACGGCCAGAGCACACTTTCCGACGATGCCAAGCGGCTCACCCGTCCGGGGCTGGGGCATCCCGAGGGCTTCCTGGAGGCGTTCGCCAACTTCTACACCGACCTCGCCGAGCAGTTGCGCGCCAGGCGCGACGGCACGCCGTATGCCCACCGCGAGCTGTCCATCCCGACGGGCATCGACGGCTTGATCGGCGTGCAGTTCGTCGAGGCCGCCGCCGCATCGCACGCCGATGCGGGCACCTGGGTGGTGCCGGCCTTCGCTTCGTCGAATGCGGTGGTGTGAGGTGCACCGCTTTGCTCTGATCGGCGCAGGTTTCATCGGGGGCGTGCACGCGAGAAGCCTTGCAGCGCATCCGCAAGTGGACTTCGCTATGGTGTACAACGTCGACGCGGCGCGGGCAAGTGCGGTCGCCGAACAACACGGCGCGCGCGTCGCGACGCCCGACGAGGTCTTCGACCCGACCGCCGTCGATGCGGTCCTCATCGCGTCGTCGACCGACACACATGCCGACCATCTGCGGAGCGTGGCCGCGGCCAACATCGCTGTGCTGTGCGAGAAGCCGATCGACCTCGACTTCGCACGCGCCGCCGACGTGGTTCGGTACGTCAACGACCAAGGCATTCTCGCCATGGTGGACTTCAACCGCCGTTTCGACCGCGACTACGCCGAGCTTCGACGGGTCGTGGCGACGGGCGGCGTCGGCAGCGTCCACCTGATCCAAATGACCACGCGCGGGCCGTCGTTGCCGCCGCTCGACTACATCGCCGTCTCCGGCGGCCAGATGCGCGACCAGACGGTGCACTTCTTCGACCTGGCGCGGTGGATCGCCCAGGAGGAACCTGAAGCCGTATTTGCGACGGGTTCGGCGCTGACCGAGCCGAAGCTGAGTGACTACGGCGACGTCGACCTGTCGACGGTGGCGCTGCGCCTACCCAGCGGCGCGCTGGTCCAGATCGACAGTGCCCGTCAGATCGGCTATGGCTACGACGAACGGATCGAGGTGCTCGGCTCAACGGGCATGGTGGAGGCGCGCCGCCACCGGGCGGGCGCGGTGTCCCGCTACACCAAGGACCAGGTCATCGACGACGGCCTGCACAACAGTTGGTTCGAACGGGTTGCCGCGAGTTACCGCACCGCCCTTGACCATTTCGTCGACGCGCTCGAGGGACGGGGCGTGATCGGGCCCAACCTCGACGAGGCGCTGAAGGCCCAGGCGATCGCCGAGGCGGCGACGCTTTCGTTGACGACCGGTCAGATGGAACCGATCAAATATGGTTGACCTCGTCGCCACCGCGTGGACCAGCGCAGGCGCTACATCGCCGATGACCACACCGTCCACCAGCCCAGTCCCGGTCGCGGAACGCGTTGCGGCGGTGGCCGATGCGGGCTACTGCGGCCTCGGCTTGATCGCCGACGACCTGACCGTCGTTCGCGACACCATCGGCTATCCGGGGTTGAAAGACCTGATGACCGACTACGGCCTGACGCACATCGAGATCGAACTCATCGAGCGTTGGTGGATCCCACGCGGCGAACCGGGCCACACATACGACACGCGTGAGTTGCTGCTGGACGCAGCCGACGCGCTGTCGCCGGCATTCATCAAGATCGGCTCGGAGAACGGGCCGGCCATCGACGGACCACGCCAACTCGTGGCGCCGTTGCGCGACCTGGCAGATGAGGCGCAAGCGCACGGCACCCGGGTGGCCATCGAAACCATGCCGTTCTCGGCGATCACAACAGTGCCGATGGGCGTCGAAATCATCGAAGCCGCCAACCACCCCGCGGCCGGTTTGGTCATCGACGCATGGCACGTCTTCCGCGCGCCGACAGAGTTGACCGAACTGCACTCGATTCTGAAGCCGGAGCACATCTTCGGTGTCGAATTGAACGACGCGGCGCCCGAAGTCATCGGCACGCTGTTCGAGGACACCGTCGAGCGCCGCCTCCTGTGCGGCGAGGGCAGCTTCGACCTGCACGGCTTGGTCACTCTGCTGCGGGACAAGGGATTCGACGGCCCGTGGGGCGTGGAGATTTTGTCGTCGTCGTTCCGGCAGCTTCCAGTTGTACAGGCGGTGACGCTTGCCGCCGACTCCGCCCGAACAGTCCTGTAGTAGCCGCCGCCCCGCGAGCGCGCGCAGAGTGACGGAATTTCGCGGCGTGTCGCGCGCAGACGCGCACGCTCGCGCGGCAAAGGGGAGGCTGGAAATGACTTAGCCGCCGAGTGTGGGGGCTGCGGGTTAATAGCACCTGCGATTGCGCAGGCGTTTACCCCCACACTCGACGACGTCGTCAGTAAGTTCGTCAGAGAATATAGAGCATCTCCTGGTATGTCGGCAGCGGCCAAAGGTCGTCAGCGACAACACCTTCCAGCGTGTCTGCGGCAATACGTACCGTGTCCATCAACGGCAGCAGGCTCTGCGCATGTTTGGCCTCAAGGATGGCCGAATCGCCCCCGTGCGCTTCCATCGCCGTCTTAAGCGCCGTCAGCGCGGTGCTCAGCTCCGAGATCGGTTTCGACACAGCCGCCAACAACGCGGTGTCGGCCTCCACTCCCGCCGCCTTGAGCGTGGCGACGTTCTGCGCCAGCTCGGTCTGGTACCGCATCGCCGCGGGCAAGATCACCGTGGACCCGAGTTCCAGGGTGAGCTTCGCCTCGACGGTGACGGTCAGGGCGTACGTCTCGTACCGGACCTCTTCGCGACTGCGCAGTTCACGTTCGTTGAAGACGCCGTACTTCTCGAACACCTCGACCGCGTCCGGTGTGACCAGCTGAGGGATCGCGTCGATGGTGGTCTTGAGGTTCGGCAGTCCGCGTTCGGCGGCCTCGATCTGCCAGTTCTCCGAGTAGCCGTCGCCGTTGAACACCACCGCGCCATGCTCGGTGATGATCTCCGTCAGCAGCTGCTGCACGGCCTTGTCGAAGTCCTCGCCCTCGCCGACGGCCTTCTCCAGCACCGTCGCCATGTAGTCCAGCGAGTCCGCCATGATCGTGTTGAGGATGATCATCGGCACGTTGATCGTCTGACCGGAGCCAGGCGCACGGAACTCGAAGCGGTTGCCGGTAAATGCGAAGGGGCTGGTGCGGTTGCGGTCACCCGGATCGGTCGGCAGCTCGGGAAGCGTGTCGACGCCGATGATCATCGTGCCCTTGCCCTTTGACGACGTGGCCGCACCCTTGGCGATCTGCTCGAAGACATCGGCCAGCTGATCGCCGAGGAAGATCGAGATGATGGCGGGTGGGGCCTCGTTGGCGCCGAGGCGGTGATCGTTGGTGGCCGAGGCCACCGAGACCCGCAGCAGCCCCGAAAACTTGTGCACTGCACGGATCACCGCGGCGCAGAACACCAGAAATTGAGCGTTCTCGTGCGGGGTGTCACCCGGCACCAGCAGGCTGCCGAACTGCGCGTTGCCCAACGAGAAGTTGACGTGCTTGCCCGATCCGTTGACGCCGGCGAACGGCTTCTCGTGGAACAGGCACTCCATGCCGTGCTTCTTGGCGATGGTCTTGAACGTCGTCATCAGAAGCTGCTGATGGTCGGCGGCGATGTTGGCCCGCTCGAACATCGGGGCGATCTCGAATTGGCCCGGCGCGACCTCGTTGTGACGGGTCTTGGCCGGGATGCCGAGCTTGAACAGCTCACGCTCGGTGTCCATCATGAAGCCCAGCACCCGGTCGGGGATGGCGCCGAAGTAGTGGTCGTCGAACTCCTGGCCCTTGGGCGGCTTGGAGCCGAACAGGGTGCGGCCCGCGTTGATCAGGTCGGGACGCGCCAGGAAGAAGTGCCTGTCGACCAGGAAGTACTCCTGCTCGGGGCCGCAGAATGACACGATGTGGTCGAAGTCCTTGTGCCCGAACAGCTTCAGGATGCGCTCGGCCTCGGCACCCATCGCCTGCTGGCTGCGCAGCAGCGGCGTCTTGTAGTCCAGTGCCTCACCGGTCATCGAGACGAACACCGTCGGGATGCACAGCGTGTTGCCGTTCGGGTTCTCCAGGATGTAAGCCGGACTGGTGACGTCCCAGCCGGTGTAGCCGCGTGCCTCGAAGGTGCTACGCAGGCCGCCGGACGGGAAGCTGGACGCGTCGGGCTCGCCCTGGACCAGGGTCTTACCCGCGAACTCGGCCAGTGTCTGCCCGTCACCGACCGGCTCGAGGAAGCTGTCGTGCTTCTCGGCGGTCAGCCCCGTCATCGGGTAGAAGACGTGGGCGTAGTGGGTGGCGCCCTTGGACAGGGCCCAGTCCTTCATCGCCGAGGCGACGGAGTCTGCGACCGACGGGTCGAGCTTGGCGCCTTTCTCGATGGTCGCGACGACGGACTTGTACATCGCCTTCGGCATCCGCAGCCGCATCTCGGACATGGTGAAGACGTTCGACCCGAAGATTTCTCCGGGTTCCTCACCGGGGTCGAAGCTCTTTGGAGGAGGTACGTACGCCTGGACATCGTTGATTGCCTGCAGACGCACGGCGTTTCCACTCACGGATTGGTTCCTTATCGCTCGTCGCCCGCTTCGGCTGCACGGACCCTTGACCGGCCAACGATAGGAACATTGAATGGCGAACTTGTTACGGCACCGTCAACGACTCAATTCGGCCTTGACTGTGAGGTGTCGTGCCCTAGATGGTCGCGGCCCCGAGCACCGCGACGCCCGCGGCTTCCGTCAGGCCGTGGGCGAGTTCGAGAACTCGAGCGGCCTCCTGCGCCGTCGTGCCCTCCTGTGCCGCTCCACGCGCATGCCGGGCGAACGCCTCGGCCTGCAGCTTCAGAGCATGCAGCTGCGGTCCCTCGCCGGTCTCCGGCGACACCACGTCGAATCGGGTGTGATCCTTTGAGCCGAAAAGCGCAACGGAGACGACATCGCCGCCCTTGTAGAACCGCCCCAGCGATATCACCGCCGATGCGCCGCCGGACAGCATCACCAGCGCTTGCGTGCTGTCCACGTCGTTCTGAGCACCAGGATCTTCGGTCGTCGGGTAAGCGTGCGCGGTGACCTCATCGAAGTCCTGACCGAGCAACCAGAGCGTCTGGTCGATCTCATGCACACCCATATCGATGTAGATTCCGCCGCTGTCGTTGCGAAAAGACAGCGGCGGCGGGGCCTCGTCCCACTGTGCGCACACCAGAAAGTGCACGGTGCCATATTTGCCGTCGGCCAGATCGCCGCGCAGCGTCGACAACCGAGGGACGAATCGACGCCAGTAGGCGATCTGCAAGGCGAGGCCCTTATCGCGCGCGAGAACGCCCGCCGCCCTCGCGTCGTCGGGCACCAGACCGAATGGCTTCTCGCACAACACCGGCAGGCCCGCTTCCAGCGCCCGGCGAGTGGTGTCGATGTGTTGCGGTGTCGGCACGGCGATCAACACGCCGTCGAGCTCCGAGCCGGCGAACATTTCGTCTGCGGTGGAAAACACCGACAGCCCCCGTTCGCGCAGCGCGGCTGCCGCGGTCTCTGCCGGCTCTGTAACGGCCACCACCTCGACGTCGGTCGACCCTTCCAGGCCCCGCAGATGGGTGCGGCCCATCCGGCCGCCACCGATCAGGCCGAACCGAAAAGGATTGCTCACAGGCCCCGCTCCAGGAGGAATTCACGGTTGGCCCGCTGATCGGCGGCCGCCTGCGCGAACCGCTCCGCTGTGGTTGGGAAGATGTCCTGCTCGACGACGAGCCAACCCGCGTAATCGATCTCACGCAGAGCGGCCAAGAACGCGTCGACATCCAGCGCGCCCTCGCCCAGCTTCGGGAAGACCTCGTGCTCCCAGATCGCGTTGGTGGGAAGTCCCTTATCGACGATCTGCTGGAAACGTGGCAGGTCCGCGGTCTTGATATGGACATGGTCGATGCGGTTGGACCACTTCTTCACGTACTCAACCGGATCGCCGCCGCCGACCAGGAAATGGCCCGCGTCCATGCACAGGCCGATCTCCGAAACCGCCAGCATTCGACTCACCTCCTCCGGCGCTTCGACGAATGTGCCCGTCTCGTTGTGGAACACCGGTTGGTACCCGCGCGACCGGCACCGGTCGACCACGATGGCCATTCCCCTGGCAAACTCGGCCCACTGTTCCTCGGTGTATCCGCTGGCCGGATTGCGTGCACCCGAACCCGGGTTGTTGCGACGGAAATCCGCGCCGTCGCCGACTCCGAGGTCCGCCAACGTCGGACGTGGGTCCGGGCCCAGTCCGAGCGGCCTGATGGCGTCGAAGATGTCGAGCATCGCGTCGAGTTCGGGGAGGGTCTTCTCCAGCATCTCCGGGTCGGCGTAGGGCAGCTCGAGATATGCACCCGCTAGACCCAAGCTCCGCTTGGCGAGCTTCGCGCCGAGGTTCTCGGTGCTGCCCAGATAGCCGACCGGGCCGAGATCGATGCCTGCATAGCCGGCAGCACTGACCTGGTCCAGGATGTCGTCTCCGTCAGGAACGTTCGGATCGAATCCGATCGTCACCTCGAAGGCGCCGTAGCTGACCGGCGCGTTCGCGACGATGATTTCGCTGTCGTTGCTCATGTTTCGCATTCTCTCTAGTTGGCGGATGCCACGGCGCGGATCGCGCTCGGATCGGAGATCGGCCGCGGGTCTTGAACGAACCGGATAATGGCCTCGCACAGTGCGAGGTCGTGAATTGCGTCTTCTGCACCCGTTGCCGGCGCCTCCCCTGTCGTGACACAGCGATGGAAGGCTTCCAGTTCGAGCTTGAACGCGCTGTCATACGAGGTGATTTCGCTGATGCTGCGCGATTTGGTGGTGCCCGGTTCGCCCTCGATGATCTCTACGGTCGCCGGCGCGCTGCGCAGGAACGGCGACGGGAAGCTCAAAGTGACCCGCTGCTGCGGGCCGTAGAGTGCGAATTCCATTCCGTAGCGGGTGATTCCGGGAAGATCCATCCAATTGATCGGTACCGACAGGTCGCCGAACTTGAGGATGACGGTCAACTGGCCGGGTTGCATATCGACGTATTCCAGGCTGGTCGGCTCACCGAGCACGCCGCGCACTGTATTCAGCTCGTGGACGAGTGTGTCCAGCAGTACCAGGTGATACTCCTCGCGAAGGAACGGATTCGCCTCGCCGATGGCCCGGGTGATGCTGGCCTGTGTTGCCGCCGTGAGGGTCTCTATCGCATCGTTGGGGATCGGGGCCACGGGCGCCAGCGCGTAATGGCCGATGTACGGGAGAAAGGGCGACTCGAATGTGGTGACCCGCATGAGCCGCGGCTCGGCGACATTCACGGCAATGTCGCGGAAACGCTCGAATGCCGGGTCGTAACGCTTGGGATAAGCCACCATCAGCGTCACACCCGCCGCGTCGGCGGCGGACTTCATTTCCAGACCTTCGGCGACCGAGAAACACATCGGCTTTTCGACCAGGACGTGCTTACCCGCATTCGCCGCCGCGATCGCGATCGGCGCGTGGCTACCTGAAGTCAGGATCAAGACGGCATCGATGTCAGCATCGTCGAGCATGTCCTGCCAGTCGGTATACCGCTTGCCGACGTCGTATCGGTCGGCGTTGTTGTTGACGTTTACATCCGAAATGTCGCACAGTGCGACGACTTCGAAGCGGCCGGACAGTTCGCGCAAGTAGTTCAGGTGCATGACCTGCGCGATCACTCCGGCACCGACGACACCGACTTTGAGTCGCTCGGTCATTGGCTATGCCTCCTGTATTTCGTGTGCGTCATTCGCTCAGTGGGATTCGGCCAGCGCCGACTTGAGAAGAACGGCGCTCTCCTTGACCCCGGTCTTCGAGTCCACAAACGGGTCCTCGTGTTCGATGGAGAACGCGCGGACCGCCGAGCCGTCGAAGCGGGCGATGAACTGATGCCACCACTGGGCATCCTTGCCGTGACCGGGAACCGAGAAGTTCCACGGCATCTTCTCCGGGCTTGACGGCCATCTGTGGTCGAGGAGGCCGTTAAGGGCCAGCGCATCGTCGTTGAACGTCACGTCCTTGGCGTGTACGTGACCGATTCGCGGCATGATTCGCTCAACCACCCGGTCGGCGTCCATCTGCATCCAGAAGAAGTGGCTGGGGTCGAGGTTGGCGAAAAGGTTCTCGCCCAGGGTGATGAACTTCTCGAAGGTCTCGACGTTGTAGACGGTCGTCCCAGGGTGCAGCTCGATACAGATCTTGACGTCGGGGTTCTCCTTGGCCGCGAACTCGGAGAGTTGCGACCAGTACGGCACGACCGACTCCTCCCATTGGCGGTCGTGCACTCCCTCCAGATACGGCAGCCAGCCTCCGGCGCCGAACACCGCGGCATGGTCACCCATGGCGCCGGCGGCGGCACCCGACATCGCCACGATCGTGTCGGTGCCGAGTTCACCGGCCAACCGAACAGCGCGGCGCAACGCGGCGTCGTGATTATCGGCGATCGACTTGTCGGGGTGTAACGGGTTGCCCCACACGTTCAATGCGTCGAGCCGGATTCCATTGGCGCCGAGCTTGTCCAGCCACGCCTGTCTTGCCGACGCGTCGCCCAGCAGCGCATCGGGGTCCAGATGGGGGTGCGGCGCGTAGCCTCCTGCGCCGACCTCGACGGCGGTGACTTCGGGCACCTCGGTGCTCAACCAGGTCAGCACTTCGTCGAGCGAAGAGTCGAGAAAAGCCTCGAGCACTACAGAAACGTCACGCTCATGCACTAGCGGGTTCTTCCGATCGTTTGGTGGTCTTGGTGACCGATGCGAGTACCTTCACCAGCCGCAGCGCCCCGAAGGTCATGCCTGCGACGGCCAACGTGCCGACCAGCATCAGCGTCGCCAACGCGTTGACCTCCGGCGTGATACCGAACTTGAGTTGGTTGTAGATGTAAATCGGCAGTGTCTGGTCCGCACCGATGATGAAGTTGGTGACGATGAACTCATCCAACGAGAGCGTGAGTGCTATCAGCGCTCCCGCGATGATCCCGGGATAGATGAGCGGCAGCACTACGAAGAGGATTCGCTGCGGTGCGTTGGCGCCGAGATCGGCGGCGGCGCGCTCGAGGTTGCGGTCCAACGCCTCCAACCGTGATGACACCACCAGGACGACGAACGGTGTGGCAAGGACCGTCTGTCCGATGATGGCGGTGTAAAGCGATGGCTGGATGTGCAGCACATTGGTCACCAGCACCAGGATGGCGACGCCGATGAGCAAACCGGGCATCATGATCGGCAGGGTGATGAAGACCCGTACCCCGCCACGGTTCTTGATGTTGGCGCGCACCAGCGGGAAGGCTGCCATGGTGCCGATGACGGTAGAGAGCACGGTGACCCAGAACGCCACGATCAACGACTTCTCGAGCGCATTGAGAATCACGGTGTCGTGCGTAAGCCGCGAATACCAGTCGGTGGTGAACCCCGCCATCGGAAAGCCGACAACCCTGGACGTGTTGAAGGACAGCAGGATCATCACGGCGATCGGGGCAAACAGGAAGATGTAGATGCCGACGCCGTAGAACGACAGGATGATCCTGAACAGCCGGGCCCGCGGATTCACCGCCGCAAGATCGTCAGACATAGATTTCCTTGGTATCCAGACTGCGCCGGAAGACGATCAACACGATGGTGATCACCAGCGCGATCAACACGCTGGCCGCTGCCCCGAGCGGGAGCAGGTAGCCGGAGAAGAAGTTGGCCACCAGGTTGCCCATCATCACGCCGTGCGTACCGCCGATCGCCGACGGTGCGAGGTACTCGCCGAGAATCGGGATGAATACGAAGATTCCGGCCGTCACCAACGCAAGCCGCATTTGCGGAAGGAGAGTGTTGGCGATGGCGCGCATCGGTGTGGCGCCGAGGTCAACCGCTGCATGCAGAAGCCGCCAGTCGAATCTCTCCAGAGATGCATACAGCGTGAGCGCCGCGAACGGGAAGTACAGATAGACCAAGACGATGAACACGCCGGGGTTGTCGTACAGGAACAGCCGGATCGGGCCGTCGGTCAGACCGAGCGCTTTGAGCATCGAATTGATCGCGCCGTTGTCGCCGAGGATCGCCACCCACGCGTACACCCGCAGCAGATAACTGGTCCAGAACGGCAGGATCACCAGCAGCAGCCCGACCCGCTGCAGCTTCTTCGGGACATAGCGCACCAGCCAATAGCAGAACGGAAAGGCCAGTGCCAGCGCAGTGAGCGTCGCCAGGGCGGCCATCAGCACGGTCTTGCCGAATGTCCGCACGTACGTGCCCGTACCCAGGATCGTCTTGTAGTTGGCCGAGGTGAAGTCGGGCACCAACTCGTAGTTCTTGGTGAGCCAGAACGAGTAGACGACGATCAGGCACAACGGAGCGATGAAGAACACCCCGAAAAGGATTGCGGCCGGTACGAACCCGACGAACTGACGCCAATCTCGGCGTTCCTTCTTGGCGTCAGCGCGTCGTGGTTCCGCGTCATCCGACCCCCCGCCCGCATCGCGGGCATAGGAGGCTACGGTCATCTCACGCCCCGAAGACCTTGTTGAACGCCTCGGTGTAGGCCTGCTGATCCTGGGCCGGCCCCTTGAGGGTCATCTGCAACGCCTTCTCCGGATTGGTCATGAAAAGCCGTTTGGCGTTGTCGGCCGTCTTCGGATCGGCCGTCAGGGCCTCGGCGGCCTTCTGGTTGAACAGTGGACGCCAGTTCGTGGTGAAGTTCGCGACAATCCACTCCGATTGCTGCATCGCATCCATGAACGGCTTGACCCGAGCCTTGTTCGCGCCCTTGGCGACGATCATCTCCGAGTCGATGAAGCCGATCGTGCCCTCGGGTGGGTACGCGGACTTGAGTTCCGGGCCGCCTGCATCCTTGACACGCACATCGGTGCCGAGGTTCGAGATGCCGATCGCGGCTTCCCCGCTGGCCATCATGGTGACGATCTCGTTGTTCTGCGAGGCGAGCTTCACCACGTTCGGCTTCAGGGCGTTCAGGAAGTTGGACGACGACGAGATCTGGTCGGGCGTCTGTGCATAGGGTGACCCTTTGGCACCGGTGGCGATCCCTGCGATCGCCATCAGGTCGGTCGGAATGTTCTCCGCGACGATCATGCCCTTGTACATCGGGTCGGTCAGCGACTCCCACGACGTCGGCGGAGTCTTGACCTTGTCGGGGTTGAAGTAGATCTGCACCGTCGACCACGAGAACGGATATCCCAACGCGCCCTTGGGATCGTTGAGGAACTCGAACTTGGTGGCCATCGGGTACAGCTGAGAACTCGACGAGATCGACGCCAGGTCGAACGGCTCGATCAAGCCTTCCTCCATGTACTTCTTCACCCACAGCGCGTCGGCCGAGACCATGTCGAACTGCGACCCGGTCTGCTTCACCTGAAGCAAGGCATCAGCGTTGTCGGAGAACAGCTTCGGCCGTCCGGTGATCTTGGTCGTATCGGCGACCTTGGCGAGCTGGTCCTGCGAGTAATGGTCCGACCACGTCAGCCAATTGACGTTTCCACCGCCGCCGGATCCGCCGCCTGACGAGTCACTCGCCGACGAGCATGCCGACAACAGCATCGGGCTTGCCGCGCCGAGCATCAACGCTCCGCCGACGAACGAGCGGCGGCTCAGTTTTACTTCTGTGATTCGGGACATGCGACTTCCTGACTCTCAGTGGGCTACCAGCGGATGGGCTGCTTCCGTCGACCAGGACAGCTTCACGAAGTCACCCGATTCGAGGCCGATTTCAGCGAGATTCTCAATGTCGCCGTCGTTCAACGACGACACGACCTGCAATTCGGAATTCTCCAGCTGAAGCACCATGCGAGTAATCGACCCGAGATAACCACGCGAGAGCACTTGTGCGCCGATGAAACCGTCCTTGCCGATCCGCAGGGCTTCCGGCCGGACCACCAGCGAGCTGCAGGCATCCGGCGCGTGTCCCGAGATCGGAACCCTCGCACCGTTTTTCAGTACGAAGGTGTCCCCCTTCTTGTTGCCGTGAAAAATATTCGATTCCCCGATGAAGTCGGCTGCGAACAGGCTGGCCGGCCGTCGGTAGATCTCCTCCGGCGTTCCGATCTGCTCGATACGTCCTTCGTTCAAGATGACGATGCGGTCCGCGAGGGCCATCGCCTCTTCCTGGTCGTGGGTGACGAAAACGAACGTCGTACCGACATGACGCTGGATCAACGAAAGCTCGGTCTGCAGCCGCTTACGCAGCTTCAAGTCAAGCGCACCGAGAGGTTCGTCGAGCAGCAGCACACTGGGCTTGTTGACGAGCGCTCGAGCGATCGCGACGCGTTGCGCCTGCCCTCCCGAGAGCTGGCTGACCGGACGTTCGGCGAACGTCCCAAGGCCGACCAGGCTGAGGGCTTCGTGTGCGCGAGTCCGCTGTTCGCGCTTATGCACGCGAGCCATCCTCAAACCGAACGAGACGTTCTCGATGACGTTGAGGTGCGGGAACAACGCGTAGGACTGAAAGACGGTGTTGACCGGGCGCCTGTTGGGCGGCCGTTTGGTCATGTCGTTTCCGGCAATGCGCACCACACCCGAGGACGGCGCGGTGAATCCTCCGATGATGTTCAGCGTCGTCGTCTTGCCGCACC
>NZ_JAVHWR010000147.1:0-44213 GCF_032159565.1 Mycobacterium sp.
GGCGTGCGTGGTGGCGCCGCGACACGACCCAAGCAAGCTGGAATACATCACCTTGTGCGCTTTAAGGGTTTGTGCTCAAACCTGGGTCATGAACCTCGGATCGATTTCCAGGCCTGCTGCTTCGTGAGCGAGCTTCACCATCTCGGTATGCATCACACCGAGCACTTTGGCGCTGGCTTTCGCTGCCCAGATCGCTTCGTTCTGAAGCTCTTTGGTGTAGGCATATTTTGCGACGAGCGCCAGTTCGCCACCTCCGTGGGCCATGTCCTTATACCCATGGTGAGCGAGGAAGACCAGCGACTCGGCCGGCAGACCCAACCGCTCATGGAAGGCGCGGCCGCCGAACGATTCCTGGTAGGCCTCGGTCTCCTTGCTGGTGGTCATCCGCTCGCGGGCCTTGATACCACGTTGGGACTGGGCTATCTCGAGGGCTGCGACGGCGGCGAACGAGCCGACCCACGTCAGGGTGCGGCTCAGGTTGTCGAAGGCCTGCAGTGCCGTCAGTATCGGCCCGGTCGGCTCGGCAGCGAACACCTCTTCGCGCGGCATGCCGAGGGCTTCCACCTCGCGGTAGAGCAGCTCGATATGTGAAAGGTCGTCAGCTTCGCTGTCGCCGACTTCTTCGTCGACGCAGTCACCGATGACCGCGACTCGCACATCCTGATAGGGACACCGCGTTGCGGCGTTCATGAGCCAGCTGGGGAAGCTCCAGGCGAAGAAGGAGAAGTATTTCATCCATGTCGCGTGGTAGATCCGGGCCTGCTCAGGAGTGGCGTGCGGCGGAGGACCAACCCGCGGCATCTGCAGCCAGTCCCCCATGAGTTGGTCACAGAACTGCTCTTCAAACTCCTCGGGCAGCATCGTTCCCGGCTCATAGGCCGGGGCTGTCGCACCCCGCCCGTCGATAGGTGATGACAAGGCGTTTACCTCCTGTTGGACGGCTTAGCTTACTAAGATTAAGCTACGGGAGAGCCCCCCCGTCGTCAAGTGTGTCCGCCACGTACGTACTAGAGGAGATATTTACCCAATGAACAGCACGTTAATGGTATTCAGTGCAGCTGGCGCTCTAGGTCGCCAATGGTTACCGGTGGCGTCCTCGGCGGATGTTCAGGACACGCCGGCCGCAGTGCGACTGTTGGGCCGCGACCTCGTGTTGTGGCGCGGCCCGAGAGGGGCGGTCGTGGCCGCTCCCGACCGGTGCACGCACCGCAAGACGGTCCTCAGCAACGGAGTGGTCAGCGAGGGCCGCCTGGTGTGTCCGAATCATGGTTGGACCTTCGGCGATGGGGGCCGTTGCGTGTTCAGACCCTCCGGTCTCGCGATACCCGAACACGCTCATCTGAAGGCCCATCCATGCGCCGAGCGATACGGGGTCATTTGGGTGTCTCTGAACGAACCGGGGGAACCGGTCATCGACCTCGCATGTGACGGCGACGAACGCTACCGCAGGATTCACGCCGACGTGGCGCTATGGCAAGCCAGCGGGATACATGTCATCGAAGCGCTTCTGACAGAAGGCAATTCGCCGTTCACAGATGTTACCGCCGATGTACCGTTTGTCGTCCACGGGTCGCTCAAGTCTGACGACGGCGCCGAGCAGCGCCGCTTCGTGTCCTGCGCACCTGTCGATGCCCGCGCGTCCCTGGTCACCACAGTGGTGTGGACCAGCAGCCAAGTATGCGATCAAGACGCAAGGATCGTGGACGAGGCAACCGCCGACCTGACAGAGGCGAGATCCGTCGCAGAACGGGAGACGGAATCATCGACTGCCACCGAGATCACCTGCGATGAATCAGAGACCAGCTCCGGCGATTGGAAACGGCGCCTCGTGGCGTTCGCTTCCTAACCTAGCTAGGTGAACTGACCTGAGAGGTTAGGTACACGGATGGCGGGTGGCCGCCGAGGGCGGTGTGGCCGCGGTGATGATTGTAGGTGTGCAGCCATCGGGGAAACTCGGTGCAGAAGGGTGTCGCCTGCGGAACCGCAAAATGTGAGCCGGCCGACACCATCGGAGATGACTTGTGGTCGCCGGTGGGCGCTGGTGTGCTCAATTGTGTTCCTTCGGTGTCCCGCGGCAACGACAGGCACCGCACGGATGTGGGGGTTCCAAGCCGTTCAGGGCACACCTGACCGGCTCCGGCCTCGCTCGGCGCACGGAGTTGCGGGCGTCACGCAAACCATCCGGCAGGCCCGATTCAGTTGCTGGACAACGGCTCTCCCCCGCAACATTGTCCCTGGGTGGCGGACGTCGCCGGTCTCGACGCGTCTCAGATACTTGAGCGGCGGCTGGTGCTCGGTTTGGGCGGACCCACCGCGAGGTGCCAGGGCGACCCACCGCATAGCTTAACGGCGGTCAACGGCTGCGCCCGCAGACAGCGGCACATTCCAAGATCCGCCGGACCACTGATCCGGCCATTGCCAATCGCCTTGGTCAACCCAATCGTCCCGCCATCCGATATCGTCGGCCGGGGCGTGCGCGATGGCCAGTGGGCATGTTTTGGGCGTCTGCGGGGAGGTTTCAGGGATCCATGAGCCGCGCCCGGGGTAACGGTGAGCTTACTGGGTGAAGCGTCGGTGTTGCTTTAACCCGGTGGTATAAGCATCTTCTGCCAGGTGGGCGGTCCGGACGGAGTTTCAGCGAGGTCAGACCGTGTGTACACCTTTCCGTCGGGGCCGAGATAGGTTCCGGTCGCCGGGTCGTACTGGGCCACCGCTATTGGTGGTGGCTCCGTGCCCGTCGGATGCGAAGGGACTGCGCCTGGCGGCAGCTGGGGAATACCTTGGCCTGACAGGGTGGCGTTGGGATCGCCCTTCCAGTTCAACCCGTCGTTGAGCGGTACATACTGCTCGTCGCTCTCGCACATCTTCACCGTAGGCGCGCGCTTGCCCGGCACGGTCTCACACGGAATGTTGCGCGCACCGCGCACATTAAACGCCGAGTCCTGCGGTATCCGGCAGTACAGGTCGCCCTCGGGGCGATCTGGGGAGTCTTCGAAGTTGTCGGTTCGCTGCTGCTGAGGCGGCAGGAAACCGGTCGTGCAGGGAGGGGGCAGATTCAGGTTGAGTTGGAAATCAATCAGTTGACCGACGTCGGGCGACTTGTTGTTTCGCCGCGTAACCTCGCCGGCCTGCATCACCGAAACACCGTGCGGTACCAGGACCAGCAACTGCTCAATGCCGTTCTGGTAGGTGATGGCCACCTGACCGACGCTGACTAAGTTGGCGAGCACGATCGGCAGCGTCGGCTGCAGCCGTTCCAGCAATTGGCGTGCTTCATCAGCGGCCGGGCCTCCATGCTCGAGAACGCTAGCTACAGCGCTGTCGTGGGTCTGTAGCTGGCCGGTGATGGTGGCCGCGTGGGCGGCCCAAGTCTGGATGGCGCCCGCGGTGTCGGCCTGCGATTGCAGCACTGGTTGGGATTGATCGATCAGCCTGGTGAGTGGCTCAATGTTGTTGCGGCCGTCTATCGCCAATTGCGTGGACCCCTTGACGATCCGCGAGATCTCCGGGCCCAAACCGGCGATGGCTGTGTACGACTCGTCGATCACGGTCGTCAGATCGCCGTGGGGGATCGCTTCGATGCCTCGGTCAGCAGCATCGACGAGGGAATTGATATCCGGTGGGACCGATGTTCGGTTCTCCGCTATCACATCACCGTCTTTCAGGCGGACGCCATTGGCGCTGCGGGGAAGCAGGGCGACGTACTGTTCGCCGAGGGCCGAGACGCTGTGTATCTCAGCGTCCACGTCGGCCGGGATCGGAATGTTCGATTTGAGTGACAGCACGGCTTGCACACCCTCGTCGTTGAGGTGCACGTCGTCGACTCGACCAACCTCGACGCCGCGATAGGTGACGTTGCCGTTGGCGTAGAGCCCCGCCGCTCGAGGCAGTTCCACGCTGACCCTGTAGTGCCCGGCCCCGAACAGCAGATCTGGCAATTCCACGTAGTTCAGGGCCATGGTGGAGCCGCCGACAGTGGCCACGACCGTGACGATGGCCAACTGGATCTTCGTTTGCCGTGTGAGATACACGTTATGGCCCCTGATCGGCCCGGTAGGGGGCAATCAACGGATTTGCGGCGGTGTACGGGCTGGGAATCTGGCCGATCGTGCGGCCCCACTGCATCTCCAATTCCGTCAGGTTGCCCTCCCAGCGGGTGCCGGTGAATAGGGCGGAGTCGAGTCGGCTCAGCGTCAGATCCAGAACGACGTTCAAATTTGCGTAATCGCCGCGGAACCAGTTCTGGACGTTTTCCGTTGGCCACGGAAATGTCACCAGGCCACTCAGTGAGCGGGTCAGCGCCGGGCCGGCGTTGGCCAATGACTGCAGCACCGGTGCAAGGTCTTTCAGCTCATGTGTCAAGGATTCCTTGGTGCGATTCACCGAGTCAGCGGTCAACGCACTGAACTTGCCTAGCTCGTCGAGCGCTGTGGCGAGTTGGTCGCGGTGGTCATTGAGTACCGCTAACGCATCCGGAAGGGTCTGCAACGCCACGTCCAGAGCAGGCTTCTGATCGGCGAATTTGCCCACCAGGTGGTTCAGGCTGGTGCTCGCGACGATGATGTCGTCGGACTGCTGATTGAGATGGGCAGTGAACTGGCCCAGCTGTTCGATCAGGCTCTTCAGCACGTCCTCGCGGCCGGCGAACGCGGTGCTGAATGCTTTGGTGATGTCTTGGATTTGTCCGATTCCGCCACCGTTGAGCAGCAGCGACACAGCTGCCAAGGTCTGCTCGGTGGTTGGATAAGCGCCCGCTTTGGCCAGAGCGATCAGCGAGCCGTTGTGCAGCTTGCCTTGCGGCGGTACGTCAGTCGGGGCTGCGAGCTCGATGTGCGCCGAACCCAGGAGGCTTGTTTGGCCCACCTTGACTGTGGCGTTCGCGGGCAGATCGACGTCAGCATCGATGGTCATCGTGATCAGCGCGTGCCAACCTTCGAGTGCAACCTTCGTCACGTTGCCCACTGTCACGTCGCCGACCCGCACCCGCGAATTCTGTTGGATGGTGGTGACATCGGGCAGCTGCGCTTTCACCTCGTAGGCTCCCGGTCCGCCACCTTTGGTACCCGGCAGCGCTAGGGAGTTCACTCCACGCCACCCACACCCTGCGGAGGCGGCCACGGCCAGCACGACGATCACGCCGACTACCCTGCTCCTGCAGCGGATTCGTGTCATGACCCACTTCCAGGCGGCAGCATGAGTCCTTGCAGACCGGCCGATGGAATTGTTGCGGTCGACTCTGCGGCCAGCGGGGGCGGCCCGGCATCCGACGCCGCAACATCCCCGGCAGCTGGTGGCGGGTTCGTCGCGGCTGCTGGGGATGCCGTCGATCCCGGTGCTGGCTGAGTCGGCACGTAATCGGGTCGCAATGAGTCTTCGCTGTAGGTGATCTCGTTGGGTCGAGCGTTCGTGCCCACCAACGGGTTTAAGCCAATCGGCGGGAAGTTGTATTGCCGGTTCTTTATGATCGGTGCCAGGTATTGCACGCAGAGCTTCGCGGCCTGTTCGGCGCCTAACCGCGATGCTGCTTGCACGGCCCCGCACAGGAAGCTGATGGGGTTGGCGAAGTTGTTGACCGCCAGTATTCCGGTGAGTGAGGAGTGGGCCGGTTCGTAGATGTTCATGAAGTTCTGCAGCGAGTTCGGCGCGATGTGCAGGGTTTGCTTGATGTCATCGAGGCTGTCAACGAGCGCTTTCGAAACTGACGCCAGCTTGTCCGAGGTCGTGCCGAGCGCCTCACGGTTGTCGGAGATGAATCCCTGCACGTCGGCGGCTGCGGTGTCGAGGTCGCTGACCGCGTTCCCGACTTCGTTGGGGTCGTCGGCCAACAATGCCGACACCGCCGCCAGGTTGCCGTTGAGCTGGCCCATCGCGTCGGCGCTCGACTGCAATCCCGAGACGAGGGTCGCCAGGTTTCTGACCGTGGCGAAGATGTCGGTGCTGTGATCACCCAGAACCGAGATCGCCTGGGCTAGTTTGATGACCGCGTCACGGATATTGCCGCCCTGCCCGCGCAGATTGTCGGCGGCGGTGGTGACGAAGGCGCCTAGGGCGCTGACCCCGCCCGGCTCTGTCGGCTGCAGTTCCTTAGTGAGCTTTTCGACCTGCTTACGGAAGTCATCCCACTCCATGGGCACGGCAGTGCGACTCTGCGGGATGACGGCGTTGTCCTGCAGGGCGGGACCGCCGCTGTAAGTGGGCGTGAGCTGGATGGCGCGTGAGGTGACCAGCGACGGCGCCACGATCACGGCCTTCACGTCAGCGGGCACCGCGTAGTGGTCGTCGAACCAGAATGTGACCTTTACGCGTTGCGGCTCGGGGACGATCGAGTGGATGTTCCCCACCCGGACCCCCAGGATGCGCACCTCGTCACCTTGGAATATGCCGTTGCTGTTGTCGAAGTAGGCGACTACGGTCGTCCTGCCCCCTGCGTGGTCCGGGCGAAGCGCCACTACGGCGCCAGCAATGAGCACGAGCACCAGGATCAACGCTGCGCCGATTCTGACCTTGCGAGTCGTCATGACGGTCCCCCCTGAGTAGGAGCTAACCCCGGTGTGGGGCCGGGCTGCTGTGGTTCGTTGGGTGCAGGCTGGTAGACCGGCGACGGGGTCGGTTCGGGGACGGACTGCAACCCGGGCGGTGCCGTTGCAGGTGGCCCCGGCGGTGGTCCCCCCGGTGGCGGCGCGGGCGGTGGCTCGCGGTGCGGGTAGCGCGGGTCGCCGGGTTTTCCTGTGATGGCGTCGGGCAGCGTGAGGTTTGGTGCGCCGCCCTGGCCTGTGCGCGGGTACGGGACCGGCAGTGCGGGAGTCGCGGGTTGGCCGGTTGGCGGATCCACGCGCTCGGAGGGCAGCAGCACGTTCGGGTCCAGCCCGAGGTCGGAGAACGCGGCGTCAACAAATGGTTGCACGAACTGGCCTGGGAGCAGGTTGGCGATATACGCCTTGAAAAAAGGCCCAGATGCCACCGATTCCCCGAGTGACATCACGTAAGTGTTGAGAAGCTTGATCGCCTTCTGAACGCGCTCCTTGCGGTTGTCGACCACCGTCAGTAACCCGTTGAGTTTGTCTAACGCTCCCTTCATTTGGGCGCGGTTGTCAGCGACGAAGGCACTCAATTGCTGTGACAGGTAGGAGATGTGGCCGGCGATGTGATCCAGTGCTGCGCTTTCGGTTTGCAGCTGGACGAACAATTCGTTGGTGTTCGCGATCAGGCTGGCGATTTGATCGGTTCGCTGCGCCAACACCGTAGTGGCTTTGTTGGCGCTGGCCAGCAGGGCGCGTAGTTGGGCGTCGCGGTTGTCGAGGGTTTGGGAAAACCGTGCCACACCCTGGACGGCGGCCTTCAGATCGCCGGGGGTGTTTTGAAATGTCTGAGCCAACACCCGCAGCGAGTCCGACAGCTGAGTGGTGTTCAGTCCGCTAACGGTGGAGGTCAAATCGCCAAGGGCGTCGGGTAACTGGTAGGCAGGCGTGGTGCGCTCCAGCGGGATGGTGTCAGTTAGCTGACCGTCGCCGCGCGGCGTGACCTCGAGAATCTTGGCACCGAGCAGGCTCTTAGCCTTGACCGCCGCCTCCGTACGGTCTCCCAGGTGTACATCGCGGTTGATTTTGAATTTGACGAGGACGCGCTGGCCGTCCAATGAGACACTCGATACCTGCCCGATTGGAGAGCCTGAAACCTGTACAGCAGCACCGTTTGTCAGGCCACCAGCCTCGGCGAAGTAGGCCTCGTAGTTCCGGCCTGAGTTGAACAACGGCAAGTGTTGATATTGCACGGCGCCGATCGCGGCCCCGACCGTGAGCGCTAGGCCAATGCCACCGATGACATAGCGGTTGCGTTCGGTGAATGACTTCATTTTGGGGCGCACCGTCCCGTGGCCTGGCTGACCACCTTCACGTAAACGGGTTGTCCGCCCTTGCCATTCAGTCTCAGAGAGACATTGCAGAGGTAGAAGCTAAAGAAATCGCCATAGAGGCCTTGGCGGGCGAGTGTCTGATAGACGTCGGGCAGCGTGTTCAGCAGGTGGTCGACGTAGTCGTGATCAGCTACCACAATCCCCGCCGCGCGATCGGTCTGCGCGACGGTCTCTTTGAACGCTGGACGTGCATGTTCGAGGAGGTCGCCGACCGTCCGGGCGGCCTCGTTGACGTCCGCCATACCGGTGCTGATATCGGTCTTGCGCGCGGCGAGACCCCTGACCAATTCCGACAATGAAGTGACTGCTTTGGCAACCTGATCGCTGCGATTGTCGAGGGTTCCCAGCACGGTGTTGAGGTTGCCGATCAACTCCCCGATGACGTCGTCGCGGTCGGCCAACGTGCTTGTGAGCGTTGCCGTCTGCGCCAGGAACGAGTTCACTGCATCGCCTTGTCCTTGAAACGCTTGAATAAGCTGACCCGATAGCGCGTTGACCTGGTCGGGATCGAGGGCGCGGAACAGTGGTCGGAAGCCGCCGATCAACGCGTCCAGATCCAATGCGGGCTCGGTTCTGTCTATCGGTATGGTTTGGCCCGGAGTCAGAGGCTGCACCCCACCGGGGCCCTGCTCCAGGGCCATGTATCGACCACCGATGAGATCGTCATAGCGGACCGCCGCCTTCGTGCCGTCAGTCAGCACGACCGCATCGTCGGCGGTGAACTCGACGAGCACCGTCGAGTCCGGTTCTACCGTGACCTTCTTGACCTTGCCGACCTCCACGCCGGCGATCCGCACGAAGTTGCCCTCCTGTAGACCCGACACGTTGGTGAAGTCGGCTCGATAGGCCTTCTCGGGTTCGAAGCGCAGTTGAGCGAAGACCATGAACAGTCCCCCCATCCCGAGGGCACAGACCATGGTGAACAGTGCAGCGCGCCAAAGCGCACCCCGCATGTCAGTACTCATCGCTTACCTCCTCCTGGGATGGTTACGGGTTACGGTCCCGCCGGCACGAGATCTGCCGGTGGTGTGGCCGGCGGTGGTGGTAGCGCCGGTACTCCCGGCCATAGCGGGCTCCCGTCCGGCCCGTATAGCGGTGCGCCATACGGCGGCGCGCCCGGAGGGGGTACTGGCCCGATGGCCGGTGGGCCCTCCCCGTGGAATCTGGGGGGTTCGGGTACGGCGCGGGTGACGGGGAGGTAGTTCACCCACCAGGGATGGCCGATGCCCGGGTTCGGCCTGATATCGAGCCCTGTTCCAAAGCCGGTGTCGGTGACCAACTGCCGTACCGGATAGTTCTTGGCTACATCCGGCAACGACCCGCAGCCCGGCTTGCCGCTAGGTCCCCCCTTGGCCGCGACGATCGGCAGATTGTCGGGGTATTTGTAGCTGTCGGAGCCGAATAAGGCAGTGCCATCGAGCACGGCGGCGCTGCCGTTGCCGCCGATGATGTCGTAGCCGCCGTTGTCCAGCCAAAACTTCGAGCCCAGCAGCAGACAGGTGTACTCGGGGTTGTACTTCATCAACAGGCTGGTCGTCGGCTCAAGCGTGGTGACTGCTCCGACCAGGTCAGCCTTATGGGGTCCGATCAGATTGATACCCGACCGTGCGAACCCAATCAAGTTGAGGAGCAGCCTATCTAGGTCCTTCGCATGAGTCGTGATGGTCGCGCTGGTGGTCGTCACGGCGCGCAGGGTGGTCAAGATATTTGGAGCGGCGGCATCGTAGGCGTCGCTGAATCCCGCGAGCGAGTGCCAATCTTGTTGGAGGTTGTCCATCCGCGGGTTGAGGGCCAATAGGACCTCGTTGGCGTCAGCGGTCGCCTCGCCGATCCGCTCGCCCTGCCCCCGAACCCCTTCTGCGAACGCGGTGAGCACAGCATTCAGCTTCGCTGGGTCGATGTGGTGCAGCAGGTCCACCAGGTCCTGGAAGACCGTGTTGACTTCGGTGCTGACGTTGCGCGAATGCAGTACCGTCCCCGCGGTGACGTGCTGCGGGCTCGGGTGGTCCGGATAGATTAATTCCACATACTTCGCCCCGAAGGCTGTCGTGGCCTTGATTTCGGCTTCGGTGTTGGACGGAATGTATCGGACCTGGTCGGGAAATATCTGCAGGCTGAGGCTGACCGGGTTCTTGCCTCCGGCGATCGCGGCGACCCGGCCCACTTGGACTCCCCGCATCTTTACCTTGCCGCCCGACTCCATCACCAGGCCGGCACGATCCGAGGTCAGAGTCACCGACACAAAGGACCGAAACGTGCCTGCGAAGAACGCGGTGGACAGCCAGATCAACGCTCCGATAACGACGATGAGGGTCAGCGCCGACCGGATGTGGTGGGTTTTTTTCGTTGAGCGTCCGCGATTCATGGTTACGCCGACCGCTCAGCCGCCAGGGGCGTTGGGAGTTGCGTGTCAGCGCAGGGTGGACAGCACGAGCGCCCGGTATTGTGCTGGCACAGAATGTTTGGGAAGGAGTCCGACCCGCGGCGGCGGGGCTTGCCCAATGTGGTTGCCATGTCTCACCCGGCGAGATTGAAGCTGCCGGACTGGCCGTACACCGCCAGTGAGACGAATAACGTGACGGCGACCAAGACAATTAGGGATGTACGAACTGCGCGACCGACCGCCTCGCCGACCCCTGCCGGTCCCCCGGAGGCGGAGTAGCCGTAGTAGGTGTGGATCAACATCACCACCACCGCCGCGACGAGCACCTGAAAGAACGACCAGATGAGGTCGACCCGGTTCAGAAATGTATGGAAATAGTGATCGTAGACACCGGTCGACTGGCCATAGGCCAACGTCGTTCCGACCCGAGCGGCGAGAAACGAGGTGAGTACAGCGATACAGTACAAAGGGATAACCACGATCACGCCGGCGATCACCCGCGTCGAGGCGAGGTAGGCAATCGATCTGACGCCCATCACCTCCAGTGCGTCGATCTCCTCGTTGATTCGCATCGCACCGAGTTGTGCGGTGGTACCAGCGCCGATCGTGGCTGCCAAGCCGATGCCGGCGATCACTGGGGTGACGATTCGGACGTTGACGTAGGCAGATGCAAAGCCGGTCAGGGCCTCGACTCCGATACCGGCCAGGGAGTTGAAGACCTGCACCGCCACGGTGGCGCCCCCGGCCAGCGTCAGGAATCCGACGATCGCCACGGTGCCGCCGATAACGGCCAGGGCCCCGCTGCCGAGACTCATCTGGGCGATCAGACGCAGCAATTCCGATTGGTAGTTGACAAGTGCGTCACCGGTGGCCCGCACTGTTTTGCCGTAGAACTCCGCCTGGACTCCAATTCGGGTCAGGCTGTCGACCGGACGCTTGATGGCGCGCCGGAGTCGGGGAAAGAGCGTGCTGGGCGCGGCGGTGGTCATTACGTGGTCCCCTGCACGCCGACTGCGGTTGCGATCACATTGATCACGAACAGCGCGATGAACGAAAAGACGACCGTTTCGTTGACGGCGTTGCCTACCCCTGCGGGTCCACCGCCGACGGAAATCCCTTTGTAGCAGGCGATCAGGCTGGCGGCCAGACCGAACAGCGTTGCCTTCACCAAACAGACGAGCACCTCCTTGACCCCCACCAACAGGGTCATGCCGGCGGCGAACGCCCCCGGGGTCACGTGCTGTACGTAGACGGAGAAGATGAAACCGCCGGCCAGACCGACGATCGTCACCATGCTGGCCAGCATGAGCGCGACGAATGTGGCTGCCAGGACCCGCGGAACCACCAAGGCCTGCACGGGATTGATGCCCAGGACCCGCAGCGCGTCCAGTTCTTCGCGGATCGTTCGGGCGCCAAGGTCGGCACACATCGCGGTTGCACCGGCACCAGCCACCACCAGAACGGTCACCAGAGGGCCGATTTGGGTGACCGCGCCCAATGCTGCGCCTGTGCCGGAGAAGTCCGCTGCGCCGAACTCGACGAGAAGGATGTTGAGACTGAACACCGTCAGCACAGTGAACGGGATGGCCAGCATCACCGTTGGCACGACCGACACACGCGCCAGGAACCAGGTCTGAACCACGAATTCCTGCCAGGCGAACGGTCGTTTGAACATGAGGACCATCGCGTCCATCGCCATCGCGAAGAAATCGCCCAGAGCGCCCATTGGCTTCGTGACGGCGTCAACAACGATCACACCGCGTCGCCACTTAGGTTGTGCATTCCACTGGGAAAGGTCGTAGCCCACGTCGTCACTGCCGGCTATAGGTTCCGGCCGTTGCAGACTGAGGGCTGGCTGATTCGACATCAGTGATGAACTTACAACGATGATGTCAACTATGACAAGCCTGCTTTGCTGCGCCGGCGGATTGGGAACTCCGCTATGAACCAGTGCCGGTGGCCCCGTGCCCGCGCGCCCGCCCCGCCGGCGGGTAGCGGGCGTCGCTGCCACAACATTGCCGCACAGTGGCGTCAGGTTGCCGGGGCGATAGCGGGCAAGTGCGATTTCCGACGGTACGGCCGGTGTGCCATTCCGGCGGAAGAGACGTGCCTCAGGCATCCCGCGGATGGTCCGCGATAGCCAGCCAACGTCGGCGCTCGTTCACCGCGGCTGGTACCGCTTGGACGATTGCCAGCGCTGGCGGAGCCGTGTGCTTTCGAGGTCCTCCAGCCAATGCCCACGTCCAAGCGGTGAGACGGCCGATCGCAAACCGCACTCCGAATGCCCCTTCTTGGGGGTCTCGGCGCCGACCGCTATAGCCTCTCCTCTAGCGCGCACCGTCGGCCAAGTTGATCCGCGCAAATTCTCCGCCCGGGGCTGACATGGTCCGTGCCGGAACCGCAGCTACAGATCGAGACACCGCCGCGCGAAGGGCGGACGTGGCTACCGGTCAGCAGTCTCCCCGCCTCGAAGAGGCGCCTCGCCGCCGTGTTCGGAGCCAACTCACTCGGCGTCCCTCAACGACGCCGACTCTGCCCGGCAGGTTTGTCAGCCGCGACGAGCAGCTCGGTAAACCAGCAGCTTAATATGGTTAATCCAGCTTCGGAGGCCGCGCTCAACGACTGCCGGCTTACGCCGATAAGCGATCATTGCTTTGCCGGATGCCAGGGCCCGGGGGACGTGTAGTCCGCCGGTCATCGACGATTGCGGTTCACTGGGCGATCGGCACCGTCGGGGGAACCGGCTTGCGCCGCTTCCCCGTGTCTGCGCCGCGCGGGAGCGGCGCATCACTGATCCGGCCGCTCCGGTTGGGTTGGCCTGCGCAGGATTCGCCACTGTGGACGAGTGATGCCAGTCGCGCGTAGCTGATGGCATCGAGAGCGGCGATGACGTTCCACAACGCACTGTCGAGGTCGAAGGAACCACCGTCTCCGAGGGCCTCTACCACTATGGCCTCGATACGATCGACGACTTCTGTTGCACCGTGGTATAGCTCGTCGCCGACCGGGGTAAGTGTGATCCGCAGCGTCCGTGACCCCTCGGTGGAGCTGCGGTCGATCAGCCCGCGCTGCTCAAGCTTGCCGATCAGCCGGGTGAGCGCCTGGGGTGTCACTGTAACGACGCGGGCGACGTCGGCTGCAGAGATGGCTCCGCGACGCGCTACCGAGTCCAGGAGGCCGTATTCGGCGACGCTCAGCCCGAATTGGCGTAACTCGCGGTTGAGGCGGAAATGCAGAGCCCGCTCGGCTCGCTTGATCAACTCGACGACTCGTACCATATCCATCCCTGTTCGTTCGACCAGTGCTTCTCGTCGGAAAAGGCGTTCGCCCTTCCGACGCCGTTCACCCACAATGCATTCGACTCATCTCCAAGGCGCGGGCCGCGATCTTCTGGAACGCTGCATCAACCTCGTCGTCGTGAATATGGAACAAGTCCAGCGCCTCAGGGATGGATAGGTCTGGGGAGATTAGGCTGGCAATCGCGATCGCCTGAGCGTAGGCCGAGACCTCGCTCTGCGCGGGGTCTCGGGCCTGCACGGCCGCGATCTGGCGGGCGGAAGCCTCGATGATGTCTTCAAGCGCGTGGGTCACCGACACATCCCCCGTGCGTGATCGCAGGGCCACTACCACCCCGTGTCCGACTTGCCGCCGACTCTGAACAAGATCCACTTGCCTGCCCAACCTCACACGCGTGCAGCGGTCCGACCAGACCGTATCAACATGTATAGCAATATGTTGATACCCCCGTCAAGGTGCGGTTATCTGCGAGCAGGGGCAACAGTTGATGTTCCATTGGGTGTCTCGGGGTCGGGGCACCCAGTGTTTATGCGTTGCCGGAGGGTTCCGATATCGGCATCGGCGTCGGTCGCGGCCCGGCGCTAATCACCTTCGGCGGCGGCACCGTTACCAGCCACCGCAGCGAGCAGCAATGTTACCGATCGCGCTAACTCGCGCCGGTCGACGCCCAGTGCGGTGTCGTGCGGTCCGTACATCGCGACACTGTCGAGCAGTGTCACCAGAATGGCGGCGACGGCGGTGGGGGCCACGGATCCAGCGAGGTGACCGGCGGCCTGCGCGGCCGCTACTTTGCGCGCGAGAGCATTTTTGACGGGCAACAGATCTTGCTTTCTGATCGCCGCCCAGCGCTCGTTGCCGTCTTGGGCGGCAATGTTGCGAGCACGGAGCACCGCGCGGTGGCGGTCCCAGTGCTCCAGGTAGGCCCCGACGAACTGCTCAATAGTGTGCAGTGCCTGATCGCCCGTCCAATCCGTGGCGAGGGCTTCGTTCAACCCTTCGGAGATTGGACCGATTTCCTCGTTAAGCGCCAGCACGGCGCCGTCGATGTCATCGAAATACTGGTAAAAAGCTGGCGTTGAAAAACCGACCTCTTGGGCGATGTCAGCGAGGCGCAGGCCGCGGAGGCCGTTCTCCTCGACCAAGCGCTCGATGGACCGCAGAATGCGATCGCGTGTTTCGGTGCCGCGTCGCCCTAACGGGCGTCCGTCGGTCGCCAGGTGTGCGGTGCCGACCTCGATCATTCTTCATCGACCATCTCTGCCGGTGGTGGAGCTCAGCAGGACTTGTCGACCACTCTCGTTCGCGGTGACCGTGGCACGGCGGCCAGGTTGCCCCAGGCAGCCGTCGCCCCGGTCCCGCTCACGGTGTCCCTTGATGTGGCCCACCTAGGCATACTAACCGGTCGCCGCCGGCTCAGCAGTCGGGTTGAAGGCTGTTAACCCGTGTTGTTCCAGGTTAGAGGCTGCTTCTGGGTCGCGATCGGGTTCGTCGTGGCACGCGGCCGGCTTGGTGCCGCCCCACCGTCGCATTTCCCTCACCGGTGGGGTGGTCGCGAATCCGTCCGGTATGGGGTTCGGGCCGGATGCCCATCCATGCTCGAGGTGCAGCGCCACCAGAGCATCACCGGGTGTAGAGAACGGCAAATGACCGCTGTCGATGGTGCGGAACCTCGCTACGCATCGGTCGGCGAGCAGGTGCTGAAACGATGGGGGCAAACGTTATCCGAGTTGCCCACATGAGTGTTGTCGATGGAGTCGAAGCGGTGCCCTAAACTGACCGGCGTATTGAGAGGATCGGGTCACGATCGCCTCCCCATGCACCTCGCACCGTGCATGCCACCGTGTACGAAGAATTAGGGATCACCGAGCTGCCCCTGACGGGCGCACCGACCGCACCACGCGCGGTGATCATCGGTTGGGCTAGGGCGAGCGTCGCGTCCCCCCGACAACAGCATGGCTGTCTACTCGCCGCTGAAGACGGGCTGCGTGCGGGCCAGACTGGCGGCGATACCGTTGCGGCTGTCCTGGGTCGCCCACAGTTTCTGCTGCTCGATGAGCTCTCGCTCCAGCGCAGCACGCACCTGCCGCACCATCCGGGCGCGCAGCGTCTCCCTGATCGACTGCACCGCCAGCGGTGCGGCTGCCGCGATCTCAGCGGCCCATCGCATCGCCTCGGGGCGAAGTTGATCCTCAGCCACGACGCGGTCGACAAGCCCGATCTGCGCGGCTCGCACGCCATCGATGCGTCGGCTGGTGTAAAGCAGATCTTGCGCGTGCTGGGCGCCGACGAGAGCGGGCAGTGTGACGCTCAGCCCGAAGCCATGATGAAGCCCCAGCATGGAGAAGTTGGCGTGGAATCGGGTGGCAGGTGTTGCGATCCGGAAGTCCGCCGCGCAGGCCAGCCCGACACCACCGCCAACCGCATTCCCGTGCACCGCGGCGATAATGGGAATGGTGACGTCGAAGAGGCGAATCGCCTCGCGGTACAACAATTCGGAGGACCGGATCCGGCCGCTTCCCAACTCGCTGTCAGCGAAGTTGGCGCCCGCGCAGAAATGCTTGCCCTGCGAGCACAAGACAATGGCGCGTGATCCCGCTGCACTGAATTGTGCAGCCGCATCGACGATCTCGCCGATAAGTTGGCGGTCGAAGTAGTTGGCCGGAGGCCTGGTGATCTCAATGACCGCCACGTGCTCGACGGCGCCGACTGTGAGGTTGTGCGTCATCTCATGCCTTATCCGTGAAGACACCGACGGTGATCGTCGACGAGGAGGCCGCCGTGGCGAAGCGGGGAAGAGCCGACGGGTGCGACGCGGGGAAACGTCGGCCTGCCGCGCTCAACGGCCGATACTGCGGGTCTGGTGAGCCCGATCCGAAAGACCCGGCCTGAGCAGTTTGTGGCGGAGCGGCGCCAATTTGGGGGTATCGACGAGTTTCATCCCGGAAGCCAACGCGCACAACCGAATTCCTACTGACCGACTTGATGGGTGGATTCAGCCAGCCGACCCAGTCTGTGAATATCACGTGGTGGGTTGCGGGATGGGTGGGCGGCGCCGCGACACACTCCCGATCGGCCAAAATGCGGTGGATGTCCGTCGCCAACTTTCTACCGCCGATGCCGAACGACGCGTATTGTCTGGAATTTACAAATTGCTGCAAATCCGTCAGTCCCACCAGCTCTGCTTCGGGGCGGCGCATCACCATATCGGTAGCGACCAACTCGGCTATCGTGTCACCCCGTCGCCGAAAAGCATGAAGAACTCCGGGTTTGAGGGCCATCAGCCCGTCCAGAGCTTTCAGAGATCACCCGAATCTTGGCCCACCTTTGACGGGGTCGAACACGAAGTGCCCTACAGGCTCAGGATCTGGATGGTGCACGACGCCAACATGGCCAGACGACCGGTTACCCCGGTTGCGCAGTGCACGACGCGGTACTTCCCGCTGCCAGCGGTTGTCACGCATGGGACGGCTTCCCTCGGCCTCGGGCGGTTGTAAGCTACGCCAGTTCCGGGAGCGCCCGACGAGCTGATCGTGCAATACCTTTGATTTGCCAAAACCCCCTTCGGCCTCGACCAGCGATGGTGCCGCCTCACCCACACTGACGATGGACGAGGTCGGGGGTGCAGTTGGCCTGTGCTTAGAGATGGCTATCGGTGATCGACTTCAGTTGAATGTATTGAGCGAGTCCGACAGGGCCCCCGAACTCGCGGCCGACGCCGCTTTCCTTGAACCCGCCGAACGGTCCGTCAGGGTCGATGGTGAAAAGGCTGTGCCCGTTGACGAACGTCGTCCCGGCCTCCAACCGTTCTCCGATGGCAAACGCTCGGTCGATGTCGGTGGACCACACCGACGAGGCAAGCCCGTACTCGCTGTCGTTGGCGCGCGTGATCGCCTCCTCTTCGTCCTCGAATTTCATGATCGGCAGGATCGGACCCATCTGCTCGCAGGAGACGATTGCCGAGGACTCAGGCGGATTGAACACCAGGTACGGCAGCATGAAGTAGCCGTCGTCGATGGCGGTTCCCTCGGCGTAGGAACCGAGTTGGGCGACATCGTAATCGCGCTGAGTCTCGGCGAGGAGTTCTCCGACCTTGACGAATTGTCGCTCGTTGTTGAACGGTCCCATGGTGACTTCGGGTCGTGCACCGTCGCCGACGACGATTTCATCGACCGCGGCACGTAGGCGTTCGGTGAGTTCGCCGTACCGCGACTCGTGCACATACAACCTCTTGATGGCGAAGCAAATCTGGCCGGTTGCTGAAAACGCGCCGGTGACAATGCGCTTGACCATTTCCTCAGTGATGTCGACATCGTGCAGGACCAAGGCGGCGTCGTTTCCCCCGAGTTCAAGGGTCACTCTGGCCAGATGACTTGCGGCGTCGGCCATTACCAGCTTGCCGGTGGCAGTGCTGCCGGTGAAGGCGACCTTCCCGACACGTTTGTCCCTCACCAAGGAGGTGCCCACCTCTGGGCCGAATCCCGATACGATGTTCAACACGCCAGGCGGCAGCGCCGCCGCAATCGCTCCCAGGCACTGCAGGGTGGCTAGTGGCCCGAACTCGGGCACCTTGATCACCATCGTGTTGCCCGCCAGCAACCCGGGTCCGATTTTCACCGAGGCCAGGGTCGGGGGAAAGTTCCAGGGAATGATCGCAACACACACACCGATCGGCTGCTTCTGGACGACCAGGCGTCGGCGGTCGTCCTGCAGAACCTCATCGGCCAGCCATTCGGGATGGCCGGCGTAGTAACCGATTCCCATCATCGTGATCTGAAAATCGATCATCGATTCCGCGAGGGTCTTACCGTTCTCGGCGGTCAGGAGCGCAGCCCAGTCGTTGACGTGTGCGCTCATGGTGCCGAGCGCCTGCAGCAGCGCCGCTGCACGATCTTCGGCCGAGAGTTTGCGCCACGCGGGCAGGGCGGCAGCGGCAGCGCTGACAGCGGCGTCGGCTTGCTGGGCGGTTCCATTCGGGTACCGCCCCACCAGCTCACTGAGACGTGCGGGATTGCGCACGTCGATCCATTCGCTACTCACGACGGGCTTGCCGTCGATGGTCATCGTTGCTTCCACGGTCATGGTGGTCTCCAGTTCTAGTTCGACGTCGTTGGAGTGGTCCTGGGTGGTTACTGTGGTCGTTGCATCCGCACCTTCTCGTATGGGCCGGGGCTGACGATGGCGACGTAGGACGCCCGCTGGGTGGTGGTGTTCCGGATGCCGTGAGCGACCCGGGCGGGAACCATCACGGCTTCGCCCCGCCGTACCGTCTGCGGTGCCTGATCACCAAGGGTGTATTCACACTGGCCCTCGATCACGATGTGCAGATGCTCAGAGGCGGGATGGAGGTGGTAGTCGTTTTCCTGTCCTGGCTCCAGATTCCAGACCACCACGCCGATCTGCCCGGCGACGTAGGTGAGCACCGCGGTAGGGAGTGTGCTGTCGAATTGCTGGTATCGCGACAGCGGGAACACCAGCGTGGACAGGTCAGCCGGATCGATTTCGTGGGCCAGGTCCTGGATGAGGATCTCGTTGATTGTCTCGGGAAGGTCTGGCATGTTGGTCATTTCACACTTCCTCGGTACTTGTCTCGAAGGGCGGCCCAGGCTTTGCCGTTGCTTTCAGCGGCCTGAACCCAGTCATCAGGCAGATCGGTGTAGGGCGCGCGGCACGGCCCGGCGTTCATGTAGCCCGCGGCGTTGATGCGAGCCTTCTCCATCTGCGCGTTGTATTGGGCGAACGCGGCGAAATCGGGGACGGGCAAAGGTATCGACTCGATGTCCTCGATGACGCACCGTGCAGCGTCCACGTCTCCGCGCGCGTGCGCGTCGAGGAACGCCACCCAGGGTTCGGGCCCCATGGCCGCCGAGGTTGCCCATGCACCGGTGACCGCCTGGGGCGCAAGCCGATACATCGCGCCCAACGCGCCCCCTTCCCCGGCAAGTAGAGCGACCCGCCCGTCGACCGCCTCCAGATGCTCAGCGGTGACGAACCCCATCTTCGCGGCGATCACGGTCGGCGCCTGCGCGCACACTTGTGTCCAGAACTGCGGTCCGAAGTCGAATTTAAAGAACAAGCTGTTGGCGTACACCAGCACCGGCAGATCGGGCACCGCCTCGCTGAGGTCGGCGTAGAAGCGCACGGCGTTGGCCGGGGTCGGTGTCTGCCACATCGGCAGGCCCACCAGTGCACCCGATCCTCCGAGGTCGCGGACCGCTTTCATCTGCCGGACCACCTCGCGTGTGCCCAAGGCCGTTGTCCCGCACCACACCGGCACGGTGCCGTCTACGGCGTCGACAACCGTGCCGAAGTACGCCGCCTTCTCCGGCCACAACAGCGCGCCGCACTCCCCGGTCGTCCCGCACAGCCCGATGCCGCCGACGCCGTCAGCGACCAGCGCGCGCGCCATCCGGGTCGCCTCGACCAGGTCCACCGAGTTCACCTCGGGGTCCCACCAATCGGTGAACTCCAGGCACGGGGTCGGCGGCAACGCCAACAAGCCCCGCACGTCACGGGCAGAAAGCATTGATCCTCCTAGGTGTAGAGGTTGACGAGGCCCTCGTGGCCCCACTCGCCAGCGTTCGGTTGTAACACGTTGTACTGCTCGACCTTCCAAGTTCGTGGATCGATGGTTCGTGGGTTCCAGCCGTACTCGAAGTGCCAGCCCGACGGGTTCTTGAAGTAGAACGAGAACATTCGGTCGTTGACATGCCGGCCCAGTCCCACCGAGACGATGTCTTCTGTCTTGCAGATGTCATGGGTCACGCCCACGTCGTCGATGGACAATGTCTCGAGCATGATGTGCTGCGCGTGACGCGACGCCGCCGGATTGAAAAACAATGCCAGCGAATGATGGCGGGAGTTACAGTGCAGAAACGCCGCGAGGCGGTGACCACCGGGGGCCACTGCCCAGTCGGTGACACCGAAACCCAGTGTTTCGACGTAGAACTGGACCGACGCCTCAAGGTCGTCTACGAATAGCACAATGTGGCCCAATCCGACGTCGCTGGTGACGAATCCGTGGTTGGGCCGAGCAGGCGCGACAGGCGGGCAGAACATCATCTCCGGCCCGACGACCAGTTCAGTGCGCACGCCGGTATGAATGTCGGTGAACCACACCATTTCGACGACGCGGTGGTCTGAGGCGGTCTCGCCGGACACCGCGTTGACCTCCATGCCGGCCTTCTCGATACCTTCGGCGAGCTCCTGCAGTGATCGCGAATCCTGGACCTGCCACATCACCGAGCTGACGTCTTCGGTGTCTGACGAGTACACGGCTAAGCGGTGATGGTGGTCGTCGATCCGCAGCAGTAGACGGTCATCTGTGCTGTCGGGGGACGCGTCGTGCCCTAAGACGTCCCTGGCATAGGCCCGCCAATCCTCCATCGTGCGGGTCCCGATTCCCACGCGGCACAGCTCCGCGATTTTCGCCATCCTCATCTACCTCTCTGACTGATCCTGTGGCATCCGGGGTTGTCAACGTTATGTATGGGCGGCGCAGTCATAGAAACGCGATCGCCCCCCCGTTGACCGCGAGCACCTGGCCGGTCACAAAACGTGCCGCGTCGGATGCCAGGTAGGCGCACGCCTCAGCCACGTCCTGTGGCGAACCGGCCCGGCCGAGGGGGATCTGCTGAACGACCTGCTCGGGGATCGTCACGTCGTCGTCGTTTTGGACCGCGCCCGGTGCCACACAATTGACGCGGACGTTGCGTGGGCCCAGCTCGACGGCCAGGGCCTTGGTCAGATGGGTCACCGCCGCTTTGCTCGCGTGGTAGTGCGCGCCCTGACCCCGAGTCACCGTGGTGCCGGCCTGCGATCCGATGTTGAGGATGACACCTCCGCTCGGCCTCATGAAGGGCAACACCGCACGCACACATAGGAAGGGTCCACGCAGGTTTACCGCGACCACGCAGTCCCACTCGCGGGGACTGATCTCCTCGAAGGGGTGGCGGTACCACACTCCCGCGTTGTTCACCAGGACGTCCACGCCGCCACCACGATGCACCGCGGTCGCGATCAGCCCATCGACGCTGTCAACATCGGTAACGTCGGTCTCGCAGAAGTGCATTCCCCGCATCGGCTCGCTCGGCCGGGCGATGTCGCCGACCACGACGGTGTAGCCGGCAACCTGGAACCGCTGCGCGATCGCGCGGCCGATACCACGGCCGCCCCCCGTGACGACCGCGCATCGCCGTCGGTCTTCGCGCATCTGGCCAGCGGTCATGCTCAGCGCATCTTCAACGTCACAGGAAGGTTGCGGAATCCGTGGAAGTTCGCTTGCCGGGCACGCGTGCCGTTTTCGGCGTCGACCTCGAAATCGGCCACCCGGTCGAGGAACTCCTCGAAGGCCACCCTGATCTCCAGGCGGGCCAGGGCGGCGCCCACGCACTGGTGCACGCCGTGCCCGAATCCCATATGCGAGTTGGGGGTCCGGCGGATGTCGTAGGTGTCGGGATGCGGGAATCGCCGCTCGTCACGGTTTGCCGCGGCCAACAGCAGCGCCACCTTGCGGCTCGGATCGAGATCGTGCCCGTGGACCGTGATCGCTTTGGGCAAGGTGCGTGCCAGGACGTGGATCGAGCTGTCATAACGCAGCGTCTCCTCAATGGCTGAGGACACCAAGCTCGAATCGGCGAGCAACATTTCTCGCTGATCGGGGTGTTCGGTCAGACAAAACGCCATATTCCCCATGAGCAGATTTGTCGTGTCGTTACCGGCGATAAGCAGGATCACCAGGAAGCCCAGCAACTCCTCGTGGGTCAGCTGATCACCGTCACCCTGAGCCTCCGTCAGGGCACTGACCAGGTCGCCGGTCGGGTTCTTGCGACGGTCCTCCACCATCTCCGTGAAGTACTGGGCCAGTTCCACGGCGGCCTGGAAAACACGTGCCTGCTGTGCCGGTGTGCCGTCCACGCCGATCTCGAGCTGATCGGTCAGGACATCGGTCCACTCCCACATCTGCTTGACGTCGCTGGCCGGGACACCGAGCAGCTGACAGATCACGGTGACCGGCAACTTGACTGTGAAATCCTCGACGAAATCGGCTCCCTGGGAAGGGACTCCGTCGAGGAAGGTGCGGGTGAACGCGCGGATCGCGTCCTCCAACTGGGCGACCCTGCGTCCGGTGAACACTGCGCGCACCAGGGACCGCTGGCGCAGGTGAGCGGGCGGATCCATCGTGATGATCGACGGAGGGAGGGGATTGTTGTCGAGGGTGAGTCCGTTGACAGAGGAGAAGTCCGTCCAGTCCCGCAATGCGGTACGCACGTCCTCATATCGCGACAATACGTAGAAGCCGTGCTTCTCATTCAGATAGACAGGAGCCTCGTCGCGCAGTCGTTGATAGTAGGGAAACGGGTCATCATCGATCTCGAAATCGTAAGGGTCGTAGTAAAACTCGCTCATGATCGGAACATCTCCTTAATCTTGACCCGCGCCGACCCTGCCCGTCGGCGGGTGGTGGTTACCGCGGCCGCGTGTTCGCGCGGCCGCGAGTTCGGCTGCTAACGAGACATTTCACTGCAAATTGTCCTTCCCTGGCATCGACGTCTAAGCGGTGCGAGGCGCCACCCCGGGCCGCGGGTTATGTCCTAAGCAGAGCGCCGGCACCTGGCAGGGCTGGGGCGAGACCGAGCTCTTGCAGTAGCGTGAACGCGCCGGCGGTGGAGGCAGTCACCACCGGAACTCCGAAGCGTTGTTCTGCTGTCTGCACCAGGTCCAGAGAGGGCATCTGCACGCAAGCCGACAACACCAGGGCATCCGTTTCCCGAAGGTCCAATTCGGCGGCCGCCGCCATGATCCGATCGCCGTCAATGCGGCCCACGTCACGGTTGTCGGGGACCTCCAGCGCGCGCCACCCGGTCACCTCGATCCCGGCGCTCTCCACATATCCCACAACCTCCTCGGCAAGCGGACACATGTAGGGCATCACCATCGCGACCCTGCTCGCCTCGAGCGCACGCAGACCATTGAGTAACGCCCCGGCGCTGGAGGCCACGGCGGCGTGAATTTCATTGGCGGCCAACCCTTCCCGCAGTGCCGACTCGATAGACACATGCGCGTCACGGCCCTGCAGCATGACCGCCACAAGGCATGCATAGAGCACTGCGTCGATGCCGGCATCGGAGATCTCGTCGACACATCGGTCGGCTTGGGCGTTCATGCTGGTGAGCTCTTCTCGCGACACCGTCCGCATCCGCAGCCGACTGCTGTGAAAAGAGAAACGCGCTTTCTCGTGGCGGCCCAGCAGCAGCGGCAACTCGGTCTCGACGGTCGTGTTGCTGCTCGGCACGATCAATCCGATGCGGTGAAGGTTGCGTGTGTCACTGCCGCGCTGCCCGGTTTCAGTCATCGAACACCCAAGTCCTTTGCCCTTCGGCGAGCAGAAGCCGCCCAAAATGTAGGTTCGGAAAATGCGCCGCCCCGACCGGGATGTCGGTGCCCTCGAGTTCGCTGGCCAGTCGGCTGGCCGTTTGGCGGGCCAGCTTGGGATCGACGTCGCCGATCGTCTCCCACTCCTCGGCGACCAGCTCCACGGGGCAGTGCACGACGTCGCCGAGCAGAATGCCGCGGGCGACGCCCGAGGAGAGCACGACGATGGAGCTGCCGGGCGTGTGCCCCGGCGCGTCGACCACCTCGATCCCGGGAGCGATGGTGGTGGTGGCATCCCAGCACACCAGCCGATCTGTCAGCGGTGCCAGCTTTTCCGGTGCGCTCAGCAGTGATCCGGCGCCGGTGAAGTAGTCCCAGTCCGCGCGGTGGCATCGATAGGTCGCGTTCGGAAAGACGGGCCGACCATTGAGTGCTGCCCATCCGATGTGGTCGACGTGCAGATGTGTGAACACGACGTCGGTCACGTCCTGCACGCCAACACCGAGCGCCTTGAGGTTGTCGAGCAGGTGACCGCCGGGCATCGCGAAGCCGCGACTGACGATGGGACGGCTGTCGGGGCCGATGCCGGCATCAACCAGGACCAGGCGGTCGCGGCTCCGGATGAGATAGGCGCCCAGGGTCAGGCACAGCATGCCGTCGGAGTCGAGCAGTGAGGTGTGCGGGGCCCAGTCCTCGTTGGACGTGGTCGCGTACGCGGCTGTTGGGGCCCGCCGCACGACACAGTCGATCACGGGGGTGACAGTGATGTCGCCGATGGCCATCATGACGGCATCAAATAGCCACCGTTGACGACGACCGTCTGGCCGGTCACGTAGCCGGCGTCGGGGCTGAGTAGGAACCGAATGACTTTGCCGACATCCTCGGCGGTGCCGACACGGCGCAGCGGGGCCCTCGCGGCGTACTCGGCAAGGTATTCCTGGGGGTACTCCGCGGTGATGGCGGTGCTGATCAGGCCCGGGGCGACGGAGTTGACGCGCACACCGCTGGGTCCCCACTCCATCGCCAAGGATTTGGTGAGCGCGACGACACCGGCTTTGGAGGCGCTGTACTGCGCGGCGTTGAGCCGCCCGCTGAACGCCAGCGCCGAGGACACCGTCACGATGGAGCCCTCACGGTCGCGGCCGCACAGGTGCCGCGCGACCGCGGTGGCGCACAGGAACGTGCCAGTGAGGTTGACCCGCAGCACCTGATCGAACTGCCCGACCGTCATATCCATTGCCGGCGCGGCGTATTCGATGCCGGCGGAGGTGACGAGCCCGTCGATGCGACCAAAGGCACTGTGGGTGGCGTCGACCATCTGCTGCACGTCGTCCTCGTCGGCGACGTCACCGGCGAATGCCTCGGCCCGCACCCCGGCGGCCGCGAGGGCCTCAGCCGTGGTGTCAAGCAGGTCGGGTTTGAGATCGGCCAGCATCACCGAAGCTCCGGCGGCGCCGACGAGTTCTGCGGTGGCGCGCCCGATCCCCGATGCTGCTCCGGTGATGAGCACCACCGCGTCCTGCAATGTTTCGGCCGCCGCGGCGTGCTGACTCATGTGTCCCATTCCAGATCTAGGCGAAGTGGCACGCGGATACTGACGTTTCGCGCGAAGGCCATGTCGTGCGCGCCGCCAAGGCGCAGCGACGGAAGCCGGGCCGCCAGGCGCTCGAAGGCGATACGCCCTTGCAGTCGCGCCAGATTCGCTCCGATGCAGAAATGGATTCCCCGCCCGAACGCTAGGTGCTGCTTAGGTGGCCCGGAACGGATCTCAAAAGCCTCGGCGTGATCGAAGACGGCGTCGTCGCGGTTGCCGGATCCCAGCACGATCGCGACACGGGCCCCCGCCGGAATGGCGATACCCGCGACCTCGGTCGGACGCACCGCACGTCGCCACAGGATCTTGGCCGGCCCGTCGAAACGCAGGCCCTCCTCGATGACAGTGCCTGCCAGCGCCGGATCGGCACACAACGCCTCCCACTGTGTGCGTTCGTCCAACAGGTGAAAAAGGCTCATCGTCAAGGCGGTCGTCACGGTTTCGTGACCAGCGTTCACCAGGCCCATCACCTGTCCGACGATGACCACGTCGTCGAGAGGCTCATCGTCGTCGAACCGCAGCCGGGTTAGCTCCGAAATCAGGTCGTCGCCGGGCCGGTCCCGGCGCTCGGCGACAACGTCCTGCACGTAGCGCTGGAATGCGACGAAGCCCCGCGCCGCCTCAAGGTGATCCTCGAGCTCCATATCGCCCCACTGCAGGGCCAGTTTTTGGCCCGCCCAGCGATGTAACCTCTCGCCGTCTTCGAGGCGTAATCCCAAAAGCCGCAGGATGATCCGCAGCGGTAGAGGGTAGGCGAATGACGCCATGAATTCCGTGGGCGGCCCATTGCGCGTCATCGCATCGATGAGTTCATCAGCTGCGGTGCGGATCTCGTCCTCGAGTTGCCGCATCCGTCGCGCGGTGAACGCGGCGGCGGTGTGGCGACGGATCCGGCTGTGTTCGGGTCCGTCGAGCATGACCATCGCGCCGATTTTCGATGCCTCGAGGCCGGTCGCGAGAATGGCGGCGACCTCAGGAGGGTTGGGCAGAAACCGTTTCAAGATCTCGCTGCTGGAGAAATCCTCGTCGTCGGCCAGCACCGCACACAGGTCGTCGTAGCGCGTAATGACGTAGGCGTCCAGGGTCGGTGAGAAGAACACCGGTGTCTCGTGTCGAATTTTTCTCCAACTGGGGAAGGGATCCGCGATCTCCTTTGGTGCAGCGGGATTGAACGAGCTGTCGTACGGACACGCACTTGACGCAACGTTGCTCACAGCAGTCCTTCGGCGTTTTAGGCGTAGGCCTTTTCGGACTCGTCTCGGTCGACCTTGGCCGTGCGGTTGCGGAACTTGGGGAATAGCTCTTTGGCGATCCGCGCGATGTTGGCCTTGGTCCTGTCGTCGCTGAGGCCGCCGAGGTGGACGTGCATCACCAGATGCTCGAAGCCCAGCAGATCGTGCGCCTCCTCGAGCATCCCGATGACGGTTTCGGGGCTTCCGACCAGCGCCGTGCGATCATCGACGATCGACCGGAAGTCACGCGACTTGCCCAGGTCCCCCCGGGTGGACAGCACCCGCTCCAGGGTGGATTCCGTCATGTAGTTCGGCGGGAACAGGCGGTGCATCGGGTTCGGGAATAGCTCGTTGAAATAGAGGTCCATGTGGGGCCAGAACTCGTCTTCGGCCTGAGCGTCACTGTCGGCGATGTAGATAGTCGGCGAGTACCCGAGCCGCTTCGACGGGTTCGGCCGCCCGAATTCACTCGACGCTGCCCGGTAGTCGTCGAAGATCTTGATCACGCTGGGCAACGGGGAGAACACTTGAACATAGGTGTAGCCGCGCTCGGCGGCCCAGACCACCGTTTCGCCGCTACCGGTCGACGGCGACCAGATCTCGGGGTGCGGCGACTGGAAGGGCCGGGGCCAGGGGTTGGCGTGGCGGTAGTTGAAGTACTCGCCCTCAAAGGCGAACGGGCCCTCCTTGGTCCACGCCTGCACGATGACGTCGTGGGCCTCGCGGAAACGTTCCCGCGACTCCGCCGGATTGAGGCCGAGGCTGTGGTATTCCGCGCCAATGCCGCGCACGAATCCGCTGATGATCCGTCCGCCGCTGATGACGTCGAGCATGGCTAGCTCCTCGGCGATCCGCAGCGGATTCATCCGCAGCGGCAAGGCGTTGCCCAGGATGGCGATCTTCGTGTTCTGGGTGCGTTGGACGAGCATCGCCGCGATCAGGTTGGGTGACGGCATCATGCCGTAGGTCGTCTGATGATGTTCGTTGACGCACACGCCGTCGAAGCCCTGATCGGCGGCATACACCAGTTGATCGATGTAGCTGGTGTAGAGCTGCTGGCCCCAGACCGGGTCGAAGTTGCGGTTGGGATAGGTCACCCAGCCCGACTGGTACTTCTCCTGAAAGCCCTCTTCGAGATTGGGGTAGGGCATGAGGTGAAACGCATAAAACTTCAACGTCCGCTCTCTTTCTGTGCCAGGAATTCGCCGGCCAGGGCGGCGAAGAGTTCGGGTTGGTCACTTAGCGGGTCATGCCCGGCGCCGGCGATCAGCTCAAGGCGCGCATCGGGGATCATCTCAGCGAACAAGTTGCCGTGGGTTGATGGCACCACCCGATCGGCGTCACCCCACAGCACCAGCGTCGGGCAACTCATAGCCTGCACCCGCGTCTCCAGACTCAAATCGCACAGATATGGGTTCCACGCGAAACGGGCGAGCGATCCCACGTTGCGACGATCCGCCGGCGTGCTCCAGTCCGTAGGCGCATTCGCCATATCCGCGTACACCAGGTTCAGCACGTCTTCGCGCGGCCGGTCGAACAGGTCATTGCGGCTCTCGCCCTTGATCCGCAGACCCAGCGGAGCGACGAGCACCAGCCGCGCGGGCTGCGCGATGAGCGCAAGCTCGGCGGCCAGCCATCCACCGAACGACTGGCCGATCAGCGGCAGCCCCAGCAGGCCGGCGTCGCGCATCGCGACCTTGAGGACCGATGCCAGTTCATCGACCCGGCGGATGCCGCCTTCGACGTCGGCGCCCTCGAACCCAGGCAACCGCAACAGGTGAACCCGGAAGTTCGCCGACAACGCGTCCAAACCGGCTGTCCAGTAGGGGCCCACGAAACCCGGCAGCACGACCACATCGGGGCCTGTCCCGCTGACCCGAACCTTCAGGTCCTTCGCCGTTAGCCGAGACTTCTCAGCGATTACCATGCGCAGCCTCCCTCCACACCGCGTTAATCAACATCAGTGATGAACATACAACGTCGATGTCGACTAGGGCAAGTTCACATGGACACCAGATATGAAGCCGGTCGCGCTGCGCAGACACACCGGCGCGGTCCGCGCGCGGCCAGGCAACCGTCGTCGCCGCGCCTCGGCCGGATGCCCGGGCACGCTGATGCTTTCGCCCGTTTCGCAAGGGCCGCGTTGTGCTTCCCACGTGACCGGGCTGGCTTCCCAGCGGTCAGGATTCTGGGATCAGGAACGGTGCAGTGGCGTCGGATCCGCGCAACGCCTTCGGGGCAGTCGGCGGGACGCGATCGTCCCCGACGTATCGAATGAACGCGCTTAGTCAGGCAGGCCCCGTTTGTGGCGGTCAATGAGGGCGGCGCCCTCGCGGATCAGATCGAGCCCGCGTTCGAGTGGACTTCCGCCGCGGCGATCGACACAGAGGATTCCATGCAGCAGCAAATCCGCCGTTGACTTCGTGAAGTCCCGCGGTGACTCTTTGAGGTTTGCCACGTACTGCCAATTCAACGATGACAACGCCGACACGATCGACAGCGCGGCCGTCTCCTCGTCTACCGGCCGGACGTGGCCCTGCTCGATCCCGTCGTGGATTACCTCAACGAGGAGGCGGAAAAAATTCATCCGCGACGCTGTGTCGCGTTCGGATGCTTCTGCGGGAAGGGCGGGGCCATCGCGCAGGACAACGCGAATCCAGGCGGGATTGTCCACCACAAACCGCCCGAAGGTAGTGACGATGGTGGTGAGGCGCTCGGTGGGGTCACCCGGCACGCCGCGTAGCTCCTCGATCAGGTGATTTCGTTGCTCGGTGAGGCGGTCGACGCCGGCGGCCAGGATCTGCTCTCGGCCGTTGAAGTAGTGGTAGAGCGAGGGGCGTGCGACCCCGAGTGATTCAGCGATGTCGGCGAGGCTTGTCTGGTTGAAACCCTTGATATCAAACAGCTCACCGGCAGCATTGATGATCGCCTCCTCCATGCGGCCGTATCGCGGCCCGCGTGCTTCGGCCATCGCCACCCCTTTCCGCCGGGACGACTTACGCGAAGCCCTCGGTCTTTGCCGACTGTCAGCCGCCCGCATCAGCGTCGAGCGCTGGCTGACAGCAGCATAGTGGCCGGGCCGGGGTTCTCCAGGGACCGGCGTCACCGGACCCCATCCTCGCCTCGGCGGCAGACGCCGCGTCTCCTGTCACGTGCGGTCGCAGGGCGGATACCCGCCAGTCATGGCTTCACCATCACAGGCCTGGGGTGCTTGCCGGATCGAGCGGGTTGTTCAGCATCAGGTCAACGCCGCGTTCAGCCAGCATGATTGTGGGGGCATTGGTGTTCCCGCTGGTAATGGTCGGAAAGACCGACGCATCGACCACGCGAAGCCCTTCGGCGCCGCGGACGCGGAGTTGGGGATCGACAACTGATCGATCGTCAGAGCCCATCCGGCACGTTCCGACCGGGTGATAGGGCCTAAACGCGTTGGCTTTGAGGAATTCCGCCCATTCTCGGTCGGTTTGTACCTGCTCTCCTGGTATCTCCTCGGCCGTGACTTTGGCTTTCATGGCCGGCGTCGCCATGATGTCGCGGGCTTGGCGACACACGCGTACGAGGTTGTCTAAATCCTCTGTACAACCGAACATTTCGTGCTCGATCATTGGCCCGGCCGCGGGGTCAGCCGAGGCGAGCCGGAGCCGACCCCTGCTTGTGGGATGGACGTGGCTTGGGTAGAGAGTCAGGCCGTGGGGAACGATGGCGAGGTCGTGAATATCGTGGACGGCATCGGGATTGGCGAAGGACAGGCCCACAGGGATGAAGATGATCTCGGTCTCGGTGGCATAGTCGCCGTCGATCTGATCGAACACGATTGCGGCGGCACCCCCCTGAGTGAGGGCGCCACGACCGTGCAGCACGAAGTCGACGAAGTGCCTGACTGCCCTGAGCGGTGTGGTCTCTTCGGCGAGGGTTCCCGCTCGCGTCCGATACATCAGCATTCCGTAGGCGTGGTCTTGCAGATTCTGCCCTACGTGGGGCGCATCGACGACGACATCTATTCCGTGTGAACGTAATTGGCCGGCAGAGCCGATACCGGAAAGCATCAGCAACTTCGGTGTCGCCAACGCTCCGGCGCTGAGTACGACTTCGGCGCGGACCCGGGCCTGCCCGCTGCCGCGCCGATCCTGGTACTGCACGCCCACAGCACGGTTGCCCTCGAACAGGACCCGTGTCACCACCGTTCGCGTCTTGATAGTGAGGTTGGGCCGCCGGCGTACCGGCGCCAGGTAGCCGCGAGCAGTGCTGCTGCGGAACCCGCGACGCTGAGATGCCTGTGCCAGCGACACACCCCGCTGGGCCTGCCCGTTATAGTCGGGGTTGACCGGATGACCGGAGCTGTGCGCCGCCTCCAGAAAATCATCGAGGACCTCGAGTTTGATGCTCGACCGAGACACCCCGATCGGTCCATCACTTCCGCGGTAGGAGTCACCGCCGTCGGCGAAGGTCTCGGCGCGCTTGAAATACGGCAGCACGTCATCGAAACCCCAACCCGGACAACCCTGGTCACGCCACCCGTCGTAGTCGGAACGCTCCCCCCTGACCCACAACATCATGTTGACCGAGCTGCCTCCGCCGAGCACCTTGCCGCCGGCCCACTGTTCGATCATCCCGTTGCGCGACGCATCAGGCGTCGCGGGGTAGCCCCAGTCGAACCGCGCTGGCAGCTTGGCGATCCCGGCGGGAATCCGGATCAGGGGATGGCGGTCCCAGCCGCCTGCCTCCAGCAAAAGCACCCGAACATCTGGATTGGCCGAGAGGCGATTGGCCAAGACGCACCCCGCGGAGCCGCCGCCGACGATGACGTAGTCCCACTCATTCACGGGTCGGACCACCATCAGTCACCCTCGGGCTCAAGCATAAACCTTGACCTCTTGAACATCGATGTAGCATAATCGACACTGATGACGATCGCAAGCATGTCACCTGGGTCCACGTTGCCCAATGGTCACTCCCTCGCTGACGTCCCGGCCTTCCGCGCCGCGGGCGGCTGGGCCACCGAGACCCTCGCCACCGAGCTGCGCCGCCACGCCGGCACCTACGGCGACAAGCTCGCCGTGGCCTCGATGGACGCATCAATTACCTACGCCGAGCTCGACGAGTCCGCTGACCGATTGGCGGCGAGTCTGGTCGGGTTGGGGCTTCGCCCGGGCGACCCGGCGGTGTTCCAGCTCGGCAATGAAGTGGAAACCGTCGTCGCGCTGTTCGGCGTGCTCAAGGCGGGGCTCACACCGGTGTGCGCCATCCCCAATCACGGTGCCTACGAAATCGGTCACATCGTGGCGGCCACACAGGCCAAGCTGCACCTGTTCCAAACGGATTACCGAAGCTACGACCTGCAGTCGTTGAGTCGTGAAATTTCGGCCGGTTCCACCCTGACAGCGCGGGTCGCCGTCAGAGGTCGCGGCAAAGACGGTGCGCTTTCGATGCACGAGCTGATCCGCCAGTCTGACCCCGATGTGAGCCGGGCAACCGTCGATGCGCTGCAGGCCACCCTGGACCCGGACAGCACAGCGGTGTATCAGCTTTCCGGCGGCACCACTGGTGTGCCGAAAGTGATCGCGCACCCGCAACCGGCCTACAGTGCGCTGGCTCGCCACTGGGCTGCCAACCTGGACTGGGACAGCGACATCGTTAGCGCCACCTTTCTGCCGGTGATGCATAACGCCGGCCTGGCGACGGCACTGCTGCCCGCGCTGCTCTCGGGAGGATCGGCGGTGATCTGCCGGTCCGCGGACCCTGCCGGTCTTGCCGATGTCATCGCCCGGCACCGCGTCAACTGGCTGCACTTCAGCATGGCCGCCTACCGTCCGCTGTTGGACTACGCCGCCCACCACGACTGCGACTTCAGCTCGGTGACCCACTTCACGTGGACCCTGATCCGGCCAGAGATGAGCGCCCGCGCAGAAGAGCTTCTCGGCGCGGTGGCCGTCGGCAGCTGCGGGATGGGCGAAGGCATCCTGCTCAGTGCTCGCCGCGACGACAGCCCACGTGTGCGCCGCGAAACCGTGGGCGCACCGATCGGACCGCTAGACCGCGTCCGTGTCTTCCGGCCGGACACCGAAGAGGAGGCCGCCGACGGCGAACTCGGCGAGCTGATCTTCAGCGGCCCCACCGTCGTGCGCAGCTACCTGTGTCCGGCCGAGGCAAACTCCACCGGGTTCACCAGTGACGGCGCGCTGCGCTCCGGTGATCTCGGCCGGGCAGTCGTCATCGACGGCCGTCGCTGCTTCACCATGGAGGGTCGCCTGAAGGACCAAATTGTTCGCGGCGGCGAGAAATTCATGGCCGAGGAACTCGAGGTTCTCCTCACCGCCCACCCCTCGATCCGTGAGGTGGCCGTCGTGGGGGTTCCCGATGCCCGACTGGGTGAGCGCGTCGGCGTGTTCGTCGTGTGCAACCCCGGGAAGCACGACCCGGGCCGCGAGGAGTTGGTGGCATTCCTGCGGGACCGGGGTGTGGCGAAATTCAAATGGCCCGAGCAGGTCGTGCACGTCGATGCGCTGCCCAAGTCGGGCATCGGGAAAGTCCAGAAGACGGTGCTGCGCAGGCAGTTGACCGCCTAAACCACTGTCGTTCTAAGGAGGATCGAGTATGAACACACCGCTTCCGTCCACGGTCGCCGGAGTCGACCACGTCGCGTACGCCACCTTCAAACCCGCCGAGACCGTCCACTTCTATCGCGATGTGTTGGGATTCCCGTTGGTGGCCACGATCACTGCGAAGGCGTGGGGACATCCCGATCAGCCCGACTTCGTGCATTTCTTCTTCGACGTCGGGGCCGGGGCGCACATCGCGTTCTTCTACTACTTCGGCGTCGAACCGCATGAGGACTTGGTCGCACCGAAGCTTCTGGCGCGGGCACGGCATTTGGCGCTGTCGGTCGAGACGGTCGAGGACCTCGATATGTACCAGCAGCGTCTCGAACAGGCCGGTATCCCGCTGCTCTACCGCACCCTGCACGAGACGATCGAATCGATCTACGTGATCGATCCGAACGGCTACTACTTCGAGATCACCCGGCGGCTGCGCCCCGTGCTCCAGATCGACATCGAAGACGCGGCACTGACGATGGATGCCCTCACCCAAGCCATCGCCGACGGGGAACCTACCCTGGCCGCCGTCTGGGCCCGCAAAGCGGCCCTCATCGAACAGGAAAGTCTCGTCCCGGCCGAAGCGGAGTGACCATGCCAACTTTGTACATCCTCGACGTCAACGAGTTCGCCTCGATCGCCAACGTCGCCCGCCAAGGCGCCGGCGTGACCGAACGCAAACTGGGGTCCTACCTAGAGTTGTCCGCCGCCGGCGAACTGACGATCGACCGGCGAGCGACCGGCGCCCGGCACGCCGTCTGGTACAGCTGCGTTGGCGGCGTGCGCGGCGGCCGGATCGTCCAGTTCGACAAGGACCAGTTGCGGGTCGTCCCCGACGACGATCTCGAACAACCGTGACCAACACCAGTACCACGCAGCCTCGGCTGCGTGATCGACCACGGATGGCCACCGGTCCCCTACCCGACCAAACGGACATCTCCCTGCACGCGCTGAAGACCGCCGACGGCCAAACGGTCCAGGGCATTCTGTTCGCCGTTCCGGGTGCCACCCGGGTAGCCACGTTGATGCATCCGCGCAGCGACGTCACCCGCCACTACCTCGTCCCCCTGCTCTTGGAGGCGGGGATCGCGGTCTGGACACAAAGCACCCGCTCGCCGGGATCGGACCTGATGCTCCTCCACGAGGAGGCCGTCACCGACTTCGCCGCCGGAATGGCGTTTCTGGCCGACCACGGCTTCGAGGAGATCGTCACGTTAGGCGTCTCCGGAGGCGGGCCGCTGCTGGCACTGTACTTGCAACAGGCCGCCCGCAGCGCCTCGGCGCGGTTATCGCACACGCCCGGCGGCAAGCCAACCGTATTGCCCGACCTCACGATGCCCCTCCCGAACCGTACAGTCTTCTTGGCGGCCCACCCTGGTCCCGGGCTCATCCTGCAGCGCTGCATCGATCCCGCGGTGGCCAGCGAGACCGATCCGTCCGTCACGGTGACGTCGCTGGACCTTTACGATCCGGCGAACGGTTTCGAGCCGTCGACGCCGGTCCGCTACCCCGAGGAATTCTTGATCGGCTACCGCCAAGCGCAATGGCAGCGCGTGGCCCGCATTGACGCCTATGCGCGCGCGCTGGTCGAGCGTCGGCAATCCGCGAAATCACGGGGTGCGACCAGCCACAATCTCGCCGATGTCCGAGCCGGACTGGTGACCGGGGTCCTAACCATCCATCGCACCGACGCCGATCCGCGGTGCGTTGATCTGTCGTTGGACCCCTCCGACCGTCCCTACGGCTCGGTGTGGGGTCGGCGCCCCGACATCACGAACTTCGGGCTGACCGGCTTCGGGCGCCTGGCAACCGCCGAGGCATGGCTCTCGACGTGGTCGGCGAACTCTTCGCGTGCCCGATTCGTCGACTGCGCAGCCGAGATCACCACGCCGACACTGTTCATCGAGTTCACCGGCGATCAGATCGCGATGCCGGCCGACTCTGCTGCGATGTTTGCCTCGATCGCATCGGATCGCAAGGACCACCAACGCATCCGCGGCACCCACTTCGGCGGAGCGGTCGCCGGACAGGAATCGATGGGCGGAGCACTGGCCGCTGAGGTGATCGTCGACTGGATGCTCAGCGTCGATTAGCACCGGTGAGTGGGCCTCCGTGCCACGCCGTCCAGGCTTTAGCAGGTAGCGACGTTCTCCGTCGTGGGCTCACAGCGAAGCACTGTGTGGCATCCCGCTGCGCACAGTGACAGGGCCGCTCTGGTGCTCAGCGGCAATCTTCTGGGTCCGTAGGCTGTGGAACACAGAACGCTGCAGTCGATGCGCGATGCATGCAGCTGCATCAGGACGGCCACGGGCGACATTCCGGACCCCGCCAGCTGCTCAGCGGCGTCGGAGGCGGGCAGCGCGGAGAAGTCGATCAACATCTCCACACCGTTGAAGTGGCGCAACAGCACGATCGTGGTTTGTGACGTCGTGATGACTCCCTCGACCCGGGCCGTACCGACCGGTAGTCGCCGGAGAAACGCAGAATCCTTGACCAGGAGTCGCTGGTGGCGCAGCCGCGACGGGAGCCACCACCATGTCCGCCAGCGGGCGAGGGGCCAACGCCGGTCCCGCGAGCCGAACGCGCGGACCAGCGTCTGCGCCCAAGACTTCTCGGTCGTCGAAATGAGCATCGCCATATTGGATGCGCGCATCAGAGATCCGACATCAAGCGTCTTGGGCTCCTGAGTCCCGCTGGCACCCGACACACACCGGAACTTGTGCTCATCATGAGTGTTGATTATGCTACATGTATGTTCATTGGAGCAAGCCTCTTGGTCGTTGCTCCCCCAATGACGCGGTGGATGCCGCTGGCCTCGGCCGTACCGTCTCCGGACTTTGAGAGACATGCGCAGGGAACTCCGCAGGCGCACCGGTGCTCCCGCGGCGAGCATCGATGAACCGTCGGGACCCGCCAAAGAAGGAGGATCCAATGTTGGTAGTGGGAATCGGTGGTACCGGTCGCCTCGGATCGACCACCGAGGTCGCCCTGCGGGTCACACTGGCCGGGCTGAAGCAATCCGGAGCAGAAGTCAAGATGTTCAGCGCTGAGGCACTGCGCTTTCCGCTCTATGACCCGCTGGACCGGTACGCCGTCCAAGCCGCAGGACCCTTTCTCGAGGCGATACAGGCGGCCGAAGGCGTCGTGCTCGCCAGCCCCGGGTACCACGGCACCGTATCGGGGCTGGTCAAGAACGCCTGCGACTACCTGGAGGAACTGTCCGCCGGACCTCGCCCCTACCTCTCGGACCGGCCCGTGGGTTGCATCGCCGTCGCCCACGGCTGGCAAGGAGCCGTCAACACCTTGCGGACCTTGCGAGATATCGTGCATTCATTGCGGGGCTGGCCCACCCCGTACGGCGCGGCCATCAACGCCACTGATCCGGTTTTCGCAGACGGCAAATGCGTCAACGCGGACGTGCGCAGAGGTCTGCTGATGATCGGTGAACAGGTCCATACCGCCGCACTCCAGCGCGCCGCGCTGCCACCACTCCAACAGCAGTGCCAATGATGCCGACAACCTGGCGTACTGGCGAATCGTGGTGGCGAGGTATTCCCACGCAGCGCTGGGGAAGACATGCGGAACCATTCATGGATAGCGTTACTCGGGCGGTCGCCGACATCGCCGCAGGACGACCCGTCGTCCTTCAGGATGAGAGTTGTGGAGGCGAGGGCCTCCTGGTTGTCGCCGCCGCATCAGCTACCACCAGCCTGATGGCGTACCTGATCCGGCACACCTCGGGCTACCTCACCGCATCGCTGACAGACGCCACCTGCGACCGGCTCAACCTGCCCCCCATGCAGGCGGCGGACACAGCACAACGGTGCCTGCGCTACACCGTGAGCGTCGATGCGCGGGAACGTGTGACGACGGGTATCTCCGCGATCGACCGCGCGATCACGGTCCGACTGCTGGCCGACAGCTCCGCAACGGCGTCGGACTTCGTTCGACCCGGCCACGTCGTGGCGATGCGCGCCCGCGAGGACGGCGTCCTTGCCCAGCCCGGACGCGCCGAAGCGTGCACCGATCTCGCCCGGCTCGGCGGGTTGCCCCCTGCCGCCGTCTCGGGGGAGATCGTCTCGGTGACCGCGCCAGCGAACATGGCCTGCGGATCTGAACTGCAGGATTTCGCCACGGCCCATGGGCTTGGCGTGGTCAGAACCTCGCAGCTCGTCGCCTACCGCAGGTACACCGAACACCTCGTGCGCCGGACCGTCGAGACCCGACTTCCCACCGCGCACGGCACCTTTAGATCCATCGGCTACACGTCCCACCCGGACCGACATGAGCACATCGCGTTGGTCGCCGGCCAGATCGGCGACGGGGTCGACGTACCCGTCGGCGTCTATCACGAGTGCCTCCGTGGTCACGTCTTCGGTGCGTACACCTGCAACTGCCACCAGTATTTGCAAGCAGGTCTCGATGAGATCGGCGGCGGACGGCGCGGAGTGGTCTTGTATTTCCGTGACGATCCGACGCAGCTGCCGCAGATCACGACGACCGATGGGCACGGATTCTGTGTTCCGTCCTCTGACACCTTGGGCAGGCTCGACCACCTTGCCGCGCAAACACTGCGAGATCTCGGCGTCCGCTCCATTAGGAATCTAGCCGCCAACCGAGACACGCTCACGGCATACGAATCCTACGGAATCCACATCCATGAACCTGTGCTCAAACACCGCAGTGTCACCGCAAGCTAACCCGAACAACACGGCAACGACGGCGCCAAGAGCACCAATGACAGGCCAGAAGAAGACGACCGACACCACAGATGCTGTGCATCGCGACCGCGGCCACCAGATCACTGGCACCGGTCTCGCCGCGTCCCATGTTTGGCAGCTGAACCAATCGAGCAAACGGAAGCACATGACAACAGCTGGCGCACGGATCGGTCGGGTTATCGTCGTCTCCGACAGAGACCGCGGTCCGCTTGCCGCTGTTGGCAGGTACATCGACGAAGACCCATTCAGTGCGATGTCGACCTCGACGGCGCTGCATCTGGCGAAGTCGACGACAGAAGCCGGCCCATCATTGGCCGCAGCGGCCGTGAGCTACGGTACGGCCACGACATCCACGCTCCCGACGAACGTTGGATCGGTCCGCTGATGCCTGGTAAACGCTCAACGCAGATCCGCACACGTCCCAAGATCAGTGTCGCTGCGACTGACCTCAGTGCTGAGGAGTTGTCGCTGCGACATGAAGTGCGCGCCTTCCTCGCTGATCGCCTTCCGCCCGGCGGCTATAGCGTCGGGCTCGGGATCGCCGCGGACAGCGACCCAGGTTTCTCCAAGGACCTGGGTTCCCGCGGCTGGCTCGGCATGACGTTGCCCACCGAGTACGGCGGAGGGGGCCGGTCGGCCGTTGAACGTCTGATTGTGGTCGAAGAGCTGCTCGCCGTCGGCGCCCCAGTGGGATGGCATTGGGTCGCCGACCGCCAATCGGGGCCCAATATTGCCGCCAACGGCACCACCGAACAAAAGGAATATTTCCTGCCGCGCATCGCCAGCGGAGAGCTGTCGTTTGCGATCGGCATGAGTGAACCCGACGCCGGGTCCGATCTGGCCGCGTTGAGAACCAAGGGCGTCGCCGTCGATGGTGGGTGGCTGCTCAACGGAAGCAAGATTTGGACTTCCGGCGCGCTGGAAGCCACCCACCTCTTGGCACTCGTCCGCACCTCCGAGGATCGCCACGGCGGGCTGACGCAGTTCATCATCGACCGCGAGACCCCAGGATTGACCGCATCACCGATCCCGTTCATCGACGGCACCCGGCACTTTTGCGAAGTGTCCTTGACCGATGTGTACATCCCCGACTCGCGCCGCCTCGGCAAAGTCGGTGCCGGGTGGGGGCAGAACACCTCCGAACTCGCCCTTGAGCGCGGCGGCGTCGACCGATGGATGTCGCTCATGCCGGTCCTCGAGCAGTGGGCGTCACACACCGGTCGGGGCGGCCCAGCGCCGCATTACGCCGATTTGGGGTCAATCGCGGCGATGTGCTGGGCGTTTCACGGTCTGTCGATGTCGATCGCGCGTGCGGTCGACCGCGGCGAGTCACCGATGACCGAGGCCGCGCTTGCCAAGGACATGGCCACTCGGTTCGAGCAGCAATGCATCGAAATAGTGCTCAGGTACTACGGCCGAGCCCCGGAATTAACCTCGCCCGATCCCTACGAGTCGCTGCTGGCCCGCGCAGTCCTGACCGGACCGTCGTGGACCATCCGCGGCGGCACCACCGAGATCCTGCGCAACATCATCGCGAAGGCACTGATCCGCTCATGACCCAAACCCCACCGCATGACAACAACTTCGCGGATCTGATCGCCGACTACGCCAGCCAGGCGTTCACCCCCGACGTGATCGCATCGATCGAAGAGCACGGCCCATCCACGGAGCTGTGGGGCACCGCCGAATCACTCGATCTGCCGCTGATCGGCATCGACGAAAACCGTGGCGGCTCCGGGGGATCAGTGCTCGACCTCATCAGTGTCATGCTTTGCGCCGGCCGCTACAGCGCACCCCTCCCCCTGGCTGAGACCAGTCTGGCCGCGTGGCTTCTCACCCAGGCCGGCATGGACGCACCACCCGGTCCGCTTACGCTGATCCCTGACCCCAGCGAACTAGCCCTGCACGCCGGCCGCCTCACCGGTCACGCCGACCGTGTGCCATGGGCGCGAGGCGCCACGGCGATTGTCGCGCTACTACCCGACGGCGCCGGCAAGCACTGCATAGTCCAGATCGACGCGACCCGTGTGAACATCACACCTGGATCCGACCTCGCCGGCATGCCCCGCGACACGCTGGACATCAACGACATTGGGGTCGAAGTCAACCCCGCTGCGATCGCGCCCGACGACGTACTACTGCGGGGAGCGTTGCTGCGTTCAGCGCAGATCGCGGGCGCCGTCGCCAGCACATTCGAGTTGACCAGCACCTACGTCGAGCAACGGACCCAGTTCGGCCGTCCCATCGGCACCTTCCAAGCCATACAGGCTCTCGTCGTCGAACTCGCCGGTGCCCGGGCGCTGACCGAACTCTGCGTCGAACGCGCCGCACTGGCGACTCACGTAGGGAAGGCATCCTTCGAGATCCTCGCCACCAAAGCGATTGCGAACCGCTACGCCGGCCTCGCAACGCGAGCTGCCCACCAGGCACACGGCGCGATCGGCATGACTCAGGAATACCCCCTCCAACTACTGACCCGGCGCCTCCACACTTGGCGAGGAGACTTCGGCGACGAAGCGAACCTCAACGCGCGCCTCGGCGCGGCCGTGCACGCAGCAGAGAGCCTTCACTCATCCATCACCGCCGCGGCATCAGAAGTGGCTGCGTAACGGTTCCGACAACCATCGGCGCCTGAGCCTACGGCCATGTCGGTGTCCGAAAGCCAGTGAGGATATGGCGTCCGTAACATCACCGATCGCGGGGGCACGCGCTGGGACATCTGAGAATCATCGGTGTTGACTTACCGGCGATTCGGGACGCTCTCTTGACGTTGCCGCCCGAACCCAGCGGGATTGCCTACCCTGAGTCGATCAATGATCGACTCAGGGCGTTCGGCGCGCAGCGGATCAATGTCCCAACGAGCTGTCGACGCTCTCGTGTGCGGTGACTTTTTTCGCAGACCCGGTGCCCGTAGCGAGCGCCGCGTCGGCGTTAGGAAAACTGTTAGCCCGGCCGAACGGTCATGTTGACCAGCTATGCCACCGCATCCGCTCTCGCTGCGGGCGGTGTGGCGGTAGTGGGCGCGGCCAGAGCGGTTGCCAACACCGCACCCGGCGAGCGTCGCAACGACCGTCTGGGGTTCATGGGTTGTCCTGTGTGCGCACACTATTACCCAGGTGCACCTTCGGCAATTCCGGTGCAACGCCAGCATCTCAAGGTCGTCGCGGCGTGGTCGAACGTGCGGGTCGTCATCACCGCGCGTCGCGCCACCAGCATGCCTGCAGCGGCCTGTCCTCCAAACCGTCGGCATGTACTGCAAAGCGCGTCGAGAGAACCAATGGCTGAGTCGCGGAACCTCAGGCGGCAGCTCTCAGCCGGGGACGCATGGATCGCGACTTCGACGGTGCGGTCGCGGCTGTTCTCCGACCACAAACCGATTTGGGTGTTGGCGCAGTTCGACATGATCGCGATGTAGTCCAGCTGGTAGCACCAGTAGTTTTTTGATCTCGAGGCCGCTGATCGCCAGTGCCGGGTTGATGGCGACGGTCTCAGATGCGACGCCTTTGTAGCCGGCGGCATTGGCGCGGTCCTGAACCGTCGATCCATCCGACCACGATGTCGTCGTCCAGAGCCGGTTGTTCAGCACATCGTCGGCGTGCCACAGCGCGACCAGCCGCAGCGGCGGGTTGATCTTCAGGTCGGTAGCGCAGTCCGCCTGGTGCTGGACCGTGTCAACGTTGGCGACGACGACGTCGTTGAGCCGCTTGGCGTCAGCGTTAGCGGCTGGCGACACGGTCAGCGCAGCCGCGGTTCCCAGCACGGCCAGAGTCGGCAGCGTAAGTGCCGCGCAGTGCGCAATATCTCTAGCTTTCAGGGGCCCTGCCACCTCACTGATCTTTGAAAACCCTTTGACCTCAGCGGTACCGGGCCATATAGTTCAAATGCATAACTTTCTACTCACAGGAATGCAACGCGCAACGTCGATCCAGACGATGGTGAGGCACGGAGAGACACAACGATGCTGAACTTAAACCTATGCGGTACACCGTGATCCAGCCGTGTGGGACGACTCATTGAAGTTTGAGACAGGCCGGTTCGGCCCCGAGAACTCCATCGGCCGTGACCGTTGGCAAAACGTTCCCTTCGCTGGCGGACCGCAATGCCGCGTCGGGATGACGTCGCCATCCTCGAAGCGATCCTCGCGTTTGCCGCGATTATCCGACGCTTCGAAATCCGCTCCGGAAGACGAATTCTGCGCTTGGCAGTTCCTTCACCATGGTGGCCGGTCGGCCCATCCGCGCCCGCGTGCACGCGCGGGAACCTGCCAATGTAAACAGAAAAGGCGCCAACGTCGATGTCTAGATTCCGGATCGGGCTCGCAACCGAGATCTTCAACGCTCGCCACTCACCCACCGCCCTGGCCCGAGCTGGTTATCTGAGCGCCCTCGCCGGCCGCATCGACTCCTTCTGGGTACCCGACCATCTAAACGCCCTGCTGCCTCGGGCGATCGCCACCCCGCAGTACCTCGGGGCGGCCAAACTCGTACCCAAGATCGACGCCTACCTCGAACCGTGGACGATGCTCGGCCATATTGCCTCGTGGAATCGCCTGGGCCGACGACGACTCGGCATTGGCGTGACCGATGCCGGCCGCCGCAACCCTGCGGTTACGGCGCAGGCGGCTGCCACCTTGCACCTTCTCACCCGCGGACGGGCGATCCTGGGCATCGGAACCGGAGAACGCGAAGGCAACCAACCCTACGGGGTGGACTGGTCCAAACCGGTGGCCCGGTTCGAAGAGGCCATTGCCACGATCCGTGCGCTGTGGGACTCGGGCGGTGAGCTCGTATCTCGCGACTCGGCGTATTTCCCGTTACACAACGCGGTGTTCGATCTTCCTCCCTTCCGTGGGAAATGGCCCGAAATCTGGATCGCTGCCCACGGTCCGCGCATGCTGCGGGCCACCGGACGCTACGCCGACGCCTGGTTCCCGGCGTTTCCCCAGCGACCATTTGAGTACCAACAACGTCTGGAGCTCGTGCGCGCGGCGGCCTCCGACGTCGGGCGAGATCCCATGTCCATCATCCCGGCTATCTGGCATTTCGTGGTCACCGGCCGCAGCCCCGGCGAGGTAGATGAAGCACTGAACTCTGACATCGCCAAATCCTTCGCGCTTAACGCCTCGGCGGATACCTGGGCTCGCCACGGCTCTCAACATCCGCTCGGCGCCGACTTCACCGGCGCGCAGGATCTGATACCGCAAACCTTGGATAAGGAGACGGTGCTGTCCTATACCGAGAAGGTTCCGGTGTCACTGTTGAAGGAAGCCTTCTTGACCGGGACAGCCGACGACGTCATCGCGCAAGCAGCGCACTGGCGCGATAACGGGGTGCGCTACATCGTCGTCGCCAACCTCAGCACACTTCAGCCGAGTCTGTACAGGGGCCTGGCCGCAAGCCTGCCGTTCGCCAAGATCCTTGGCGGACTTCGGAAGCTGTAGGGCAGCAGGAATCAAGGCGGATCCAACGCGCGACAAGCGACCCCACTTCTATTTGTGCTCAATAGGTCTGCCCCGATCCGGAGCTTTGATCTGCTGCGGCCGAGCCTTGCATTGGGCGCAGGTTGCGTCGACTCGGGCTTGCTCGCTGGGCTGATGGGCAGGATCAGCCAGGCCGCGCCTTCCTCGAGCACCCCGTGAACCGCAACAGAATGCGGTCCGGGCCGATGATTTGATGCAGGAGCTGAAGAGGCGCCGCGGTGAACATGCCGCTGGCGATGACCCAAAAATTCGAGCGGAGAGGCCTCAGTCACTCTGCGCTGCAGTCCGTCTCGGTAGGCGGGGCGGGGTGAGCCATTCGTCGGCGCGATCAAGCAAAAAGGGATCATCTCGCCTATGTGGCCGATCTGCAGTTGGGGCAGGCGTCGAAAGCGCGGGCCGAGATCATGCGCAGGACGTGTAGGCCTGTTTCGGCGTGTCAGCCCCGGGCGCGGCGCCCAGCACGTAGCTGGCCGAGGCGCCGAAACCGTCATAGTGCTCGCGGCGTAGGTTTTCGGTTGCAAGGGCCGGGGTGTAGGTAGACCGGTACGTCCAGGGCGGTGGCTCGTTCGGGGATGGACAACAACGAGGCATGGTCGAGGAATCCGGTCGCCGGCACGGACGTTCATCCGGG
>NZ_JAVHWR010000005.1:0-14913 GCF_032159565.1 Mycobacterium sp.
AGACAGCCAGCGCGACCAACAGCGTCTTCGCACTGGTGCTGGGGATGCTGGCATTCCTATACCTCATCTCGACAAGTCTGGTGCTCAGTGCCGAAATCAATGTCGTGCGGGTCAAGGGGCTATATCCACGAGCCCTGCTGACCCCGTTCACCGACAACGTCGAACTCACCCCCGCCGATCGACATACCTATAGCGCCCGGGCGAAAGCCGAGAGGGCCAAAGGTTTTGAACAGGTCGATGTGTCGTTTGATCAACCCGACTCTGCGTAGCCCCATCAGGGCGACCAGCCGCTGGCGGCCGTCGTTTATCGGACTTCGCGTCCGTTCAGCGCGACACCGTCATCAGTCAATCTCGCACGTAGACAGGACAAATCGGCCACGATCACATCGGCGTTCGCCACTTGGTGGGCAGTGTGGGTGGTGGTGACTGCCACGACTCGCGCGCCGGCGGCCAATCCCGCGGCGATACCCGCGGGCGCGTCCTCGATGACCACGCACTGCCTGGCTACGAAGCCCAACGCGGCGGCCGCCTGCAGGTAGCCTTCCGGGCTCGGCTTGCCGACGGCGACATCTTCGGCGCAAATCATGGTCTCGGGAATCGGTAGTTTCGCCGCCGAAAGTCGACCAGCCATCAGGTCTCGCTCGCCCGACGTCACCGCGGCCCACCGCCGAGGAGGCAGAACATCGAGGAGCTCTTGCGCGCCGGGCAACGCCGTCACGCCGTCGAAATCAGCCAACTCCAGTGCCTGCAGCCGAGCCACCGCGACAGCCAGCTGCTGCGGCGTGACGAACTCCGCCACCGTGTCCTGTGTGCGCCGGCCGTGACAGACCCGCAGTACTTCTTCCGCGTCGACGCCGTATTCCCGTGCCCAGGCGCGCCAAGACCTTTCGACGACAGGGCTGGAGTCCACCAACGTCCCATCGATGTCGAACAGAATCGCCCTGGCGTGCAACATGGGCGCACCCTATGTCAGGCGTCATCAGCGGGCGAGAGCCCACCGCTCACCAGTGGGTCACCTCCCGTCGCCTCGTCCGCGAAGGCTTCGTTGATTTCTTTCGGGCCGAACGGCCAGGTGTGCTCCCCCTTGGCATAGATGAGGAAAGCGATGCAGCCGATGAAAATCCAGCCCACGGACAGGCCGATCGAGAGCCAGGTCGCTGACACGTAGATGTAGACCCAGCCGACCAACGCGAGGATCGTCGGCACCGGATATAGCCACTGGCGGTACGGGCGCACCAGATTCGGTTGCCGGCGGCGCAGGACGACAATCGCGGCGACCTGGGCCAAGGACTGGATGATGACCAGGGTCGCGACCGCAGCGTTGATCATCGTGGTCAGCGTGAACAACGAGCCGATGATTGTGATCACACCCATGGTGAGTACACCGGCAGTGGGCAGGTTCAGTTTCGGGTGCAGCCTGCCAAAGACGGGGAGAAACACCTTGTCTCGGGCGGCTTCGAACGGGACGCGGGACCCGCCGAGTAGGCCGGCGAAGACCGAGCCGATGGCCGCCACAACGATCAACACGGTAATCACGCGCGCAGTGGCCGACCCCCAGGCTTGCTCGAGTACCGCGGAGGCGACGGACGTCGCGTTCTTGATCTCGTCGAGGGGGATTGAGCCGAGGACGCCAACCTGCAGCAGGAAGTACAGGCTCATGATGCCGAGGATCGAAATGACGATGGACCGCGGGATGGTCCGGCTCGGATCGCGCATCTCGGCGCCCAGGTAGGCAGTCGTGTTATACCCGAGGTAGTCGTAGATCGCGATGATCAGCCCCGCGCCGAGTCCCATCCAGAACGTTCCTCCGCTGAAGCTGAACGCGCCGGGAGTGAAGGCGAACGCTTGTGCGCCGCTGAAGTGTGAGAATGCCGCGGCGATCGTGCTGAGCACCGCGACCAACATGACGACGAACAGCACGGTCGTCAGCTTGCCGATCTGGCCGATCCTGCGGAACAACGCCGCCATGACCATCAGGGTGATGCCGACGCCTATGAGCTTGCCCAGGAGGGTATTTCCAGAATCGGAGGTAACGCCGGGAATCAGATAGCCGAGGTACTGAATCAGGCCGATGATTCCGGTGGACATGATCAGTGGGATGAAGAGCACCGCGCTCCACACGAAAAGGAACGGCATGAGCCGGCCGGTGCGGTATTGGAACGCTTCGCGTAGGTAGATGTAGGTCCCACCGGCGCCGGGCATGGCGGCGCCCAGTTCGGCCCAGATGAGCCCGTCGGCGAGCGCCAGAAGGGCGCCGATGACCCAGCCGAACATGGCCTCCGGGCCGCCGATCGCGGCCACCATGGCGGGGATGGTGACGAATGGGCCGATGCCGCACATCTGGGTCATGTTGATCGCAGTCGCCTGAAGCGGACCGATGCTGCGTTCGAGCGCGGGCTGCGGGGACCCCGCAGCCATGGCCGGTGTCTCTGGTGAGCTCACGACGCACCTCCGTGGGTTTTATTCGTTAGGAAAGTTTCTTAACATAGAACTGGCGGAGGTGGAAGAGTTTGTAGAATCCGGCGCCGACGGGAATGGAGGTGGCGGTGGAAAGCCACACTGCGCCGCAAGCGGGAACGCCGGCGAGCATGCGCGCCCTCAACCAGCGACTCGTACTGAATCGGCTGCGAGAGCATGGTGAGGCAACGCGTCCCGAGATCGCGGGTAAGGCCGGCCTCTCCAAACCGACGGTGGGCCAAGCGCTTCTGGATCTGGAGCAGCGTGGCCTGGTGCGCGCAATAGGTCGGCGGGCGGATCGTCCCGGCAGGGCCGCAGTCGTCTACCGGACCTCTCCGGACGCAGGCCACATCGTCGGCGTCGACGTCGGGCGCCGGGTGGTTCACGTCGCGGTCGCCAACCTGGACGGGGCGATAGTGGCCCGCATCGAGCAGACGAACCGCAGCCGCTCAGGGGCCACGTTGGTGCGAACCGTCGCGGAATGCGTTGACCGTGCGGTTGCCGAGGCCGGGCTCGCCCCCGACGACATCGTGGTTACCGTCCTCGGGACCCCAGGCATCCCTGACACGGCGACGGGCACTGTATATCGAGCGCCGAATCTGCCCGGCTGGGAACGGCGTGGCCTGCTGCACGAACTCTTGACGCTGCTGGGATCGAACGGGTCGACGGTGATTGTCGAGAACGACGCCAATCTGTGCGCGGTCGGTGAGCATGCGCGCGGCGTGGCGCAGGGCGTAGGCGTGGTGGCGTGCCTGACCGTCGGCACGGGAATCGGAATGGGAATCCTGGTCAACGGCAGACTGTTTCGCGGGGCGCACGGCGCGGCCGGGGAGATCGCGGATTTGCCCTACGGCCGTGTTCCGGCGGGCGTGGCGGCTCACCGGCCAGGTCCGGTCGAAGTCGTGGCGGCGGGCGACGCGGTCGTGTCGGCTGCCCGCGAGGCGGGACTCAACCTGTCGTCGGCGAAGTCAGTTTTCGACGCGGCTCGCGGCGGTGACAAACGCGCGGTGCGAGTGGTTGCGGACGAAGCGTCAAAGCTGGCACGGGTCGTCTCGGTGGTGACCGCCGTGCTTGACCCCGGGTTGATCGTGCTTGCAGGGGGTATCGGTCGCAACGCCGACCTGCTTGCCGGTCCGATCCGCCAAGAGCTCGCCGCGACGATTCCGTTGGTTCCCGACATCGTCGGAGGACATCTGGGTGACGACGCCGTCCTCGTCGGCGCTATCGCAACGGCGATGGACACAGCGTGGGATTTAGTGTTTGACCGCCGCGTCCTGGGCCGAGCCGCAAGCGAGGCGTGACTTCACCGGAGTCATCGCAACGACAGAAAGTGAACGATGGAAGTCATCATCAGACAGCACGAGCAGGAATGCGGCGTGACTGTTGCCGACATCTTCGACCGCGCGGTGCGATCGGGCTCCACCACACTCGGTTTGGCTACGGGTTCCTCGCCCCTATCGGTGTATCAGGATCTTATACGTCGGCATCGCGAGGAAGGCCTGATGTTCAGCCGAGCCCGGGCGTTTCTGTTGGACGAGTATGTCGGTCTGCCTCCGAGTCATCCGCAGTCGTATGCGCACGTCATTCGGGCGGAGTTCACCGACCACCTCGACATCGACTCTGCGCACGTGCACAGTCCCAATGGGGTGGCCGATGACATCGTCGCTGCAGCAGAACAATACGACGCCTTGATCACCCGGTTGGGGCCTGTCGACGTCCAGCTACTCGGCATCGGGGCGAACGGGCACATCGGGTTCAACGAGCCCGGTTCGTCACTGGGCTCACGTACCCGCGTGGCGACGCTGACGGAGCAGACCCGACAGGACAACGCCCGGTTCTTCGAAAGCGTCGACGAGGTGCCTCGTCATGTCATCACCCAGGGGCTGGGTACGATCAGCGCTGCCAGGCACCTGGTCCTCATCGCGACGGGGACCCACAAGGCCGCTGCCGTTGCCGCGGCGGTCGAGGGACCGGTGACCGCAAGCTGCCCGGCTTCGGTGCTGCAACTGCATCCTCACGTCACGGTGGTCGTCGACGAGACAGCGGCATCCCGGCTCGACAACGCCGACTTCTACCGGTACGCGATGAGACATCCGCCGCCGCAACGAAGTACCGATGTATAGGTGACACGCACGATCGGCGCTACAGGTCAGAGGAGCGCACTCAGTAGGTCATCGATCGCCTGAAAGTCCCCGGCGACGCTGAGTCGCCCTTGGGCTTCGGCCAATTGTCGCGATTCGCCGTCGATGATGAGCGCTTTGAACGTGGCCGGGTCGGTGTAGATTGCCGCGTCGAAGTCTGGAGGTTCTGTCCTTGAGATCGACAGCCTGCCCTCCTCGATGGCGACCGTGAAGACATCGCCATCGATGCCGACGAGAATTGTGCCCGCCAGCGTCGGCGCCTTGGCGGCGTCGAAGTGAGTCTTGAGCGCAAGCATAAGGGCATCGATGCTGATCCTCACTTCCTCAGCGTCGAGGGGCAGCGCCTGTCCCCATTCGCCGAGCATAAGCAGTACACCTTCAAGTTGCTGTCCCCATTCAGTGAGCTCGTAGACCCACACTGAGGCGGGGCGACCGAGGCGACGCCGGCGAATGACATGAGAACTCTCGAGCTCCCGAAGCCGCTGTGACAGAACGTTCGGACGTACGGTGGCGAGCCCGGACTGCAAGTCGCCGAAGCGTTTCGGGCCGAAAAGCAGTTCGCGGACGATCAGGAGCGCCCACCGCTCCCCCACAACATCGAGGGCCCGCGCGGTAGCGCACGCATCCCCGTAGCTGCGCCGATCCAATTCGGTCCTCGGCGCGCCCCTTCTTGGTCCGGTCGCCACACGGCCAGGCTAGCACGAGAATAGTTATTCGAAAGTTGGCACTTGTTTTTTGCAACTAGAAAGTTTTAATGTGCAAGTGAGGCGCAGACGGCGCTTCCCTGAGGAGGAATGATGATTCTGGTTACCGGAGCCGCGGGATTAACCGGCTCGGCCGTTATTCGCGAGTTCGCCCGTCAAGGCTTGCCCGTGAGGGCGCTCGTACGACAGCCTGCCCAGGCGGCGCAATTCGAAGGACTACCAACCGTCGACGTGGTAACTGGCGACATGCTGTCTCCCAGCACCCTCTCGTCCGCCCTCGACGGGGTCGACCGCTCCTTGATGATCTCCACCGCAGGAGTGCAGATGATGGACACTCAATGCACATTCATCGAGGCCGCCAAATCAGCTGGCGTCCAACACATAGTGAAGATCGCGGGAATTGACTCCGGCATCGGCTTCGACCCCTATGCATTCCGGGCGGGCCGCTGGCATGCATACGTCGAGCGCTACCTCGAAGGCTCCGGGATCGGTTGGACTCACATCCGTCCGGTGCAGTTCATGCAGTTCTACTTGCCCAACACGGTGACCGGTGTCGACCCGATCAAACGCGAGCTCGTGATGCCAATCGGAGACAGCCAACTTTCTCCCGTTGACATAGACGACATCGCTGAGGTTGCTGTCGCGCTTCTGCACTCGCAGGGCCATGAAGGCAAGCGGTACTTCATGACTGGGCCCGAGGCGCTGACGATGACCCAGATCGTCGACCGAATCTCCCTGGCCACCGGCACCCCCTTCGCCTACCGCGCTGTCTCACTGGACGAGAAGCGCCGCCAGCTCGCCGCCGCCGGATTGCCGCCCGATGCCCTCGACCTGCTTGACGAGCTGTTCAGCGAACGCGCGAGATGCGTCAAGTCGTACGTAGACGTCAGCACACACGAGAGGTTCGGCGTCGAGCCGACCAGCTTCGCCCAGTTCGCCCGGCAACACGCGGCCGAATTTCTACCTAGGCAGGCCGCCAACGTCAGCTGATGGATCTGGCGCCACCAGTTCGAGGCCGCATCTTCGTTCCTACGAGAAACCTCACGACTTCGAGCTCTGGGCGGAGCCGATGGAAGCCAGCGGACCTCCGAACGAAATCGGCCGCGCCATGGATACCGAAATTGGGCCGATATCTTCGTCAAGGTGGGCGCCGATCCCGACGGGGTCCACCGCAGCTTCCTCAAGCGCTCTGCACACAAAATCGCGCCTCTGCATGGACAGTCAGAGATCACCAAGCCTTGCGATCCTGACATGCCGGTTAAAGGCCCTCTGCTGCGCCAGTTTTCGACGATTGCGCGTCGGCAGGTACGGCTGATCCTTGCTGACCGCGGCTACCTCGCGTTCCTGACGCTGGTGCCGTTCATCCTTGGCGTGCTCTCGCTGGCGGTCTGCGGAAAAGTTGGGTTCGGCGTCCCCGATCCCCTCGGTGACGCGCCGAACGAACCGGGTCAAATCCTGGTGTTGCTCAACGTCGGCGCGATCTCCATGGGCATCGCACTGACCATCCGAGATCTGATCGGAGAGCGGGCGATCTTTCGACGAGAGCAAGCCGTGGGCCTGTCCACCGGTGCGTACCTGCTGGCCAAGATCGTGGTGTACCGCGCGGCCGCGGCGATCCAGTCGGCAGTCTTGGTCGCGATCGTCATCAGTGGCAAAGGCGGGCCGACGCAGGGCGCTGTTCTACTACAGAGTGCGAGCGTCGAGTTGTTCGTTGACATCGCCGCGACGTGCGATGCATCGGCCATCCTGGGGCTGCCGTTGTCGGCAGTGGCACGGTCCAACGAGCACATCGTGCCGTTGCTGGTGGTAACAGTGATGGCGCAATTGGTGTTCTCCGGCGGCTTGATTCCGGTGACCAACCGCATTCTGCTCGATCCGATGTCGTGGGCCACGCCTGCTCGATGGGGATTCGCAGCGTCGGCGTCGACGGTCGACCTGACGTCCCTGGTGCCGGCGCAGCTCGCCCCGCGGGATTCGCACTAGACGCACACCACTCCCGCATGGGTCTTCGACATGGCCATGCTCGTCATGCTCAGCATCTTCTTTGCCGTTTTCGTGCGGTGGAAGATCAGGCTGGTCCGCGGCGTGAACGGCTGGCGGTATCGCGGCCGTGTTCGGCTCCCGGGATTGTCGCCGGAGAACAAAAGCCCTACCCATCTTCATTGTCCGACGACGGTGTCACGGCTCACTTGCCTGCCTAGCGTTGCCACCCATCACACACTTCGTTGTTATAGAGGAGCACCCATGACCCTGCGGGACCTGCCAGAACTGCGGGCGGCAAAAGACCCTGACGCGCCCGCCGTCGCCGACGACAACATCAGCCTGAACAACCGCGAGTTCATGGAGGCCGTGCGGCGCGCCAGCGCGGCGCTCCACCGCCATGGGGTGGCGGACGGTGACGTGGTGGCGGCGATGCTGCCCAACACCACCGCCCTCGTCGTTACTCTGTTCGCCGCCTGGCGGCTGGGTGCTGCGGTCACGCCGATCAATCCGGCGCTGCAACCGGTGGAAGTCGGCTATCAGCTCGCCGATGCTGACGCCAAGGTGTTGATTGTCGACACCGTGCCGAGCTTCGATACCGGCGATCGGGCGGTGGTCACCGCAAGCGAGTTGACGTCGACACCGGCCACCGGGCCGCTGCGGCCCGCGCAACTTGCCGACGACGGGCTGGCACTGCTGATCTACACAAGCGGGACCACGGGTCGGCCCAAAGGCGTCATGCTGGATCACTGCAATCTGATCGCCATGTGCCGCGGCGTCATCGACGCGTTCACACTGACCAGCGCCGACCACAGCCTGCTGATCCTGCCGTTGTTCCACGTCAACGGGATCGTGATCAGCACCCTCGCGCCACTTCTGGCCGGTGGCAGGACAACGATCGCCGGCCGATTCAGCCCGAAGACGTTTTTCGACAGAATCGAACAAAGCGGTGCGACGTATTTCTCAGCCGTACCAACGATTTATACGATCCTGAGTGGTCTGCCCGCGGAGGTTAAGCCCGACACGTCTTCGGTGCGGTTCGCCATCTGCGGTGCCGCTCCGGCCAGCATCGAACTGCTCGAGCAGTTCGAAAGCCGCTACGGCATCCCGATCGTCGAGGGATACGGGTTGTCCGAAGGGACATGCGCAAGCACACTGAATCCCCTTGCCGGGCAGCGCAAGGCCGGCACAGTGGGACTCCCTTTGCCCGGCCAGACCATTCGGGTGGTCGACTCGAACGGCGCGCCGGTGAGCTCTGGTGAAGCGGGAGAGGTCGTCATCAAGGGGCCGAACCTGATGCGTGGCTACCTCAACCGCCCCGAAGAAACCGAGAAAACCATTGTCGACGGCTGGTTACACACCGGCGACGTCGGGCGCTTCGATGAGGACGGCTACCTGGTGCTCGTCGACCGTGCCAAGGACATGATCATCCGCGGCGGTGAGAATATCTACCCCCGCGAGATCGAAACCGTGGTTCACCAGCTGCCGGAGATCGCCGAAGCTGCCGTCGTCGCCCGGTCGAATCCCGTCTACGGCGAGGAGCCGGTGTTGTTCGTCTCACTGCACCCCGACAGGCAGCTCGGAGTGGACGTGATCCGCGCGCACCTCGCTGACTCGCTATCAAAATACAAACGGCCCGTTGACATCACGATCCTCGATGACCTTCCCAAGAACGCCGTCGGCAAGATTGCCAAACCCATATTGCGACAACGGCTCACCCCAACCCACTGAACCGACAACTACTCAAGACAGAGGAGAAATGAAATGGGCTTTACCAAACCGGGTCTGCCCAACGTCGATCCGGATACCTTCCTGCAGAAGCCGCTCATGGAGCGGATGCGAATCCTGGCGCTGAACTGGGGCGAGAACGGGTTCGGATCGCCCAAGATGATCCACACCGTCTACATCGCGAAATTGGTGCTTTTGTACGCCTTCGGTGGCGTCGTCATCGCGACGCTGACTTCTGGGCTTCCCGCGTTTTGGCATGTCTCCGAGTGGTGGAACCAGCCGATCGTGTACCAGAAGGCCATCCTGTGGACGGTGCTGCTCGAAGTCATCGGTATCGCAGGGTCGTGGGGACCGCTGGCCGGCAAAGTGAAGCCGATGACCGGCGGAATCCTATTCTGGGCGCGTCCGGGAACCATCCGACTGAGGCCGTGGAAGTGGATGCCGTTCACCACCGGCGACAGGCGAACCTGGTTCGACGTCACACTCTATGTCGCACTACTGGTCAGCGTCGTAGTTCCGCTGCTCTCGCCTGGTGTGCACAGTGATTCGCTGTCGCGGGTGATGCCAGCCAACACTTCCGGTTTGGTCAGCCCTGCACTGCTGATCGCGCCGATCGCGCTCCTGGTGGCGATGGGATTGCGCGACAAGACCGTCTTCCTCGGCGCACGCGGTGAGCAGTATCTACCAGCACTGGTTTTGTTCACCGTGCTGCCATTCGTCGACATGATCATCGCGCTCAAGCTGCTAATCGTGGTCGTCTGGGTTGGTGCCGGGGTGTCGAAGTTCGGCAAGCACTTCGCCAACGTCATCCCGCCGATGGTCAGCAACAGCCCGTCGATGCCGTTCAAATGGATCAAACGTGCCCACTACCGCGACTTCCCGCGCGACCTGCGGCCATCACGCATCGCCGACATCATGGCCCACGTCGCGGGAACCACAGTCGAGATCATCACCCCGATGGTTCTCCTCTTCTCGACCGACAAGTGGCTGACGGTGCCGGCAGTGGTGCTCATGGTCGCGTTCCACCTGTTCATCGTCTCGACGTTCCCGCTGGCAGTCCCGCTGGAATGGAACGTGCTCTTCGCCTACGCCAGCGTTTTCCTGTTCCTCGGGTTCCCGGCTTGGGATGGCTACGCGGTGACAGACATGTCCTCGCCGTGGCTCACAGCGCTGATCGTGGCCGCGCTGGTCTTCTTCCCGATCCTGGGCAATTTCCGCCCCGACAAGGTGTCGTTCCTTCCGTCGATGCGGCAATATGCCGGCAACTGGGCCTCGGCGGTATGGGCCTTCACTCCGGGCGCGGAGGCCAAGCTGAACAAGGTCACCCGCACCGCGAAGAACCAGGTCGACCAGTTCGTCGAGTTCGGCTATGAGCCACAGTGGGCCGAAATCACGATGCAGTCGACGATCGCGTGGCGCACCATGCACAGTCAGGGCCGAGGCCTGTTCTCGGTGCTCTTGAAGACCCTGCCCGACATCGACACCCGCACCGTCCGCGAGGCGGAGTTCACCTGTAACTCACTGATCGGGTTCAACTTCGGTGACGGGCACCTACATAACGAAGACCTCATTGCAGCCGTGCAGCGCGAAGCGGCCTTCGAACCGGGCGAGCTCGTCGTCGTCTGGGTCGAGGCACAGGGCTGGGGCAGCAAGGTCCAGCACTACAAGGTGATCGACGCGGCGCTTGGAGTGATCGAGCGTGGGACGTGGAAGGTGGCCGACGCGGTCGCGGAGCAGCCGTGGCTGCCCAACGGCCCGATCCCCACCGAGGTCACCTGGTCGCTCGTCACCGAACGGGACCGCGTGGAACCGACCTTGAACCGGGGTAAGCGCAACAACGGTCATGGAGCGCTCGCATGAGCACCACCGCAATCGTCGTGGGGGCCGGGCCGAATGGCCTGGCTGCCGCGGTGACGCTCGCCAAGGCAGGAGTGCAGGTCACTGTGTTAGAAGCAGCCGACGAGATCGGCGGCGGCACCCGCAGCAGCGAGGCGCTCATCCCCGGCCTGCTGCATGATCATTGTTCCGCGATCCATCCGATGGCCGTCGGTTCGACTTTCCTCAACGATTTCGGTCTGGATCGCTACGGGCTGTCATGGCGCCTACCCGAGATTGATTGTGCCCACCCGCTCGACGACGGCACCGCCGGTGTGCTCTACCGCTCGGTCGGGTCCACCGCTGACGGACTCGGCGCCGACGGGTGGAAGTGGCGAGCGTTGTTCGACCGACCGTCGAAGAGCTTTGACGCGCTCTCCGAAGACATCATGGGGCCGTTGCTCCGAGTGCCGCACCACCCACTGGCGCTTGCCCGGTTTGGTGCGCCGACTGTGCTGCCGGGTTCTGCCCTGGCGCGATGGTTTCGTACCGACGTGGCGCAGGCGCTGTTCGGAGGCGTTGCAGCGCACGCCTTCCGGCCGCTGCATTATCCGATGACGTCGGCCATCGGGCTCGGGATCATCACCGCCGGACATCGCCACGGGTGGGCAGTTGCGTCCGGGGGGTCGCAATCGATCACCAATGCGATGGCGGCACTGTTGACCGACCTTGGAGGCAAGGTCGAAACCGGCACGCGCATCGAGGCGGCGTCACAACTTCCGCCCGCCGACGTGACGATGTTCGACTTGGCGCCGGAAGCCGTCGCGGCCATTCTCGGCGATCGTCTACCGCGACAAGTCGCACGCGCCTACCGCCGATTCCGCCGTGGCCCTGGGGCGTTCAAGGTCGACTTCGCCGTCGAGGACGGTGTCCCCTGGACCAACTCTGAAGCCCGCCGCACAGGCACGGTGCACGTTGTCGGCCCCTTCGCCGAACTCGCCGCGACCGAACGCTACATCCACGCAGGGCGCATGCCGGAGCGGCCTTTTGTCCTTGTCGGACAGCAATATCTGGCCGATCCCAAGCGATCCGTCGGCAACACTCATCCGGTGTGGGCCTACGCGCACGTTCCCAACGGCTACGCCGGTGACGCCACCGCGGCGATCATCGACCAGATCGAGCGGTTCGCGCCGGGGTTCCGTGACCGCATCGTCGGCCACACCGTCCGCTCGACAACGCAGATGGCCTCTTACAACGCCAATTTCGTAGGCGGCGACATCATGACGGGCAGCAAGGACATCCGCCAACTCAGCTTCGGACCACGAATCACGCTGACGCCCTACCGCGTCGGCATACCGGGCATGTACATCTGCTCGGCAGCCACGCCACCCGGCCCCGGCGCGCACGGCATGTGCGGCTACAACGCCGCACAGACCGCGCTCGCACATCTAACACACTGACCACAACCACCACCCCTCACCAAGGAGATTTGCATGACCGCCATTGACACCTCGTTCGATTTGTTCATGCTGACCGACGAGCACCACGAACTGCGCGCCGCGATTCGCGCGCTCACCGAGCGCGACATCGTGCCGCACGCGGCTGATTGCGACGAACGAGAACGATTCCCGCAGGAAGCCCTCGATGCGCTCAACCAGTCCGGCTTCAATGCCGTCCACGTCCCGGAGGCCTACGGCGGTCAAGGAGCCGACGGTGTGGCCACCTGCATCGTTGTCGAAGAGGTTGCCCGCGGATGCTGCTCCTCTTCGCTGATTCCGGCAGTGAACAAGCTCGGCACGATGGGGCTCATCCTCGCCGGTTGCGAAGACCTCAAACAGAAGGTTTTGCCTGACATCGCGAACGGCGCAATGGCCTCGTACGCACTGTCCGAGCGAGAGGCCGGATCGGATCCGGCAAGCATGCGCACCCGCGCCCGCGCCGACGGCGATGGATGGATCCTCAACGGCACCAAGTGCTGGATCACCAACGGCGGCAAGTCCACCTGGTACACCGTGATGGCTGTAACCGACTCCGATGAAGGCGCCAACGGTATATCCGCGTTCATGGTGCACAAAGACGACGAAGGGTTCAGCGTCGGCCCCAAGGAACGAAAAATGGGTATCAAAGGCTCCCCAACCGCCGAGCTGTACTTCGAAAACTGCTACGTAACCGGCGACCGGATAATCGGCGAACCCGGATCCGGCCTGAAGACGGCGCTGAAGACACTCGACCACACGCGGCCCACCGTCGGCGCGCAGGCTGTCGGCGTCGCGCAGGGTGCTTTAGACGTGGCGGTCGCGTACACCAAGGATCGCAAGCAATTCGGCAAGTCGATATCCAGTTTCCAGGCCATCCAATTCGAACTCGCGGACATGGCGATGAAGATCGAGGCGGCAAGGCTGATGGTGTACACCGCGGCGGCTCGGGCACATCGGGGCGAGACCAACCTCGCCTTCATCTCGGCGGCCGCCAAGTGCTTCGCGTCGGACGTTGCGATGGACGTCACCGAGTCGGCAGTACAACTGCTCGGCGGTGCGGGGTACACCCGTGACTTCCCGGCCGAGCGGATGATGCGCGACGCCAAAATCACCCAAATCTACGAAGGCACCAATCAAATTCAGCACATCGTGATGTCGCGCGCCCTATTGGCCGGCTGAGCCAGAATCAGAACCGGTTCCTCTGACTCACCGGGGCGGTTCACGTTGGTCATGGAACGTGCGGGCGCCGGGGCTGGCCGACAGAGCGCATAGGCACATTTATCGATGGCGTCATACAAGCGGTTGTTTCGCACGTCGCGGGCCAGTTCTCAGGTCACGGCGAACAATTTTCTTCTCACGTTTGCCTCACGAAAGTGGCGAATCTTCAGCCGCCCGCTGTACTCGCGTTCATCGCCCCGCCACTGTCAGCAGGATCTTGCCGCCACGGAGCTGATGCGACACCGCGTCCTGGATGTCCTCGAGGGGGTACACGCCCGCCACCGGGACCACGAGGGCGCCGTCGGCTACCAGCGGTGCCGCCTCACGAATGACAGGCACCACCTTGTCGCGGTAGTCGAAGTCGCCGACAAAGAATCCGTGGACCGTGAGGTGCTTGCCGACCAGTGCCAGGGTGTCGACCCACATGGGTTCGCCACTGGCCCAGGAATAGCTGACCAACCGTCCACCGTCGGATAGCAATTCGAGCAGCCGCGCCACCACTGGACCACCCACGGAGTCCACTGCCAGCGCCACTCGCGCGTCGCCGATCACTGCTCGAACATCGCCGACCGCATCGGGGTCATCGGCGTGGACCACGTCGGCCCCGGCTGCTGTCAGCTCGGCCAACGTTGCGTCGTCACGGGCCAGGTTGATCGTCTTCAGTCCACGAAGTTTGGCTAGCGCGATCAATGACCGCCCCACACCGGAGTTCGCGGCGTTCTGAACCACCCAGTCACCGCGGTGCAGGGAGGTGTATTCACTGAGCATCAACCCTGCTGTCGGGGGGTTGCTGCCCAGCATCGAGTACTGCTCGATGTCGCCGGCGGGGAGTGCGAACAGGCCGTCGGCGGGCACGACGAGCCGCTCACGCCACGCACCGGCATACAGGGGTAGCACGACCAGATCGCCGACCTGAAGTCCATCGACCTCGGCGCCAGTGGCAAGCACGCGGGCGACCCCCTCTGCGCCGGGTATGTGGGGCAGGGGTGGTCGCGCCAGCACGCCGCTGACAACCAGTAGGTCGTGTTTGTTCAACGGCGAGAGCTCAACGCTCACCAGAACCTCATGCGGACCCGGTGGCGGCGGCTCCTCGATGTCGACGACGCGGATCGCCTGTGCGGGGTCGCCGAACTGTTCAATCTGGATGGCGCGCATATCAATTCCTCTCCATCGAGGGTTAGGCGGCTGTGTGAGCCTGCCTAACGGATACGGTATATCGGCTAGGCTGGTTATTTTTGACAGCAGTTATCGCCGAATTCGGCGTCGCTGCGTGTTTCGATGGCCTTGACGCTGTGGACGAATGCCTTCCGTAATACGCCCTTGCCGATCGTTGCGAGTACGGCCGCCAGGAAGCGTCCCTTGAAGTTCTTGCCCTCGCGGACTATGACAACG
>NZ_JAVHWR010000008.1:0-10224 GCF_032159565.1 Mycobacterium sp.
GCCGACAGCTGCGTCAAACGCGCCCACGCCAGTTAACGCTTGGATGATTAGCGGTGCCTGCATTTCAGGTCTATACCCACCGTTCGCGTGATTATGGCAAAGTTTGCACCCTTTTGATACTCCCGTACAGCTCGGCTCGGCGCCTGTGGCATTGGGCGCGAGCCGAACAGAAGGGAGCGGGGCACGTCGACGGCGTAATCGCGGAAGTCGGGCAGCCGCAGATCCTTCAGCAGCCTGAGGAGAAACTGGTGTGCGCGCCACGACACTCATTCCTACTCGGCGGATGGCTTCATTCCACTCAACGGCCGAAACCGGCGACACGCGGGGGCTGGTGATCGATCGTTCGTGTGTAGGTGACTCGGCGCTGGTTTCTCGGCGCCGGCTCGGCTCACGCACCATCCACAGCTTTCGCACAAGTGGCGTCTGTTCGCCGAGGCGACACGGAGGATGACTACCGTGAGTATTCGGGTTTGGAGAGCTTTTCCGCGAGCTGATCAAGCTCGGCCTGGAGTCTCTGCCTCTCGGCGGGTGCAGCGTTCTTAACGTCGGCGCCGGCTTGCGGCTGGGAGTGGACGACCTTTTTAACGTACTTGTTAGCATTCTCAATCGCGGAGTCGATTTTTTCGACTACGTCTTCAACGTCGGCGGGACGTGCGACGGCTTCAATCTTGTCTGGGTGGGTTTCTGTTCCAGTTATGGTGACTTGATGCCCTCGAACTATCTGCAGGAAGCAATCCGTCCAGGCGGGCGGAGGTAGCGGCAAGACTTGGAGTCGAATAATAGCTTCCTGCAGTGCTTCGCCTACTTCGACCTCCAATTTACCGACTCGGGAAATTGTCCACTCATCTGACATCGCTACTCCTTTCTTTCCAGCCGGCAAGGTCGTCACCAGCCGGTGCGGCTTACATTTTGGTGTATCGGGCCATGGCGAAGCTGTACAGGCCGTAGGTGATGATGCCCAGGCCTGCGGCGATCAGCAGTGCCACTCCGTAAGGTTGGGCCCCAAGTGTTTTCAGGGCGCCGTCGATTCCGGTCGCCTTGCTCGGCTCCGTAAGACTGGCAGCGACGATGACCAGTATTCCGGCCCCGGCGATGGCCAGGCCTTTAGCGATGTAGCCCACCGTGCCCAGTCGTCGCACCAGGTTGCTGGACGTCCCTTTGAGATCGCCGAGAAAGTTCTGGCTGGCTCCCTTGTAGATGTGATATCCGCCCACCGCGACGATGACGACGCCGCCGGCGATGAGTGCGACCGTGCCGACGCCGGTCTGCAACAGCCGCGCGCTGATCCCGGAATTCTGCTCACCAGTGGACTTTCCGGCTCCCCGGGCGAATCCGAATGTGGAGTACGCGAGCGCGAAGTAGACGACCGCGAGTGCAAAGGCTTTCGCCCGATCCAGGACTTCGGAAGCTGCGCGCTGCGATTTCGGGTCGGTCGAACGGCCTACCGCTGTTTCGACAAGCCGCCACAGCGCCATTACCAGGAAGGCCACCGCGGCGACCCAGAGCGCGACGATACCGCCAGGTCGGGCGGCGACTGCCGAGAGCGCCCCGGATTGATCAGCGTTGCCGACGCCACTGCCCAGAGCGATCCGGATGGCGAGATAGCCGATGGTGAGGTGCAAAAGGCCGCTCACGACATAGCCAGTTCGGGCGAATCGCTCGAAGGTGCTGTTCTGGACGATCTCTGTCGCGGTGGAGGTCGAGGCGTGGTCAAGCATTGGGGTCGTCGCTCCTAACCGGCCGGGCGACTCATCACCCGGCCGCCGCTGCCGTGAAGGGTTGGCGAGGCTACCTGGCTCGCGGCATCACTGGTGGGCCTTGCTTGCCGTTGGAAGTTCTTGGAGGTGTCTCATGGGTTGTGGAGTCCGCGTGCGCGGCATCGCCGAATTGGGTGTCCGGGTCAATCCTGTTGGCACGGTCGAATTCCTGGTTCACCTCGTCGCGGGCGGTGGCTGCGTCGCTGCGACGTATCTGCGCCTGGTGTTGTAGGCCGGTCGCGTGCGCTGCCTTGGCATCGGCCTCGGCTTGAGCGGCGCGGGCATTGGCCGCCGTCTCGTCGGCGAGCGCCTCGCGTTGTCCTACCTCGTGGGACTGTTCGGCAGCCTTGTCGCGGATGTCGCCGGCCTCGACGCGATGGTGCTGGGTGCGTCTGTTACGCGCTACCCACGCGATTGCGGCAAGGGCCAGAATTGCGACGACCGCGACGGCCGCGATCAAAACGATGCTGCTAGTAGTCATGTTGTCTCCTAGTATGGCGAAAGGGTCGATGGCTCGAATCGATTGTGGGCGTTAGGGAATGGTGCAGGCCATTACATTTGGGTGACACCTAGCAGCGCGATTTAGTAATAGGTGCGGCGGCCGGCGACGGCGTGTCCCATCGACCCCATCACGGTGAGGACCACGCCGACGATGAGGACGATGATGCCGATGGTCCACAGGATCGAGATTTTGAGCAGGAATCCGGCGATGAGAAGAATAATTCCGAGAACGATCATGGCATGCAACAACTTTCGGAACTTAAGGGTGACGTGCAGGATACGGCCAGGACGCCGAGGAAAGGCCCCCCGGTCGATGCCGGGCGTGGGCGGGACGTGATTACGCACGGAATAATCGAACGCCGAAACAGGAGCGATGCGGTCATGGTGATCCCGGCATGCGGACAATCACAAGAGCGTCGGGTTCGGAGCGAATGCTCCCGGAATTCTGCAGCGGACAGCGAAACTCATCCCGGACCAGCTGAAATTCTCAGCCACCTATGATGCTACACCTGCTACGCATTTCCCGTACGCGACAGATGTCATTCCGGTCGACGCCCTCCGGCGAGCAGACGCGGCCCAGCGTCGTCGAGCCGGGCCCAGTGTCGTGCTGGCCGTGGGATCACACCAAACTGGTCCCCATCGCACGGAATGGGTTCCGCGGCACGACTGGTTGACTCAACCGGCGGGTACCTCGTCGGTCCACACCTTGAAGCTCGTCAATGTGGCGGGGCCGAATGAGTTGCTCAACGCGACGTCGGCAGCGTCACGGCCACGGGCGATCAATACCCTGCCGATACGCGGCGTGTTGTGACGGGCGTCGAAGGTATGCCACTGCCCGCCGAGGAACACCTCGAACCACGCCGAGAAATCCATCGGATCGTCCACCGGCGGCACACCGATGTCGCCGAGGTAGCCGGTGCAGTAGCGCGCAGGGATGTTCATGCAGCGACAGAAGGCAACGGCGAGATGCGTGAAATCACGGCAGACCCCGGTCCCCTCGTTAAAGGCTTCCAGCGCCGTCCGGGTCGCGCGCGCGTTCGCATAGTCGAACCTGATATGTCGGTAAACATAGTCGCAAATTGCCTGAACGCGGCCCCATCCCGTTGGCGCCTGCCCAAAGAGATTCCACGCCGTCTCGGATAGCTGATCGGTTTCGCAATACCGGCTCCCGAGCAGGAAGACGAGCGTGTCCACGGGCAGCTCCGGCACGGGAATCTGTTGCGCCCCAGCGACGATGACGTCAGCCAAACCAGTGTCGTTGACGAGCGCATCGGCCGAGAGGCGCGTGCGGCCCTTCGGCGCAACAACGCGCGTACACCCGTTGCCGAAGCCATCACGATAGGCCGTCATCGGAATGGGCGGCTCAACCACCAGGTCGTCACGGCCGACGAGATCGGACACGCGGGTGAAGTGGACGCTGAGGTTGAATATCATCGGGGTTGGCTGGGGGCAGTCGTAGATCATCTCGAAGCCGACGTGGATGCGCATCATTTGTCTCCGGTCTCAGACAGGGAACATGCCGTGCGCAACGAATCGATCAGCATGCGCCGTAACACCGTCCAGCGCCGGTCAGCGGCGATGACTATGCCCTGGTTGACTTCCAGTTCGATTCCGACGTAGTCGTTCTGCCCGAAGCGACGGCGCAGGTGCGAGGTCAACCCGTCGCCCTTGCCGGCATAGGGGTAATTGCGGCGTTCCGGAGCAAACGCTGCGAGGCATTGCTTCCAGCGAGCGCACACCTCGACCTCCCTGCGCCGACCGGGGTCGTAGAGCAATCCCACGTCGGCGCCGCGCACCTTGCCGTTCAGCTCTGCAGTAAAGCTGTGCGACGAAATATGGATCACGCGATGGCCGCGCGACACCGCTTGCCTGACAAGACGTTCGACCTGCACGCGATAGGGCCGGTAATACTGTTCGACGATTTAGGTCCGCATCTCGGCCGGCGCACCACGCGTCGTCGCCGAAAAGACTGGGGGTGGCCAATCGAGCGATTGAGGTCGACGAGCAGACGACTGGTCGTGGAGGCCACGAACGGCGCGTGGCAGGCGGTGGCGAGTGCCGTCGCCATGACCAGCGCACCGGGATCGAACCCCCGGTGGGAAACCAGTAGCCCCCGCTGCTCCCGAAACAGCCGCCGATAGGGTGTAGGTATCCGGTTGAAGCCGTGTTCACAGGTCACTATGAAGGCATTCAACGTCGCATCCACCTCACCACTGCAACTCGGGCAACTGGCCAAATACCTGCCGCACACCTTCGCCCCATTCGTGGCTGAGTCCGGTGAAGTAGGGATCCCCGTCATCGAATCGTCGCCGCCACTGCACCTCGAGGCTGTCCCGTTCGTAGCAAATCAGGTCAATCGGCATGCCCACCGACAGGTTGCTGCGCATGGTCGAATCGAAAGACACCAGCACACACTTCGTGGCGTCTGCAAGCGGAGTATCACGCGTAATTACGCGGTCGAGGATCGGCTTTCCGTACTTGGTTTCACCGGTCTGAAAGAAGGATGTGTCGCTCCCCGCTTCGATGTAATTGCCCTCGGCGTAGATTCGGAACAGACGTATCGGCTCGCCATCGATCTGCCCACCGACGATGAACGAGGCATTGAAGCGGAACTTGTTCTCTTGCAGGTACTCTCCATCGCGCTTCTCGATATCGCGCATCGCGTCCGCGACCAGCCTCGCGACGTCGAACATGGTGCGGGCGCCGAAGAGATTAGTGGCCGCTTCGCCGTCGGCGCAGCGCTGCGTCAATACGCCGACGACGGCCTGAGTGCCGGCGAGGTTTCCCGAACTCAGCAGGACGATAACGCGGTTGCCGCGACGCTCGAAGACCGTCATCTTGCAGAACTTGGCGAAGTTGTCGACGCCAGCATTCGTCCGAGAATCGGAGGCGAAAATTATTCCCTTGTCGAGCATTACGCCGATGCAGTACGTCATGTGATTCGCCTTCTGATGCCATCACCCCGTTCACGATGCGGCCTGCACTTGGTCGTGGGAGATGCCTGGGTGAGCGAATCCCAATCTTGGATTGGCCCCTGCGCAGTGCCGGCGGAAGTCTCGTCGGGGTGCCCGGCGGTGAGCTTTTGCTCAGCGAGGACAGCGGTGGACGGCTGGCCTCAATCCGGACTGGTTGACAGTCTCAACATCTCTGACGCTACACCGGGTGGTATCCGGCCGCCGTGCGGACGGCGTGCGTATTGAGCACTTAGCGGATGTGGAACCCATTATCGCCGCGGGGGGTAAGTCGGGCCAGGATGAGGCGGGCGACGGCCAGGCGGTCCGTTCCACTGTGCGCGGCTTGTGTGTCGAGTTCCCAGTGAGCCTGCCGGGCGGTGGAGCCACGGCCGATGAGGACACCGACTGCTTGATTGGTCACCGAGGCCGCTTCCAAGGATGTTGCTGTGTCGGGATTGGCCGCTGCGGCGAGGTGGGCGTCGAGGGGAAAGTCCGTGAGTGGGCGTCCGGTCAGCCACGACGCGTCTGCAGCGAGGTCAACAAACGCCCCAGGCGAGCGCGCATAGAGGATGATTGCCACCGCCGCTACGTCGTGGCCGTCACCGGGGTCCGGCCACGCCAGCACGATGGAGGTGCCGATATCGCTCGCCGTCACATCGTCGTCGAACAGGGTGACCGTGAAAACCGGATCGTGGCGGGTGACAACCGCAGTCAGGCCCAGATAGCTGGGCACGGCCACGGCGACCGCGTCGGCTAACTGACGCAATCCCTGGCCGACATCGGATCTCGGCTCATCCAGCGCCGCGCTTAGGACAGCCAGCTCAGCGGCCAGTGACGCACTGAACTTCACGAGGTGCTCCGCTGGGCGCTCCCGGGCGCCGATCGAGCCTGCCAAATGCCGACAGGGCGAGTCGCCATGCACGGTGGGGGATTCTAGGACAGGTCAGGACCCGCCCCTAGTGGGTCTCCCGGCTCTCAACGTACTCGCTATCGGGGGCCAGCGATCCGCGAGGGCGATGTGCCTGCGGTCAGGATGGGCTGTGGCGGGCTCGGGCGCGGCGGACAGCCTCATCGACGATGCGCTGCGCCACGTCCGCCAATTTGCGATGCTCGCGTTGGCTCATCGCCCGCAGCTGAGCAAAGGACTCCTCGGCGCTGCGCCCGGTGCGGCCTCGGATCAGGCCGATCGCCTGATCGATCACCGGCCGCGTCGACAACGCCGTCTGCAACTGTGTGGCGAGTGCCTTCGCCCGGGCAAGGATCTGGGCGTTGTGGACCGCCACCGCAGCCGGTTTGGCGAACAGTTCCCCGAGTTGCGCGGCATGTTCGTCGAAGACGTCTTTCCTGTGGGCGTAGACGTTGATCGCCCCGACCACCTGGCCCGGCAACAGCAGCGGCAGCGAGAGCGCACTGTGCACGCCCAAACGGCCCACCCGTGGACCGAACCGCGGCCACATCTTCTCCCCGCCCAGTGAACCTGACCGCACCGTGCGACGTTCCAGCGCCGCCGTGATGCAGGGGCCCTCTTTGAGGGTCACATACTGGATGTCGTCGATCTCGGTGACAAACGGCGCACTGGCCGCCAACGCTTCGACGATGTTGTCGGGCGGGTCAACCCGCAGCAGCGTCACCCCGGCACCGTCGGCGCCCGGTATCGCGCGCACCGCGAAGGTCGCCACCTCCGCCAGCAACTCCGCCAACCCGACACTGTCGGTGACCAGTTCGGAGAGGCCGCCGATCGCGGCCAGCAAGTCGGCGTCGTCCGCGACGACCTGCTCAGAGGTCAGGGGTCGGTCCAGTGTGCCCTCTTCGTTGTCGTTGAATTCGGTCATCGCCGCTATCCGCGCCTATTGTCTCGCCGACCCTGATAGCCGCGGGTGTGGCGACCCTACCTGCAGCGCAGCCGCTCCAGGTCCGAGGATCAGTATACGGCTGCCCTCATCTCGATACGGCTGCCCTCATCTCGATTCCCGACGCAGAAGCGCTAGCCAACAGCGTTGACGGGAAAAAAACGGCGTCGGCGGAAACGACGTCTCCCAGCGGAAAGGTCCGAGCGGGTGTAGGTTCACCAATAGCTCAGAATTTCAGCTGGTCTGGGACGAGTTCCGCCGCCTGCCGCGGAGCTCCAGGAGCAGTCGCTCCGAACCCGACACTCCTGTGATATCCGTATGCCGGGATCACTATGTCCGCATCGCCGATGTTCGGGCGTGCTCGTGTGCAGGCCGAATCACACCGCACCAACGCCCGGCGTTCACCAGGGAGCCATAGCCTGTGCTCCCTGCACGTATGCCGCGCTCCTGATCGGCAGGCGCGACCGCGCGGTGAGGTGGACGTGCAGTTCCGGCGTGCTGAGGTCGACATCCCACCGACGGGCTCGGCCGACGTCCAGCGCACATTCCGACCGCCGAACGGGGTGACGGCCCTGTGATCCCCCGCGCGAACACGTTGCACCGGTGTGAATCTGGCGTACGACTGAAGGGAGCCCCACGTGGCCGCAGTTGAAACCCGAGACATGCAGTACCCGTCGACCCCGCCCGATTACCCCATCGCGACCTCACCCTGGCGGCCGCGGGCCGTCTTCAGTGGTCGCTGGTTGACGATGTCGACCGAGATTGTCAGCGCTCACGGTGATATTGACGCGACAAACGCCGGCGCCCTGACCGAGTACGCGCTGGGCGACGTGAGAGCTCGCCATGCGATGATCCTGGATCTGCGCGGTGTGGGTTTCATGGGGATCGATGGGTTTTCGGCACTGCACAGGATCTCCGTGTGTTGCGCTGCCGCGGGAACGCATTGGGCGATGGTGTCCGGTCCAGCGGTGTTGCGCGTGCTGGCGGTCTGTGACCCGGAAGGGGTATTGCCCTGCGCCTGCACTATGAACGCGGCGATAGCGGTCATTTGAACTAGCTTGCTAGCAAGCGGCGCGGCCGGTTCGAAAGGCATTGTGAGACAGGTAAAGTCAGCTGTTGTCCGATGAGATCAGGTGGTCGCAGCTGCAATTCTGCAGCCTGACACAGGCTGAAAGTCTTCAGCGCCCGACGGCGCCTGGACCAGTTCTGGGCAAACGTGGCCCGACCGTCAGGGTCTGGCCGCGCTTGTATAGGCGCACATGGGCACAATCTGTTCGCGCATATGAGAATTCGAGCAGCAAGAGTTAGCCGCCGCTAGGCTCGAAGAGGGACTCTTCCGGAGGACCCTTATGGCCGAAGCGAAGTTTTGCACCCCTGTGCCAATGTGCCCGTGCGCTTTTTTGTTTTGCGGTTACGGATATCGATGGAGCAGTGAGGGAAACGGGCGGGGAGTTGGTGGGGCGGTGTGGTGTGTCGGGGATTTATGGTTAGGGGATCGATGTGGTGGGGATGTGGTTGGTGTGGCGAAGATTTGGGCGGCGTTGGTGACACTGGCGGCCGAATTTTTCCTGTTGGCTTGGCTCGTGGGGGGTCCGCGGGGGGAGTGGGCCGGTGCGGCGATCGCGCAGTGGTAGCTCGCTAAGCCAACCGGCCGGCCCGATTCGAGGGGTAGTCGTGGTTCGGCCGGTTGACGAGTCCGAACTTTACAGCTCGGTGCCCGGGATGGGGGTGGCTTCGCGGCTGGGGATGACCGACCGGATGCTCGACAGCGGCATACCGGCTTGCAGCGCGGAGTGGGTGATCGCCGCCAGTCGGGGCAGGGCGCTGTGGTCGTCGCGGGCGGCGGTGGCGGCGTAGGTGAGTGCCATTCCGGCGCGCACGGTGTGCTGCCCGCAGTAGGAGACCGCGGCCATGGTGAGCAGTTCGGCGCGGACGCGGCCTCGGTGGTGTGCGGCGATGCGCGTCCAGGTGCGGCCGGCGACGAGTTCATGGCCAACGCCCAGGCGCAGGTATCCGTCGCGCAGCGCGGTGTGCAGCTCCACGTTGAAAATTCGTTCTGACCAGTGTCGGAGCGTGTTTACTTGTTAGCCGGATCGAGCCGCAGGACGCCCTGTGTCCTAAATCTGTCCTACCGCTGAGGAGAAGACGTCCGCGGCTGCGGTCAGGCCGTCGTCGGTCACACGCCCATAGACGGCCTGGGTCATGCGCTCGGTATGGCCGTGCCGGGCGGCAATCGGCGGCGATGCCTGCGGCGCGCATCCGTGAGATGTTGCTGCCGCAGCTTGCGGAGCGTGATCGCCTTCAGCCCGGCGGCGGTGCGTTGGGCTGCAAACTCGCGCGAGTATTCGCGCACGGGTAGCCACGTTCCATCGACGCGTGACAGCAATAGGTCGGCGTCGGTGAGTGGTCGGCCCACTGCCAGGCGCTCGCCCAGGTGTACCGAGCGCATCGCCTTGAGCATCGCCAGCTCTCGCGGCGGCACCGGGAGACCAGCCGCGCACACACCGCTGAGGAACTCGCAGCTCAGTTCAGTGCCGCTCTGAACGAACCCGGACCTCACCTCATCGACGCCGCGGTGCCCGCACCGTGGTGACCCAGGATTTGCGGCGGCGACCACGTTCGGAGGGTACCGCCGACTCGCCGGTTCGACGGCGGCACCGCGTCGCCGGTTCACACACTGGCGATACGACGCCCCTACCAGACCGCCGCAGTCGTCATGCTCGTGAGCGTCGCCGCCGCGGTACCGTTGACTTTCTTCAGTTCTGGGGTGAAGTCACCGCAACAGAACAGCTGACCATTGTCTCGAGACGGGCGGGTCTGTCGATGGATCGCGGCACTGATCGCACTGAAGGTGCCAGCTTCTGTCGAACTAATCACCGCGCGCCCTACTGTGCATGCCGACGACCACCACAGCCTCGCTTTAACGTGCGCAGCGCTCCGCACCGCGGCTTGGGCTCCCACTAGTCTGTCGTCATGGGCGTCACCGACACCGACCCGCAGCTCATCGAGGTGCACGCCCACTTCCTCACCGACGGCTATGTAGTCGCAGCGCGCGCCGCCGGCCACGTTCACCCGGACGGGATGGCGGGCTGGCCGAGCTGGTCGGCCGAGGAGCATCTGCGGCTGATGGACCGCTGGGGCGTGGCAACGGCGATGCTGTCG
>NZ_JAVHWR010000117.1:0-5966 GCF_032159565.1 Mycobacterium sp.
TGAACATGAGCCGCTACGTTGTCGAGGATCCCGGCGTACCCGGCACCCAGGACGTCACCTTCGCAGTGTCTATGGTCAACGGCGTCGAAACCGGCCGACGGCTGACGGCTCACGACATCGTGACACCCGCCCGGCCGTCGGTAGTGCGGGTCGGCGCCAAGCCGGGCACCATGGTGCCGCCGGTGAGCAACGGCGCGACGTGGGATGCGCTGGCCGCCTGTGAGGCCGGAGGCAACTGGGCCATCAACACCGGCAACGTCTTCTACGGCGGCGTGCAGTTCGAACAGAACACCTGGGAGCGCCACGGCGGACTGCGTTACGCGCCGCGCGCCGACCTGGCCACCCGGGAAGAGCAACTCGCGATCGCCGAGGTCACGGGCACGGCAGGGCTGGGGCGCCTGGCCGATATGCAGCAAGAGATTGAGGACGAAGTGACGGTCAGCTCAGAGTTAGGCGCCCTGGTGATCGGTTGATGGCTACGGCGGGGGGCCGAACACACGTCGGCCACGGGTATGTCGTTCGTTGCGGCGCAGCGTGTCGAGAATCGGGTCCCAACCGGGGCGCTGTGAATTCATCTGTCAAGCGGGTGCCGGAACTTGACAGTCTACGACGGCGCCGGCTGCACCCATCTGCTCCATCCCGCATCAGTTTGAGCCGTTTGAGGGGCACTCGACGACAACGTAGACGGTGCCCAGCTCTGCGGGCTTCAGCGGCTGGCCCGAAGAGTTATCGCCGCGGAGGCCGTTCACGTCGTTAACTGTGCACTCGGACAACGGGACATCCCGTGGGCCGTCTTGGACTTCGACTTGCACGGCGTAGCCCTGGCCCCGCAGATCGCTGACGGCGCCGGCGGCGTCCCGACCTCCCATGGGGGCGGCTGCCGCCGGTCCTGCGAATCCCAGAGCGGCGACGGTGGCGATTCCGAAGGTTGCGGCGGCAGTTGCGAAATAAAGCTTCATGATGAGAACTCCTCCAAACTGGATTGGGTCTCATTAGCTTCTCGCCCTTGGCCTGCGATTTCGACGACACTGGCACCCACTTGCATCACCTGTTAACCGGCGTGCACCTCTACCGGTTATCCCTACTTGGGGTCAGCGCTCGTTGAGCCCGACTTGCTCGCAGGCGTTCCGTCGCGGGGACGTCATTGCCCTCCAGGATTCTGTTCGAAGCTCCCTCACCGACCCGCCGAGATGGCACCTCGGCAGGCGTTATGCTCGACTGATCGCTTCGAGGTGTCATTGCATGGATGTGCAATCGCAGGGTATCGAGTATCGGGGCCGAGGTGGCTGATGGCCGAATGCAAACCGCCCGTCGGCCGGTGTGATCTACCGCCGACTATCGCCGCGGAGTTGGCCGCGGCGGGGCTCGATGGCGCCGCTGAGGTCGGTGCTGGCGGCTTCGGAGCGGTCTACCGTTGCCAGCAGCGTTCATTGGACCGCGTCGTCGCGGTGAAGGTCCTCAGCACGGACCTCGATTCCGACAACATCGAGCGGTTCCTGCGCGAGCAGCGTGCGATGGGCAAACTCTGCGGGCATCCGAACATCGTCAGTATTTTTGACGTCGGCACCACGACGTCGGGCCGGCCGTTCATCGTCATGCAATACCACCCGCGTGACTCCCTGCGTGCACGCGTCCACGCCGATGGCCCACTCTCGTGGGCCGAGACACTGCGCATCGGAGTGAAGATTGCCGGCGCCGTCGAGACGGCGCATCGGCTGGGCACGCTGCATCGTGACATCAAACCGGCCAACATTCTGCTCACAGAGTACGGCGAGCCTCAGTTGGCCGACTTCGGCATCGCGCGGATTTCCGGCGGATTCGAAACCGGCACCGGCATCATCACCGGATCCCCGGCGTTCACGGCACCTGAGGTCCTGTTGGGCCACAGTCCGAGTCCTGCTTCCGACTTGTACAGTTTGGGCGCGACCCTGTTTTGCGCTCTCACCGGTCACGCCGCCTTCGAACGCCGCACCGGTGAGCAGGTAGTGGCCCAGTTCCTGAGGCTCGCCGCCGAGCCGACCGCGGCACGGGACCTGGTTCAAATACCCGAGGATGTCAGCGCCGCAATCGAACACGCAATGGCGAGCAGTCCCGACGATCGGCCGGCAACGGCGGCCGACCTTGGGAACATGTTGCGCCACATCCAAAGTCGCCACGGTCTGGCCGTCGACGACATGGACGTGCCGCCCGGTGTCGACGGTGGCGCAACGCGCCGATCCGGCCCGGCGCGGATTGCGACGGCCCCGGTGAGTCGGGTGCGCGTCCTGCTGGCGGAGGACGACCTGTTGCTGCGCGAGGGTCTGGCGAGCCTGTTGGAACGCTCCGGCTTCGACGTGGTCGGGCAAGCCGGTGACGCCGTACAACTCCTCGCCATCGTTCGCGAAACGACGCCCGACTTGGTGGTGACCGATATTCGAATGCCGCCTGACCACTTCACCGAAGGGCTCGATGCGGCCCGCGTCATTCGCGAGGAAATGCCGCACGTCGCCGTCGTCGTGCTCTCGGCCCATGTCGAGATCGAGCACGCAATGGAGCTGCTGGCCGGAGGACGCAGCATCGGGTATCTGCTCAAGAGCCGGGTGACCGACGTCGCGGACTTCATCGACACGTTGCAGCGCGTCGCCAAGGGCGCATCGGTCGTGGACCCCGCACTGGTGCAGGAGTTAGTGTCCGCGCGCCGACACGATGACCCGCTAGCGGTCCTCACTGCGCGCGAAAAGGAGGTGCTGGCGCTGATGGCCGAGGGCCGGTCGAATGCCGGTATCGCCCATCGTCTTTGGGTCAGCCAGAGCACCGTCGAAAAGCACGTGCGCAGCATCCTGACCAAGCTCAACCTGCCCGAAACCGACGATGACCATCGCCGGGTCCTCGCTGTGATCACCTTCCTTGAGGCGCACTGATACGTGCGGTAACTGCAATGGCATACGCAGCGAGCAAGGCCGCGGTGTCGGCCATGGTGCTCAATCTGGCACCGGAGTTGGCCGGAAAGGGCATCGCCATCAACGCGATTGCGCCGGGCGGTACTGGCACCGATATGGCGTCCCAATACGCTCGAGAATACACACGCCCGGCGTTGAGCGGACTTCCGAGCGACGCGGTAATCGGCTCGATGAATGCGCTGGGCCGGCTGGCCGAACCGCCTGAAATCGCCGCGGTCGCGGCATTCCTGCTGTCCCCGGAAGCCTCCTACATCACCGGCGCGACCATCGATGCCGCCGGCGGCTGGATCTTACATCAATGCGCACCATCGCACGGCTCATCAGCGCCACCTGACCACCCTCCACGTCAACTGCATCGGCAGGTCTGGCGAAGCTCGTCAAGCATCAGCAAGCACGGTTGACAAAGCTCGCAACGTTGTTGCGGCAGCGGGAATTTGGTTTTACACCAACGACGCTCCTTGGATCAGTGGGCCACACGTGGCACTGCCAGTGCGGTTCGGAGAATCCAGACAAACAACAAGATCGGGATTCCCGCGGTAGTCGAGAAACCTTTGAGCGAAAGCGGGCAGTTTCTCGGCGGCGCACTCGTTCGTGCCGCGGCTGCCCGGGCGCGGTGCCCGACTCGCCCCAGTCGCGGAAGGACCGCGTTTTGCCGACCTTTGTTCATGCATCCATAACGCGGTTTACCGTGCCTGTGACGGCTCCAGATCAAGCGACTTCGTATAGATAACGCCGCCTTGCGTGTCGTCACCCCCGCGTTTCAGGAGCGATTTGTAGCCGTACTGCATGCGTCCCGGCAACAGCGGAATATGATGTTGCGAGGAGATTTGATGCAGCGGATCGAACTGTTCGCCTGGTCGCGCGCGCCGAATACGGATTCATGATCCGTAGGTCGAAGTTTTGATTGCTGCCGAAGGGTGACGAAGGCTGGAACTCCGTCAGCCGTGCGATCATTGGAATTCGCGCTGACGGCGAAACCTTTGCCTAACACTCGGGCCGACTAATGCGAAGGCATTCGCGGGCGCTGCTACGGAGGTGGCGCCGGTGGTGCGGCCCCACCACGGCCGCCCGGTGGTGCTGGCTGGGGGATCGCGCCAGCACGCACAACACACTGAAGGCCCGGCGAAAGAAGTTTATACGGGTGACCGATGATCGGCGCTCGGTGCTGAATCGTGTGCCAGTACGAGCCGTCAGGTAAGGCACCCCGTCGCAATAGGCGAGAGAAATCTGGGACTCCATACCACCGCCGGGGCAGTAGCCAGCCTGCATGTTGGGCATGTGTGGGTCAGGGGCAGGGTCGGCGTAAGCCGGTGCAGCGGACAACACGGCCGCTGCGGCGACGCCTACTGCTACAAGTAAGTGGCGCATACTCTTCAGGCCAGCGACGAAGCGAGGAGCTGCTGCCGTCTGAACTCGCTACATTTGGTCGAGCCGCACGAACAACACCTCTTGGACGAGCAGTTGAATCGCGGCGGCCACCGGGATCGCAACGAGCGCTCCCACGAGCCCGAGCAATTCCCCGCCTACAAGAACGGCCACCAGCGTCGCGACCGCCGGAACTTCGACGGCCTTGCCGATGATCTTGGGCACCAGCAGGTAGTCCTCCGCCAATCGGAACACGAGGTAAAACGCCAGGGTCGTGATACCGACCGGCACCGACACGGTGAGCGCCACCGCGGCCACGAGGATTCCCGCGACGGTGGACCCGAACGGGATGAGATCGAGCAACGCAACGAGAATCGCCAACAGGAGCGGATAGGGGATGCCGAAGATCATCATCCAGATGAAGGTTGAGAGTCCCGCGATGATCGAGATGACGAGGTTGCCGATCATGTAGGTGCCGACCTTGGCGAAGATGCGGTCGCCGATCAGGATCGTGCGGGGCCGCCGCGAGGCGGGAGCGAACCGATACAGCGTCGCGCGGATGTCGGGCAGGTTGAGCAGCAAATACACCGTAAGTACCAACCCGATCAAAAGATCCGTGATGGTGCCGAAGACGGTCTTGCCGGCTTTGAGAACCTCCGAGACCATGCTTCCGCCCGAGCCGTTCATTGTGTCGGTGATCTTCTGCTGGACATGGAATCGATCGTTGAGCCGGCCGAGAAACGATGAATGACTCTGTACCTCCTGCATGTAGTGCGGGGCATGGCTGATGAATTGGCGCGCCTGGTCCACCAGCGGCGGAATCGCCGCCGCCACAGATCCGCCAATCACCGCCAGTGCGATCACGAACACCACCGTGACCGCAGCCCAGCGCGGAACCCGCCGGTTAACAAGCCAGGACACGGCCGGTTCAAGTCCCAACGCGACGAAGAAGGCGACTCCGATCAGGAGCAGCATCGACGAGGCCAGCACTAAACCGCGTACCGCCGCGTAGGTGATGGCGACCCCCGCGGCCGCCGTCATCCCGATGAAGAACGGCGAGCGCCTGTTGATCGGCGGCCCGGGCGAGCCGAGCGGCTGCGCATCCGAACTCTGTGCGGCCGCGATTCGCTCAGCCTCGGCGATCGGGCCCTCGCCGGGGTCGTGTGGTTGACCCACCATAGGGTGATGGCCCTTGCCGGCCTGCTCGACGTTGCTTTGCTCATCCTCTTGTGCCATCAGCTCCTCCGAGGACCACCTGCGCGAGGCGACCCGGCCGTGGTGATTTGGGAACGCCACTAGCGCTTGCGAGTACCCTCCCGGACCACACCGAATCGGACGAGTTCGTCGCAACGGAACCCGGACGGAAGCTTCACCTATGACCCCTCCGTCGCTGCCCGACAGCGGGCACGGGTCAAAAACGCCATCGGCACCGACAAATTCACGGTTACCGTCGACGACGGGCACGGTGGGGTGAAGAGCGTTACCGTGAGCACCACGATTGCACTGAGGGACCAGGCTCCCGTCGCAGGCACCCTCGAGGTCGGTGCGCCCGCGGCGAGCAACGGGCCCATCAAGGGCTGGGTGAGCGCCTCAGATCCCGATGGCGACAGCTACTCGTTCTCCGGAATGACCAAGCCCACGAAGGGCACTGTATCCGTGTCG
>NZ_JAVHWR010000126.1:0-14912 GCF_032159565.1 Mycobacterium sp.
CCGGAGCGCCCACGAAGCCACTGCCGGACTCCGTCGGCGGCGTCGCGGTGGACCTCGTCGACCCGAGCGGTCTTCCCGTCCGAGTGGTTGCAGGCATGCATCAGGTGTCGGAGCTGACAGCTCAGCGACCCCACGCCTTCAACTTCGGCCGTGAAGTCAAACGCGCCAATGACACGCAGCGCACGCCCCGGGAACCGGCCTGCGTGCAGCGACTCGGTCATGTCGTATTGCAGACCACCAAGTACACCGAGGCGCTGAACTTCTACCTCGACAACCTCGGCATGATCGTCAGCGACTTCCTCTTCTACCCAAAGCAGCGCGCCCGCGGACCGGTGATGAGCTTCATCCGCTGCGACCGCGGCTCCGCCCCCGCCGACCACCACACCCTCGCGCTCGCCTTGGGCCCCAGCAGCCGCTACATCCACTCCGCCTATCAGGTGTGTGACCTAGACGCCCTTGCCGCAGGCGGCGAATACCTCACCGGCCAAGGGTATTTCAGATCCTGGGGCATCGGCAGGCACATCCAGGGCAGCCAGCTCTTCGACTACTGGCGCGATCCGGACGGCTTCCTCGTCGAGCACTTCACCGATGGCGACATGTTCGACAACACACTGGAGGCCGGCTGGGCACCGTTCACCGCCACGGGTCTCGCGCAGTGGGGGCCGCCGGTCACCAAGGACTTCCTCGGCATCAACCCGGGCGCGCTCCCCCACGAAGCGCTCTCGGTCGTCAACGCACTCCGTACCGACAACGAATTCACCCTTACCCGCCTGCGCGGACTCCTGAAGGTAGCCAACTCATGACCACTTCCATTCTCCGTACCGCCGACGCATGGTGGGTCCAAACGTCAACCGGCGCAGCCAAGATAGCGACGACAGCGACAACAACACGGGAACTGCTCGCCGACCGCGCGGCCATCGACGCAGCAGCGCACAGCCGCGACATCGTGCCCGTTGACGGCCTGACGCTGGTATCACCGGTGACCGCGCCGTGCCGGGTCGTCGCGCAGATGACAAACTACGCCTCCCACGTCACCGACGCCGGAATGGATCCGAAGTCGATCCCGTTGGCCTTCTTCCGCAAGGCGTCCGGGTCGATCAGCGGGCCGTTCGACGACATCGTCAGGCCCAAGCATGTCCGCTTCATGGACTACGAGGTGGAGATCGGCCTCGTCATCGCACGCGACATTCCGGTCGGCACCACTGTCACCGCGGAGAATCTCGCCGACTACATCGCGGGCCTCGTCGTCACCAACGACGTGTCCGCCCGAGACGTGCAGCTGCCCCAGACGCAGTTCTACGAAGCCAAGTCCTACCCCACCTTCACCCCCGTCGGCCCCGCCCTGGTGCTGCTGGACGCCGACGGGCTCAAGCGGTTCGGGGATCTGCGGCTGCAACTGCGGGTCAACGGCGAAGTCCGGCAGAACGCGGTCGTCGAGGGCGACATGATCTACCCGCCGCTGCAGGCACTTGGAGCGCTCGCCCGCTTCCAGCGGTTGGACGCGGGCGACCTCGTGATGACGGGCACACCGGTCGGCACCGCGCTCAGCGCTCCGCCCAAGCCGATCGAGATCATCGGCAACCTGCTGCCACCTGCCGTGAAATGGAAGGCTTTCTTCAAGCGACAGGCCAACAACTCCAAATACCTTCACGACGGCGACGTCGTGGAACTCGCAGTAGCCACCGACGACGGAGCGATCGACCTGGGTTACCAGCGCACCACCGCGAGATACGCGTGACGGCGGTGCCCGCCCGGGTGCCGGTCGTGATCGTCGGCGCCGGCCCGACGGGCATCACGGCGGCCACCCTGCTCGCGCAGTACGGCGTCGACAGTCTCGTGCTGGACCGATGGCCCGACGTGTATCCCCAGCCCCGCGCCGTGCACCTTGACGACGAGACCTACCGGATCGTCGCCCGGCTGGGCATCGCCGACGAGTTCGCCGCGATCTCGCGACCCGCACACGGTCTTCGCTTGCTGGACAACACAATGCGCGTGTTGGCCGAATTCCGCCGTGACACCGCACGTAGCGTCAACGGGTTCCCACAGGCCAACATGTTCGACCAGCCCGAGTTCGAGGTGCTGCTGCGCAACAACCTCAAGCGCTACCCGCGGGCCACGCTTCGAGGCGACGCGGACGTCACCGGCGTAACCGAGCAGGGGGCGGGCCGCGTCAGGGTCACGTTCACCGATCGCACCGACGGCTGCGAACGCGCCGTCGACGCCGACTATGTGCTTGGCTGTGACGGCGCCAACAGTGTCGTTCGCGCCGGAATCGGCGGCGCCGTACGCAGTTTGAAGTTCGAACAGCGTTGGCTGGTTGTCGATGTCGCGACCGACGTCGACCTCCACCAGTGGGAGGGGGTGCACCAGGTGTGTGACCCGGCCCGCGCGGGCACCTACATGCGCATCGGCGAGGCTCGTTACCGCTGGGAGTTTCGGCTGCTGTCCGGGGAGACCGTCGAGAACTACGCGGGCCTCGCGGCGCTCAAACCGCTCATCGCGCCGTGGACGTCACACGCTGCCGACCACGAACTCGAGCTGATCCGCGTGACCGAGTACACGTTCCGGGCACAGATCGCCGACGAATGGCGGCGCGGCAACGTTTTTCTGCTCGGCGACGCCGCCCACCTCACCCCGCCGTTCGTCGGACAGGGCATGGGCGCCGGGCTGCGCGATGCGATGAACCTATCCTGGAAGCTCGCAGGCGTGCTGGCCGGCGAGCTCCCATCGGCCGTCCTCGACACCTACCAGCAGGAGCGGAAGCCACACACCCTCGCCTTGATCCGGCTCGCGCTCAATGTCGGCCGGTCGATGACGTGTGGCGGCGACTTCGGCAATCTGATCCGCCGCATCGTCGTACCGCAGATACGCCACATCCCCGGCCTGCGCGACAAGGTCATCGACAGCACCACGCCTGCACTGCGCCGGTCCGCGTTGGTCCACCGATCACGCCGCCAGCGGCGCCTGACGGGCACACTCTGCCCCAATCCCCTGCTGCCCGACGGCCACAGGCTCGACGACGCCATCGGCACCGGCTTCGCTCTCATCTCGGCCGTCCCGGTGGAGGCCGAACACCGAGCACGCCTGAAGCAACACGGGGCCGCAGTCCAGATCGCAGAGACCGGAACCCAGCTCGCCGAGTGGCTGCGGCGTGGCCGCTCGACGGCGGCGATCGTGCGACCTGACCGCACCGTGATGAGGACGGGCCGACGCGTCGACGAGCTGTGCGCCGCAGTACCGGTTTTCACGGTCGACGGAGGACGACGGTAATGCTGACCAAAGCGCCCAGTGGGGTTCCCGCGTACCCGGCGAACATCTACACCACCGACGCGATCGTCGACCCGTACCCCCACTATGCGCGACTACGTGAGCAGGGCGCTGTGGTGTGGATGTCGCGCCACCGGCTCTACGCGTTGCCACGGTACGCCGAATGCAAGTCCGTGTTGCGCGACGACAAGACGTTCATCTCGGGCAAGGGGGTGGCACTGAACCCCTTCAGCAACCGGCTGTCTCGCGGCACCACGCTCACCAGTGACGGCGCGGAACACGATCAGCGCCGCAAGCTGGTCGCCCACCGGATGCTCCCACGGGCCTTGCGGGCCATCAGCGACAGCGTCGACCGGTTGGCTGCCGACGTCGTCGCGGCGGCACTCGATCGAGGTGAGGTCGATGGCGTTCACGATCTTGCGTACGCGTTGCCGCTCGCGGTGGTCCCCGACCTCGTCGGCTGGCCGCGGGATCGCCGGGATAATCTGTTGCATTGGGGGGCAGCGACATTCGACATACTTGGCCCGCTGAACAGGCAAGCGATCAGGTCGGCCCTTCCCAGCCTTCAGATGCTGCGATTCGCCCGCCGGGTGGTGCGTACCCGCAGCCTTGTCGAGGGCAGCATGGCACACGAAACTCTGACCGCCGCTGACGAAGGCAAAATCTCGCACGCTGAATGCGCGCCGCTGATGATCGATTACATCGCACCGTCACTGGACACCACGATCAGCTCGATATCGAGTGCGCTGTATCTGTTCGCCACCCATCCGGAGCAGTGGCGGATCCTCAAGGACGACCCGTCGTTGATCCCCAACGCGGTCAACGAGGTGATCCGCTTCGAATCTCCGCTGCGCGCCTTCGCCCGCCACACCCGTTGCGACACCGACATCGCCGATGTCCGGATCCCCGCAGGCGCGCGGGTGCTGGTGATCTACGCATCGGCCAACAGAGACGAACGCGAATGGCACGAACCGGACATGTTCGACATCCGCCGCGACGCCAACCGCCAGCTCGGGTTCGGCCAGGGCGCACATGCGTGTGCCGGGCAGGGCCTGGCGCGGCTGGAGACCTCGGCGATCCTGCAAGCTCTGGTCGATCGCGTCGACGGGATCGAACTTACGGCAGAGCCGACATGGGCGGTCAACAACATCATCCGGCGCCACGAGCGCATGCCGCTCAAGCTCATCCCCTAGTGCCCTCGCTTCAGAGTCAATGAGCAACTTTACAATCTTCGACCAGAATGTCACGCTCTCCGGATGGATGACGCCGCCACCCTGCTGGAGATCGAGGCGATCAAACAGCTCAAGGCCCGCTATTGCCGACTGCTGGACACCAAGGACTGGCACGCCTGGCGAAGCCTGTTCAGCGACGACTTCCTCAGTGACACGTCCAAGGCGGGCGGCAAGGTCATCCGTGGCGCCGACGAATTCGTCGCCTTCACCCGCAAGGGTGTGCGATCGCAGGCCACGGTGCATCAGGTGCACGCACCCGAGATCGAGCTGACGTCACCGACGACCGCGCGGGGCGTCTGGGCGCTCGAGGACGTCGTCCGATTCGGGCCTGCCGTGAACCTGCGCGGCTACGGCCACTACACCGAGACATACGAGAAGGTCGACGGGCAGTGGATCTTCACCAGCTCCGCGCTGACCCGACTGCGGGAAGATGTGGGCAATGGCGTTGTCTCGGTGTTCGTTTCGGACCGATTCCGACGGGCCATCGGGAAATTATCCCGCCGGGTGATGAAGTGACCGACGCACCCGCCCTCTACCCGCTCAATACGGCGCTGGGCCGATTCGGCATCGCGAACGTCGTCGACAGCCCCGATCCCTTCGTCAGTTCGATGCCGGCCGCGGGCCTGGTCAATCCGCTGACCGGCGTCCCGACCGCCGGACCGCTCGCGGTCCTGGTCGACCACGTGGCGGGCCTGGTCAACCACTACCGCCGACAGGCCGACGAGTGGACCGTATCCAGCGAGCTGTCGCTCGAGCTGACCCCCGACGCCTTGACCGTCATCGCCGACAGGCCCGAGGTTCCAGTTGTGGCGACAGGCCGGCCCGTCGGGGCCAGGGGCCCATCGGCATTCGGTCTGTGCGAGTTGACGATCGACGACACCGTTATCGGGGTCGGAACTGTCCGGTCTGTCTACGTCGGGCACCCAGGTGAATTTCCGCATGAGTGGCCGACGACGCCCGTCGATACCCCGCGACCGACGGAACTCGCCGACCTCATGGCGGTGCGGGTCGGCGACGGGAACGGATCGCCGATGCTCCACCAAGAACGTGATCCGGTGCTCAACAACACTCTCGCCGTCGTGCACGGCGGAGTGGCGGCCGCGGGTCTGGAGCTCGCGGCCTCCGCGGCACTCAACGCCGACCGCCCCGACCAGCCGTTGAACACCGCGTCGCTACGGGTGAACTTTCTGCGCCAGTTCTTCAGCGGCGATCGATCACGTTATGCGGGAACCGCGCTGCGCATCGGCAGGCGCAGTGGTGTGGCCGAGGCGCAGGCCATCGGCACCGACGGTGAGGTCGCCCTCGTCGGCAGGGTTACCGCATACCGGTGAGCGTCACGCGGACGCGATCACCGAGCTGCCGAAGCGCCCGATCGCATCCACCGCATGCTGCAGGCTGTCACCGGGCACCTGAACCTGAACCCATGTGACGCCCACCGCGGCAAGCTTTTCCAAACCAGCCATGTACGCGTCCGCAATGAAGTCCTGATCGCCTGGCGATCCGCCACCGATGTTGCTGAAGGTGATGTCGATGGCCGACCAGTCCCGGCCCGCCGCGTCGCAGCGCCGGCGCAGATCGGAGATACCGTCGACGAGAGCATCGACGGAGTCCAGCGCCGCGGTGCGGGCAGTCTGCGCAAGGACCGCAGGCGCGGGAAACGGGCACCAGCCGTCGCCGAAAGCCGCCACGCGTTGCCGGGCCGCGGATGTGTTGCCGCCGATCCAGATCGGCGGATGAGGCTTGCTCACCGGACGCGGGTGAGCGGTGATGCCCTTGGCGGAGAAGTGACGGCCCTCGAACGAGAAGTCGTCAGTGGTCCAGATGCCGCGAATCACCTCGAGCGCCTCCTCGAACAGCGCCGCCCGCTCATCGAAGTCGACACCGAGAGCAGCAAATTCACGCTTCAGGTAGCCGACACCGACGGCGAGGGTGAATCGGCCATTGGAAAGAAAATCCAGCGTCGCACCGGACTTCGCGACCACGAACGGATTGCGGTACGGCAACACGACGATGTTGGGGATCAGTCGCAGCGTCGTCGTTCGGGCCGCGGCGAAGCCCATGGCGACGAACGGGTCCACCGCATCGTGACCGCCGGACTCCAGCCAACGCTGTGACGGTGCCGGATGGTCGGTGAAACCGAACCCGTGAAAGCCGGCCGCCTCCGCCGCCGCCCCGACCGTCGCGATACCCGCCCCGGTCACCAACTCCGGATTGTATGGGTGGCTGTGCATCGGGTGGGTGAACGTGAACCGCATCAACGGCCGCCTTCCAGAATTACCTTCTCCAAAGTTGAGAATGTCGTTACCATGCCACTCATATGACGGTCAACCCTGCGCGGCACGGCCCGTTCCCCGGCCATTTGGCGCCGGACGGCATCTCGGCCTACGCCGCGGCCACCGGCGACGACACCGCTTCGGTGGTTGCGGGGTGTGCCGTCCCGGCGACCTTCCCGGTGATTCTGGTGTTCGCCGCCGTCGAGACGGCGCGGGGCGACGTGCCCCCCGAGGCCTGGAACCGGGTGCGCGGCGGTGTGCACGGGGAGCACGAGATCGTGCTGCACCGCCCTCTGGAACCCGGTGAGGCGTTGACCACCTGGTCGCGGATCTCGGGGATGCGGACGTCGCGGGCGGGCACCAGGGTGGCGGTGCACCTCGGGCAACTGGACTGCGATGGCCTGCCGGCGGTCGAGCAGTGGTGGACGATGGTGCTGCTGGGCCTCGACGGCTTACCCGACCTCGGGACGATGCCGGCCGAGCACCGCTTTCCCGGCGCTGCGCGCGCCAACGGACTGGGTTCGACGACCTTCCATGTCGATGCCGAGGCGGCACGCCGCTACGCGGAGGTGTCCGGCGACTGGTCGGAACACCATTTCGACATCGAGGCGGCGCGCGCCGCAGGCTTCGACTTCGTGTTCGCGCACGGCCTGTGCACGATGGCGATCTGCACACATCGCCTGCTCGCCCTGCTCGGTGTCGACGACCCCGGCCGGGTATCACGGGTGGCGGTCCGATTCGCCTCCCCTACCCCGTTGGGATGCGACCTGACGGTAAGTGCTTACGGCATCGACGAACGGTCGTTCGCTTTCGAGGCCGCCGCCGACGGCATCGACACCATCACCCACGGAAGGTTGGAACTGCGCACATGAGCGAAGCTGGCGAGCGAATCATCGGCCCGACAAGGGCCGAGATCGGTGTCTACCTGCCTCAGATGGGCTTCACCTATTCCGACGTACTGCACCGCGCACTGCGCTGTGAACAACTCGGAATCGACTCGCTGTGGCTCTACGACCACCTCTACGGGCCGGGCGCCCCCGAATATCCGTCCCTGGAGGCGTGGACCCTGGCCACCGCACTGCTCAGCCGCACCGAACGCATCCAGGTCGGACACATGGTGTTGTGCAACCAGTTCCGCCATCCCGCGGTGCTAGCCAAGATGGCGACCACGCTCGACCAGATCTCGGCCGGGCGGCTGCAACTCGGTATCGGCAGCGGGTCCATCGAGGACGAGCACACGCGTGTCGGGATGGATTGGGGTACCTTCGCGCAGCGGTCAGAGCGGCTGGGCGAGACGCTGGAGATACTGCATCAGGCGTTCGCCGACGAACGAATCGACTTCGCGGGCAAGCACTTCGCGGTGCGGGATATGCCGATCAAGCCGGGGCCTGTTCAGCAGCCGCGTCCGCCGATCGTGGTGGGCGGCGTCGGCGAGAAGTACACGCTGCCGCTGGTGGCGCGGTATGCCGACGTGTGGAACGTGCCCACCTACGCGCTCGCCGAGCTGAATCACAAGATCTCGGTGCTCCGGCAACTCTGCGATGACATCGGCCGCGATCCCTCTTCGATCGTGCTGTCGATTGAGGCGGTGATGGCGCTCGCACCCGACGACGCATCACTGCCCGCGGTTGCGCAGCTTGCCGAAAAGCGTTTCGGAATACCGGCGTTCGGCCTGCACGAGGGTGGGCTCATCGGGACTCCGCCTGCGATCGTCGATCGACTCCACGAACTGCAGGACATGGGCTTCGGGCAGATCGTGCTGTTCACTCACGACCGCGGGTCCGACGAGACACTCGAACTGCTGGCCTCCGAGGTGATCGCCCGGCTCTAGGAGCTCTTCTTGACCGGCGTCGAGTAGTTCGGCCTGCCGAGTCCGAGCGCGTGCTGCGCGATCATGTTACGGAACACTTCGAGCGTTCCGCCGTAGATGCCGGTGGGACCGGCCAGCCGGAAGACATACTCGGCTCCGCCGTTGCCGACGGCGCCCTCCTCGTCGACGGCCAGGCTGGAAACCGCTCCGAGAATGTCCATCAGATCCGGTGAGACATCCCGCATGACTTGAGCATTCGCGACACGGCCGAACATGTCGGGCGTGCTCATCGCCGCCTCCATGCGGGCGATACCGCGGCCCAGGCGATATCTCACCGATTCCTCGTCCGTCGCCAGCGCGGCGACCTTGTCCACCGCCTCGGCCAGCAGCAACACATGCTCGGACATGGCGGCGACCTTCTGCAGGCCGTCGTCGCCGCGCTCGACGGTGCCGTGCTCATCGTTGAGTGCTTCGCGAAGGACGGTCCAGCCGCCGTTGACCTCACCGATGCGGTATCTGTCGGCGACGCGCACGTCGCTGTAGTAGGTGATGTTGGTGCGGTCACCGTCGACAGTGCGCAGCGGTTGAATCTCGACGCCGGGCGAATCCAGCGGAACCAGAAACATGGTCAGGTTCTGGTGTTTCGGCGCCGCCTGGTCGGTGTTCGTGATCAGGTAAACATACGACGCGTTCTGTGCATTCGAGGTGAACATCTTGGCGCCGTTGATGATCCAGCCGTCGCCGTCGCGGACAGCGCGGGTCTTGCAGGTGGCGACGTCGGAGCCGCCTTCCGGCTCGGTGTAGCCGAGGCAGAGTCGGAATTCCCCGGACAGCGTGCGCTCGAGCACTTCGTCCTTGAGTTCGGCCGAGCCGAACTGCTGGACCGCCCGCGCGACCATCGCCGTCGTCCCCCAGTGAAACCATGGCGTGTGCGCCCGGCCGATCTCCAGATCCCAGATGCGCTTACGAACCCGGGTGAAGCCACCATCGGCTTCGGGCTTGAAATCCGCGGCGAGATAGCCGGCCTTGCCGAGTGTCAGGTGAACGCCCTCGTCGAAGTTCTCGCCGGTTTCCCGGTCGCGGGCGATGACCTCGTCCGTGACGATTTGAGACAGCAACGCGCGAAGTTCGTCCCGGAACGCCAGGTCGTCGTCTGAGAGTGCCACCCGAGAGAAATCCATCGCCCCTTAGCGTGACATTTTCTCGCTAATCCGTAAAGTCGGGACCGCGGCGACGAGTTCGGAAGCGACGTTCGAGCGGTCCGATGCCCGCGAAATAGCATTCACGGCTGTGCAATCCGCCCGCCGAATCGCGACCGGGAACGCTAGTTCGCGGCTAATCGATGAGGCGCAGGGCCGCTGCGGGGCATTGCGTCACGGCCTGCTGCATGCGGTCGCGGTCCGATTCCGGCCGCTCGTCACCGTCGATGTGCACGGTGCCGTCGTCCTGCACTTCGAACACGTCCTCGGCGATCGATTCGCAAATGCCGTGTCCTGTGCATTTGTCGAGATCCACTTCGACCCGCATGATCACTCCCAAATCGTCAACCGAGTCGGCATTTCGCGGAGATTTAGCGTGACATTTAGACGTAGTTTTGTAAAGCTATGCCAATGGAGCATCAGGTCGCCGAGGACGACAACTCGACGCGACAGCGCATCCTGGCCGCCACCGCGGAGGTGCTCGGCCGCAATGGCATGACGAAGCTGAGCCTTTCCGAGGTCGCGGTGCAAGCCGGGGTTTCGCGGCCGACCCTGTACCGCTGGTTCGCGTCCAAGCGCGATCTGCTCGACGACTTCGCGGTGTGGGAACGGCAGTACTACGAGCGCGCGGTCACCCACGCGACCGCCGGGCTGCCCGCAGGCGAAAGACTCGACGCAGCCCTGCGCGTCATCGTCGAATACCAGCACTCCTACCCCGGCCTGCGGATGATCGACATCGAGCCGGCACTGGTCATCCGGCGGCTCGCGCGCGTCATACCGCTCATGCGATCGCGACTCGAACGCCTCGCGCACGGGCCCAACTCCGAACTCGCGGTGGCCACCGCCGTCCGCGTTGCGGTTTCGCACTATCTGGTGCGCAGCGACGACGACGACCAGTTCCTTGCGCAGCTTCGGCACGCGGCAGGTGTGAAGGCGCCGTGAACGTTTCGCCTCAATCCCTCCGGCCCCGCAGTTCCGCGAGAATCTCGCCGGTGTGCTGACCGACGCCTGGCGCCGTCGAGCGGGGTTCCCACGGGGTGCCGTGGAAGTCGGCGGGCGTGGCCACCATCGGCACGCCCGCATCGTCGTCGGGCACATACACGACGCCTCCCGCCGCGTGGAACTGGTCGTCGGCGATGACGTCCTCGATCGAGTTGATCGGCGACCAGAAGAGATCCGGTTCTGCCGCGAAGAGTTCGGCCCACTCATCGAGCGGCTTGGTCGCAAAGATCCCGTCGAGTTCGGCGATGAGGCCGACGGCATGCTGCGCCCGGTCCCGCGGCCGTGGATAGTCGGTCAGCCAGCCGGGTCGCCCCACGACGCGGCACAGCGGACCCCAGTGCCGGTCGACGTCGAGGCCGACGATCCAGAATCGACGGCCGTCGCCTGCGACGTAGTTGTTCATACACGGGTTGGCCATCGACTCGCGCTGACCGATCGCGATGGAGTGGCCCGTCATCAGGAACGTGTTGAGGTCGAAGCTGATCGTGTAGGTGCCCGACCGGTACAGCGACGTCGACACCAATTGGCCGAAGCCACTGGATGACCGGGCGACCAAGGCCGCACACACCGCGGCCACCAGTGTCATGCCTGCGGTGTGGTCGCCCATGCCGCCGCGCTGAAACGGCGGAGTGTCACCGGGGCGGGTCAACAGGTGCGCAAGTCCGGCACGCGCCCAGTACGCGGCGACGTCGTAGGCGGCGCGGTCGGCATCGGGTCCCCGTTCTCCGTATCCCGTGATCATGCCGTACACCAGACGTGGGTTGAGCGCGGCCAGCGTCTCGAAGTCCAGGCCGATTCGACGCAAGCCACCGGGGCGGACGTTGGTGACGAAAACATCAGCTGCGCTGATCAATTCGAGTGCGACGCCCTGATCGTCGCTCGATGTGAGGTCGAGCGCGATGCTGCGCTTGCCCCGGTTGTCCATCTCGAACGGCGGGCTCTGGCTCCCGTCGAGTCCTAGCATGCGGCCGAACATGCGGGCCGGGTCGCCGGTCGGCGGTTCGATCTTGACGACGTCGGCGCCCCAGTCGGCCAGGATGCCGCCAGCCGCCGGGCCTGCCACCCATACACCGAGTTCGACGACCTTGATGCCCTCCAACGGTCCGGCCATGGCCATCCCTTCCCCTATGCTTTACAGATCGTGACATCTTGTAATGCTTGCGTCCGCTACAGGCCAAGACTAGGAGGTCCGCGGTGGCCGAGACGACACGGTCGCACTCCTGAAGAAGTCGCTGTGAGGCAGGATCTACGATCACTAAACCCGACGATTGAGGCCTGACGTGAACGAACCAGGGCGTGACCAACGAGGCGCGTCGGAGACCGTCGACGACACCTCGACGCGACACCGGATCCTCGTGGCGACCGCGGAGGTGCTGGGCCGCAGCGGCCAGACGAAACTCAGCCTGTCGGAAGTGGCGCTGCAGGCCGGCGTCTCCCGTCCCACGCTGTACCGCTGGTTCGCCGACAAGAGCGAGCTGCTCGACGCGTTCGGCGTCTACGAGCGCGAAATGTTCGACACCGGCATCGGCAGGGCGACCGCGAGTTTGCGCGGCACCGAAAAGCTGGACGCAGCATTGCGATTCATCGTCTCTTATCAGCAGTCCTATTCGGGTGTGCGGCTCGTCGACATCGAGCCGGAGGTCGTCATCACACAGTTGTCGAGAATCATCCCGATCATGCGTGCCCGGCTGCTGAAGCTGCTGTCAGGGTCCAACAGCGGCGTCAAGGCCGCAACTGCGATCCGAGTCGCAGTGTCGCACTACATCGTTCGCAGCGACGACGACGATCAGTTTCTCGCCCAGTTGCGTCACGCCGTCGGCATCAAACCGGCAAGTTGATGGATGGCCACGTCAGCGACGAACTCGAGATCGTCGCGCTGCTGAACAGGTATGCGCGGGCGGTGGACAGCAAGGACTGGGAGCTCTACCGGTCGGTGTTCACCGACGACGCGCACATCGACTACTCCACCGACGTTTTCACGGGATCACTCGATGCCGCCATCGAGTTCTTCTCAAGGGATTTCTCGGCGCTGGTCTCGATGAGCATGCATTACATCACCAACGTCGAGGCGACGATCGACGGCGACACCGCCGAAGTCCGCGCGATGTTCTACAACCCGACGCAGATCAAGGGGCTCCCCGAGCTCAGCATGTTCGGCGGCTACTACTACCACGATTTGATTCGCACGCCGGAAGGATGGCGCAGCCGACGTCTGCGCGAGGAGATGGTGTGGACGGCCAACCCGCCGCGCCCCGGTCAGGCCTGAGCGGCCAATTGCCCGCAGGCGGCGGCGATTTCACGGCCGCGCGTGTCGCGCACGGTGCACGACACCCCACGCTCGCGGACTCGCCGGACAAACTCCCCTTCCGCGGCCTTGGGGCTGGCGTCCCACTCGCTGCCGGGCGTCGGGTTCAGCGGTATGACGTTGACGTGGACGAGCGGACCCAGCGCTCCGTGCAGCCGCTTGCCGAGCAGGTCTGCGCGCCATGGCTGATCGTTGACGTCACGAATCAGCGCGTATTCGATCGACACCCGCCTGCCGGTCACATCGGCGTAGTAGCGGGCGGCCTCCAGCGCGTCGGAGACCTTCCACCGGCTGTTCACCGGAACCAACGTGTCGCGCAGCTCGTCATCGGGTGCATGCAGCGACAGGGCCAGGGTCACACCGAGCTGCTCGTCGGCCAGCTTCCGGATCGCCGGGGCGAGCCCGACCGTCGACACGGTGACCGAACGCGCCGAGATACCGAACCCGTTCGGCGGCGCCGCGACGATGCGACGGACCGCGGCAAGCACGCGGTTGTAATTGGCCAGCGGCTCCCCCATGCCCATGAAGACGATGTTCGAGAGCCGGCCACCGCGCGCGGGCGGGGCAAACCCATCGCCGTCGCGGTCGCGCAACTCCACTGCCGCCGCACGGACCTGTTCGAGAATCTCGGCCGTCGACAGATTGCGCTTCAGCCCGCCCTGTCCCGTCGCACAGAACGGGCACGCCATGCCACACCCCGCCTGTGACGAGACACACACGGTGTTGCGTTGCGGATAGCGCATCAGCACCGACTCGAACGTCGTGCCGTCGACCGCGCGCCACAGCATCTTTCGGGTCTCCCCCGCGTCACACTCAATCTCCGCAACGGCCTCAAGCAGACGAGGGAACAACGCCTCCGCCACCTGTTCGCGCACCGCAGCCGGCAGATCGGTCATCTCCCGCGGGTCGGCTATCAACCTGCCGTAGTACTGGTTGGCCAGCTGTTTAGCGCGAAAGGCGGGCAGCCCCAGGTCCGCGACGGCCTCAACGCGTCCTGCCTCGTCGAGGTCGGCGAGATGGCGCGGCGGCATCGCACGTCGCGGCGGATCGAAGACCAAGGGCAGAGGTGTTGACATGAGCTTTTGTCAGTATCTCATCCGTAGCAGGCGGAAATTGATTGGCGCTGAGTTGCGTTGGCCGCAACCATGGAGCGCATGAGCCTTCCGACGATGCCCGCCCGGACAGCGTCCATCCTGACTTTCTTCTACGCGATGGGTTACCCGATTGGCGCCCTTGCCGTTTCGGCTATGTCACCGATGGCGGTGCTGGTATTCCGGTTCGGATTGGCGGGCGGCATCCTGTCCGGATGGGTGTTTGCCGCGCGCGTGGGCTGGCCGACGGGCCGCACGCTGATTCACGTCCTGGTGAGCGGGCTGCTCGGCCAGGCACTGCAGTTCATCTGCCTGTACGTGGCTCTGTTACACGGTGCTCCCGCGGTGTTGGGAGCAGTGATCATCTCGATGAACCCGGTGGTCACCACGGTGCTTGCAGCTTTGTTCCTCGGTGAGAGCCTCACGTGGGGTCGGGCAATGGCGCTCGTGCTCGGCGTGGTTGCGGTGCTTGCCGCATGCGCAGGCCGATTGGTCACCGTCGGCGGCATAGACGCCGTGGTGTTGCTGCTGGTGGTGGCCCTGTTGGCGGTCGCAGCCGGCGGTGTCTACCAGCAGCGATTCTGCTCCGACGTCGACTTTCGCGCGATGGCCGCGCTGCAGAACCTCGTGTCCCTGGTTCCGGTGGCGGCGCTGCTGTTCGTGTCGCCGTGGTCGGTGACCGATCCGTGGAAAGCGGTTTGGGCGGTGGCGGCAGTGGTGCTGTTCAATGCGA
>NZ_JAVHWR010000167.1:0-5342 GCF_032159565.1 Mycobacterium sp.
GACGACGCCAGCGAGATCGGGCGCCTACAGGTCGGCTTCAACGCCATGGCGGCGGGTCTGACTGAGCGGGAACGCATTCGGGATGTGTTCGGGACGTACGTCGACCGCGATGTTGCCGAGCACATCCTGCAGGGCGCCGCTCTGCAGGCCGACGAGGTGGACGTCACGATGATGTTCGTCGACGTACGCAGCTTCACCACCTTCGCAGAACGGCTTCGGCCCATCGAGGTCGTCGCGGCACTCAACCGCCTCTTCGAACGGATCGTTCCGCTGGTGCACCGACACGGCGGACACGTCGACAAATACGCGGGCGACGGGCTCTTCGCCGTGTTCGGAGCACCACGGCGCTACGTGGATCACGCTGACCGGGCGTTGCGAGCCGCACTGGAAATCTCCGACGCGGTGCGCGACGAGTTCGGGACGGCGCTGTCAGTGGGCGTCGGGTTGAACTCCGGACCAGTGGTGGCCGGAAATGTCGGCGGTGCTGGACGGCTGGAGTTTTCCGTCATCGGCGACGCCGTCAACATCGCCGCGCGTGTCGAGTCGGCTACCCGTCAGACTGGCGATTCCGTTCTGCTGACCGGTCAGACCCTGGCCTTGCTCGGCGCAGATCACGGCGAGTTCGTCGAGCGCGCAGGGCTGCGCCTGAAAGGGAAGACCACACCTGTGAAGATCTACGCAACGGCTCCGGTGGCTCCCTAGTTCAATTCAGCGCTCGATCATCTCCATCTGCGCTTCGTTGTGGTGTCCGCCGGATGCCGGTGTGAGGTCGTCCAATCGCCTCATCTGCTCGGTGGTCAGCACGACGCCGTCCGCGGCGACGTTCTCCTCGACGCGAGCGACATGCTTGGTACCCGGAATCGGCGCGAGGTCATCGCCTTTCGCGAGCAACCAGGCGAGGGCGACCTGTGCCGGCGTCGCCCCGGCTTCCTCGGCGACATCCTGGACTTCGTCTGCGATGGCGAGATTGCGCTGAAAGTTCTCACCGGTGAATCGGGGGTTGCTTGCGCGGAAGTCGGTCGAATCGAATTGGTCTGTCGAACGAATGGTTCCCGTCAGAAAGCCATGTCCCAGCGGTGAATACGGCACCAGGCCGATGCCAAGCTCGCGCAGTACGGGTAACACTTCCGGTTCCTGATCCCGCGTCCACAGTGAGTACTCTGATTGGAGCGCGGTGATCGGGTGGACGGCGTGCGCTCGTCGAATTGTGTCGACCCATGCCTCTGAGAGTCCGATGTATCGGACCTTGCCCTCACCGACGAGTTCGGCGACCGCGCCGACGGTGTCCTCGATCGGGGTGTTCGGGTCGACTCGGTGCTGGTAGTAGAGGTCGATGTGGTCGGTTCCCAACCGCCGAAGCGACCCCTCGACGGCGGCGCGGATGTTGGCGGGACTGCTGTCGAGATTCCACGGGCCTTGACCGGCGTGCGAGACGAGCCCGAACTTGGTGGCCAGCACCACCTCGTCGCGGCGGCCCTTGATCGCACGTCCGACGAGTTCCTCGTTGACGTAGGGTCCGTAGATCTCGGCGGTGTCGATAAGGGTCACACCCAGGTCGAGCGCGCGGTGAATGGTACGGATCGACTCGTCGTCGTCCGTGCCCGCTCCGGTGTACCCGTGGGACATGCCCATGGCGCCCAAGCCGATTCGGCCGACCTCGAGATCCCCGAGTTTCGCGATCTTCATTTGCAGCTCCTTGAAAGAAAATTCCGGTCGTGATTGCGTCGGGCGACGCTGTCCGTCACAGTTCGGTGCCTTCGGGAACGTGGTACTCGGCGTCGGTGACGTGCTCGCCCCACTCGGTCTCGACCCGGCCCGATATGGATTCGGGCGCCTCCCACATCGCCAGGTGCGTCATGAAATGCGTGGGAGCCGCGCCGTGCCAATGCCATTCACCGGGCGGGGTGTAGACGGTGTCGCCCGGCCGCATCACCACGACATCGCCGCCGCGCGACTGGACCAACCCGATGCCGTCTGTGACGTGCAGGGTCTGCCCGCATGCGTGCGTGTGCCACGCAGTGCGAGCACACGGGGCGAAGCGCACCGTGTTGACGCGCATCCGTGACGGCTCTTCACCCTTGGCGATGACGTCGAAGTACACGTCGCCGGTGAACATTTCGGCCGGGCCCTTGGTGGATGTGCCCGTGGGTATTTTCTGCATGTCGCTCCTCATCGGATTGAGGCGGAATCACTTTTGAGCCCGGCAGTCGTCGGTTGTCCCCTAGGGCTTGATCAAGACTTTGAGCGATTTGCGTTCGGCCATCGCGCGGTATCCGTCGGGCACTTCGTCAACGCTGATGGTGCGATCGAACACCTTGCCGGGCTCAACCTTGCCCTCGAGGATGTCGGGCATCAGTTCCTCGATGTACGCGCGGGCGGGAGCGGCACCACCGGTGAGGGTGATGTTGCGCATCATGGTCTTGAAGTTCATCGGCACATGCGTGTACTGCGAAACCCCGAGCCGGCTGACGGCGCCGCCGTCGCGGACCACGTTCAGAGCCGTCGCCAGTGACGCTTCGGTGCCGACGCATTCGATGACGGCGTGAGTGCCGTCGCCACCTGTGAGCTCACGGACTCGTTGCTCGCCTTCCTCGCCGCGCTCGGCTACGACGTCTGTGGCGCCGAATTCACGCCCCAGATCGGTGCGGTCGGTGTGGCGTCCCATCAAGACGATCTGTTCGGCGCCGAGTCGCTTCGCGGCCAGCACCGCGCACAACCCGACCGCACCGTCTCCGACCACGGTGACCGAATGGCCCGGCCGGACCCTGGATGTCACCGCACCGTGATGGCCGGTGCAGAAGACGTCGGACAGCGTGAGCAGCGACGGCATCAGTGCCGAGTCCTCGGCGACCGGTAGCTTCACCAGCGTGCCGTGAGCTTGCGGAACACGCACCGCCTCGCCCTGACCGCCGTCCACGCCCGCAGATCCCCACCCGCCGCCATGGCGGCACGACGTGTGCAGGCCTTCCCGGCAGAAGTCGCACGTGTTGTCCGCCCACACGAACGGAGCGACCACCAGGTCACCGCGCTGAAAGCCGGAAACCTCCGAGCCGACCTCTTCGACGACGCCGATGAACTCGTGGCCCATCCGGCGGCCGCCGTCCTTGTGCTGCATGGACTGGTAGGGCCAGAGGTCACTGCCGCAGATGCAGGCAGACGTAACGCGGACGATGGCGTCGGTGGGCGCGCGCAGGACCGGGTCGGGGACGGTCTGGACGCGCACGTCACCGGCTTGGTACATCACGGTTGCTTTCATGGGTATCAGTCAACGTCGCTTTCCTGGGGGCTGGCAGTGTCTGTCGTTCCAGGTAACGGCAGTACCCCTCAGGGTTGGCGGCACACTCCTAGCCTGGAGTGCATGGACCACCGCAAGGACATCCGCGACTTCTTGACCTCGCGGCGCGCCAGGATCACGCCGGAGCGTGCCGGCCTGCCCGCTTACGGGGGCAATCGACGGGTCACGGGACTGCGCCGCGAGGAGGTCGCCCTGCTGGCGGGGGTCAGCGTCGACTACTACACCCGCCTCGAGCGCGGGAACCTGACCGGCGCATCCGAGAGTGTGCTGCACGCGGTGGCGCGGGCGCTGCAACTGGATGACGCGGAGGGTGAGCACCTCTTCGACTTGGCCCGTGCCGCCAACGCGACACCGAGGACCCGCCGACGCAACAGCGCGGCTCGCGTCCGTCCCAGCGTCCAGCGTGTGCTCGACGCGATGTCCGGAGCGCCGGCCTGGGTGCACAACGATCGACTGGACTTCCTGGCAGCGAACCGGCTCGGCTACGCGCTGTACTCGGAGTTCTTCACTGATCGGTTTCGTCCCGCGAACAGCGCCAGGTTCATGTTCCTCAACCCGCGCTCACGCGACTTCTACCCGGAGTGGGAGCAGATCGCGGACAACACGGTGGCAATCCTTCGCGGCGCCGCGGGACGCGACCCGTTCGACGACAAGCTGACCAAGCTGATCGGTGAATTGTCCACACGCAGCGAGGATTTTCGGGTCAGGTGGGCGGCACACAACGTGCGGCTGCATCGCACCGGCGTGAAGCGACTGCACCATCCCGTGGTCGGCGACCTCGAGCTCACTTACGAGGGGATGGAACTGCCCTCCGATCCGGGCCTGATGTTGTTCGCCTACACCGCCGAACCAGGCACCCCGTCGGAGGATGGTCTCAAGCTGCTCGCCAGTTGGGCCGCGACCCAGGAACTCGCCGAACCCGCAGAGACGGCCGGTGAGTTCGCTCGCGGCAGACAATCCGACGGTTAACGCGGCCGTTCTCCGGGGATAGCAGGTGGCAGACACCTAATGTCGCCGCATGGAACGCATCTGTGAATCGCAGCCATGAGCCTTCCACCCTCGACCCCCGCCAGAAGCGTCAGTGTGGGCGCGGTGTTCCGCCCACAAAGCGCCCCCGAACGCATCGCCGGAGCGGCGCGGGCCGCCGACGCCGCGGGTCTCGACGAGCTCTGGCTGTGGGAGGACTGCTTTCTGGCAGGCGGAATCTCGGCTGCCGCCATCGCGCTGGCGAACAGTCAGAGGCTCAAGATCGGTATCGGTGTGCTGCCCGTACCGATGCGCAACGTCGCCGTGACCGCAATGGAGATCGCCACCCTTGACCGCGCCTACCCCGGGCGCATCCGGGTCGGCCTCGGCCATGGTGTCCAAGACTGGATGGCGCAGATCGGCGAGAAAGTCGCCTCGCCGATGACCTTGCTTCGCGAGTACGTGACAGTGCTCTCTGCGCTGCTGAGCGGTGAGCGGGTCACCCACGACGGTCGGTATGTGAAGCTCGCCGACGTCGGCCTCGACTGGCCGCCGGAGCGGAACATCGAACTCCTCGTCGGCGCCGAAGGCCCGCGGACACTGGCGCTCAGCGGCGAACTGGCCTCGGGAACGGTGATCACCGGCGGCACCTCCCCGGACCGTCTTCGGGAAGCCCTGCGACACATCAGTATTGGCCATGCCGAACGTGTAGAGCCGAAACCGCGGTCAACCGTTGTGTACCTGATCTGTGCGACAGGGCCCGACCCCGAGAGTCGCGTGCGCGACGAGTTGGCCTACTGGCAGTTGGATGCATCGCAGGACCTGGCCGTCTACGGCCCAGCCGAGGAGATCGCAGCCGCTGCGAAACGGTGGATCGACGCCGGTGCGGACACCATCGTGTTCCAGCCGCCCGCCGATGCCGATGTCGATGCGTTCATCGACGTTGTCGGAAGACAGATCCGGCCGTTGATCGCTATGTCACCGAGTGAACCGCATCGAGGATCACAGCCGTCACCGCGTCGGGGTGGGATATCAGGGTGAGGTGCGAGCCGCCGTCGAACTCGGTGACGGTCGAGTGGGC
>NZ_JAVHWR010000130.1:0-133621 GCF_032159565.1 Mycobacterium sp.
CGGGGATCACCGCCGTGCCCACGTACGGACACACCCCCGGCCACCAAAGCTTCGTCGTCGAACTCGACGAGTCCGTCGGCGGCGGGGGCTACGTATTCGCGTTCGATGCGGCCGACCTCACGGAGAACATCGAAGGCGAATTGGCGATCGGCGGCTTCATCGGTGTCGAGCCCGAGGAGACCATTGAGCCCATCCGCAGGCTCAAGAAGCTGGCCGGCGACAAGGGTTATCCACTGATACCGGGCCACGATCCACATGTGTGGCCGGAGATGACCCGGCACTTCCACGAGCGGTTCGGATGACCGATCTTGTGGTGCGCGCCGAGCGGGTTCTCCTCGACGGCGGGCTACGGTCGGCGGCGGTCGCAGTGGCCGACGGCCGCATCGTGGAGATCGGCGCCGTCGACGCGGGATTCCCGGCGTCCGTCGCCGAGGTCCTGATGCCGACGAATGCGGTCCTGCTGCCGGGCTTTATCGACACCCACGTGCACATCAACGAGCCCGGAACCGATTGGGAGGGTTTCGCGACCGCCACCGCGGCAGCTGCGGCCGGGGGGATAACCACACTCGTGGACATGCCCTTGGACTCCGACCCGGTGACCACGTCCGTCGCATCGCTGAGGGTGAAACAGGCGGTTGCGCAATCCAACTGCCACATCGATGTCGGCTTTTGGGCCGGCGTAGTGCCGGAGAACCTCGAGGATCTCGGGCCGCTGGCTCAGGCAGGCGTGCGCGGTTTCAAGTGCTTTCTCAGCGATTCTGGCAACGCGAACTTCTCTCATCTGACGCCAGATCAGTTGCGAAAGGCAATGGCGCGGATCGCCGAACTCGGCTCGGTGCTTCTGGTGCACGCCGAGAGCCACCACGTCATCGGCGGAAGCCCGCGGCCGTACGGCAGACACTACAAGTCGTTTCTGGACTCGCGTCCCGATGCCGCCGAGGAAGACGCCGTAGCGCTGGTGCTCGACGCCGCGGCGGCCGGCGGCGCCCGCGCGCACATCGTGCATGTCTCCAGTTCGCTTGTGCTTTCGCGACTGGCCGAAGCCAAGCGGTCGGGGGTACCGGTCACCGCCGAAACATGTCCGCATTATCTGACTTTCGCCGCAGAGAGCATTCCCGACGGTGCTACCGAGTTCGCGGCCTGCCCGCCCATTCGTAACGGCGCCAACCGTGAGCCGCTGTGGGAGGGTCTCCTGGACGGCACGCTGGACATGGTGGTATCCGACCATTCGCCCTGCGCTCCGCGGCACAAGGCCGACGGTGACTTCGGGCGGGCCTTCGGCGGGGTCAGCTCACTGCAGCTAGGTCCCCGGGTGATATGGACGCAGGCCGCGCGCCGGGGTTTCGGCCTGGCCGAGTTGAGTCGGTGGATGTCCGAGCGGCCCGCGGTGCTCGCCGGGTTCTCCGACCGGGGGCGGATTGCCACCGGGCTGCGGGCCGACCTGTGTGCCTTCGACCCCGAAACAGAAGAGGTCGTCGACATGAGTGCGCTGCGGCATCGGCATCAGGTGAGCCCGTATCACCGCGTGGCTCTGCGCGGTTCGGTGCTGCAGACCTGGGTGGCTGGACACTCGGTCTTCGGTGCGGTGTGTGAGCCGGCATGAAGATTCTTGTACTCAACCCCAACACTTCGGAGAAGATGACTGCTGAGATCGCCGCGGCAGCTCGGGCCGTTGCGAATGCCGGCACCGAAATCGACTGTATGGCACCATACTTCGGCGCGGCAGCGGTCGACTCGGCCGCCGAAAGCTATCTGTCGGCGGTTGGGGTGATGGATACCGTCGCGCGCCTGCTCGAAGAGGGCCGCTTCCACTACGACGCGGTTGTGCTTGCCGGATTCGGCGAGCACGGCAAGGACGCGCTGCAGGAGATGCTGACGGTACCGGTTTTCGACATCGCGGAGTGCGCCGCGCACGTCGCCCACCTCATCGGGCGACGGTTCTCGGTGGTCACGACGCTGAGCCCTTCGATAGCGCCGATCGAGGACCGGCTGCTGCTCGCCGGCCTGAACGCACACTGCAAATCGGTGCGCGCGTGCGGCCTCGGCACCGCCGAGGTTGACGCCGATCCGGCCGGTGCGGTCGCCGCCATCGTGGACGAGGCGGCCCGCGCGGTCAGCGAGGACGGCGCCGACGTGATCTGCCTAGGCTGCGCAGGGATGGCAGGCGTGGCGGAGGCGATCTCACGCAAAGTCGGGGTGCCCGCCGTTGATGGCGTCGCCGCGGCGATCGCGTTGGCGCAGGCCGTCGTCGGCCTCGCGCTGTCCACCAGCAAGGCCGGCGTCTACGCACCGGGACCGGACAACCCGCGCAGCCACTGGCCGATCTCGCGGGCGCTGGGCTTGGGTGAGAGAGGCGAGGCATGACGGCCCGAAGTCGACCGCGAGTGAGGATCGCAGCGAGGTACGAGCGAGGACCGGAGCGAGCTGGAGGCGAGGCATGACGCAGGTCGATTTGGCATCCCGCTCGCTGGGCGGCAGCGTCGTCGCCGCGAGTGACGAGTCCTTCGGGTTCAAGGAGCGGCTCATCGACCCGGCCGAACCGGCCTTCGTGCCAGGCACTTACGACCTGCGAGGCGAAGTCGTCGACGGGTGGGAGACACGCAGACATGCAGGCGCCGACGGGGACTGGGTGATCCTGCGCCTTGGTGCCCCGGGACGGTTGCACGCCGTCGACGTCGACACCCGCTTCTTCGCGGGAAACCACCCAACCGCGTGCCGGGTGGACGGATGCGCTCTGGGCAGGACGGCGGACCCCACCGCACCGGACGTCCGGTGGACACCGTTGGTGGAACACACCGTGCTGAAGGAGGATTCGCGGAACCTGTTGTCAGTGCGAGATCAGCGGCGCTGGACTCACGTGCGGCTCCGGCTGGACTCCGACGGCGGGGTGGCGCGACTACGCGCCTACGGCAAGGTGATCCCCGACCCTGCGCTCTGGACAGATGTCACCGTCGAGGTGTCCGGGCTGGAGCAGGGTGGGCGCGTCGAATGGTGCAGCGACAGCTTCTATTCGCACGCCTGCGCGCTCATCGAACCGACAAGGCCACGGAACATGGGCGAGGGCTGGGAGACCCGCAGGCGCCGCGACGTCGGACCCGACAGCCACGACGCGGTGCTGATCGCCTTCGCCGTGCCCGCCGATCTGGTGCGCCTGGAGATCGACACCTCGTACTTCGTGTTCAACGCATCGGCTGAAGTTTCCGTTCTTGGCAGTCGCGCAAGCCCTGACGGTGAACACGGCTGGGCGCTGGTGCCGTTCGACCTACCGGTGCTGCCACGGAGCCGGCTGGTCGCCGACGCCCGACAACTGTTCACCGTGGATGCCCGCGGCGTCACGGCACTGCGGGTGCAGGCATACCCGGACGGGGGAATCGCACGGGTGCGCGCGCTCGGCACGCCAACCGATGACGGCCTGGAAAGGCTGCGCCGGCAGTGGGAGGAGTCGAAGTGACTACCCCGGTGATGGGAGACTGTGTCGGTCTGTGGCGACGCACGCTGCTGATCGGCGCCGACGGCTCCCGCGACACCGGCACGGGCGTGGTGTGGTTACAGGGCATCACCGCATACATCGACTCGCGAGGCTTCGCGGGGACGCTTCATCAGAGCGACGACATCTTCGAGTGGCGCCGCGATATCGACCTCGGACCGCCGAACCAGTTGCCGGACGAGGGCTCGATGCGGTGGGACGGTCGGGCACTGGTCGAGACGGGTGTACACGAGGACTACGTCGAGCACTGGGTCCGCGACACGATGCCGACAGAACCCAGCGGCGCACTCTTTCTCACCGCACCCGAGGGTGGCAACGGCCTTCTGTTGCGTGTCGGCGACCTGTTCGGCTGGGCCGGCGCGGGTGCCGTAGTGATCGACACCATCGCATCCGGGCAGTGGGACGCCCTCGGAATCGAGCTGTATGCCGAACACGTCGAGGCGAACGGCGTGCGCTGGAGGATCGACCAACGCGAAGGGAACGTGAATCCATGAGTGGCGCAACGTCGTTCACCTCGGTGCCGACGGTCGACATCAGCGGGCTGCGATCATCGGAGCGCGCGCAGCGCGAGCAGGTGGCGGCCGAGATCGGCAGGGCAGCAAGCGAAGTCGGCTTCTTCTACGTCAGCGGTACGGGTGTCGACGATGAGCTGTTCGTCCGCATGCTCGCCGTTACCAAAGAGTACTTCGCTTTACCGGTCGAGGAAAAAATGCGTAGCTACATCGGCTTGTCGCGGTGCCACCGCGGCTATGTGCCAGTCGGCGAGGAGGGAGTGGAGACCGGCACGCCGGATCTGAAGGAGGCGTTCGACACCGCGCTGGACCTACCGCCCGACGACCCCGATTACGTAGCGGGCAACCCGATGCTGGGCCCCAACACGTGGCCCGACCTGCCGGGCTTCGCCGAGGCGGTTACCGCCTACTACGACGCGGTCCTCGACGTCGGACATCGGCTGCTGTGGGCGTTCGCGGTGGCTCTCGGAGAAGACCCCGACGTATTCTCGCGGCACGCCACCAAGACGCCGAGCCAACTGCGGTTGGTGCATTACCCGTTCAACCCCGACGCAGAGGACGGACACGGCATCGGCGCACACACTGACTACGAGTGTTTCACCCTGCTGAAACCGACGGCGCCGGGTCTGGAAGTGCTCAACGGGGCGGGCGAGTGGATCGACGTTTCGCCGGTGGACGGCACATTTGTCGTCAACGTCGGCGACATGCTGGAGTTGTGGACCGACGGAGCGTTCGTCGCCACCAGCCACCGGGTGCGCAAGGTCGTCGAGGAACGGTACTCGTTCCCGCTGTTCTTCAACGTCGATTACCACACCGAGGTGAAACCGTTGCCGCAGTTCGCAGCCGACGGCGCCACGACGCGTCCGGCCCTGCGCGCGGGTGAGCACCTGTTCGCCCAGACGGCGCAGACTTTTGCGTACCTACGCAACCGCATCGACAGCGGTGAACTGGTGCTTCCCGACGGCTCGTTGACGACCGGTCAGTTTGGCCAACAGGCGCGCTACGGCATCAACGACAAGCCGGTCAGTTGATCGGCGCGTTGAGGGAGCGCAGATCTGCCAGTATTCCGCGGGCCGCGACGATGCCCTCGCCGGTCTGCCACACCTCGTTGTTGACGACGAAGACCCGGTTGTCCTTGTTGGCGGACAACTTCTTCCACGCGTCGCTGCCCATCACTTCGCCGGCGCGGTCCTTGGCCGCAGGTGAAGCGAACGAGACGTACAGGATGTCGCCGTCGGCGATCGAGAAGTCGGGGGAGTTGTTCAGGTCTTCCTCGGTGGTGCCGACCTCGACATAGGGCTTATCGGTAAAGCGTTGTGCCGCGGGGCGATCCACACCGACATCGGCGAGCACGCTGCCAGGGAAGCTGTTCGGACCGAGCACCCGCAGGGTCTTGTCGGTCAGCTGCACGACCGAGGCCTCAAAGTGCGCGGCATCGTTGTCGGCACCCGTCTTGGCGGCGGCCGCGGCGAAGTCGTCGATCAAGCCGTTAGCGGCATCGGCCCGCCAGTTCGCCGCACCCACCGTCCGCAGGGTGTCCTCCCATGCGGCGCCGGGTGCGCCGGTGAACACCGTCGGCGCGATGGCCGACAGCTTCGGGTAGGCATCGGGCGTCAGGGACTCCGACCCGAGGATCAGGTCGGGCTGCGCCGCACGTATCGCCTCCAGATCCGGCGCGCTGCGGGTGCCCACCGCGGGCAGGTCATGGATGGCGGCACCGAGGTAGGAGGGCTGGCTGTCGGACTCGTCGGGTAGCGCGGCGGCGACGATGCGGGACTGCAGACCCAGCGCACACAGGGCGTCGAGTTGGTCGCCGGAGAGCACCACGATCTTCTGCGGTTCGCCGCGAACAATGGTGCTGCCCGCGGCGTGGCGGACCTCCCGGTCACCCTCGCCCGGGCCGACCGGTGCCGGGTTGGGCGCGCAGGACTCGTCGGGCCTGCGCTGATTGCCCAGCACACCGGCGCCCGCCACCCTGGTGGTGCTGGTGATGACGGTCGGTTCGGCTGCCGGCGACTGGGTCCCGTTGCCCAGCTGGCCGCAGCCGCCCACCGACGTCACCACGAGGGCTGTCAGCAGGGCCGTTGCGGCTGCGATCGGACGGGGCGCCGGAGCCGCTCGGCCGGCGACATTGAATCGCGGAGCCGCTCGGCCGGCGACATCAAATCGCGGTCGGCGGTTCAGCACGGGGCCGACGGTAACAGCTGCCGGTTTCTCCTACGTTTGTTGCGGCCGCGACCCGCGTTTTGCCGCAATAAACGACACGGTCGTGGACATGGGGAAATCAAATACGACCGTTTGTAGGACCCATGCCGACACGGGGCGGTTCGGGCGATAAGATTTCGGTAGCAGCATTGCGGGCATCCCCGCATAGACGTTTGGAGGACGTGTTGGTAGCCGAAGCGCCCCCGGTCGGAGAACTCGAGGTCCGTCGTCCGTTTCCGGCGCGGCTCGGCCCCAAGGGCAGCCTCATATACAAGCTGATCACGACCACCGATCACAAGCTGATCGGCATCATGTACTGCGTCGCCTGCTTCATCATGTTCTTCATCGGCGGCCTGATGGCGCTGTTCATGCGCACCGAGCTCGCCCTGCCCGGCCTGCAGTTCCTGTCCAACGAGCAGTACAACCAGCTGTTCACCATGCACGGGACGGTGATGTTGCTGTTCTATGCGACGCCCATCGTTTTCGGATTCGCCAACCTGGTGCTGCCGCTGCAGATCGGCGCTCCCGACGTGGCGTTCCCGCGGCTCAACGCGTTCTCGTTCTGGCTGTTCCTGTTCGGCGCGATGATCGCGATCGCGGGCTTCATCACCCCCGGCGGCGCGGCCGACTTCGGCTGGACCGCCTACACCCCCCTGACCGACGCCATCCACTCCCCGGGAGCCGGTGGCGATCTGTGGATCATGGGTCTGGCCGTCGCTGGTCTCGGCACCATTCTCGGCGGCGTAAACATGATCACCACGGTGGTGTGTATGCGCGCTCCCGGCATGACCATGTTCCGGATGCCGATATTCACCTGGAACATCCTGGTGACGTCGATTCTGGTGCTGCTGGCCTTCCCGCTGCTGACCGCGGCGCTATTCGGCCTGGCCGCCGACCGCCACCTCGGCGCGCACGTCTACGACCCGGCCAACGGCGGTGTGCTGCTCTGGCAGCACCTGTTCTGGTTCTTCGGCCACCCCGAGGTGTACATCATCGCGTTGCCGTTCTTCGGCATCGTCACCGAGATCTTCCCGGTGTTCTCCCGCAAGCCGGTCTTCGGCTACACCACGCTGATCTACGCGACCATCTCCATCGCCGCATTGTCCGTCGCGGTGTGGGCGCACCACATGTATGCGACCGGCGCGGTGCTGCTGCCATTCTTCAGTTTCATGACGTTCCTGATCGCGGTGCCGACCGGTATCAAGTTCTTCAACTGGATCGGCACCATGTGGAAGGGCCAGTTGACGTTCGAAACACCGATGCTGTTCTCGGTGGGCTTCCTGGTCACCTTCCTGCTCGGTGGCCTGTCCGGTGTGCTGTTGGCCAGCCCCCCGCTGGACTTCCACGTCACCGACAGCTATTTCGTCGTCGCACACTTCCACTACGTGCTGTTCGGCACCATCGTGTTCGCCACCTACGCGGGCATCTATTTCTGGTTCCCGAAGATGACAGGGCGACTGCTCGACGAGCGCCTCGGCAAGCTGCACTTCTGGCTGACGTTCATCGGCTTCCACACCACGTTCCTGGTCCAGCACTGGGTCGGCGACGAGGGCATGCCCCGCCGCTACGCCGACTACCTGCCGACCGACGGATTCACCACGCTGAACATCGTCTCGACGATCGGCGCGTTCATCCTTGGCATCTCGACGATCCCGTTCGCGTGGAACGTATTCAAGAGCTGGCGCTACGGCGAGCCGGTGACCGTCGATGACCCATGGGGTTACGGCAACTCACTGGAGTGGGCCACCAGCTGCCCGCCGCCGCGGCACAATTTCACCGAGCTGCCCCGAATCCGTTCGGAGCGCCCGGCTTTCGAGCTGCATTACCCGCACATGGTGGACCGAATGCGCTCAGAAGCGCACATTGGGCGCAGCCACGGACCAGACGACGGCGACGTCTCTCGGCTGGACAACGAGAACGTCAGAACCTGATGCCTGCGCGGGGGGCCAGCCAGGGTGGATAGTCGAAAGGTGGCTTCACCTATCGGCTCTTCGCGTAAGCGCTCATCGCTTCTGATCACCGTCACCGGAGTCGATCAACCGGGCGTGACTTCTGCGCTGTTCGAGGTGCTTTCGCGACACAAGGTCGAGTTGCTCAACGTCGAACAGGTGGTCATCCGTGGGCGCCTGACGCTGGGCGTGCTGGTATCGGGCACCGTCGAGATCGCAGGCGGTCGCGAGCTGCGCGAACAAGTCGAGGACGCCATCCACGGTGTGGGGCTCGACGTGACGATCGAGCCCAGCGGCGAGATGCCGGTGATGCGTCAGCCGTCCACCCACACCATCGTCGTGCTGGGCAGGCCGATCACCGCCGAGGCGTTCGGTGTGGTGGCCAGTGAAGTGGCCGCACTGGGCGTCAACATCGACTTCATCCGCGGCGTGTCCGACTATCCGGTTACAGGATTGGAGCTGCGGGTTTCGGTGCCGCCCGGCGGTGTCTACCAGCAGTTGCAGGCCGCGATGGCTCGGGTCGCGGGCAACGAGGGTGTGGACATCGCGCTGGAGGACTACAGCCTCGCGCGGCGGGCCAAGCGGCTCATCGTGTTCGACGTCGACTCCACGCTGATCCAGGGCGAGGTCATCGAGATGCTGGCCGACCGGGTCGGTGCACACGCAGCCGTCGCCGAGATCACCGAGGCCGCCATGCGGGGCGAGCTGGATTTCGCCGAGTCCCTGAACCGCCGCGTCGCGACGCTGGCCGGCCTGCCGGCCGAGGTGCTCGAGGAGGTCGGGGAGCAGATCGAGCTGACGCCCGGCGCGCGGACCACACTGCGGACATTGCGCCGCCTGGGTTTTCACTGCGGGATCGTGTCGGGCGGCTTCCGCCAGGTCATCGAACCGCTCGCCCACGAGTTGGAGATGGACTTCGTGGCCGCCAACCAGCTCGAGATCGTCGACGGCAAGCTGACTGGACGGGTGGTCGGGCCGATCATCGACCGGCCGGGAAAAGCCAAGGCCCTGAGGGACTTCGCGCAACAGGCAGGTGTGCCGATGGAGCAGACGGTCGCCGTCGGCGACGGCGCCAACGACATCGACATGCTGGCCGCGGCCGGTCTGGGAGTCGCGTTCAACGCCAAGCCTGCGCTGCGAGAGGTGGCCGACGCGTCGCTGAGCAACCCGTACCTGGACACCGTGCTGTTCGTCCTCGGGATCACCCGCGGCGAGATCGAGGCCGCCGACACCGTCGACGGCACGCTCCGCAGGGTGGAAATCCCCGACAACTAGCTCGATCAGACCACGACGGTCGTCGGCTCGGGCGCGATGGAGCCGGTGACGCTGTGCCAAGCGCGGGCCAGTAGCTCGATGGCCGCCGAAAGCTCGTCCTCCGGCAGGGCATAGGGCACTCGCACGAAGCGTTCGAGTGTGCCGTCGACGCCGAATCGTGGTCCGGCAGGCAGCTCGAGCCCCATCCGGGACGCCGCGGCCGACAGCGCCGTGCTCATCGGTGCCGGTAGCCGCACCCACAGCGACATGCCGCCGACACCTGGTCCAGGTTCCCAGTCGGGCAGATGCCGGTCAAGCAGGGAAAGCAGGAGCTCGCGTCGTGCCCGCAGTATCTCGCGGCGCTCAGGAAGCAGTTCGTCCCGCCGCGCGAGAAGCTTTGCGGCGGCGAACTGTTCGAGAACCGGCGTACCCATGTCGACGGACGGGCGCAGCGCGGCGATGGTGGCGATGGTCGCGCGTTCGGCGCGAATCCAGCCGACGCGCAGGCCGCCCCAGAACGACTTCGACATCGAACCGATCGTCAGCACCAGGTCACGCCGCGTCGTCATCGCGGCGGCCATCGGCGCGGGAACCGCTTCGTCAAGCCACATGTCGAGGATCGTCTCGTCGATGACCGTGCGCGTCCTCGTCCCGGCGATGATGTCTGCCAACCGCTTCCGGTCGTGAGCGGGCATCGTCAAGCCGGTGGGATTCTGGTTGTCCGGAATCAGATAGGCCAGGCTGGGCGACAGTTGGCCCACCGCGGCCTGAATTGCATCGAGTTCCCAGCCGTCCTCCGTCATGGCCACCGGCACGGGCCGCGCCCCCGCGGTGGTGATCGACGTCAACGCGCCATGGTAGGTGGGCTGTTCCACCAACACACGGTCGCCGGGTTGCACGTATGTGGTCAACACGAGGTTGAAGGCATGCAACGCGCCGGTGGTGACAAGCACTTGGTCGGGGTCGGTAAAAAGCCCTCGCTCGCAATATCTTTCGGCGATGGCTTCTCGCAGAACGTCGACGCCGACGAGTTCGTGGCCGACCTTGTGCAGATAGGGCGTCACCTCGTGGATGGCATCGACGAACGCCTCGCTGACGGCGGCCGCAGGAGCGGACAACGCGGCTGCGGCAAGACTCGTCGACGGTGCCGTGGGTTCGGGGCGGGCGGCAGGTGCGACGGGTAGGGCCGTGGTGCTGCGGGCTCCGCGGCGTGCGTTCAGGTAACCGTCCTCGCGCAGTTGCGCGTAGGCGGCGGTGACGGTGGTGCGGGAGATACGCAGAGAGTCGGCCATTGCCCGTTCACTGGGCAGGCGTGCACCGACGGGCAGGCGCCCGTCGACGATGAGCAGCCGGATGGCGTCGGCCAGGCCGTAGTAGGCCGGCCCGCTGCGACTGGACGTACGCCAGTTGCCAAGTTCGCGGGCCAAACGGTCCACATCGAGCGCTCGGGCGCGCATATCTACCGTCATCACAGGCCAGTATGCGTCGACTGGCTATGGAATAACAAGCCAGTTGGCGACATTATTGGGTCATGAGCATGAATTGGACATCAAAATTGGCCCGCCCACTGGGCAGGATCTTCCGACCGGCGCAGCGCATCCCGGCCGAGTTTGTGGACCGCGACGCCGAACGGGTGCGCAACGAAATCGATCTGATTCGGATCCGCTTTCCGCACCATGCGTGAGGCGACGGCCCGCGGCGGCGCGCTGCTGCTCGGGCTCATCGGCTACGGCTTCTCGATGGCGACGATGGTGCGCGCCGGACTCGGGCTGGACCCGTGGGACGTGTTCCATCAGGGGCTCGCGTTGAGAACACCGATGACCATCGGCATCGCGTCGGCCGTGGTCGGGGTGGCGGTGCTGCTGGCCTGGATCCCGCTGCGCAACCGCCCCGGCATCGGCACGGTGGCCAACGTCATCGTCATCGCGGTGACCGTGGACGCTTCGCTGGCGATCTTGGCGTCGCCCACATCGCTTCCGGCCCGTATCGCGATGATGGTCGGCGCGGTCGTGCTGAACGCGATCAGTACCGTGCTCTACATCGGCGCGGGCCTCGGGCCGGGCCCACGCGACGGGCTGATGACGGGACTGGTGGTGCGCACCGGCCTCTCGGTCCGAATCGTGCGGACCTCGATCGAGGCCACCGTGCTCGCGATCGGCTGGCTGCTCGGCGGCACAGTCGGCGTCGGCACCGTCGTGTACGCATTCGGGATCGGGCCTCTTGTCCAGCTCTTCATCCGGATCACGCCGAAAAAGGTGCTGGCGCACAGCGGCTGGGCGTCGGTCACCAATCGCTTACCCGAGCGCCGCGTCGATGCGGCGGATGTCGAAGATGTGGTCGGCCAACATGCTGGTGAGTCCGACCGTCCCTGCACGGTCACCTAATCGGGCGGGGCGATCTGGAGTCGTCGGCAGTGCCGCGACTTCGACCGGCGTCCTCTCAGCGCGTTCAGTGAGCATCGTGCACACTGACGTATACGGGTCGAGCCAGCATGACACCGGCGCCGACAACATCGTCATCCACCTCGACACGTACCACATGAACATCGAGGAGGACGACATGGTCACGCCGGTCCGCGACTGTGGTGACCGGCTGGGCCACGTCCATATCGGCGAAAACCACCGCGGCTACCCGGGTTCCGGGCACACCGACTTCGCGGCCGTCGTCGCCCAAGGGCTGTCGAACGACCTCGCGATCTGGGGCATCATCAGCGACGGATTGCGCGTGGCGCGGCGGCACGCCGCTGCGCCGGCATGACAAGCGGGGCCACCGGATCCGACACCCTGCAACGGCTGGCGCAGGATGCCATCGCGCTCGCCGAAGACCGGCAGCGTGCCGTCCTCGGCATCGCCGGAAGCCCGGGAGCGGGCAAATCCACACTGGTCGAGCAGCTACTTGCCCGCATCGGCGAGTGCAAGGGACCCGGCTGGGTCACGCACGTCCCCATGGACGGCTTCCACCTCGCCGATGAACAGCTGCGCCGCCTCGGGGCGCTTGGCCGAAAGGGCGCACCCGACACCTTCGATTCAGTGGGCTACGCGGTGCTGCTCGAGCGGATCGCCGCGGAAACCGATGCGCCGGTCTACGCCCCGGGATTCGACCGCACCCTCGAACAGCCACTGGCCGCGGCCCTGGTGGTGCCGCCGACCGCTCGACTGGTGATCACCGAGGGCAACTACCTGCTGCTCGACCACCCGGCGTGGCTGCGAGCGCGCCGGGCCATGGACCGCGTCTGGTTCGTCACCAGCGAGGAGGCTCGGCGCGTCGAGCGGTTGGTGGCCCGCCACGTCGAATTCGGCAAGAGCCCCGACGCCGCGAAGGCCTGGGTCGCAGGCACCGACCAGCCCAACGCCGACCTGGTGTCGCCGACGGCGGCCTCCGCGGACATGGTGATCGTGAACGGGTCAGACGGTTGGCTGATATCGCCATGACGGCGGCGGCCGTCTGCTCGTGAAGCCGCCGAATCCTGCGCGAATACGCGTCACTACGATGAGCGAGTGCCCGACTCCGGAAGCGACAGCGTCGACCCCGACCTGCTGATCGATTTCGCCAAGGTCACACTGCGGCGCGGCGGGCAGGTCCTCGTCGGCCCGGTCACCTGGTCCGTCGAGCTCGACGAACGCTGGGTGGTCATCGGACCGAACGGCGCGGGAAAGACGTCGCTGCTGTGGATCGCCGCCGCGACGGAACATCCATCCTCGGGTACGGCCTATGTGCTCGGCGAACGCCTGGGCCGCACTGACATGGCCGAGCTGCGCTCGCGGGTCGGGTTGAGCAGCTCGGCGCTGTCGCAACGCGTGCCGGACGGGGAGCTGGTGCGCGACCTGGTCGTGTCAGCGGGGTATGCCGTGCTCGGCCGCTGGCGTGAGCAATACGAGGACGTCGACTACACCCAGGCCCTCGACATGCTGGAGAGCGTCGGCGCCGAACACCTCGCCGAGCGCACCTACGAAACGCTGTCAGAGGGCGAACGCAAACGCGTGCTGATCGCCCGTTCCCTGATGACCGACCCGGAACTGCTGCTGCTCGACGAACCCGCGGCCGGGCTCGACCTCGGTGGCCGCGAGGAGCTGGTCGCGCGGCTGGAGGATCTGGCCGCCGACCCGGACGCCCCGGCGATCGTGCTTGTCACTCACCACGTCGAGGAAATCCCGCGCGGGTTCAGCCACGCGCTGATCCTGTCGGAAGGACGGGTGGTCGACGCCGGGCTGCTGACGGACGTGCTGACCGCGGAGAATCTGTCGAGGGCGTTCGGCCAGTCGATCGCGCTCGACATCATCGACGGCCGTTATTTCGCCAGGCGCACCCGAAGCCGGGCAGCCCACAGGAGGCGTTGATGAGTGAAGACCCCCTCGTTCCGCGGCCCGCCGCGACCGTAATGCTGATCCGGGACATGCCTGACGGCATCAAGGTGTTCCTGATGCGGCGGCACCGCAAGATGGACTTCGTCGGGGGAGTGATGGTGTTCCCCGGTGGTGGAGTCGACGACCGCGACCGCAACGCCGACATCGCCTGGCACGGCCCCGACAAACAGTGGTGGGGCGACAAACTCGGCACCGACGCCGACCTCGCCGAAGCTCTCGTCTGCGCCGCGGCGCGGGAGACGTTCGAGGAGTGCGGTGTGCTGTTCGCGGGCGCGGCCGACGATCCGGACCTGCTCGTCGACGACGCGTCGAGCTACCGCGACCAGCGGGCCGCGCTCGTCAGCAAGGAGCTGTCGTTCGCCGAGTTCCTGCGCGCCGAGAAACTTATGCTGCGCTCCGACCTGCTGCGCCCGTGGGCGAACTGGGTGACTCCCAAAGAAGAGCGGACCCGCCGCTACGACACCTACTTCTTTGTCGGTGCGCTTCCAGAGGGCCAGCGGGCCGACGGCGACAACACCGAGTCCGATCAGGCCGACTGGATCACGCCGGAAGCCGCCCTCGAGGACTTCACCGCTCAGCGGAGCGTCCTGCTGCCCCCGACGTGGACTCAGCTCGACGCGCTGGCCGGCCGCACTGTCGCCGAGGTGCTGGCCGTCGAACGGCAAATAATCCCCGTCTCGCCGAACATGAGCATGACCGACGGCAACCTCGAGTTCGAATTCTTCGACGGCGAGCGCTACAACCAAGCGCTCGGGGGCCGTATCCCGTGAAGGAGTTCGTCAGCATCCACACGTTCGACGGGCATCCCGGCATCGCCACGCTGTTGCTGTCCAGGCCGCCGACCAACGGCCTGACCCGTCAGATGTATCGCGAAATCGTCGATGCTGCAGGCGAAGTGGCTTCGCGTGACGATATTGCGGCGGTGATCGTGTTCGGCGGACATGAGATCTTCTCCACCGGCGACGACGTGGCGGTTCTGCAGACCCTCAACGCGCAGGAGGCAGCCGGAGCCGCCCAAGTCGGTCGCGATGCCCTCGACGCCATCGGCGCGATTCCCAAACCGACCGTCGCCGCGATCACCGGATACGCGCTCGGCAGCGGGCTGACGCTGGCCCTGGCCGCGGACTGGCGGGTGGCAGGCGACAACATCAAGGTCGGCGCGACCGAGATCTTGTCCGGGTTCCCGCCCGGCGAGACGGCTCGGCTGGCCCGCGCGATTGGTGAAAGCAAGGCCAAGGATCTGGTGTTCACGGGCCGGTTCGTCGACGCCAAGGAGGCACTGGCTCTCGGCTTGATCGACGAGATGGTGGCCCCCGACGCGGTCTACGACGCGGCGGTGGCCTGGGCGCAGCGGCTGGTCGAGCACCCGCCGCAGGTCATCGCCGCCGCCAAGGCCACCTTCGGCGACGGCCGTTAGGCTGCCCTGCATGAATCTCAAGGACACCGACGCTGCGCCGAATGTCGCCGGCCAGCCGGCTCCGGTCCCCAATCCGCACGCCACGGCGGAGCAGGTGGAGGCGGCCCGCCACGACTCCAAGCTCGCCCAGGTGCTCTACCACGACTGGGAAGCCGAGAGCTACGACGACAAGTGGTCGATCTCCTACGACAAGCGCTGCGTCGACTACGCGCGCGATCTGTTCGACGCCACCGTGCCGCCCGAGGAGCAGCGGGAGTTGCCGTACGACCGGGCGCTGGAGCTGGGCTGCGGCAGCGGGTTCTTCCTGCTGAACCTGATCCAGGCAGGCGTCGCGCGGCGCGGCTCGGTCACCGACCTGTCTCCGGGCATGGTCAAGGTGGCCACCCGCAACGGCCAGAACCTCGGTCTCGAGATCGACGGCCGCGTCGCCGACGCCGAGCGCATCCCGTACGACGACGACACCTTCGATCTGGTGGTCGGCCACGCCGTGCTGCACCACATCCCGGACGTGGAGCTGTCGCTGCGCGAGGTGGTTCGTGTGCTCAAGCCAGGCGGCCGGTTCGTGTTCGCCGGTGAGCCGACGAACTCCGGCGAGAACTACGCGCGCCCGCTGTCGACGCTGACGTGGCGGGCGGTGACGAACGTGACTCGGCTGCCGGGGCTTTCCGGCTGGCGGCGCCCGCAGGCCGAGCTCGACGAATCGTCGCGTGCGGCCGCGCTGGAGGCGCTCGTCGATCTGCACACGTTCTCGCCGGGCGACCTGGAAAAGATGGCCCGCTCTGCCGGTGCTGTCGACATCGTCACCACCACAACGGAATTCACCGCCGCGATGCTGGGGTGGCCCATCCGCACGTTCGAGGCGGCAATGCCGCCCGGCCGGTTGGGCTGGCACTGGGCCAAGTTCGCGTTCGGCAGTTGGATGACGCTGAGCTGGGTGGACCACAACGTGTGGCGTCGCGTCGTCCCGAAGGGCTGGTTCTACAACGTCATGGTGACCGGGGTCAAGCCGTCGTAGATTTCGGCCTGGATGCCGTCGCCTATCTGAACAGCGACGCCGGAGCGCAGGCGCTGCGGGATGTCGACGGCTACCGGCTGACCGATGCGAGCCGCATCTCCGACATCGGTTCGATACGAGCGCAATTCGGCGTGCACGCGCCCGCTCTGGTGGAGACGGTCCTGCTGCGCCGAAGGGCGAGAGCCAAATTCGCCGACCCGTCGGACTGGTTGTTCACCGATGACGCGCTGCAACAGGCCACCGCGCAACCGGTGGCCGAACACCGGGCACGGCGGCTGGCCGGCGCCACCGTGCACGACGTCACCTGTTCGGTCGGCACAGAGCTTGCCGCGCTGCGAAAGTCGGCCGGTTACGTGATGGGCAGCGACATCGATCCGGTCCGGCTCGCCATGGCCCGGCACAATGTCGCTGACGTACCGCTGTGCCGCGCCGACGCACTGCGACCCGTCACCCGCGACGCCGTCGTGCTCGCCGACCCGGCGCGCAGGCGGTCGGGGCGGCGGCGGTTCGACCTGCTCGACTACACGCCACCGCTGGATCGTCTACTCGACGTCTACCGCCACCGTGATGTCGTCGTAAAGTGCGCGCCGGGAATCGATTTCGCCGAACTCGAGCGCCTCGGTTTCACCGGTGAAGTCGAGATCACGTCGCTGGGCGGCAGCGTGCGCGAGGCGTGTCTCTGGTCGCCGGGCCTCGCCGCGGCGGGCGTGCGCCGTCGGGCCACCATGTTGGACGGTGCCGAACAGATCACCGACGCCGATCCCGACGACTGCCCGGTCGCACCAGTGGGCCGGTGGATCGTCGATCCCGACGGTGCGGTCGTTCGGGCCGGACTGGTCCGCCACTATGCCGCCAGACACGGGCTCTGGCAGCTGGACGGCGATATCGCCTACCTGTCCGGCGACCGGCTGCCCGACGGCGTGCGGGGCTTCGAGGTGCTCGACGAGGTCGGTTACAGCGAGAAGCGACTGCGGCAAGTGCTGTCGGCGCACGACACGGGCGCCGTCGAAATTCTGGTGCGCGGTGTCGACGTCGACCCGGACGTGCTGCGGCGGCGGCTGAAGTTGCGTGGCTCGCGGCACGTGTCGGTGGTGATCGCGCGTATCGGCTCCGGCACGGCAAGTCGGGCAACGGCATTCATCTGCCGACCCTCGCGGTGACTTACCATGCCCCGACTCGCACTCGCTGCGGTCCTCGCTCGTACTCGCCTTCGGGAGCTTGCCTGTCGCCTGTATTGTGACGTCGGCGGCTACGGTGCCGCTCTGGCTCGAAGAGGATCTCATCGATGCGCATTTCCACGTCGGTTCTCGCTGCCACTGCGGCCGTACTCGTCGGCTTCTCGGGTGTTGTCGCGGCTGGGCCCGCGTCGGCCGCGCCGCCGAAGTGCTCGGACCTCCAGGGAGGTTTGGTCGGGCAGAACTGCGTGATCCAGGCCGGGGACACCGGTTACTCGTTGCAGATCACCTATCCGGCCGACTATCCGGATGTGCAGGCGGTCTTCGACTGGGTAAAGCAGACCCGGGACGGCTTCGTCAACGTCGCGAAGTCGCCCGACGCGCGCACCATGCCCTACCAGCTGGAGGTCACCCCGACCGAGTACAACTCGGCGGTTCCGCCGCGCGGCACGCAATCGGTGGTGTTCAAGGTGTTCCAGGACGTCGGTGGGGCCCACCCGCAGACCTTCTTCAAGGCGTTCAACTGGGACCAGACCCTTCGCTGGCCCATCGTGCTCGACACCGGGGGCAAAGAGAAGATGCAGCCGCTGTTCCAGCCGGGCGCCAACCCGTGGCCGGTGATCTTCCCGCTGGTGCAGGCGGAGCTGGAGAAGCAGATGGGCACCAAGCCGGCGATCGCACCCGAGGTGGGGCTGAACCCGGCGACATACGAGAACTTCGCGATCCAGAACGACTCGCTGGTCTTCTTCTTCGGCCAGGGCGCAATCCTGCCGGAGTCGGCGGGTGCCCTGACGGTGACGATCCCGCGGGCGCCGGTCGACCGGATGATCGCCTAGCCGGGCGACGATCAAGCGGCGAGGGACGAGCCGCGTTGAGGAGGCCGGCGAATTGGCCTAGCCGGGCGACGATCAAGCGGCGAGGGACGAGCCGCGTTGAGGAGGCCGGCGAATTGGCCTAGCCGCTAGGCGGGCGAGAAGCCGTACACCTGCCCGGCGCTCGTCGAAACGACGACGCGGCGGTCGTGGCCAATCGCCACCCCGACCGGCCAACCTTGCGCATCCGGCAGCGGATAGCTGTTGATGGTGTGGCCGTCGCCGGGGTCGAACACCAGCAGCGCCTGGCCGTCCTCGCCGTCTTTGACCACGGTGTAGGCGACGTGTTCGCCGGCCCGGCTGGACGTCGTCAAGGGGGAGATGTCGTCTCGGGTCCACATCACGTCGGCGTGGTTGCCGCGGTCCTTGATCGCGACCAGCCGCGTGTCGGGCCCGCCGCCGGCGATGACGTCGTCGCTCGGCGCCACCGACGGCGGCGTCTGCGACAGAAACTTCAGCGGCGTCGACCACTTCGGCTTGCCGTCCGCGGCGTTGATGGCCCACAGCCTGTCGTCACGGCCGTTGACGTAAATCGTCGACCCGTCGGCAGACGCCACCGGGCTCGCCATCGTCCCCGCCTTGACCGCGTCGCTCGTCCAGGCCACCGACAGCTTGGGGTTCCGGTCGGGGTTGTATTTCAGCCCGACGAGCACCGAGGCCGGTGCATTGGGCTGCCAAACCGGCACCACGACCACGCCCGACTTGGCGGCGAACGCGGGCGCGGAGGCGACCGGGCAGCGCGGCCGTGCGGCCCGGCAGTCGGTCAGACCCCGCATTGAGTCCGTCGGGTCGACGCCCTCCACCAAGTCCAGCGGATTGCCGATCACCGAGCCGCGGTGGGCGTCGAAAAGCAGGACCTGACCCAGGTGCGTCACCACCAGAAGATGATTCGGCGCCAGAATCCTTGCAGTGGTAGGCATTCCGATGACGGGCTGCCGCCACCGGATCCACTGCGTCGGCGGGAACGACAACATCGCACCGGGCTGCCCGATGTAGAGGTTGTCGAAGCCGTCCCACAGCGGGCTCGACGATCCACCGCCCTGCCACAGCCGGGTGCACCACCGTTGCCGGGCGTTGTTGTCCGCTTCCCACACCATCAGCGAGCAGCCGGCGGGGGTCTGCCCGTTGACCGCCAGATACTGTCCGGACCCCAGCGCCACCGTGGCGCCGAGATCGCCCTTCACCGAGCGGCTCCATTGGAGTTCGAGCGCCTCGGCGCCTGCCACACCGGTGTAGCTGCTGTTGGCCGCGTCGCCGTACTGTGCGGGCCAGCCGTCGGCCGCGTGCGCGTCGACCCAGGAGTCGGTGTTGCCGCACCCGGCCAGAGCACCCGTGATCAGCGCTGTTGACGCCAGCACGATGAGTCGCCGGAACACTCGATCCTTTCCCGTCCCTATTCGTAGGCCCACGTGAGGGTAACCGTTCGGGATACGGAGGCTCGCGTAGGCTTTCCGGCCATGACGACGATGTGGGGGGCGCCGCTGCACAAGCGCTGGCGGGGATCTCGGCTCCGCGATCCGCGCCAGGCCAAATTTCTCACGATGGCTTCCTTGAGGTGGGTGATCTCGAATCGCGCCTACACGCCGTGGTACCTGGTGCGCTACTTCCGGCTGCTCAAGTTCAAGCTGGCCAACCCCCACATCATCACCAGGGGCATGGTTTTCCTCGGCAAAGGCGTGGAGATTCAGGCGACTCCCGAGCTGTCGACGATGGAGATCGGCCGCTGGGTCCACATCGGCGACAAGAACACGATCCGCTGCCACGAGGGTTCGCTTCGCTTCGGCGACAAGGTGGTGCTGGGCCGCGACAACGTCATCAACACCTACATCGACATCGAGCTGGGCGACTCGGTGCTGATGGCCGACTGGGTCTACGTCTGCGACTTCGACCACCGGATGGAGGACATCAACATGCCGATCAAGGACCAGGGCATCCTCAAGGGTCCGGTGCGGATAGGTCCCGACACCTGGATCGCGACGAAGGTCACCATCCTGCGCAACACCACGATCGGCAAGGGCTGCGTCCTCGGCTCGCACGCGGTCGTCAAGGGCGACATCCCGGACTATTCGATCGCGGTCGGGGCGCCGGCCAAGGTCGTGAAGAACCGCAAGCTGGCGTGGGATACCTCTGCGGCCGAGCGTGCCAAGCTGGCGGCCGCACTGGCCGACATCGAGCGCAAGAAGGCATCCCGCTAACTGCTTTCATTGACTCTGCGTCCTTGGTGACGATGCCCAAGTAGCCGAAGCCGTCATCGCAGAATGAACGACGGCATCAGGATGCCCAGTCGATACCGAACGTTTCGGCCAACGCCGTGCGGCCGTCGGTCGTTACCATCACCGCGCGTCCCCGCGGTGCCCGTTTCACCCAGCGGGCGGAAAGCACGCGGTCCAACACCGCCCGGCCCAACCCGCCGGACAGGTGATGACGCTGCTCGGTCCAGTCCACGCAGTACCGCACCAGCGGCCTGCTCCCGGTAGGCAATTGGACACCGACCTCGGTGAGGAAGTCACGGCCTCCGTCGGTCAGCTCGTATGAGATGTCATGGCCTGGACTGCTCAGCGCGTCATGGCCGTCGCGGCGCGGGTAGTAACGTCCGTCGCCGCCGACGAGAACCTCGCGGTCCAGCAGGCTGCCCATGATCTGCACGCCGAGCCGACCGGCGAGGTGGTCGTAACAGGTTCGCGCCGAACGCAGTCGGGCCGCGCGGGTTCCTTCGCGCAGCGACCGAACCGGGTGCGGCGGCGCCAACCGAACGAGATGCTCGAGCAGTTCGCCGACTTCTGGACCGGTCAGCCGGTAATAGCGGTGCCTGCCATGCCTTTCCACCGCCAGGAGGCCTGCATCGGTCAGCTTGCCCAGGTGACTGCTGGCCGTCGACCGGCTGATGCCCGCCTCGTCGGCGAGGACGCTGGCGGGCAACGCGCGGCCGTCGTCGAGGGCCAGTAGCACCTTGCACCGGGCCGGGTCGGCGAGCAGTGACGCCAGCGCGGCGATGTCGGCGTCGCCGCACGTCGGCAGATCCGCGACGTCACGCATGACAAACCTCTTCCTCCGTCGTCGCCGTCGCATCTCGCGCCCATCGCACCGCCACCACGGCGCCTACCAGCTGGACAACACCGCCCAACGCCATCGCGATCTGCGCGCCGACGGCGGCCATGGCACTACCCAACACCGCCACACCGACAGTGATACCCACCGGCCGGGCCAGGTTCACCACGCCGGAGGCCAGCCCCGCCCGCCGAACCGGGACAGCGGCCATCGCGAGTCCCACCGCGGGCCCAGTGTTGAGGGCAAGGCCGGCGCCGGCCAGGACGAACGACAGCTCCAGCAGCCACACATCGGCGTACGGCCCCACACCGGCGTAGAGCAGCAGACCGGCCGCCATCAAACCCAGGCCCGCGCTCATCGGCAGCCGCGGACCGGTCCGGTGCGCCATCGCGTTCGCGAACGGAATGAGCGCCAGATACATCAATGGCATCGGCAGGAACCAGAACGCCGTCACCAGCGCGCTCGCGCCTCGTTGTCGCTGAAATACGAAGCTGTTGACCAACAGCAGCCCGTAGATGCCGAACGTCATCGTGAACGTTGCGATGAGCGCGGCAGTCAGCCTGCGGCTGCGGAACAGATCGAGCGGCAGCATCGGCACGGCGGCGCGATGCTGGCTTATCACGAATGCCGCGACCGCGGCGACGGCGCAGACGGCCAACACAGCGACCCAGACGGGCGCCGTCGAGCGTCCCTCGACCAGGACGATCGTCAGCGTGGCGAGCGCGACGACCGCGAGTGCCTGACCCCGTATGTCGATGTACGACGCGTCGCGGTCCCGCGATTCAGGCAGGAAGCGGCGGGTCATCAGCAGAGCCAGCAGGCCGACCGGAATGTTGAGCCAGAAGATGTAGCGCCAACCGATCGTGTCGGTCAGCACGCCGCCCAAGATCGGTCCCAGGGCCGTGCTCATCGCTGCCGCCATCGCCCACGCCGCGGTGGCGCGTCCGCGCTCGATCGGGTGGGCGAAGGCGGCCGCGGCGATCGCCAGGCCGTGCGGCAGCATCAGCGCTGCGCCGACACCCTGTACCGCCCGCGCTGTCAGCAGGATCGGAAGTGACGGCGCGGCGGCACACGCCAACGAGGCGAGGACGAAGACCGCCAACCCGATCCGCAGCAGCCTTCGTCTGCCGAACCGGTCGCCGAGGGATCCCGAGGTCAGCAGCAAGGCGGCGAAGGAGATGTTGTAGGCGTCGATCGTCCACTGCGCCCACGAGATACCGCCGCCGAGGTGGGTGCGGATGGCGGGCAGCGCGAGGTTGACCGCGTTGGCGTCGATCAGGCCGACGAAGAGTCCCAGGTAGGCAGCAACCAGGGTCAACGCCGTTGCGAGGGTGAACCTTCTGGTGTCCATACCGCACGTTAGATGCGGAACGATTCGACGCCGATCGAACTGTCAGCGGTCGGGCAGGGCGTGTTCCACGATCAGCCTGCGCGGGTGCGGTTGACGCACCCCGCGTTTGGCGGCCATGTACACCTGTGCGGTTTCCCCTGCGACCGTGTGCCAGTCGAAGTCGGACGTCAACCGATCGCGGGCGGCGATCGCATGCTGTTGCGCGGCCTGCGGATCGTCGAGCACCGCGCGCACCGCCGCAGCGAGGGCGGCGATGTCGCGCGGCGGGAACGACACTCCGGTCTGCCCGTTGATCACCGCCTCGCCGAGACCGCCGACGTTTGACGTCACCAGGGGCGTGCCCGTCGCAGCCGCTTCCAGCGCCACGATGCCGAATGGCTCATAATGGCTGGGGAGCACCGCGGCGTCGGCGCTATGCAGCAACTGCACCAGGCCTTTGTGGTCAACCCGCCCGACGAACGTTACGGCCTTGAGCACCTTGTGTTTTCGAGCCTGTCCGACGAGCCACTCGTACTGGGTGCCGTCGCCTGCGATCATCAGCGTCGTGCCCGGATGGCTACGCCTGATGCGCGGCAGCGCCGCGATCGCGTCGTGGATACCCTTCTCGTATTCCAGCCTGCCGAGATAGAGCAGCTGCGCGGGACCCTGCCGCGGCCGTCGCCGCGCGAACGGCCACAAACCCGCGTCGATTCCGTTGCGGATGACCCTGATCTCGGCCAGACCGGGACCAAAGAGCTCGGTGATCTCGTCGCTCATCGACCTCGAACATGCGATGAGCGAATCGGATTCACGCACCAGCCAGGATTCCACGGCGTGCACCTGCCTGCTGATCGGACCCGACACCCAGCCTGTGTGCCTGCCTGCCTCGGTGGCGTGGATCGTGGAAACCAGTGGCACGTCGTAGAACTCGGCGAGCGCGACGGCGGGATGGGCTACCAGCCAGTCGTGTGCGTGCACGACATCGGGGCGCCACTCGTTGGCTCGCCTGCCCGGCGCCTTGATGGCCAGTCCGGCGCGCGTCATCGAGTGGCCCATCGCCAGGGTCCAAGCCATCATGTCCGTGCCGAAATCGAATTCGTGCGGATCGTGGGCGGCGGCGACGACCCGCACACCTTCACTGACCTCGTCGGTCGACGGATGTGTGCTCGGGTCGGTGTTCGACGGCCTGCGGCTCAGGACCACGATCTCGTGTCCGGCCGCGGCCAGCGCCGTCGCCAGCTGATAGACATGCCGTCCGAGCCCGCCGACCACCACCGGCGGGTACTCCCACGACACCATCAAGATCTTCACGGTCCCTCGATCCCCCGCGAGCGTGCGCGAAGTGCTGCTCTGCACCGGCGTGTTGGGGAGCAGACACGCACGGTCGCGGGGCAAGAGCTCCCCGTTGCCGGGCAAGAGCTCCCCGTCGCGGGGCAAGAGCTCCCCGTTGCCGGGCAAGGCGGGGTCATGAGCGGGGGAGCCTTCTGGCGTCGAGTGCGCCGAACAGACCGTCTGCGCGGTTCCAGCCGGCCGCCAACCGCTCGGCCTGCTCGCGGCGGCCCGTCGCGAGCGCTCCCGCTATCTCGCGGGTGGCATGCGCGTGCAGATGGGCGCGGTAACGGGCGTAGTCGGCCGCGGAATCCTTGCTGACCATGAACGGCCAGTCGCTCGACACGGTCAGCAGCGTCTCACGCAGGATCTGGTCGGCGACGACGTCACGGGTGACCGGGGCGCCCACCGACGCGTTCTGCTCGAACGCCTTGTCCACTGTGCTCAGTGCGGTGTCGACGACCTCGGTGTTGAGCTGCACGATGTCGGCCACCTTCTCGCCCGACCACACCGACCAGTCCTTGCCGGAACCCCAAGAGCTGGGCGGCAATTCGACGGCGCTGCCGGTGAAGCCGTCGGCGACCGCATCGGACAGCGTACCGACCCGGATGCCCGCGGCGGGCAACGCCCGCAACACCCGTTCCAGCCACAGCGGCCCCTCGTACCACCAGTGGCCGAACAGTTCGGTGTCGAATGCGGCGATCACGTGTGCGGGCCGACCGATCCGCTCGCTCTCCGTGACGAGCCGTTGGCGCACCACCTCGACGAAGTCGGCGACATGCCCGTCGACCGCGCGATCGGCACGCTCGGGGCCGTAGGGCGCCTTGGCATCCGAAGGTACGTTGCGGCCGGTGACGCGGGCCGGCTTGAGGCCGGTGACGTGATCGTAGGTGTGGAAGTCGCGGTAGGCGGCGTGGCCGGGATAGCCGGATTTCGGCGACCACACCCGGTAGCTGACCTGCAGATCGCGACCGAACGCGATGACGTCGGAGTCTCCGACCGGACGCCCAAGCGCCGTGTCGCCGTGCAGCGACGGGCCGTCCACCATGAAATGCCCGACACCGGCTGCGGCGTAGTCGAATTCCATGCCGGGGGCGTACGCGCATTCCGGCGCCCAGATTCCGGTCGGCGTGTGCGCCAACCGCTGGTAGGCATCGGCAAGGCCTTCGCGCAGCGCGAACTCGCGCAGCCGCGAATTCAGCAGCGGCTGGAACGGATGCGACAGCGGGCCGCCGAGCAGTTCGATGGTATCGGTGTCGATCAGCTCACGCAGCAGCGGGCTGCCGCCGTGCTGCCACAGCGTGTTGAACTCGTCGAGCTCGCGGTCGGCTTCGGCAACCTCGCGAACGCCGAACTGCCGCAACGGTTCCGGCAGCGTGGTGGCCTCCTGGGCGCGTAGCCGCCAGTTGGCCAGCCAGTGATGCATGCCCGTCAGGCAGTACGGGTCGTCCAGTTGCGCGGTGACAACGGGTGTCATGCCGAGGGTCAGGAGGTGGCTACGGTCCTCGTCGGCCAGCCTGCGCAGCACCCGCATCAGCGGCAGGTATGCCGCCGACCACGACTGGTAGAGCCATTCCTCGCCGACCGGCCAGCGACCGTGATGGGCCAACCACGGCAGGTGGGTGTGCAGAACAAGGGTGAACAGTCCCGGCGTCCGCGAGTCGGTCATGGCCGCACCGCGATTGCGACCAGATCGAGGCTTTCGTCGATATCGCGGTCGGCCGCGTCGGTCAGTTCGAAATCGTCGATGCGGACGGAGGCGACGTCGGCCAACAGGTCCTCAGGCCATGGCGCGTCGGCGATCGCACGGGCGACCTGCGCGTCGATGATCGAGCCGCCGTGCTTGGCGTCCAGCTCAGCCAGCGGGCATCCGTGGAACACGCCCTGCATGGACTCCATGGTGAACCCGGCCGACTCGAGCAACTCGGTCAGTTCGCCGGCGTTGAGCTCACGGGTGTGGAAGGGGTTGATCGGCGTATCGCGGCCGGGGGAGAAGGTCACCCGGTTGGGCGTCGACATCAGCAGCAGCCCGGACGGCCGCAGCACACGCAGGCATTCGGCGACGAACTGTGGCTGGTCCCACAGATGCTCGATCACCTGGAAGTTCACCACGACGTCAACCGAGCCGTCGGGCAGCGGAAGCTCCGCGAGATTGCCGTGGCGCATGTCCACCCTGGGATAGCGCGCACGCACATGGGCCACCGTGGCCTCGTCGTAGTCCAGTGCGACCACCCGGCGGGCGACGTCGGCGATCAGATCGGCGCCGTAGCCCTCGCCGCAACCCGCTTCGAGCACGTCGCGACCGGCGCAGCGGTCACGCAACCGCTGGTAGACCACCTCATGGCGGCGGAACCAGTAGTTCTCCTGGGCCAGACCGGGGATCGTGCGCTCCCCGGTCAGTGGCAGAGCACCTTCCGGGCCGGCGGGACCGTCGGTGACAAATGAGCTCATCGCAAAAGGCAGGCTAACCCAGGAGAAGGGTTGGTGGCCGGTTCGCTCAACGGTTGGCCCGGTTCTCCGGCGAGTAAGGGGACGTCAGAACACAAACTTCCACCAGCTATGGTGTTCGTGCGAACCACCTTAAGTTACCGACGGGTAACATAGTGGCGACTGCTTCAAACGTGGTAGTGGGGGCCGACCGCCGGTCCCCCTTCGAGGAGGACGAACCAGACTCATGACGAACATCGTGGTCCTGATCAAACAGGTCCCTGACACGTGGTCGGAACGCAAGCTGACCGACGGCGATTACACCCTTGACCGCGGGGCCGCCGACGCCGTGCTCGACGAGATCAACGAACGCGCCGTCGAAGAGGCGCTGCTGATCAAGGAGCGCGACGGCGGCGAGTCGACGGTGACCGTGCTGACCGCCGGTCCCCAGCGTGCCACCGAGGCGATCCGCAAGGCGCTGTCGATGGGTGCCGACAAGGCCGTTCATCTGCTCGACGACGGCCTGCACGGCTCGGACATGGTTCAGACCGGGTGGGCGCTGGCCCGCGCACTGGGCACGATCGAGGGCACCGAGCTGGTCATCGCCGGTAACGAGGCCACCGACGGCACCAGCGGCGCAGTGCCCGCGATCATCGCCGAGTACCTCGGCCTTCCGCAGCTCACCCACCTGCGCAAGGTGGCCGTCGAAGACGGCAAGGTCACCGGCGAGCGCGAAACCGACGACGGCGTGTTCACCCTGGAGGCGTCACTGCCCGCGGTGGTGAGCGTCACCGAGAAGATCAACGAACCGCGCTTCCCGTCCTTCAAGGGCATCATGGCCGCCAAGAAGAAGGAAGTCACCACGCTGACCCTCGCCGAGATCGGTGTGGACGGCGACGAAGTCGGTCTCGCGAACGCCGGATCGAAGGTCGTCGCGTCGACCCCCAAGCCGCCGAAGACGGCAGGCGAGAAGGTCACCGACGAAGGTGACGGCGGCACCAAGGTCGCCGAGTACCTCGTGGCCCAAAAGATCATCTAGCTCGCTACCGACCACCCCTAGACACAGAGGCGAAACAACTCATGGCTGAAGTACTTGTGCTCGTCGAGCAGGCCGAAGGTGCCCTCAAGAAGGTCACCTCCGAATTGATCACCGCCGCTCGCGTGGTGGGTGAGCCGTCGGCCGTCGTGGTCGGCAAGCCCGGCACCGCCGACCCGCTGATCGACGGCCTCAAGGCCGCCGGCGCGGCCAAGATCTACGTCGCCGAGTCCGACGACGCGGAGAACTACCTCATCACCCCGTACGTCGACGTGCTGGCATCGCTGGTGGAGTCGGCCTCCCCGGCCGCTGTGCTGCTGTCTTCCAACGCCGACGGCAAGGAGATCGCCGGTCGGCTCGCCGCCCGGACCGGCTCCGGTGTGCTCAGCGACGTCGTGGACGTCAAGGAGGGGGCCAAGGGCATCCACTCCATCTTCGGTGGGGCGTTCACCGTGGAGGCCGAAGCCATCGGCGACGTGCCCGTCATCACGGTGCGCGGCGGTGCGATCGACGCCGAGCCTGCCGACGGCGCGGGCGAGGTCGTCACCGTAGAGGTGCCCGCACAGGCCGAGAACGCAACGAAGATCACCAAGCGCGAGCCCGCGGTGGCCGGCGATCGTCCAGAGCTCACCGAGGCCACGGTCGTGGTGTCCGGCGGCCGCGGCGTCGGAAGCGCCGAGAACTTCAGCGTTGTCGAGGAATTGGCGGATTCGCTGGGTGCGGCCGTCGGTGCGTCGCGTGCCGCGGTGGACTCCGGCTACTACCCGGGTCAGTTCCAGGTGGGCCAGACCGGCAAGACCGTTTCGCCCCAGCTGTACATCGCACTGGGTATCTCCGGCGCGATCCAGCACCGCGCAGGCATGCAGACGTCGAAGACGATCATCGCGGTGAACAAGGACGAAGAGGCGCCGATCTTCGAGATCGCCGACCTCGGCATCGTCGGTGACCTGTTCAAGGTCGCCCCGCAACTCACCGAGGCGGTCAAGGCCCGCAAGGGCTGACGCCCGGCGCACTTGGGCGCGTCCACGCCGACTTCACCCTCAACGTAGGGTAGCCGCGTGGACGTGCTGCTCGGCATCGATATCGGCACCGGAAGTACCAAGGGCGTCCTGGTCGATACCTCGGGCAACGTCCTGGCGACCGAGACGATTGCCCACGCCATGGACCTGCCTCGGCCCGGTTGGGTCGAGGTCGACCCGGAAGCGACGTGGTGGCGAGAGGTCTGCGCCATCGCCACCAAGCTGACCGCTCAGATTCCGACGGGGGCGGCGCTGGCGGGCGCCTGCGTCAGCGGCGTCGGCCCGTGTCTCGTGCTGTGCGACGAGGCGGTCCGCCCGCTGCGTCCCGCGATCATGTACGGCGTCGACACCAGGGCGACTGCCGAAATTGATTCGCTGACAGCCGAGTTGGGCGCCGACGAGATCCTGCAGAAGGCGGGCACCGCGCTTTCCAGTCAGGCTGTGGGGCCGAAGCTGGAATGGGTTCGCCGCCATGAGCCCGAGGTGTTCGAGAAGGCAACCCGGTGGTACGGGTCCAACTCCTATATCGCTGCCAAACTCACCGGCGAGTACGTGATGGATCATCACACCGCCAGTCAGTGCGATCCCCTTTATGCCACGCGTGATTTCGGGTGGAACGCCGAATGGGCGCAACGCATCTGTGGTCATCTGCCTCTGCCGAGGTTGTTGTGGCCCGCCGACGTGGTCGGCACGGTGCATGCGGACGCTGCCGAGGCCACCGGCATACCGGTCGGCACGCCCATCATGGCCGGCACCGTCGACGCCTATGCCGAAGCGTTCTCGGTCGGTGTCCGCCATCCCGGCGACCAGATGTTGATGTACGGCTCGACCATGTTCCTGGTCCAGATCATCGACAGCTACTACAGCGACCCCGTGCTGTGGACGACAACCGGTGTCGAACGCGACTCGTTGGCGCTCGCGGCGGGCACGTCGACGGCGGGCAGCATGGTGAGCTGGCTGCAGAATGTCACCGGCGGTGCGGATTTCGACGTTCTCATGGCGGAGGCGCAGAGAGTGCCGCCGGGTAGCGAGGGACTGCTGGCGCTGCCGTACTTGGCGGGCGAGCGCACACCGGTCTTCGATCCGATAGCCCGCGGTGTTTTCGCCGGCCTTACGCTGCGGCACGGCCGTGGTCACCTTTTCCGCGCCGCCTACGAGGGAATCGCATTCGGCATTCGCGAGATCCTCGAGCGTTTCGACGACGCCCACGCCGGACTGCGCACAGTGGCCGTGGGCGGCGGTCTTCGCAGTCCGATCTGGGCGCAAGCGGTCAGCGATATCACCGGGCGCACCCAAGAGGTGCCGGAGCAGGCGATAGGGGCCAGCTACGGAGACGCGCTGCTCGCGGCGATCGGGAGCGGTTTGGTGCCCGCTGACACCGACTGGGCCAAGATCTCGCGTGAGATAACACCCGAGACGCGGCACCGCGACCTGTACGACGACCTGTACTCGACCTGGCTGCAGCTGTATCCGAGTACCCGTAGCCTCGTACACCGACTGGCCGATCAACCCATCGTGTAGCCGCCGTCGACCGGAACGTCGACGCCCGAAATCATACTCGCCGCGTCGGAGGCCAGCCACAGCACGGTGTCGGAGACTTCGCGCGGGATTGCGAAGCGGCCCAATGGAATACGTGCGAGCATCGGGGCGGCTTTCGCCTCTTCGCCCCACACCCGTTGGCCCATCTCGGTGAGCACCACCGTGGGACACACCGAGTTCGCCCTGATGCCGTGTGCGCCGAGCTCACGAGCCAAAACCTTGGTTGCCATCACCAACCCGGCCTTGGATGCGCAATATGCGTAGTGATCGGCCAGCGGCGCCAGTGCCGCGGCCGACGCGACCGTGATGATCGAACCGCCGGTGCCCTGCTCGACCATCGACTTGCCGACTGCGGACGCCAACAACGCGGGAGCCCGCAGGTTGACCGCAATGGTGGCGTCGAACAAGTCCGGATCGGTGGCGATGACCGGCGCAGGGTGCGAGACGCCAGCGTTGTTGACCAGGATGTCGAGGCCGCCGAAGGCGGCGACCGCGATACCCGCCAGCCGGTCCGGCCCGTCAGGCTGGGCGAGATCGACTGTGACGGTCTCGATTTCGATGCCGAATTCGTCGGTGAGCGAACTGCGCGCGGCAGCCAACTCTGATTCGTCTCGCCCGCTGAGAACCAGGGCCGCCCCCGCGGCGGCAAAGGTCCTGGCGATGTCGGCACCGATCCCCTTAGTGGCGCCCGTTATAAGGGCCCGCTTGCCATCGAGCACAGCGGTCACGTCAGGACGCCTGTTCCGCGACGGCGGGGCTGGCCAGGATGTCGTGCGCGGTCACCGGGTCGGTGACGAGACGGTTGAAATAGCCGCCGCGTGCGCCCGCGATGATGGATTCCACTTTTTCCTTGCCGACAGCGACCCCGATGGTGACCGGAATGTGTCGCAGGGCTTCGAGTTCCACCGCGATCAGCCGCTCACCTCCTTCGAAGGCAACCGGCTCACCGTCCCGGTCGAAGAATCGCGAGCACACGTCGCCAACCGCCGAGCGCAGCGACGAGGACGCGGTCGGCACGAATCCTGGAATATCCGACCGCATCAGGGGCGGGGCGCCGACACCCATGAGCGCGCAGCGCGCGTGCGGCCACAGGCTGAGCACACGCTGGATGCTGGGGTCGTTGAGCAGAGAACGGTATAGCTGGGGTCCTGGCAACGCAGGGGCGAAGAGGTAATTCGCCCTGCCCCCAACACGATTGGCGACCAGGCGGGTGATCTCGTTGGTCTGATACCAGTCCTCGGCCTGATCGTTGCCGCCCACCGTCGGGGCGATGATGACACCCGGCAGTGCAGGCAACTCGTGCTGGGCGACCTCGTAGACGGTGCGACCCGACGACACCAGGAGAACGTCGCCGGGCAGCAGTCCGGCTTCGCTGAGCGCGCGTCCGACCGCGGGAGCCAGCGGGCGCCCCATCACGTCCACCAGTGACCGGCCAGTGCCCGGTGCGGGAAGGGGAGGGGCGAGGTACACGTTCTCGAGGTTCAACGCCCTGGCCAGTTGATCGCCAAGATCGCCTGGCCGCGCCTCGGCGGGAGGAACCACCTCGATTCGAACTATGCCCTGCCGTTTGGCCTCCGCGAGCAGCCGGCTGACGGTTGCCCGGCTGGTGCCCAGCTTCGCAGCGACGTCGGCCTGGGTGGCGTCATCCTCGTAGTACAGGCGCGAGGCTGTGTACAGCAGCGACGCAGGGAAATGACTGCCTTCCAGCTCAACGGCGCCGCTGTCGGCGGATTGCTCAGCCGATGCTGCCGGAGCCGATCGAGGCATGGCGTCGAGTATGGCACTGAACATCTGTTCTGGGAAGAATTTTGTTGAACATTCGTTCTGGACAAATGTGCAGCGCGTTCGATAGTGTGACTCCAACCACAGTTGAAGGAGTGCTGATGAGCGATCAAATCCCCGAGAAGATGCAGGCCGTGGTCTGTCATGGACCCGAGGACTACCGACTCGAAGAGGTGGCGGTCCCGGTACGCAAGCCGGGCGAGGCGCTGATCAGGGTCGAAGCCGTCGGTATCTGCGCCAGTGACCTGAAGTGCTTTCACGGGGCGGCGAAGTTCTGGGGTGACGAGAACCGGCCCGCATGGGCTGAGACCATGGTGATCCCCGGACACGAATTCGCCGGGCGCGTGGTCGAACTCGATGACGCGGCCGCGTCTCGCTGGGGTATCGCGGTGGGCGATCGGGTGGTGTCGGAGCAGATCGTGCCGTGCTGGGAATGCCGCTATTGCAAGCGTGGTGAGTACCACATGTGTCAGCCGCACGATCTCTACGGATTCAAGCGGCGCACTCCCGGTGCGATGGCGAGCTACATGGTCTATCCGGCGGAATCGCTGGTGCACAGGGTATCCGGCGATATCCCGGCTCATCATGCCGCGTTCACCGAACCGCTGTCGTGCTCTCTGCACGCCGTGGAGCGAGCCGGCATCACCTTCGAGGACACCGTGGTGGTCGCCGGGTGCGGGCCGATCGGCCTTGGCATGATCGCAGGCGCGCGGGCCAAGAGTCCGATGCATGTGGTCGCCCTCGATATGGAACCGGGGAAGCTCGAGCTGGCCAAGCGTTGCGGTGCTGACATCGCCATCAACATCGCCGAACAGGACGCCGTCGCGATGATCAAGGAGCTGACGGGCGGCTACGGCGCAGACGTGTATCTCGAGGGGACCGGCCATCCCTCCGCGGTTCCACAGGGTCTCAACGCATTACGCAAGCTCGGCCGATACGTCGAATACGGGGTGTTCGGCAGCGACGTGTCTGTCGACTGGAGCATCATCAGCGACGACAAGGAACTCGACGTGCTCGGCGCCCATCTCGGGCCTTACTGCTGGCCGGCGGCGATCAGGATGATCGAGTCCGGCGTGCTGCCGATGGACGACATCTGCACGCACCAACTGCCATTGCCTGAATTCCAGAAGGGTCTGGACCTCGTCGCCAGCGGCAAGGAATCCGTCAAAGTCTCCCTTATCCCCGCCTGACGCGGAAGGGCAACTGACACCATGAACCGAAACACCGGGCCGCAGATGTCGCGGCGAAACATGCTCGCGGCGTTGGGACTCGCCGGTGCGGCTGCGGCAAGCGTCCCCATCCTCAGTTCCTGCGGTGTCGGCGGGAAGGCCAGTCTGCCGAACGGGGCGGACTCCGTCACCGGCGGCTTCGACTGGAAAAAGGCCTCGGGCTCGACGATCAACATTCTGCAGACCCCGCATCCCTACCAGCTGTCGTATCAGCCGCTGCTCAAGGAGTTCACCGAGCTCACCGGGATCACCGTCAATGTCGACCTCGTTCCGGAGGCGGATTATTTCACCAAACTCAACACCGAACTGGCCGGTGGCTCAGGCAAACACGACGCCTTCATGCTCGGGGCCTACTTCATCTGGCAGTACGGACCACCGGGCTGGATCGAGAACCTCGACCCGTGGCTGAAGAATTCGTCGGCCACCAACGCGGACTACGACTTCGACGACATCTTCGACGGTCTGCGCACGTCGACCCGGTGGGATTTCACCCTCGGCCATCCGCTGGGCACGGGCGGTCAGTGGGCGATCCCATGGGGGTTCGAGAACAACGTGGTGGCCTACAACAAGGCCTACTTCGACCAGCGCGGCATCAAGAAGCTGCCCGACCGGCTCGACGATTTCATCCAGCTGGCCGTCGACCTCACCGACCGATCGCAGAACCGTTACGGCATCTCGACCCGCGGTTCCAAATCGTGGGCCACCATCCACCCCGGGTTCATGACGCAGTACACGCGTGAGGGCGCAGTGGACTACACGTTCAACGGGTCGGATCTCATCGCGGAGATGGACAGCGACAAGGCGATCGCGTTCACCGAGAAGTGGATCGAGATGCAGCACAAGGCTGGGCCGACCTCGTGGACGACCTACGACTATCCCAACGCCACAGGCGATCTCGGTGACGGCAAGGCGATGATGGTCTTCGATGCCGACAGCGCGACCTACCCGAAGAACAAACCGGGTGCGAGCAAGGAAGCGGGCAATCTGGCGTGGTATCCGGGACCCGCCGGACCCGATGGCAACTACAAGACCAACTTGTGGACATGGAGTTGGGCGATGAGCGCGAACTCGCGCAACAAGCTACCTGCCTGGCTGTTCATCCAGTGGGCCACCGGCAAGGACTCGATGAACAAGGCCGTACAGGGCGGTAAGTATGCCGACCCGGTGCGGAAGTCGGTGTTCGACACCACCTTCAAGAGGGTGGCGGCCGACCAGTTCGGCTACCTCGAGACCTTCGAGACCGTCATCGGCCAGTCGAAGATCCAGTTCACGCCGCAGAAGAAGTTTTTCGACACCACCCAGAACTGGGCCGTCGCACTGCAGGACATCTACGGCGGAGATGATGCCGCCTCGCGTCTGCGCAGCCTCGCGAAGACCAACACCTCCAAGGTCAATCTCTAGGAGCTCTGGCACACATGACGACTCAGACCGACAAGGCGACGGCGACCTCGCCGGATCAGCAGCCCAGGGCGCCGCGTCGCGCGTTGCCCGAGGTGCCGAGCTGGCGACGTAAGCTGCGGCCGTACTTACTGTCCATCCCGGCATTGGTGATCGTGATCGGGATTCTCTACCCCTTCGTGGTCGGCGCCTACTACGCGTTCCTCAACTACGCGGCGGTGAACCCGAATCCGCGTTTCATCTGGTTCGAGAATTTCAAATCGGTTCTCGGCGATCAGGTGTTCTGGCAGAGCGTCAAGGTCACCGCGATCTTCGCGGTGGTGGCAACGACCGTGGAGACGGTGCTCGGCGTCGGTCTCGCGTTGCTGCTGAACAGGTCGTCGATCATCGGGAAGGTCTTCGAGAAGGTGCTGATCCTACCGCTCATGATCGCTCCCGTGATCGCGGGCGTGATCTGGAAGCTGATGTTCAATCCGCAGTTCGGCATCCTCAATCACGTGCTGGGACTGGGCAACACCTTTGACTGGCTGTCGGGCAGCCACGCGTTGTGGTCGGTGATTCTTGTGGATCTCTGGATCTTCACCCCGTTCGTCGCGATTCTGGTCCTCGCCGGTATGCGGTCGCTGCCCAAGGAGCCCTTCGAGGCGTCCGAGGTCGACGGCGCGAGCTGGTTCTACATGTTCCGCAAGTTGATGCTCCCCATGCTCTGGCCTTACATCCTGGTGGCGGTGATCTTCCGGTTTATGGACAACCTCAAGGTGTTCGACCACATCTACGTGCTGACCGCAGGCGGCCCGGGCGTGGCCACCCGGACACTGCAGATCGGCGCGTTCGAGGACTCGATCATCAACCTGGACTACTCCCGTGGCAGTACATACATGTTGCTGCTCTGGATCATCGTGTTCATCACCGCGCGCTACCTGGTGAGCGTGCTCGGCAAGGCGCAGCGTCGAGCTGCCGGAGCGGAGTCATAGGCCATGGCATTCACATTGCGCAGAAGCGAACTCCTCCCGGGACAGAGGCGGATGGGCATCGGGCCCGTCGCCGCCGATATCGGGCTGATCGGCTGGTTCATCTTCTCCCTGTTCCCGATCGTGTGGATGGTGATCCTGGCGCTCAAGAACGCCGAAGAGCAGACCACCACGTACTTCAAGTTCAGTCCCACGTGGTCGAACTTCGCAACGGTGGTGTCCGACAAGGGCACTCAGATGACCAGCGTCGACTTCAAGACCTCATTGCTGACGAGTTTGATCAACTGTGGCGGCGCGGTGATCGTCTCGTTGCTGATCGGCATTCCCGCCGCCTACGCCGCGGGCCGCTGGAAGTACAAGGGCAGCAACGACCTGATGTTCCAGATGCTGTCCTTTCGGTTCGCCCCGGAGCTGATGGTGATCGTGCCGCTGTTCGTGATCTACAACCAGATCGGCCTGTTCGACACCAAGGTGGGGATGATCTGGGTCCTGCAGCTGGTCACCATGCCGCTGGTGGTCTGGATCCTGCGCTCGTACTTCGAGGACCTGCCCGAGGATCTCGAGCAGGCCGCGTTACTCGACGGCTACACCCGCAGAAAGGCTTTCGTGATGGTCGCCCTGCCCATCGTGCGACCGGGTATCGCCGCGGCGGCGCTGCTCGCCTTCATCTTCGCCTGGAACAACTACGTGTTCCCCCTGATCCTGGCCGACAGCAATGCAGGCACGGTGACCGTCGCGATCACCAAGTTCCTCGGCGGTGGCGGCCAGGCGTACTACAACCTGACCGCCGCAGCGGCGATCATAGCTGCCCTGCCGCCGCTGATACTGGCGCTGACCATTCAGCGGTATCTGGTCCGGGGCCTTTCCTTCGGGGCGGTGAAAGCCTGATGGCGACGGTATCTCTTGCCAACCTGCGCAAGACATTCGGCAAAGTCACGGCGGTCGACGACCTGTCCGTCGACATCGCCGACGGCGAGTTCTTTGTCATCCTCGGCCCCAGCGGCGCGGGTAAGACCACCACGCTGAAGTCGGTGGCCGGTCTGGTGGACATCGATGCCGGGTCGGTGCACATCGGCGGTGTCGACATGACCCTCGTCGAGCCGTACCACCGCAACGTCGCGATGGCGTTCGAGAGTTACGCGCTCTACCCGCAGAAGACCGTCAGCGAGAACCTGGCGTCGCCGCTGAAGTCCGGAAGGACCGGCAAGTACACGGAGGCTCAGCGCACCGAGCGCATCAACCAGGTGACCACCACGCTCGGAATCAACCACCTGCTCAACCGTTTTCCCCGTGAGCTGTCCAACGGGCAGCGGCAGCGGGTGGCGCTGGGCAGGGTGCTGGTACGGCCCGCCGACATCTACCTGCTCGACGAACCGCTGAGCCACCTCGACGCCAAGCTCCGGGCCGCGATGCGCGCCGAGCTCAAACAGCTCAGCGCAATGTCGAGCACTACGACCATCTACGTGACCCACGACTACCAAGAGGCCCTGGCGCTCGGCGACCGAATCGCGGTGCTGCGCGAAGGACGGCTCGTTCAGATCGGCACGCCGGACGAGATCTGGCGGCGACCCGCCGACACGTTCGTGGCACGATCGCTCGGTCAGCCCGAGATCAACATCCTCGACGGTGTGGTCGACGACGGCCGCATCCGCCTCGGGGACGGGTCGCTGGACGTACCGATCCCCGCCGGCGCGCCGTGCGATCGCGGCGACCGCGTACGAGTCGGCCTGCGGCCCTGCGACATCCATGTCGGGTCCGGAGCGGGCTCGGCACACTTGGCGGGCACCGTGATGCTCGCAGAGCGGCTCGGCCGCAACGTCGAGCTGACCGTGAAGGCCGGCGGCGAACAGGTGATCGTGCTCGCCTCCGGTCGCGAGGGCGTCGACGAAGGCAGTGACATCACCATGACCGTGGCCGATTCCGACGTACACGTGTTCACGGCGGGCGACGGCGACACTGTCCGGCTCGACGCGACCGATGAGACCTCCCGCACGCGAGGAGGACTGGACACTTCCCGCACGCGAGGAGGACTGGACAACATGGAGGCGGCACAGTGAGTGTGACGACAGATGCTCCGCGCAAACCCGCATCGGCCGATGGCACGGCGCAGAGCCTGACCCTCGCCGACCTGGTCAAGACCTACGCGTCCAGCGGCCGTGAGCGGGTTACGGCGGTCAAGGGCATCGACCTTGCCATCGAACCCGGAGAGTTGGTCGCGCTGCTCGGCCCGTCCGGCTGCGGAAAGACCACAACTCTGCGCATGATCGCGGGACTCGAAACCGTGACAAACGGTTCGATCAAGATCGGCGAGCGGGAGATCTCACAGTTGCCCGCGTCAAAGCGCGGTATCGGGGTCGGCTTCGAGAGCTACGCGCTGTACCCGCCGATGTCGGTCCGCGACAACCTGCTGTATGGCCTCAAGGCCCGCAAGGTCAAGGGCGCCGAGCAGATGGTCGCCTCGATCTGCGACCGGCTCGAGATGAACGACCTGCTCGGGCTACGGCCCGCCGGCCTTTCCAGCGGACAGAAGCAGCGCGTCGCGCTGGCCCGCGCCCTGGTGCGCAACCCACCGGTGCTGCTGCTCGACGAGCCGCTGAGCCACCTCGACGCCTCCGCGCGCCAGCGGGTGCGACGCGAGTTGAAGGTGCTGCAACGTGAATTCGGCTACACGACGATCGTCGTCACCCATGATCAGGTCGAAGCACTGTCGTTGGCCGACCGACTGGCGGTCATGGATGCCGGTGTGGTGCAGCAGTTCGGCACGCCCGACGAGGTGTTCGACGACCCGGCCAACCTCTTCGTCGCAGGGTTCGTCGGCGAACCACAGATCAATGTTATTCGCGGTGTCGCAAAGGTCTCCGGCGGCAAGACTCGTGTCGAGATCGGTTCCGATGCAGGTCATCTCGACACCGTAGTCACCTCGGTCGCCGATGGCACCCGCGTCACCGTCGGTGTCCGGCCACAGGACTGCGCGCTGGGTGCCCCGGAGAGTGAGGGGATCTCGACCACTGTCGCCTACTTCGAGCATCTGCTCGAATTCGGTCTCGCGACAAGCACCGTCGCGGGCATGGAGGAGGGAATCGTCGTCCAGACTCCGGCCCAGGAGAGCTATGAGCCCGAACAGAAGGTCGTGGTGACTGCCCCGCCGGAACGCGTTTATCTGTTCGACACTGAAACAGGGGAGCGGTTGCGATGACCAAACTCTTCAACGATCCCGCCCGGTTCACGGAGGACATGCTGGTCGGGTTCCTCGATGCCAACTCGCGTTACGTCGTCGGTGTGCCCGGCGGCGTGGTCCGCGCGCACCAGACGGCGCCCGGAAAGGTGGCAGTCGTCATCGGTGGTGGCTCAGGGCACTACCCGGCATTCTGCGGAACCGTCGGCACCGGGTTCGCGGACGGGGCGGTCGTCGGCAACATCTTCACCTCGCCATCGGCCGAGGAGGCGGCGTCGGTGGCGCGCGCCGCCCACGGTGACGCAGGCGTCCTGCTGACCACCGGTAATTACGCCGGCGACGTCATGAACTTCGGCCTTGCCGTCACCCAGTTGCGCAGCGAGGGCATCGAGGCCCACTATTTCGCGGTCACCGACGACATCGCCAGCGCCCCGAAGGGCGAGGAGACCAAACGACGGGGCATCGCGGGCGATTTCACCGTGTTCAAATGTGCCAGTGCCGCCGCAGAAGAGGGCCTAGACCTCAGCAGCGTGATCCGGGTGGCAGAAGCTGCCAACGCGGCCACCCGCACGCTCGGCGTCGCATTCGACGGCTGCACCCTGCCGGGGGCCAATGAACCGCTGTTCACGGTTCCCGACGGCCAGATGGGCGTCGGTCTCGGCATCCACGGCGAGCCCGGTGTGGCCGACGAGGCGATGCCGACCGCCGACGAGCTGGCGGTCACACTCGTCGATGGTGTTCTCGGCGACAAACCCGAAACCGACAGCACGCGGATCGCGGTGATACTCAACGGCCTCGGCAGAACCAAGTACGAAGAGCTCTTCGTGGTCTGGGGAGCTGTGGCGAGACTCATTCGCGAGCGCGGATACGAGATCGTAGAGCCCGAAGTGGGTGAACTGGTGACCAGCCTTGATATGGCGGGCTGCTCGTTGACAGTGATGTGGCTCGACGAGGAACTCGAAAAGTATTGGCGGGCACCGGCAGACACCCCGGCCTACCGCAAGGGCGTGACTGGTGCGGCCTCCGAAGGCGCCCGCCGCTCGGAGGCGGCGGCAGAAGCGGCCGCGCCGAAACTCGCCGTCGCTGAATTGGCCGATGAGGACGGTCGCCGTGGTGGACAGCTGATTGCACGGGCGCTCGCGGCGATGGCAGGGATGCTCGCGGACGTCGAGGACGAACTGGGCCGTATCGACGCCGTTGCCGGCGACGGCGATCACGGACGAGGCATGGTCAAGGGCTCCTCCGCGGCACGCGATGCGGCCGCCGGCGCGGTCGACGAGGGTGCCGGGCAGGGATCGGTGCTGACTGCCGCAGGCAAGGAGTGGGCGGCCAAGGCGGGCGGCACATCCGGTGTGCTGTGGGGGGCGATGCTGTCGGCGCTCGGCGCCAGGCTGGGTGACACCGGAAGGCCGGATTCGGCCACCGTCGCAGCGGCTCTGCGCGACGGCTATGACGCCCTGATCCGGCTTGGCGGGGCATCGCCGGGCGATAAGACGATGCTCGACGCGCTATTGCCGTTCGTCGAGGAGCTGAAAAAGCGGACCGACGCGGGCGAGGCTTGGCAGGAGGCCTGGCGGGCCGCCGCCGACGTCGCCACCGACGCCGCCCGTGCCACCGCCGATATGCGGCCCAAGGTCGGCCGGGCGCGTCCGCTTGCCGAGCGCAGCGTCGGCACCCCCGACGCCGGTGCCACCTCGTTGGCGATGTGCGCACACGCGGTTGCCGACTGCTTCACGTTGACGGTGAAAGGAGACTGAGCGATGGCTCGCCCAGAGAACGGGTTGCGAATCGTCGTCGGATCGGACGACGCCGGCTATGAGTACAAGGAGGCGTTGAAGGGCGACATGCGCGGCGACTCGCGCGTCGCCGAGGTCACCGATGTCGGCGTCGGCGCCGACGAGGACACCGCGTACCCGCATGTGGCCGTTGCGGCGGCCAGGATGGTCGCCGAAGGCAAGGCGGACCGCGCGCTGCTGGTGTGCGGCACCGGGCTCGGTGTGGCCATCAGCGCGAACAAGGTTCCCGGCATCCGGGCCGTGACCGCCCACGACAGCTTCTCCGTCGAACGGTCTGTGCTGTCCAACGATGCCCAAGTGCTGTGCCTGGGGCAACGAGTGATCGGGCTGGAGTTGGCCCGCCGGTTGGCACGTGAGTGGCTGGGCTACGAATTCGACCCGGAAAGCAAGTCCGCGGACAAGGTCGAGGCCATCCGCGGGTACGAACCGGTCGTCCCGTAGCGCAAATCGTCACCTGGCGTGCACAGACACGTCATGTCCCGGATGCCGTTTCGCCGAACGACTCCGCGAACGTGCAGGCTATGAGCACTGCATCTGTACTCATCGCCGCTGATCCGCCTGCTGTCGCGGGCACCGCTCCCCGCTACACCCTGCTGCTGTCCACCGAACCTGCGCTCATCGAAGCCGCGCAGTGCCTTCGTCATGACGTATTCACCTCCGAGCCGGGGTTCGCGCTCGGCGGCGCCACCGACGGAAAAGACGCCGACCGGTTCGACGAGTTCTGCGATCACCTTCTGGTCCGCGACGACGACACCGGCGAGCTGGTCGGTTGCTATCGCATGCTTCCGCCACCGGGCGCCATCGCCGCCGGAGGACTGTACACCGCAACCGAGTTCGAGGTCTCCGGCCTTGACCCGCTGCGGCCGTCACTGGTCGAGATGGGCCGCGCCGTGGTCCGCGACGACCACCGCAACGGCGGCGTGGTGTTGCTGATGTGGGCGGGCATCCTGGCCTACCTGGACCGGTGCGGCTACGACTACGTCACGGGTTGTGTGTCGGTGCCCGTTGGTTTTTCGGACGGGGCACCGGGCAGCCAGATCCGCGGTGTGCGGGACTTCGTGCTGCGCAGGCATGCCGCCGCCGGCGAGTACACGGTGTACCCGTACCGGCCGGTGACGATCGGCGGCAAGGGCCTCGACGACATCGAGCCGCCTGCGCGATTGGCTGTTCCGCCGCTGATGCGCGGGTATCTGCGGCTCGGCGCTCAGGTGTGCGGTGAGCCCGCCCACGATCCGGACTTCGGTGTCGGCGACTTCCCGGCGCTGCTCGACAAACGCAGGGCCGACACGAGATATCTCAAGCGGCTGCGGTTGGTCGCCGCGGCGAGCGAGATGGCCGACGGGATCGCGTCATGACCGCCGCACGAGACGCCAGCCCCTGGGTCCCTCGCGCGACGTGCGACGCCAGCTGCGTGGCTGCGGGCGGCGCGGCCAGCGGCAGGCCGGTCGTTGTGGCGGTTCGGGTCGCCGTCCGGGTGACACTCGCGGTCATTGCGCTCTCGGCGGTCCCGCTGCTGGCGATTCCGCTGCCCGGCCGCTCGCACATCCAGCGCGGGTATTGCCGGATGATGCTGCGGGCGCTCGGCGTACGGATCACGGTGTCGGGCGGCCCGATTCGAAACCTGCGCGGCGTGCTGGTCGTCAGCGGGCACGTGTCGTGGGTCGACATCTTCTCCATCGGTGCGGTGATGCCCGGTTCGTTCGTCGCCAAGGCGGAGTTGATCAGCTGGCCTGCCCTGGGTTTCGCGGCCCGCCTGATGAAGGTCATTCCGATCGAACGGGCGAGCCTGCGCAGGTTGCCCGATGTCGTCGGGATGGTCGCCACCCGACTGCGCGCCGGGCAGACCGTCGTCGCCTTCCCCGAAGGCACGACTTGGTGCGGCCTGGCCTACGGAGCGTTCCGGCCCGCGATGTTCCAGGCCGCCGTGGACGCGGGACGGCCGGTGCAGCCGCTGCGGCTGCAGTACCACCACCGTGACGGCACACCGTCGACGGTGGCCGCTTACGTGGGGGACGACACGCTGATCGCGTCCATCCGCCGATTGGTCACCGCCCGCCGCACCGTCGTGCACGTCCAGGTCGAGTCGCTGCAGTTGCCGGGTACGAACCGGCGCGACCTGGCCGCGCGCTGCGAGGCGGCGGTCCGCGGGGATGCGGACCGCCGGACACACGGGCCGGCGCTGGTCGCCTGACCACGGCATCAGGGCGGCCGCAGGGCGGCGGCTATCCTTGAACGGTTATGGCCACTGACACTCGGCCCGATGCTCTTCGCCCAAGCGGATCATCGCCGGTCTACCTGGATCACGCCGCCACCACCCCGATGCACCCCGCCGCCATCGAGGCGATGACGGCTGTGCTGGCGACGGTCGGTAACGCATCGTCGCTGCACGGCGCCGGACGCGTGGCGCGGCGCCGCACGGAGGAGTCGCGGGAGACGCTGGCCAAGATGCTTGGCGCACGTCCGTCTGAGGTGATCTTCACCGCTGGCGGCACCGAGAGCGACAACCTGGCCGTCAAGGGCATCTACTGGGCGCGCCGCGATACCGAACCGCGGCGTCGGCGCATAGTCACCACCGCCGTCGAGCATCACGCGGTGCTCGACTCCGTCCAATGGCTCGCCGAACACGAAGGCGCCGAGGTGACCTGGTTGCCGACCGAATCCGACGGATCCGTCGCACCCGGCGCACTGCGGGACGCTCTGCAGAAGCACGACGATGTCGCTCTGGTCTCGGTGATGTGGGCCAACAACGAGGTCGGCACCATCATGGCGCTGCCGGAGTTGGCATCGGTTGCCGCGGAATTCGGCGTGCCCATGCACAGCGACGCCGTACAGGCGGTCCCTCAGATACCGGTCGACTTCGCCGGCAGCGGCCTGTCGGCCATGAGCATCGCCGCTCACAAGTTCGGCGGCCCGACCGGTGTCGGCGCGCTGCTTCTTCGCCGCGACACCGCCTGTGTGCCGCTTCTGCACGGCGGCGGACAGGAACGCGACGTCCGTTCGGGCACAGCGGATGTCGCAGGTGCGGTGGCGATGGCGGCAGCCGCCGAAATCACCATGAGCGGTATGGCGACCACCAGCACGCGTGTGCAGGTGCTGCGCGACCGTCTCGTCGACGGGGTGCTGTCCAGCATCGACGACGTGGTGCTCAACGGCGCGACGGGCGCGCAACGGCTTCCCGGCAACGCCCACTTCACCTTCCGCGGCTGCGAGGGCGATTCGCTGCTGATGCTTTTGGACGCCAGAGGAATCGAGTGCTCGACGGGCTCGGCGTGCACGGCAGGCGTCGCGCAGCCGTCGCACGTGCTGACGGCGATGGGCGCCGACCCGGCCAGTGCCCGCGGATCGCTGCGGCTCTCGCTCGGTCACACCAGTCTCGACGCCGACGTCGACGCCGCCCTCGATGTACTGCCCGCCGCGGTGGACCGCGCGCGCCAGGCGGCGATGGCCAGTTCTGGAGCCGTCGAATAGTGCGCGTCCTTGTCGCGATGAGCGGGGGCGTCGACTCGTCGGTCGCCGCCGCCCGGATGGTCGATGCCGGACACGACGTGGTGGGCGTGCACCTCGCGTTGTCGGCCGCGCCGGGAACGCTTCGCACCGGGTCGCGGGGATGCTGCTCGAAGGAAGACGCGGGCGACGCTCGCCGCGTCGCCGACATCCTCGACATCCCGTTCTATGTATGGGATTTCGCCGAGAAGTTCTCCGAAGACGTCATCGACGACTTCGTGTCGTCCTATGCCCGGGGCGAGACGCCGAACCCCTGTGTGCGGTGCAACGAGCGGATCAAGTTCTCTGCACTGTCGGCCCGTGCGCTCGCGCTCGGATTCGACGCCGTCGCGACCGGTCACTACGCGCGGCTGACCGATGGTCGGTTGCGGCGCGCCGTCGACGGCGACAAGGACCAGTCGTATGTGCTTGGAGTGCTGACCGCCGAGCAGCTGCGCCATGCGCTGTTCCCCATCGGCGACACACCCAAGCCGCAGATCCGGCAGGAGGCCGCGCGCCGCGGCCTGGCCGTTGCCGACAAACCCGACAGCCACGACATCTGCTTCATCCCGTCCGGGGACACCAGGGCGTTCCTCGGCAGCCGCATCGGGGTGCGGCGGGGGAGTGTGGTCGACGCCGGCGGCACGGTGCTCGCCGAACACGACGGCGTGCACGGCTTCACCATCGGCCAGCGCAAGGGCCTCGGCATCGCAGGACCCGGCCCCGACGGGCGTCCCCGCTATGTGACGGCCATCGACGCCGAGACCGCGACGGTGCGCGTCGGTGCCCTCACTGACCTCGAGGTGTGGACGCTGGTGGGCGAGAAAGCCGTCTTCACCTCAGGCGCGGTGCCGCACGGACCCATCGAGTGTGCGGTGCAGGTGCGCGCACACGGCGGCATCGCCGAGGCCGTGGCCGAGGTGCGCAACGGGGCTTTGGTAGCCGACCTGCGTGCCCCGCTGCTCGGCGTGGCGCCGGGCCAGACCATGGTGCTCTACCGTCCCGACGCCGACGGCGACGAAGTCATCGGCAGCGCCACGATCGCGCACAGTTCTTAGTTGGGAACCTTGTCCATGATGTTCGTCATGACGATGTCGGGCACCGAATCGGGGAACGAACAGAACGACACCTCGGCGACCACGACGTTCTTGATCCGGTAGTCCCGGCCGCACGTACCCGCCGAGCGCATTCTCAGCGTGTCGGCGTCGGCGGTCCACTCGCCGATGAACGTCGAACCGAGTTCCGTTGAGCCGCAGTCGTATACCTGTCCAACAAGGTCGGCGAACGCGTGTCGTGCGGTCTCGGGGTCGCGATATGCGGCGGCACCTTCGGAGATCAGCCCGCCGTCGGGCGGATTCTGGAAAGTCGTCTTGTGGAACTCTTCGACGTCAGGGCCGAACGTCTGCGTCTCCGCGAAGTACCACTGACATTGCTGCGGCGTGCCGTTCATCAGATCGCTGACGTCGACGGGGATCTTGCCGTCCATGCTGGGCACGACGGTCAGATTGTCGCCCGCGCCGGTGATGGCGCGCATCTGACCCTGATCCAGCATCACCGATTCCACGTCGACGGGTGAATGCGATTCGTCGTCGATACCAGGAGCGGCCCGCGTCGCCGTGCCGTGGATGGTCTGTGCGCAGCCCGCGGCGAGCAGCGTTGCGGCGCACAACACCGCCAGTCGGACGGCCGCTGAGGACATCGTGTCGACTCCTTCCTGTTTCGCAGACTAACGCCTGTGGCGCGTGAGGCGAATAGTGTTGGTGAAGTGACCAGTAACGATTTCGCTTCCCACGCGCGCGGCTTCGCCGCCGGCACCGGCATCGGATCCTGGCCGGGCACGTCGGCTCGGGAGGCTGCCGAAATCGTGGTCGGAGAGTTGCATCGACTGCCGCATCTGGTGGAGTTGCCTGCCCGTGGAGTCGGGGCCGACCTCATCGGACGGGCCGGCGCACTGCTCGTCGACATCAACATCGACACCGTGCCGAGGGGCTACCGCATCACCGCAGGACGCGGTGCGGTGACCCGCCGTGCGGTCAGCCTGCTCGCCGAGGACGTCGATGCGCTCGAAGAGGCATGGGAGACGGCCGGTCTTCGCGGGTCGCAACGAACCGTCAAGGTGCAGGCGGCGGGCCCGATCACGCTCGCGGCACAACTGGAACTGTCCAACGGGCACCGGGCGATCACGGATCTGGGTGCCGCCCGCGACCTGGCGCGATCGCTGGCCGAAGGCGTCGCGGCACACCGCGCCGAGGTCGGGCGCCGACTCGATTGCCCCGTGGTGGTCCAGTTCGACGAACCGCTGCTGCCTGCGGCGCTGGCAGGGCGACTCACCGGTGTGACGAGCATGACGCCGGTGCATCCGGTCGACGAATCGGTGGCTGGGGAGCTGCTGGACGAGTGCGTGACAGTCGTCGGCGGCGAAGTGGCCCTGCACAGTTGTGCGGCCGAACTGCCCTGGCCGCTATTGCAGCGCAGTGCTCTCAGCGCGGTCTCGATCGACCTGTCGACGCTGACGGCAGGCGACGTCGACGGCGTGGGCGAGTTCGTCGAATCGGGCCGCACCGTGTTGTTCGGCGTCGTACCCGCTGCCGCACCCGACCCCCGCCCGTCGGCGCGGGAGGTGGCCGGTTCGGTGGCCGATTTCACCGACCGACTCGGGTTCCCCCGCACGGTGCTGCCCGAGCGGATCGGCATCACCCCGGTATGCGGCCTGGCCGGCGCGACTCCGCAATGGGCCCGCATCGCGATCGAACTCGTCCAGGAAGCTTCCGACGCCATCGCCGCCGACCCGGCCGCGATCATGAAATAACGTTTGCCGGGCAAAGGTTTGTGTCACAATGCATGGGCCGATCCTGGGCCCGCGAGCCCAGTACGTCAGGAAGGGATCGTGGCTTACTCGACTGTTCGCTTCGCGGCGGGAGCCGGTGTGCTCGCAGCGTCTCTGCTGATCGCCGGTCCGAACCCCGCGCACGCAGTCGCCGACAAGCACGGTTCGGGCGCCCATGCCAAGAACGACAGCCGGAAGAACGGTTCAGGCGGCCCCCTCGGCGACGTTCAGCCCGGTGTGGCTCTGCAGGTCGCCGACACCGACAACGATTCAAACCCGGATCTCACTCCGCCGTCGATGAATCTATCCGTGGGCGGCAGCGATCTCGAGGACCCTGCCGTGGTGACCGGGTTGGGCACCGAAAGCCTGACCGCGCTGCGGTCTGCTGCGGTAGTCGAGCAGCCCGCAGGCGACAACGTTTCGGCCGCCGCGCCAAGGGCCGGGTCCGGTTACTCGGGCCGGCCCCTCGCAACGTTGCGTGCACCGAAGGTTGTCGTCGGCAACGGCCGCACACCGGGAACCCACGTTCCGATGCCCGGCCCAGCAGCCGAGGCGGTGCTGACGGACGACGTGATGGTCTCGCCCGCGGCGATACCTGCCGCGCCCGGGGTGCCCGCGGCGATCGAGATCAACTTTCCGCCGCTGCCGCCACCCATGCCACCGGTCGAGCGCATCCGCCCGGCCCACCTCACCGTCGGCGAATACGGCACCGGGACAACCGATACGGTGGCCGATCCGCTGGCCGGCGTCGCAGGTCTGGTTCTGATACCCGCCATCGGAGCCGTGCTCGGCTACCGGCAGGCGCGGGCCGCCCAGTCGCTGCGGGAGTCACTGCGCAGTTGAGTCCTGGCGCAGATCCTTGCGCAGGATCTTGCCCGCCGACGACTTCGGGATCGCATCGATGAATGCCACCTGTCGCACTTTCTTGTAGGGCGCAACCTCACCGGCCACGAAGTCCATCACGTCTGCCTCGGTCAGCGCGGCCCCGGATTGCTTGACCACGAAAGCTTTTGGCACCTCTTCGCCGGAATCCGCGTCGCGCACCCCGACCACCGCGGCGTCGGCGATCGCCGGGTGGGTCAGCAGCACCGCCTCCAGTTCGGCTGGCGGCACCTGGTAACCCTTGTACTTGATGAGTTCCTTGAGCCGGTCGACGATGTACACGCATCCCGACGAGTCGACCCGGGCCAGGTCTCCGGTGCGCAGCCAGCCGTCGTCGTCGATCGTTTCCCTGGTTGCTTCCTCGTTGCCGAGATAGCCGGCCATCACATTCGGTCCCCTGAACCACAACTCGCCGGTCTCACTGAGACCCGCAGCGGGAACATCGATCTCGTCGCCGCTATCGGGCTCGATGAGCCTGGACGAGGAATTGGCCGCCGTCCATCCGGCAGCGCCGATGGGAGCGGCCGATCCGACGAGCCGCTTGCCGCCGTCGAACGGCGTGCAGTGGCTGACGGGGCTGAGTTCGGTCATGCCATAGCCCTGGACCACCGGGCATCCGATGCGGTCGGCCACGCCGTGGCCCAGGTCCTCGTCCAACGGTGCCGCGCCGGACAGCACCGCGCGCAGCGTCGACACGTTGTATTTGTCCACGAGCGGATGCTTGGCCAGCGCCACCGCCACCGGCGGCGCGATGAACGCCACGGTCACCCTGTGGTTCTGGATGTTCGCGAGGAACTCCTCGAGGTCGAAGCTCGGCATCATGATCAGCCGCGCTCGCGCCCGCAGGACAGCGTTGAGCAGCACCGTCATTCCGTAGATGTGGAAGAAGGGCAAGAAGGCGATGACGGCGTCGTCGGCCGCGACGTCCTGGGCCGCACGGATCTGGGCGATGTTGGCGACAAGGTTGCGATGCGTGAGCATCACGCCCTTGGGGTTGCCGGTCGTGCCCGAACTGTAGGGCAGTACGGCCAGGTGCGTCTCGGGGTCGAAGCTGACCTCCGGGGGTGCCGCGCCTGCACCGAGAAGATCCGCCGCACTCGGGTGGCCGTCGGCGCCGTCGAGCACCACCAGTTGTTCGTCGGATATGCCCACCGCGGCGGCGGCCTCCCTGGCCTGGGAGAGCAGCGGGCTGACCGTGATGAGCATCGTCGCCTTGGAATCGGTCAGCTGCTTGACGATGTCCTTCGCGGTGAACAACACGTTGATGGTGGTGGCGGTGGCGCCGGCGCGCAGGATGCCGTGGAAGGCGATCGCGAACGCGGCGCTGTTCGGCGCCAGCAGACCGACCACATCACCGACCGCGATCCCGCGATCGGCCAGTGCACCGGCGAATGAATTTATGTTGCCGACGGTGTCGCGGTAGCTGATCGCACTACCCGATTTCGTGTCCACCAGCGCGACGCTGTCGGCGTCTGCATCGTCGAGGTTGCCGAACAGGTATTCATAGACGCTGACGTTCGGGATCTCGACGTCGGGATAGGGGCTGGCGAAGCTCATGGAGTCGATAGAACCATGTCGGCCTGGCGCGGTTCAGGCGTGGTCGAGCTGCTTGATGAGCTTCTTCGGTGCGACCATCCGGAAGGACGCGTCGATCAGCTCACCCACCTCGACCCAGTCGATCGCCTTCGTCGCGGTGAAATCCAGCCCGAGCCATCCCGACGGGCCCAGATACGCCGGGTAGAAGAACCGAGTGTCCTGCCCGAGCGCTCTGCGGTCGCTCTCATCGACCTTCACCATGATCGAATGCGGGTACGAGATGTAGTCGCCCTTGGTCGCCGGCTTGGCGCTACCGCCGTACATGGCGAACATCTTCGACACGAAGAACGCGGGCCTGCCGTGGGAGACCTTTTCGAACGCGTCGGGATAGCTCAGTGCGATCTTGCGCACCTCCGCGAGATCCGGATCGTCGTCGCGGAACATGACCGGATGCGGCATGTCGCCACGCTACCCGCTAGCCCGACATCTGTTGGGCGCGTAGCTCGGCATGCATTTCCCATGGCGCCTGCGGCAGCACGGACCCGGTTTCCAAGAGCGACTTCAGGTTCGACAAGACCGCCGCCCAGCCCGCCGCGGCCGACTCGTAGTCCGAGGCGTCGGTGATGTCGTCGTGGGTCACCGTCAGTCGCACGATGTCGTGGTGTGGTTCGATGTCGAAGCGCACCACCGACAACTGGCCCGGCCGGTCCGTGCCGCCGAAAGTGATGACCAGCCGCCGGGGCGGCGTCGACTCGATCACCTCGCCCGCGACGTCTGCGATTCCCGAGCCGTCGGTACGCACATGCTCCCAGCGTGACCCCGGTTGCCAGTCCGACACGTTGCTGTGGCCCCAATATTCGGCAGTCAGGTCGGCGTCGGTGAGCGCCTTCCAGACCTTGTCGGGGCTGCTGTGGATGTAGGTCACGTACACGAAAGACGGCTTGCCGTCGGGTGTCGCCATGTCGGCCTCCTCTGCCTGGTGCTTCAACGCATGTAGCGCGTTAAGCCGCGAATGTTCGAAGTCCTGAATCCAGCGGTACGCAATCTCTTGCAGCGGAACGGGATTCAAGTAGTGCAACTTGAGCCGTCCACGCCGCACGCTGCTGATGAGATTGGCCGACTCGAGCACGGCCAGATGCTGGCTCACCGACTGGCGCGCCATTTCGAGGTACTCGCACAGCTGGCCGAGTGTTTGGCCGTTGTCCTGGCGCAACCGATCCAGCAGCAGTCGGCGGCCCGGGTCGGCGAGCGCCTTGAACACCTTGTCCATCGGATCGTCGGCCACTCGATCATTATGCAGGTATATACCTGCATAATGTCAAACGCGCAGGTGATCACACCCGCTCCGACCGGTTTCGATGTCACAGTGCTCGGATAGCCTGCGAGGGTGAGCCCGAAGGCATCCGAGGCGCAAAAGGCGCTGGCCCAACAGTCCGAAGACGCGCCCGATGCCGATCTGCGCCGCCGCTGGCAGGAACTGGCCGACGAGGTGCGTGCACACCAGTTCCGCTATTACGTCAAAGACGCCCCCGTCATCTCCGACGCCGAGTTCGACACGCTGCTGCGCGAACTCCAGACGCTGGAGGACCAACACCCCGAGCTGCGGACCCCCGATTCGCCGACGCAGCTGGTCGGCGGCGCGGGCTTCGCGACCGACTTCACGTCCGCGGAGCATCTGGAGCGCATGCTCAGCCTGGACAACGTCTTCACTCCCGACGAGCTCGCGGCATGGGCCGGGCGCATCAAGGGCGAGATCGGAGACGACGCGCACTACCTGTGCGAGCTGAAGATCGACGGTGTCGCCCTGGCGCTGGTCTACCGCGACGGGAAGCTGGTTCGCGCGGCCACCCGCGGCGACGGTCGCACCGGTGAGGACGTCACGCTCAATGCCCGCACCATTGACGACGTACCTGAGAAGCTCACGGGCTCAAAGGAGTTCCCGGTGCCGAAGGTGCTCGAGGTGCGTGGCGAGGTGTTCTTCCGGGTCGCCGATTTCGAGGAACTCAACGCGGGTTTGGTCGCCGAGGGCAAGCCGCCGTTCGCCAACCCGCGTAACAGCGCAGCAGGCTCATTGCGACAGAAGAACCCCGCCGTCACCGCCCGTCGCAGGCTACGGATGATCTGCCACGGGCTCGGCCGCACGGAGGGCTTCCGCCCCAAGACGCTGCACGACGCCTACCGCGCGCTGGAGTCGTGGGGGCTGCCGGTGTCCGATCACACCGTGAGGGTGCAGGGCATCGAAGCGGTCACCGAGCGCATCGCCTACTGGGGCGAACACCGCCACGACGTCGAACACGAAATCGACGGTCTCGTCGTCAAAGTCGACGACGTCGCACTGCAGCGGCGGCTCGGCTCGACGTCGCGGGCGCCGCGATGGGCCATCGCCTACAAGTACCCGCCGGAAGAAGCGACCACCAAGCTGCTGGACATCAGAGTCAACGTCGGGCGCACCGGCCGGGTCACCCCGTTCGCCTGGATGGAGCCCGTCAAGGTCGCGGGCTCGACGGTCAGCCAGGCCACGCTGCACAACGGGTCGGAGGTCAAGCGCAAGGGCGTGCTCATCGGTGACACCGTGGTGATCCGGAAGGCCGGCGACGTGATTCCCGAAGTCCTCGGGCCCGTCGTCGACCTGCGTGACGGCTCCGAACGCGAATTCGTCATGCCGACAACATGTCCAGAATGTGGCACGAAACTCGCACCGGCCAAAGAAGGCGACGCCGACATCCGCTGCCCCAACACCCGGTCGTGTCCGGCGCAATTGCGCGAGCGGGTCTTCCACGTCGCAGGGCGCGGCGCGTTCGACATCGAGGGCCTCGGCTACGAAGCCGGAATCGCGCTGCTGCAGGCCGGCGTCATCACCGACGAAGGTGACCTGTTCACCATCGGGAGGGAGGACCTGCTGCGCACCGACCTGTTCACAACCAAAGACGGGAAACTGTCAGCCAACGGCAAGCGGCTGCTGGTGAACCTGCACGAAGCCAAGGCCCAGCCGTTGTGGCGGGTGCTCGTCGCGTTGTCGATCCGCCACGTCGGCCCGACCGCCGCCCGCGCGCTGGCAGCCGAATACGGCAGCCTGGAGGCGATCATGTCGGCCTCCGAGGAGGAGCTTTCGGTCGTCGAGGGGGTCGGACCGACGATCGCCGCGGCGGTCACCGAATGGTTCAGTGTCGACTGGCACCGCGCCATCGTCGACAAGTGGCGCGCCGCGGGGGTGCGGATGGCCGACGAACGCGACGCCGGCGTCGAGCGCACGCTGGAGGGATTGTCCATCGTCGTGACCGGATCCTTGACCAACTTCTCGCGTGACGACGCCAAGGAGGCCATCGTCGCGCGCGGCGGCAAGGCGGCCGGGTCGGTGTCGAAGAAGACGGCGTACGTCGTCGCAGGCGACGCGCCGGGATCGAAGTACGACAAGGCCGTCGAGTTGGGGGTGCCGGTCCTCGACGAGGACGCCTTCGGCCGGCTGTTGGAAAACGGTCCCGACGGGGTCTGAGGCCCAGCCGCGGTAGTTTGCCGCTCGCGATGGCCGGGAATGCGTCGGAGCGAACCGATGTGGGGGAGTGACTGCGATGACAATCTGCGCGACGTGCGGCAACGACTACGACAAGGCGTTCACGGTGACCTGGCCCGACGGCCGCAGCGAGAACTTCGACAGCATCGAGTGCGCTGCCGTCCAGCTGGCGCCGGAGTGTGCACACTGCGGATGCCGGATCCTGGGCCACGGAATCGAGACCGACGACGGCATCTTCTGCTGCGCACACTGCGCCCGGAAGGACAGCAACGCCGACGTCAACGACCGCTATCCGGTACCTGCAGGCGCCTGACGGTTCATCTCAGGATCGTCGCGACGATGCCGGCGAGATAGCCCAGCCGCGCCACCTCAGAGGGCCGGAACGCCGGACCGCCGGGCCTGCCGAGCACCACGGCGATGTTCTGATCGCCCAATGGTGCGGCCGCGAGGGTGGTGTCCATATCCCGCCACACCTGCGGCACCCAGTCGGCGTCGCCGTCGAGCGCCTTGGCGCTGTCGATCGGCAGCCAGGGCGCCTCGTTGAGGTGTGTCTCGGGTGCGCCGAAACTGCCGACGATGCGACTGATGTTGGGCCCGGTCAGCCGGACCACCGTGCACCAGCCGACGCGCAGCACGCGCGGCGCCTCTTGGGCGAGCACCTGTAATTTCGCGTGCCTGTTCGGCGCCGCGGCGATGTGGTCGACCAGCTCGAGCTCGCGGTGCGCCTCGAGCAACCCGGTGTGCGGGCGGATGCTGTCCACCCGCACACCCTTGAGGTTCTCCGCGGCGGTGATCAGCATGTCGGGCATCGCGCCGGGCGGCAGGTCGACGATCAGGTCGTCGATCGCGTAGCCCGCGCCGCGCTCCACCACATCGAGGGACAGGATGTCGGCGCCCACCGAGCCGAGCGCGACGGCCAGTGAGCCCAGCCTGCCCGGTCGATCCTCCAGCTGGACCCGCAGCATGAACGAAGGCACGCGCAACACTGTTGCACAGGGGTACGGGCTCGGCATGCCGGCCTTTCGCGCATGACTACGCTTTGATGTCGTGTCCCAGATCTCCCGAGACGAGGTTGCCCACCTCGCGCGCCTGTCCCGGCTCGCCCTGAGCGACGACGAGCTGGACAGCTTCGCAGGCCAGCTCGACGCCATCCTCGAGCACGTCAGCCGGATCCAGGCCGTCGACGTCACCGATGTCGAAGCCACCGACAACCCGCTTACGTCGGTAAACGTCACCCGGCCCGACGTCGTCGAGCCAGGGCTGACGCAGGAGGAGGCGCTGGCGCAGGCACCGAAGTCGGCCGAGGGCCGGTTCGCCGTGCCACGGATTCTGGGGGAGCCGGCATGAGCCCGCGAGGCGTGAGCAGCGACGTGATCAGGCTGGACGCGGCGACGCTGGGCGCCAAGATCGCCGCCAAGGAGCTGTCGTCGGCCGAGGTCACCCGCGCCTGCCTGGACCGGATCGCCGAGACCGACGACAAGTACCGGGCGTTCCTGCATGTCGCAGGGGAGCAGGCGCTGGAGGCGGCCGGTCGGGTGGATGCCTCGGTCGCGGCGGGCGAGGAGCTGCTGTCGCCCCTGGCCGGTGTTCCGTTGGCGCTCAAGGACGTGTTCACCACGACGGACATGCCGACCACATGCGGGTCGAAAATCCTCGAGGGCTGGACATCGCCCTATGACTCGACGGTCGCGGTGCGGCTGCGCGCCGCGGGCATCCCGATCCTCGGCAAGACCAACATGGACGAGTTCGCGATGGGTTCGTCAACGGAGAACTCGGCCTTCGGCCCGACCCGCAATCCATGGGACGTCGAGCGGGTGCCGGGCGGCTCCGGCGGCGGCAGTGCGGCGGCGCTGGCCGCGTTCCAGGCGCCGCTGGCCATCGGGTCGGACACCGGCGGGTCGATCCGGCAGCCCGCCGCGTTGACCGCGACCGTCGGCGTCAAGCCCACCTACGGCACGGTGTCGCGATACGGCCTCGTCGCCTGCGCGTCGTCGCTGGATCAGGGCGGACCGTGTGCGCGCACGGTGCTCGACACCGCGCTGCTGCACCAGGTGATCGCGGGCCACGACCGGAGGGACTCGACGTCGATCGACGCCGAGGTGCCCGACATCGTCGGTGCGGCCAGGGCGGGCGCCCACGGCGACCTGCGCGGTGTCAAGGTCGGCGTGGTCCGTCAGTTGCGCGGCGACGGCTACCAGCAGGGTGTGCTGTCGTCGTTCAACGCCGCGGTCGAGAAGCTGACGGAACTCGGCGCCGAGGTGTCCGAGGTCGACTGCCCGCACTTCGACTACTCGCTGCCCGCCTACTACCTGATCCTGCCGTCGGAGGTGTCGTCCAACCTGGCCCGGTTCGACGGTATGCGGTATGGCCTTCGGGTCGGCGACGACGGGACACACAGCGCCGAGGAAGTCATGGCGATGACGCGCGCCGCCGGCTTCGGGCCGGAAGTCAAGCGCCGCATCATGATTGGCGCCTATGCGTTGTCGGCGGGCTATTACGACGCGTACTACAACCAGGCGCAGAAGGTGCGCACGCTGATCGCCCGCGACCTGGATGCCGCCTACCAGAAGGTCGACGTGCTGGTGTCGCCCGCGACCCCGACCACCGCGTTCCCGCTCGGGGAGAAGGTCGACGATCCGCTGGCGATGTACCTGTTCGATCTCTGCACGCTGCCGCTGAACCTGGCCGGGCACTGCGGCATGTCGGTGCCGTCGGGTCTCTCGCCCGACGACAACCTGCCCGTCGGACTTCAGATCATGGCTCCGGCGCTGGCCGACGACCGGCTCTACCGCGTCGGTGCAGCCTACGAGGCAGCCCGCGGAGCACTGCCGACGGCGGTGTAGCTCGACAGGGTGCCCACAACGGCGACACAGGGGAGGATGGGCCCATGCGCATCGGAATTCTGACCGGAGGCGGCGACTGTCCAGGGCTGAACGCGGTGATACGCGCGGTGGTGCGCACCTGCGATGTGCGCTACGGCTCGTCGGTCGTGGGCTTTCTGGACGGCTGGCGCGGTCTGCTCGAGGACCGTCGCGTCCAGCTGCGCAACGATGACCGCAACGACCGCCTGCTCGCCAAGGGCGGCACCATGCTGGGCACCGCGCGGGTGCACCCGGACAAGCTCAAAGCCGGCCTCGACCAGATCAAGCAGACGCTGGACGACAACGGCATCGACGTGCTGATCCCGATCGGCGGCGAAGGCACCCTGACCGCGGCGCATTGGCTGTCCGAGGAGAACGTTCCCGTCGTCGGTGTGCCCAAGACGATCGACAACGACATCGACTGCACCGACGTAACGTTCGGCCACGACACCGCGTTGGGCGTTGCCAGCGAGGCCATCGACCGCCTGCACAGCACGGCCGAGTCACACCAGCGGGTGATGCTCGTCGAGGTGATGGGGCGGCACGCAGGCTGGATCGCACTGAATGCCGGCCTGGCTTCCGGCGCGCACATGACGCTGATTCCGGAGCAGCCGTTCGACGTCGAGGAGGTGTGCCGGCTGATCAAGGCACGCTTCGTGCGCGGCGATTCGCACTTCATCTGCGTGGTGGCCGAAGGCGCCAAGCCCGCGACGGGCTCGATGAAGTTGCGCGAGGGCGGTATTGACGAGTTCGGGCACGAGAAGTTCACCGGCGTCGCCCAGCAGCTGGCCTACGAGGTGGAAAAGCGGATCAACAAAGAGGTGCGGGTCACCGTTCTCGGCCATGTTCAGCGCGGCGGCACGCCGACCCCGTACGACCGTGTGCTCGCCACTCGATTCGGCGTCAACGCCGCCGACGCAGCCCACGCTGGCGAGTACGGGATGATGGTGTCGCTGCGAGGCCAGGAGATCGGCCGCGTGCCACTTGCCGACGCCGTCCGTCAGCTGAAGCTGGTGCCCCAGAGCCGATACGACGACGCCGCCGAATTCTTCGGCTGATTTCTTCGGCGAGCAGACGCAAACTCGCATGAACAGGGACCGATCTGTGCGAGTTTGCGTCTGCTCGCGGGAGAAAAGTGACCCACTAGGATCGGGGGCATGACCGCTGCATCCACTGCCGAACTGGTCGATTACGACGACGTCGTCGCACGCTACGACCCGGTTCTCGGCCTCGAGGTGCACGTCGAGCTGTCGACGGCGACCAAGATGTTCTGCGGCTGCGCCAACCGGTTCGGCGCCGAGCCCAACACCCTGGTGTGCCCGGTGTGCCTCGGCCTGCCCGGCTCGCTGCCGGTGCTCAACCAGCTCGCCGTCGAGTCGGCGATGCGGATCGGGCTGGCGCTGAACTGCGAGATCGTGCCGTGGTGCCGGTTTGCGAGGAAGAACTACTTCTACCCGGACATGCCGAAGAACTACCAGATCTCCCAATACGACGAGCCGATCGCGATCAACGGCTACCTCGACGTCCCCCTCGACGACGGCACCACATGGCGCGTCGAGATCGAGCGCGCGCACATGGAAGAGGACACCGGCAAGCTGACCCACCTCGGCAGCGAGACCGGCCGCATCGCGGGCGCGACCACGTCGCTGATCGACTACAACCGCGCGGGTGTGCCGCTGATCGAGATCGTCACCAGGCCGATCGAGGGAACCGGTGCGCGTGCACCCGAGATCGCCCGGGCCTATGTGACCGCGCTTCGAGGCATGTTGCGCGCCTTGGGTGTTTCCGATGTGCGGATGGACCAGGGCTCGATGCGATGTGATTCGAACCTCTCGCTCAAGCCGACCGGGGCAACCGAGTTCGGTATCCGCACCGAGACGAAGAACGTCAACTCTTTGAAGAGCGTGGAGGTCGCGGTCCGTTACGAGATGCGCAGGCAGGCCGCGGTTCTGGACGCCGGTGACCGAATCCACCAGGAGACCAGGCACTTCCACGAGGACGGCTACACGTCGCCGGGCCGCAGCAAGGAGACGGCGCAGGACTACCGTTACTTCCCCGAGCCCGACCTCGAGCCGATCGCACCCGACGCCGACTTCGTGGAGAAGCTGCGCGAGACCATTCCCGAATACCCGTGGTTGCAGCGCAAGCGCATTCAATCCGACTGGGGAGTCTCCGACGAGGTCATGCGCGATCTGGTCAACGCGGGCGCCGTCGATCTGGTGGCCGCCACCGTCGCACAGGGCGCGCCCAGCGAGGCCGCGAGGGCGTGGTGGGGGAACTTCCTGGTGCAGAAGGCCAATGAGGCAGGCGTCGAGCTCGACGAGCTGGCCATCACGCCTGCGCAGGTCGCCGCGGTGGTCGTGTTGATCGACGAGGGCAAGCTGTCCAACAAGCTGGCCCGTCAGGTGGTAGAGGGTGTGCTGGCCGGTGAGGGCGAACCCGCTGACGTGATGAAGGCGCGCGGACTGGAGCTGGTCCGCGACGACTCACTGATCCAGGCGGCGGTCGACGACGCGCTGGCCGCCAATCCCGACGTGGCGGAGAAGATCCGCGGCGGCAAGGTGCAGGCCGCCGGAGCGATCGTCGGCGCCGTGATGAAGGCGACGAAGGGCCAGGCCGACGCGGCACGGGTTCGCGAGCTGGTGTTGGCGGCCTGCACCTAGATGGCCGCGGCAGACGCCGAACTGCTGGCGGTGGTGGAACGTTCGCCTGCGGCGAGCGATGTGCACGACCGCACGGGCTGGGTCGGGCTGTTCGCCGCCGATGCGCGCGTCGAGGACCCGTACGGTTCCCGTCCGCACGTCGGCGTCGAGGAGATCGGCCGGTTCTACGACACGTTCATCGGACCGCGGCAGATCATCTTTCACCGCGATGTCGACCTGGCGGCCGGCCCTGCCGTGGTTCGCGACCTGATGCTCGAAATCGTGATGGCGGCGGCCGTGACGCTGAACGTTCCGATGCATCTGCGCTACGACCTGAGGCCGTTCGACGGCGACTGGCAGATCGAGCGACTGCGCGCGCACTGGGAGCTGCCGACGATGGTGGTGCAGATGCTGCGCGAGGGCGCGAAATCGCTGCCGGTCTCGCTGCGGCTGGGCGGCGAACTGCTGCGCAATCAAGGGCTCGGCGGCACGGCGGGTTTCGCTTCAGGCTTCCGGCGGCCGGGACGACGCCAGAAACGTTGTGTCGAGGCATTTCTCGATGCAGCCGTCGCCGGTGACGAGATGACGGCGCGGCGGGCGCTGAGTCGCGGGGCGGCTGTCAGCGTCGGTGAAACGAACCCGATCGCAGCCAGCGAGTTCGTCGACAGCGTGCGGGGCGGCCGATGGTTCAAGATGATCGCGGCAGGTGACACCGTCAGCGCTTCGGTCAGCACACCGTCAGGGCGTGGCGTCGTTTTCTGCGAAATCGTCGATGCGACAACAGGTATCACCCGCGTCCGCCACTTCTGCGGGTAGCGTCCAACCGTGGCACCGGCGGATCGAGCCGGTTCGCCCGGCGGTTTAGGTGTTGTCGGCGTTACTGCGCGGGAAGCCGCCGCCCGACGGGAACACCGGGAACACGACATCGTCGAGCTTCTCGGAATCGCCTGCGGTCTTGTTCACCGTCGCGCCCCACACGTTGCCGTCCGGCGACGACTGCAGCGCCCACGCGTGGCCGTGCACGTCCTGGCGGACCACCTCCGGCTCCCCGGTCACCGATCCGGTGTCCGGCGCCAGTCGCACGGCCACCGTCTGCTTGGTGTTGATCAGGTTGACGAGCACCGTGCCGTCCAGCGCCGCGCATCCGGCGACACCGGGCTTGTCGGGCCAGGTCCACACCGTGGAGACCTTCGAATCCTTGGTGATGCGCTGCAACCGGTCGGCGGTCGGCGTGCGGTCGTCGATGTACAGCGAGCCGTCCGACGGGTCGACGCACATGCCGCCACCCGATCCCATCCCGCTCAGCGCGGTGGTCTGCGGCGCCTGGTTGACCGTGGTCGGCTGCTCGATGCGCAGCACCTTGCCCGCCGGCGACGCCGGGTCGGCCGCCAGTGCCGGGTCACCCGCATCACCGGTGAGCACGACCAACGTGGTGGGGCTGGTGAAGACCAGGGCACCCATGTTTCCGGTCGCGCCTTTGGGGATACCGGTGAAAATCGGCTTGGGAATGTCGCCGTCGGCGATGCGGATCACCCGATTGTCGGTCGGCGTGCTGACGTATGCGTACATCAGCCGGTCCTGCGAGTACGTCGGCGACAGCACGATGTCCATCAGGCCGCCGTCGCCGCTGCCATCGACCGGGATGACGGTTTTGACCTTTGGTTCTGCCCGAACGGACACCTCTTTGACGGCGCCGGTGACGCGTTCGGCGACCAATGCGGACTGGCTGTCGGGCAGCATGATCAGCCCGCTGGTGCTCTCCAGGCAGCCCTGCATCACCCCTGGTGCGGGGCACTCCTTGGGAAACGGCTTCGGTGGCAGCGGAGGGGGCGGCGGGGGAGTCGAGCTGGGGCCTGGTTGAAGCTCGGGTTCGGTGGTGAACGGCTGCGACTGGGCGCTGTCGAATCGCGCGCACCCCGACAGCACGAGCAACGCGGCACACGACAGTGCGACGACGGCACGCATCGGCCCGCGCAGATTCATGCCCGCCAGGTTACGGATTGTTCCTCGGTGCGCGCCACGCGGCGTTCAGGCGCGTCGCCTCGGCACCTGCGAACTAGGGCACAAAAGCGCCGCGCCAATCCGCGATTCGCCGATCCTGACCACTTACCCTGGGCAGGTGACCAGTAATCCCCAGTGGCAGCGGCCCGACGACCTGGGCCGGCCCGGGTCGGCAAGCCTGGTCGACCCCGAGGACGATCTGCCCTCGTCCAACTACGCCGGTGATTTCGAAACCACCGCCATCCCCAACTACCGGACCGGCTCCCAGCCTGGATTCGGGCTGATCGGGGAGCCGGAAGCGTCGCCGTACGCACAGGCCGGCGACAGCCAACCCTTGAACCCCTACGCACAACCCGCCGACATCGGTCCCGGATATCACGATCGTCCGATAGACGATCGGCGTGGCACCCAGGACCTCGGCCTGATGCTGCTGCGCTGGGCAGTCGGCGCCCTGTTGATCGCTCACGGCCTGCAGAAGGCGTTCGGCTGGTTCGGCGGTCCCGGTCTTGACGGGTTCCAGGACCGGCTGACCGAAGTCGGCTACCAGCACGCCGACATGCTGACGTATATCGCCACCGGCGCCGAGATACTCGCGGGTGTGCTGCTGATCCTGGGTCTGTTCACCCCGCTGGCGGCGGCGGGGGCGCTGGCCTACCTGGTCAACGGCCTGCTCGTGGAGGCCATGGCCGCCCACGACGCGGCCAGGTTGAGGGATTTCCTGACCGACGGCCACGAGTACAAGGTCATCCTGATCGCCGCGGTCGTCGCAATCGTCCTCGCCGGCCCGGGCAGATACGGGCTGGACGCCGGTCGCGGCTGGGCCCGTCGACCGTTCGTCGGGTCGTTCGCCGCGCTGTTGATCGGCGTCGGCGGCGGCATCGCGCTGTGGGTGCTGCTCAACGGAGGCAACCCACTGAGCTGACGCGGAACGCGGACGCGGACGCGCAAAACAGCCTGAGCTCAGCCGTACGGGTTGGGCACGCGGCCCCCGCTGACCTCGGTCAACTGCGGCAGCGTTGCGAACGTCACGGCGGGAAGCCGCAGTTCACGCCCGTCTTTGAGCTGTGCCCGGGCCCATGATCCCTTGCTGAACCGCAGGCCTTCGATGTCCTCCCAGCGCACGGTCTCGCTGCCGAGCAGACTGCGTGCGGTCACGGTGTCGGGATCGGCGGTGGTGCGCAGCCGAACGATGTACGCCGACAGCATCGCGGGAATGACGAACAAGGGTGCGAACCACGTCCAGGCCAGCACCAGTGACAGCAGTCCCAGCACCAGGAAGCCGACCGCGAGGTGCGCCGTCGGCGATATCCGGATCACGACCGGTTCGACAGGTGCAGGGGGCGGTTGCGGAGTCACACCTGCCATCGTCCCACTGCGCGGTGCGCGTCAAGGAATTTGACGGTTGACCAGTGCGGAGACTACGGTCAACTGTTGTGCAGAACCTTGGCTTGCTCGTAGTAATTGGGTTGCGCGTTGATACCGCGCTTGCCCTGACTCGGGCATAGTCACAAGTATCAGCGCGCAACCCTCGTACAGCGGACTCGCTGGCGGGGGTTTTTTGTTGCCCCAGCAGTCATTTGAAAGTCCACAACACAATCGACGACAAATGAGGACATCGTGAGCGCACCAACCACACGACCCCCGGATCGGTCGGCGAACCCGCCGTACGGGGATTTGGCCGAGGCCAACGCTGCGCAATCCGCGGCGAAGGCAGCCGGTCACGGCCCGTCGAGCCAGCCCAAGAAGGTTGCCCCGCAACAACTCACCGGAGCCCAGTCGGTCATCCGGTCGTTGGAGGAGCTCGACGTCGAGATCATCTTCGGCATCCCCGGCGGAGCCGTGTTGCCGGTCTACGATCCGCTTTTCGACTCGCAGCGGCTTCGTCACGTCCTGGTCCGCCACGAGCAGGGCGCAGGACATGCGGCAAGTGGATACGCTCACGCCACCGGCAAGGTCGGCGTCTGCATGGCGACGTCGGGCCCCGGCGCCACCAACCTGGTGACGCCGCTCGCCGACGCGCACATGGACTCGATCCCGATCGTCGCGGTGACCGGTCAGGTCGGCCGCGGTCTGATCGGCACCGATGCCTTCCAGGAAGCCGACATCTCAGGTATCACGATGCCGATCACCAAGCACAACTTCCTGGTGCGCGAAGGTGACGACATCCCAAGGGTGATGGCCGAGGCCTTCCACATCGCCAGGTCGGGGCGCCCCGGTCCGGTGCTGGTTGACATCCCCAAGGATGTTCTGCAGGGACAGTGCACGTTCAGCTGGCCGCCGCGGATCGAGCTGCCCGGCTACAAGCCGAACACCAAACCGCACAACCGGCAGATCCGGGAGGCGGCCAAGCTCATCGCGGCGGCCCGCAAGCCGGTGCTGTACGTCGGCGGCGGCGTGATCCGCGGCGACGCCACCCGCGAACTGCTGGATCTGGCCGAGCTGACCGGTGTTCCGGTGGTCACCACCTTGATGGCGCGTGGCGCCTTTCCAGACAGCCATCCCCAGAACATGGGCATGCCCGGCATGCACGGCACGGTGGCCGCGGTGGCCGCGCTGCAGCGCAGCGATCTGCTGATCGCGCTGGGCACCCGCTTCGACGACCGGGTGACGGGCAAGCTGGATTCGTTCGCGCCCGAGGCCAAGGTCATCCACGCCGACATCGACCCGGCCGAGATCGGCAAGAACCGGCACGCCGACGTGCCGATCGTGGGCGACGTCAAGGCGGTCATCGCCGAGCTGATCGAGGCGCTGCGCCGCGACGGCACGTCCACCGGCTCCATCAAGATGGACAACTGGTGGGAGTATCTGCGCGGGGTGCAGTCGACCTACCCGCTGAGCTACGGGCCGCAGAGCGACGGCAGCCTCTCACCCGAGTATGTGATCGAACAGCTGGGCAAGATCGCCGGACCCGACGCGGTGTACGTGGCAGGCGTAGGTCAGCACCAGATGTGGGCCGCGCAGTTCATCTCATACGAAAACCCGCGGACATGGCTCAACTCGGGCGGACTCGGCACGATGGGCTACGCGGTGCCCGCCGCGATGGGTGCGAAGTTCGCTCGCCCCGACGCCGAGGTGTGGGCCATCGACGGCGACGGCTGCTTCCAGATGACCAACCAGGAGCTGGCCACCTGCGCGGTCGAGGGCGCACCGATCAAGGTCGCCGTGATCAACAACGGCAATCTGGGGATGGTGCGCCAGTGGCAGACGCTGTTCTACGAAAAGCGATACAGCCAAACGGATCTGGCCACGCACTCGCATCGCATCCCTGACTTCGTCAAGCTCGCCGAGGCTCTGGGCTGCGTCGGATTGCGTTGTGAGCGTGCCGAAGACGTCGCCGACGTGATCAACCAGGCGCGCGCCATCAACGACCGGCCGGTGGTGATCGACTTCATCGTCGGCGCCGATGCGCAGGTGTGGCCGATGGTGGCCGCAGGCAAAGGCAACGACGAGATCATGGCCGCCCGCGGCATCCGCCCGCTGTTCGACGATCCCGAGGAAGGGCACGCGTGATGAGTTCAACTCCGACGCAGACGCTTTCGGTGCTCGTCGAGGACAAGCCGGGCGTTCTCGCCCGGATTGCTTCGCTGTTCTCGCGGCGCGGCTACAACATCCAGTCCCTGGCCGTCGGCGCCACCGAGCAGAAGAACATGTCTCGGATGACCATCGTCGTCAGTGTCGACGAGCATCCACTCGAACAGATCACCAAGCAGCTCAACAAGCTGATCAACGTGATCAAGATCGTCGAGCAGGAGGAGGACAACTCGGTGTCGCGGGAACTGGCGCTGATCAAGGTGCGCGCCGATGCCGCCACTCGCGGTCAGGTCATCGAAGCGGTGAACCTGTTCCGCGCGAAGGTCGTCGACGTGTCGACCGAATCGCTGACGATCGAAGCAACCGGTACGCCGGCGAAGCTCGAAGCGTTCCTGCGGGTTCTCGAGCCATACGGCATCCGTGAGCTCGTGCAGTCCGGAGTGGTGTCGGTGTCGCGCGGTCCGCGTGGCATCGGCGCCAAGTAAGCGAGTAAGCCCTCAAATGAGTGAGAAGAGAAGGAAATACAGTGGCAGTTGAGATGTTTTATGACGACGACGCGGACCTGTCGATCATCCAGGGACGCAAGGTCGGCGTCATCGGCTACGGCAGCCAGGGCCATGCGCACTCGCTGAGCCTGCGCGATTCCGGCGTCGAGGTGAAGGTCGGTCTCAAGGAAGGCTCGAAGTCCCGGGCGAAGGTCACCGAGCAGGGCCTCGAGGTGGACACCCCCGCCGAGGTGGCGAAGTGGGCCGACGTCATCATGTTGCTGGCGCCCGACACCGCACAGGGTGAGATCTTCACAGCAGACATCGAGCCGAACCTCACCGACGGCAATGCGCTGTTCTTCGGGCACGGCCTCAACATTCACTTCGGTCTGATCAAGCCGCCCGCCAACGTCACCGTCGGCATGGTCGCCCCGAAGGGGCCCGGCCACCTCGTGCGTCGGCAGTTCGTCGACGGCAAGGGCGTCCCGTGCCTGGTCGCCGTGGAGCAGGATCCCAAGGGTGAGGGCCAGGCGCTTGTACTGTCCTACGCCAAGGGCATCGGCGGCACTCGTGCCGGCGTCATCAAGACCACGTTCAAGGACGAGACCGAGACCGACCTGTTCGGCGAGCAGGCAGTGCTGTGCGGCGGCACCGAGGAGCTGGTGAAGACCGGCTTCGACGTGATGGTGGAGGCCGGATATGCGCCGGAACTGGCGTATTTCGAGGTGCTGCACGAGCTGAAGCTGATCGTCGACCTGATGTACGAGGGCGGCATCGCCAGGATGAACTACTCGGTGTCCGACACCGCGGAGTTCGGCGGCTACCTTTCGGGTCCGCGGGTCATCGACGCCGACACCAAGCAGCGGATGAAGCAGATTCTCTCCGATATCCAGGACGGCAGCTTCGTCAAGAAGCTGGTCGCCAACGTGGAGGGCGGCAACAAGCAGCTCGAGGATCTGCGCAAGCAGAACGCCGAGCACCCGATCGAGGTGACCGGCAAGAAGCTGCGCGACCTGATGAGCTGGGTCGACCGCCCGATCACCGAAACGGCGTAGCGCGTCTCCGTGGCGATTTCGGCGCGCTCACGTGCGCTGAGCGTCGATTAGCGCGCCGAAATCGCAACTCAGGCAGGGGCCGACCACGGGAAATTGATCCAGCGGTCGGTCCTGCGCCAGACGTATTCGCAATCGACGAGCGATTGCGGCTTCTGGTACAGCACCGCGCAGCGGGCATCGGCGACATGATCGGCGCAGAAGTCGCGCACCAGATGCAAGGTCTCACCGGTGTCGGCGACGTCGTCGGCGATCAATACGCGCGCACCCGCGAGGTCGACGGTGTTCGGTACCGGAGGCAGCACCACCGGCACCGGTAGGCGTTCATCGACCCCGGTGTAGAACTCGACGTTTATGACCGCCACGTTCTTCACCCCCAACGCGTAGCCGAGCGCACCGGCGACGAACAGTCCGCCGCGTGCCACGGCCAGGATCAGATCGGGTATGAACCCGTCGGCGGCGACGCCGGCGGCCAACTCGTCTGCGGCCGAGCCGAACAGCTCCCACGGCAGATCTTCCCGGTCGTCTGTCATGGTGACAGCTCAGGCAGCGCTCTGATCCCGAACTCCCTGCGCAGCACAGTGCGGGCGGCGTAGTAGCCGGCCATCCCGTGCACACCCGTGCCGGGTGGTGTCGCCGACGAGCACAGATACGCCTTCGGGATGGGGGTCGTCCACGGATTGAGCCGCAGCGTCGGGCCGACCATTGCGGCGAACAGGGTGGCTCCGCCCACGATGATGTCGCCTCCGACGTAATTCGCGTTGTGGTCGGACATCTGCGCCGCGGGCACGCAGTGCGACGTGACGACCAGGTCCCGGAAACCCGGCGCGGCGGCCTCGAACATCGCGGTGATGGTCTCGGTCAGGTCGGCGGTGGATCCGGCCGGAACATGTGCGTATGTCCACAACGGCCTGCGGCCCTGACCGTCGATGCGCGAGGGGTCGGCCAGGTGCGGCAGCGCGACGAGCGTCATCGGCAGTTCGGCGTGCCGCCCGGCGGCGATCTCGCGTTCACCCGCGGCCATCTGCGCCCTCGTCCCACCCAGATGTACGGTCGGTGCCTGACCGACCCGCGCGTCGCGCCAGGGAATCTCGCCGGAGAGCACGAAGTCGACCTTGCACACACCGGGCCCGAAACGGTAGCGCCGCAGCGCCTTCGCGTAACGCGACGGAACCGCGTCGCCGTAGATGTCGAGCAAAGCCGTTGGCGCGGTGTCGTAGATCGTCACGCCGTCGGGCGGGGAGGTGACGGGTTCACCCAGAACCAATTCGCCACCGTGGGAGAGCAGATCGGCGATCAACGCGTCGGGGATCGTCTGTGTTCCGCCGACCGGCACCGGCCAGCCCACCGTGTGCGCCAACGTACCCAGCATGACTCCGGCGCCGCTGTTGACCGGTGACGGCATCTTCGAAATAGCGTGCGCGCCAACGCCGGTGAACAACGCTTGGGCGTCTTGCCCGCGGAGCACACCCCAGGCGGGACTGCCTTGCGCCAGCACCCGCAGACCGGTGCGCACCGTGGTCACCAGTTCGGGTGGCAGGGACCTCTTGTCGCCGAGAAAGAATCCCACGACACCGTCGGCGTGTTCGGCCAGTGGCCCGAAGAGACGCCGCCACGACGCGCCGTCGTCGAGCTCGTCGCAGGTGCGATCCAGCGAGCGGTACGCCACCGCGGCGGGCCGGCCGGGCAGTGGATTGGCATAGGAAACTTCCGGCGCGACGAGCGCCACCCCGCGCGCCGCCAGGTCGAACTGCGCGAAGAACGGCGAGGCCACGCCGAGTGGATGCACCGCGGAGCAGACGTCGTGGCGCACGTCGGGGAAGTCGGGGTCGGGCGCGCTGCGGGCGCCGCCACCGGCAGTCGGCTGACCTTCGATGACGCGCACCGAAAGACCCGCTCGAGCACAGATGACGGCGGCGGCCAGGCCGTTGGGTCCGCTGCCGACGATGGTCACGTCCACCCCGCAATTGAAGCCTATTAGGCTGGCCGCGTGAGTCTCCCCGTCGTACTAATTGCCGACAAACTGGCCGAATCGACCGTGGCAGCGCTTGGTGACCAGGTAGAGGTCCGCTGGGTGGACGGCCCCGACCGCGAAAAGCTGCTGGCCGCCGTGCCGCAGGCCGACGCGCTGCTGGTCCGGTCCGCGACCACCGTCGACGCCGAGGTGCTGGCCGCCGCGCCCAAACTCAAGATCGTCGCACGCGCGGGCGTCGGCCTCGACAACGTCGACGTCGACGCCGCCACCGCACGCGGCGTGTTGGTGGTGAACGCGCCGACGTCGAACATCCACAGCGCCGCCGAGCACGCGCTCGCGCTGATGCTGTCGGCCGCACGGCAGATTCCCTCGGCCGACGCGTCACTGCGCGAACACACCTGGAAGCGTTCGTCGTTCTCCGGCACCGAGATCTACGGCAAGACCGTCGGCGTGGTCGGGCTGGGCCGCATCGGCCAGCTCGTCGCCCAGCGGCTTGCCGCATTCGGCACGCATGTCGTCGCCTACGACCCGTACGTGTCGTCCGTGCGTGCCGCACAGCTCGGGATCGAGCTGCTGACGCTCGACGAGCTGCTTTCGCGCGCCGACTTCATCTCCGTGCACCTGCCGAAGACACCCGAGACTGCCGGGTTGATCGGCAAGGAGGCGCTGGCGAAGACGAAGCCCGGGGTGATCATCGTCAATGCCGCCCGCGGCGGGCTGGTCGACGAGGAGGCGCTGGCCGAAGCCGTGTCCAGCGGGCATGTGCGCGCCGCGGGCCTTGACGTGTTCGCCAGCGAGCCGACGACCGACAGCCCGCTCTTCGACCTGCCGCAGGTCGTCGTCACGCCGCACCTCGGTGCGTCGACCGCAGAGGCGCAGGACCGCGCGGGCACCGACGTCGCCGAGAGCGTGAAGCTCGCGCTGGCCGGTGAATTCGTTCCCGGCGCCGTGAACGTCGGCGGTGGCGTCGTGGGCGAGGAGGTGGCGCCATGGCTGGATCTGGTGCGCAAACTCGGGCTGCTGATCGGCGTGCTGTCGGCCGAACTGCCGGTGTCCATCTCCGTTCAGGTGCGTGGCGAGCTGGCATCCGAAGAGGTTGGGGTGCTGCGGCTTTCGGCACTGCGTGGACTGTTCTCCTCGGTGATCGAGGATCCGGTGACATTCGTCAACGCGCCAGCGCTGGCCGCCGAGCGTGGTGTCGAGGCAAGCATCAGCACCGCGACCGAAAGCCCCAATCACCGCAGCGTCGTCGATGTGCGGGCGGTGTGCTCCGACGGCCAGGTCGCCAACGTGGCGGGCACCTTGTCCGGCCCTCAGCAGGTCGAGAAGATCGTCGCGATCAACGGCCGCAACTTCGACCTGCGCGCCGAGGGCATCAACCTGATCATCAACTACGCCGACCAGCCGGGAACGCTTGGCAAGATCGGCACGCTGCTCGGCTCCGCCGGGGTCAACATCCATGCCGCGCAACTCAGCGAGGACGCAGAAGGCGCGAGCGCAACGATTCTGCTGCGCGTCGATCGCGAAGTGCCGCAGGAACTGCGGGCCGAGATCGCCGATGCCGTCGGCGCCAACCTGCTGGAAGTGGTGGACCTGTCGTGAAATTGGCGGTGATCGCCGGCGACGGCATCGGGCCGGAGGTCATCGGCGAGGCGCTCGAGGTCCTCGATGTGGTGCTGCCCGGTGTCGAGAAGACGGAGTACGACCTCGGCGCACGTCGCTACCACGCGACGGGGGAGACGCTGCCCGACGGCATCGTCGAAGAGTTGAGAGGCCACGACGCGATCCTGTTGGGCGCCATCGGTGATCCCTCTGTGCCCAGCGGTGTGCTCGAGCGCGGCCTGCTGCTGACGTTGCGGTTCCAACTCGACCACCACGTGAACCTTCGTCCGTCGCGGCTGTATCCGGGTGTCGACAGCCCGCTGGCCGGTAATCCGCCGATCGACTTCGTCGTCGTGCGCGAGGGCACCGAAGGCCCGTACACCGGCACCGGTGGCGTCATCCGCGTCGGCACACCGCACGAGGTGGCCACCGAGGTCAGCCTGAACACCGCGTTCGGCGTCGAGCGCGTTGTCCGTTACGCGTTCGCACGTGCGGCCGAGCGGCGCAAGCATCTGACGCTGGTGCACAAGACCAACGTGCTGTCGTATGCCGGCAAGCTGTGGTCGCGGGTGGTCGACGAGATCGGCCGGGAGTATCCCGATGTCGAGGTCGCTTATCAACACATCGACGCCGCTACCATCCATATGGTCACCGATCCGGCCCGGTTCGACGTGATCGTCACCGACAACCTGTTCGGCGACATCATCACCGACCTGGCCGCTGCGGTGTCCGGCGGTATCGGGCTGGCGGCCAGCGGCAATATCGATGCCACACGGACCAACCCGTCGATGTTCGAACCAGTTCACGGCAGTGCGCCCGACATCGCGGGCAAGGGCACAGCCGATCCCACCGCGGCGATCATGTCGGTGGCGTTGTTGTTGTCGCATGTCGGTGAGGCCGACGCAGCGGCGCGCGTGGACAAGGCCGTCGAGCAACATTTGGCCGCCCGCGGCGACGCGACGTTCTCGACCTCGGAGGTCCGCGAGCGGATCATCGCGAGCTTGTAAGCCCGTCGGTGGCCACTCTGCGGCGGCAGTGCTGGTTGTTCGCGATCGGCTCGACGTTGTTCGCGATCGCCACCGTGCCGGGGATGTCGGGGGCCGCGGGCGCCGGGCTGAGCAACCTGCTGTGTTTCGTCGGTTCCTGGTTCTTCACCACCGCCGGATGGATGCAGCTGGTGCTGGCCCGACCGAGACTGGGCGTCGGGTGGCATTCCGCGGCAACGCAGTTCGTCGGCACGGTGCTGTTCAACATCAGCACCGGGTCCGCTTTGTGGGCGCATGCCGTCAACCCGGAGCGGCGCCTGGTGTGGGCACCCGACATGCTCGGCTCGCTGGCCTTTCTGGCCAGCGGGGTACTCGGCATCTTCGCGGTGACAGCGATTGTCGGCTACATCGAGTTCGCATCCCGTGACTGGCAGGCGGAGTGGATCAACATGATCGGCTGCCTCGCCTTCGGTGTCTCGGCACTCGGCGCATTCGTCACCGAGACGGGAGTGACGGAGGACGCGCTGCTGGCCAACGCGGGCACCTTCGTCGGTGCGCTGTGCTTCCTGGCCGCCGCGCTCCTGGTGCTGCCGCGGCGGCGGAAATCGCTTGATCCAGCGGGGGATAGGCGATAGGCCGCGGCTGGTCCTCGGACTCTTCGGAGCGCGCGGCGTGGCGGCGTATCGCCGACGCCTTCAGCGGCGCATCGGCGATGTCCCGTTGAACTAACGCTCGTGCACCGATTCCACGGTGTACAGGTGGGGATCGAAGCTGACGGCCATCGCGGCCGCGGTGGCCATGTGTTCGCGGGCGGTCGCGTCGGCGAGCATCTTCTCGTAGGCCTGCGGACTGTCCCACTGCGCGTAGTTGACGACCCGGGTGCGGTCGGTGCTCAGATGAATGTTCGCCGATCGGAAGCCGGGCTGATGTTGCATCACGTTCTCGGTGGCCGATGTCAACAGCCCGGCGAGGTCTGCCGCCTTCTCCGGCTCGACGGTGAACACATTGATCAGCGTGGCGTAGCTGCTCTGCTGGCGGATCGTGGTCATGCTTCCTCCGTTGTCAGGTTCCTTACATAGGCAACCATAGCACTGGTGTAAGGTTCCTGTCATGAGCGTGTCCGAAACCGAGTGGGCCGTCGGCTACCTGGTGAAACGTGTGCAACAGTCACTGCGCAGGCAATGCGATGCTGCCTTGCGGCCGAGCGGGCTCTCGATGGCTCAGTACGCGGCGATGCGAGCGCTGGCCGATCATCCGGAGGCCTCGGCCTCGGAGTTGGCGCGACTGTGTTTCGTGACCAGGCAGTCGCTTCAAGACCTGCTTGCCGGCCTGAGATCCGCCGGCTTCGTCAGGGACGCCAAAGTACCGCCACGCGGTCGCGCGCGTTCGCTGGAGGTCACCGCCGCAGGCGCGAAACGCCTTGCGCAGGCCCACACCGCCGTGATGAGCGTGGAATCCGCCATGCTCGACGGCTTGTCGGCGAGCGCGCAACGACAGCTCGCCGCATCGCTCGATCGATGCGCCCGGAACCTCGAGACCGACTGACGGCTTCGTGCAGCCGGCCGTGACTATTGCGGTTTGTCGTCGACCTTGAGGTCGAACTTGACGTCGGTGCCGTCGACCTTGGTCACGTCGACGCTGACGCCGTAGGTCTCGCCGGCGTCGTTGAGCGAGCAGCGGGTCGTCGCACCGACTTCGCCCTTGAGGTCGTCCGGGCAGTCGACCGACTCCGGCGCACGCCCGACCTGCTTCTGGAGTTGGGCCGAGATCTCTTTCGCCAGTTCACCCTTGTCCACCGTCGGCGTTGTCGAAGCGGAGAACGAACATGCCGCCGCGGTGGTCACCGTCGCAGCTGTCCACACCGCGGATCGGAGTAGTCGCCGCATCGGGAACCTCCTGTGTGTGCGGTTGCGCAGCAACTCTGGCACACACCGCGGGGCCCTGCCCCGCTTTCGATCATGATCACGTGCGACCACTGATCAGCGGGTCCGTTTCGACGGGGACCAGCGGTATCGCGATCAGCGGGAAGAAGGCGCAGACGGCAAACGCCGCTGCATAGCCCGCAACGCCGATCAACGCACCGAGCAACGGCGGCGCAACGCCCGCGGTCAGCAGCTGGCTGGTGTTCTGCGTGCCGAGCGCCCGCCCGCTCCAGAAGGGCCCTGCGATCTCGGCGATCGCGGTGAACGCTAAGCCGTTGTCGGACACGGTGATCACCGAGGCGACGACCACCATCGCGACACTGATCGGTGAGGCCAGCCAATCGGTGAGCGCCAGCAGACCCATCGAGGCGGCCGCCGCGAGCGCGATGACGCGGATCGGCCGCAGCCGCGACCGCACGACGTCCGACCACCGGCCCGCGGCGATACGGCCGACGGCACCGAGCACTTGGGCGACCGTCACCAGCACCCCGGCCGATCCCGCCGACCAGCCGCGCTCTGTCATCAACCACACCAACGTGAAAGTCCACACCACCACCTGGGGTGCCACCAGAAGCATCGACACGGCGTGGATTCGCCACAGCGTCGCAGAGCCGCGGTAGGGGTTGGCGAGGTCGTCCTCCGTAGCCTCGGTGCGCGGCGGACGCGGCGGATCCTTCACCGCGACAGCGCACACGACGGCCGACGCCGCGCACACCACGGCGGGGAAGAGCAGCGCCGCCGAGACACCGTAGTTCTCCGCCAATCGCGGAATCACCAACGCCCCCAGACCGACTCCGAGTGGCTGAGCCGTCTGCCGGATGCCCATGACGAGCCCTCGTTGTTGCGGCGGGAACCATCCCACCACCAGCCGGCCACTGGCGGAGTTGCTGCTCGCCGCCGCCATTCCGCCGAGCAACAAAAACGTGCCGACACCAACCAGCGAATGCGCAGAAGCCGCCGCGAACGCCGCGCCCGCCGTCAGCGCCGACCCCAACGCCAGCACGATGCGTTCGCCGATCCGGTCGACGACGTAGCCCCACGCGATGAGGGTGAACACCATACCGAAACTCGGCATCGACGACAGCAGACCGGCCTTGGCCAGGTCGAGTCCGCGTTCGGTGTGCAAGGTCGGAATCAGAAACGCCGCACCGTTGATGAACACGTTGGCGAACAACGTCGACGTCAACGCGACCGCCAGCATCGACCAGCGCCGCATGGTGCCGGTGGTCTCCGCGGTCATGCGGCCATCGTCGCACAGCCGTCTCAGCATATTGAACTGCAATCTCATATAGTGGTACAGAGCGAGGATGGAGCGGCCTTCGATGGCCCCATTGCCGCCCACTAGGCTGAACTGATGCGCCTAGGCCGAATCGCCAGTCCCGACGGGGTCGCCTTCGTCAGCATCGAGGGTGCGCCCGATGACCCCGCTGCCGTCGTCAAAGAGATCGCCGAGCACCCGTTCGGCAGCCCCACCTTCACGGGCAGGCAGTGGCCGTTGGCCGATGTCCGGCTGCTGGCGCCGATCCTGGCCAGCAAGGTGGTCTGCATCGGCAAGAACTACGCCGCTCACATCGCGGAGATGGCTGACGCGAGGAGCAATGCGGGAATCAGCGGCGAGTTCCCCGATCCCGTCATCTTCATGAAGCCGAACACCGCGATCATCGGACCCAACATTCCGATCCAACTTCCCGCGGACGCCCATCCGGTGCACTTCGAGGGAGAGTTGGCCGCCGTTATCGGCAGGCCTTGCAAGGACGTGCCGGCTGCCCGGGTGGCCGAGAACATCCTCGGCTACACCATCGCCAACGATGTCACGGCGCGCGATCAGCAGAAGAAGGACGGCCAGTGGACCCGCGCGAAGGGTCACGACACGTTCTGTCCCGTCGGCCCGTGGATCGCCACGGACGTCGATCCGTCGGACCTCGCGATCCGGACCGAGGTCAACGGCGAGGTGAAACAGGACAGCCGAACGTCGAACATGATTCACGACGTCGGCGCCATCGTGGAATGGATTTCGGCCGTGATGACGCTGCTGCCCGGCGACCTCATCCTGACGGGCACGCCTGACGGGGTGGGGCCGATCGAGAACGGCGACACCGTCAGCATCACGATCGAGGGCATCGGCACACTGACCAATCCCGTTGTGCGCAAGGCAAAGTTATGACCGCGCACGCGAGGAGCGGAGTATTGACCGCGCACGCGAGGAGCGGAGTTATGACCGCGCACGCGAGGAGCGGAAACAATGGTGAACGGGTCCGGGTGAGGTTCTGCCCGTCGCCGACCGGCACGCCGCACGTCGGCCTCGTTCGCACCGCGCTGTTCAACTGGGCCTACGCGCGCCACAACGGTGGGGACTTCGTGTTCCGGCTCGAAGACACCGACCCCGAACGCGACAGTGAGGAGAGTTATCGAGCACTGCTGGACGCGCTGAACTGGCTGGGTTTGAACTACGACGAGGGCCCCGAGGTAGGCGGACCCTACGGCCCCTACCGTCAGTCCCAGCGCCGCGACATCTACCGCGATGTGGTGGAGCGTCTGGTGGCCGCGGGGGAGGTGTACGAGGCGTACTCCACGCCCGAGGAGGTGGAGGCGCGGCATGTCGCAGCGGGACGGAACCCGAAGCTGGGCTACGACAATTTCGATCGCACGCTGACCGACGAGCAACGCGCCGCCCATCGCGAGGAGGGCCGCAGGCCGGTGCTGCGGCTGCGGATGCCCGACGACGCGATCACCTGGAACGACCTCGTGCGCGGTGAAACGACGTTCGCGCCTGGCACGGTGCCCGATTATGCGCTGACCCGCGCGAGCGGAGACCCGTTGTACACGTTGGTCAATCCGGTCGACGACGCGCTGATGAAGATCACGCACGTGTTGCGCGGAGACGACCTGCTGTCGTCCACACCGCGCCAGATCGCGCTGTACCGGGCGCTGATGCGCATCGGTGTCGCCGATCGCATTCCGGAGTTCGGACATCTGCCCGCCGTACTGGGAGAGGGCACCAAGAAGCTGTCCAAGCGTGACCCGCAGTCCAACCTCTTCCTGCACCGCGACCGCGGCTTCATCCCGGAGGGTCTGCTGAATTATCTGGCGCTGCTGGGCTGGTCGATCGCCGACGACCGCGACGTGTTCAGCCTCGACGAGATGGTGGCCGCCTTCGATGTGGTCGACGTCAACTCCAGCCCGGCCCGCTTCGACCAGAAGAAGGCCGACGCGCTGAACGCCGATCACATCCGGCTGCTGACCGAGGACGAGTTCACCCGACGGTTGCGGTCGTACTTCGACACCCACGCATACGACACAGGGCTGGGGGATCAACAGTTCGCCGAGGCCGCGCGCCTGGTGCAGACCCGCATCGTCGTGCTCGGGGATGCGTGGGACCTGCTGAAGTTCCTCAACGACGACGAGTTCACGCTCGACGAGAAGGCCGCGGCGAAGGAATTGGGCCCCGACGCGGCTGCGGTCCTCGACGCCGCGCTGCGTGCGCTCGAGGGCGTCGACGGATGGCGCGTCGACACGATCGAAGCGGCCCTCAAGGCTGCGCTGTTGGAGGACCTGGCCCTCAAGCCGCGCAAGGCGTTCGGTCCGATCCGGGTGGCCGTGACCGGAGCGTCGGTCAGCCCGCCGCTGTTCGAGTCGCTGGAGCTGCTCGGCCGTGACCGCAGCCTGCAGCGCCTGCGCGCCGGCCGCGACCGTGCGGCGGCGGCAGCGGCAGCGACCAGCGGATGAGAAGCGGACTCGAAATCTTTGGTAATCTGCACGTCGGCCCGGCATCACAGGCGAGTTGCTCGCTCAGGGATTGCTTGGCCCGGAAATAGCTTGTGACCAGCGGTTACAGGCAGCCAATGGGGTATGGTGTAATTGGCAACACAGCGGTTTCTGGTACCGCCATTCTAGGTTCGAGTCCTGGTACCCCAGCAGTGCGAACGAATTGGGCCGGCATTGGCTACTGAGCTATGCTGACCCTTCGGAAAGTTCTGGCCCCCGTCGTCTAGCGGCCTAGGACGCCGCCCTCTCACGGCGGTAGCGTGGGTTCGAATCCCATCGGGGGTACCACTTTTATTCACAGTCGGCGGGCCAGTGCGTCCGCGGCGGCCAGCAGGTCGGCCGCCCATCGAGCGCCCGGCCGACGCCCTATCCGATCGATCGGCCCCGACACCGATACAGCCGCGATCACTTGACCCCGCCCGTCGCGCACGGGCGCTGAGACGCTTGCCACGCCCGGCTCGCGTTCGGCAACGCTTTGCGCCCAGCCGCGCTTGCGTACCTCCGCCAGTGCGCGGTCGGTGAACTTGGCGGTGGGCAGCACCGCCTGCTGCGTCGCGGCATCGCTGTACGCCAGCAGGATCTTCGCGCCAGAGCCGGCCGTCATCGGCAGGTGTATGCCCACCGGGACGGTATCGCGAAGTCCCGCAGGCGGTTCCAGTGCTGCAACGCAGATCCGCGATGTGCCCTCGCGGCGATAGAGCTGAACGCTTTCGCCGGTGATCTCGCGCAGCCTCGGCAACACGGCGGCACCCGCGGCCAGCAGCGGGTCGTTGACGTGGCCTGCCAGCTCGACCAGCGCGGGGCCGAGCCGCCAGCGGCCCTCGGCGTCGCGGGCGAGCAGCCGGTGGACCTCCAGCCCCGCGGCGAGCCGGTGCGCGGTGGCCCGGGGTAGGCCCGTCCGCTCGCACAGTTCGGCCAGCGCGCAGGGCGACTCGGCGATCGTGTGCAGCAGCCCAACCGCTTTGTCCAGCACGCCGATACCGCTATCCTGTCTCACAAGGAGATACTAGCGTTCCAGAATGTGAGATGGTCAAGTATGACGAGCGACGCGCGACCGCGCACCATGGCGGAGAAGGTATGGGACGACCACGTCGTCGCCCTCGGCGGCGGCACGGGAGATGCCCGCGAACCCGATCTGATCTACATCGACCTCCATCTCATCCATGAGGTCACCAGCCCGCAGGCGTTCGACGGGTTGCGTCTCGCGGGCCGCGGTGTCCGGCGACCGGATCTGACCATCGCGACCGAAGACCACAACGTGCCGACGGTCGACATCGACAAGCCGATCGCGGATCCGGTCTCGCGCATTCAAGTCGAAACGCTGCGACGCAATTGTGAAGAGTTCGGCATCCGACTGCACCCGATGGGCGATTCCGAGCAAGGCATCGTGCACATCATCGGACCGCAACTCGGCCTCACTCAGCCGGGTATGACGGTCGTCTGCGGCGACAGTCACACGTCGACCCACGGTGCATTCGGTTCACTCGCGATGGGCATCGGCACGTCGGAGGTCGAGCATGTGCTCGCCACGCAGGCCTTGCCGCTGAGTCCGTTCAAGACGATGGCGGTCAACGTCGACGGCACACTGCCCGCGGGAGTCAGCGCGAAAGACATCATCCTGGCGGTGATCGCGAAGATCGGCACCGGCGGCGGACAGGGTCACGTCATCGAATACCGGGGCAGCGCGATCGAAGCGTTGTCGATGGAAGGCCGGATGACGATCTGCAATATGAGCATCGAGGCCGGCGCGCGCGCAGGCATGGTCGCACCCGATGAGACGACGTATGAATATCTGCGCGGACGTCCGCACGCTCCGACGGGTGCCGATTGGGATTCGGCGGTCGAAGCGTGGGACCGGTTGCGCTCCGATGAGGGCGCGGAATTCGACACCGAGGTGTACATCGACGCCTCGACGCTGAGCCCGTTCGTCACATGGGGCACCAACCCGGGCCAGGGCGTACCGCTGTCGGGATCGGTGCCGGACCCGGAATTGCTCGATGACAGCGAGCGGCAGTCCGCCGAGAAGGCATTGGCCTATATGGATCTTCGGCCCGGCACAGCAATGCGCGACATTCCGGTGGACACCGTCTTCGTGGGTTCGTGCACCAACGGACGCATCGAAGACCTGCGAGTGGTTGCCGACATCTTGCGTGGCCGCACGGTGGCCGACGGCGTGCGGATGCTCGTCGTCCCCGGTTCCATGCGGGTGCGTGCGCAGGCCGAATCCGAGGGACTGGGCGAGATCTTCACGGCTGCGGGTGCGCAGTGGCGACAGGCCGGCTGCTCGATGTGCCTCGGTATGAACCCCGACCAGTTGTCCCCAGGGCAACGGTGCGCGTCGACGTCCAACCGAAATTTCGAGGGCAGGCAAGGCAAGGGTGGCCGTACACATTTGGTGTCGCCCGCCGTCGCCGCCGCGACCGCTGTGCGCGGAACGTTGTCCTCACCCGCAGACCTGAGCCGCTAGAGGAGAGCAAGAATGGAACCGTTCCGCACTCACACGGGCATCGGCGTTCCGCTGCGCCGGTCCAATGTCGACACCGACCAGATCATCCCTGCGGTGTACCTGAAGCGCGTTACCCGAACGGGTTTCGAGGACGGACTTTTCGCGTCGTGGCGCAACGACCCGTCGTTCGTCTTGAATCTGAGTCCGTTCGACAAGGGGTCGGTGTTGGTCGCCGGTCCCGATTTCGGCACGGGGTCGTCGCGCGAACACGCGGTGTGGGCGCTCATGGATTACGGCTTCCGTGTCGTCATCTCGTCTCGATTCGCCGACATTTTTCGCGGGAATGCGGGCAAGGCGGGCTTACTCGCGGCGGAAGTCGCCCAAGATGATGTGGAGCTGCTGTGGAAGCTGATCGAGCAGCAGCCGGGGCTGGAAATCACTGTGAATCTTCAAGATCGCAACGTGGCCGCAGGAACGGTCCTGCTGCCGTTCAAGATTGACGATTACACGGCCTGGCGATTGCTCGAAGGACTCGACGATATAGGGCTTACGCTGCGAAAACTGGATAAGATCGAGTTGTATGAATCTAATCGCCCGGAGTGGAAACCACACACCTTGCCCGCCCCCGGATAGCGGTCGAAGCAACCGAAATTAGGGGTTTGCAAACCGCTCCTCCGACCCCCTCGCCAGCGGCCATGCGCGGCAACCAGATTGCGGAATTTCGTGCCAGCAACGCTTGAAATTGCGCGTGGCTCTTGGAAATCAGTGGTAACTCGTATTACCGTGTCTTTCTAGTTGGTCCAAGGTGGATCACTGGTGTGGAGGTTTTGCATGAACAAAGCAGAGCTGATCGACGTACTCACGAAGAAGCTCGACACTGATCGTCGGACGGCAACCGAAGCCGTCGAAAACGTTGTCGACACAATCGTGCGTGCGGTGCATAAGGGTGAGAGTGTCACCATTACCGGTTTCGGCGTCTTCGAACAGCGCCGTCGTGCAGCCCGGGTCGCGCGAAATCCGCGTACCGGGGAGACAGTGAAAGTGAAACCAACGTCCGTGCCGGCATTCCGGCCCGGCGCTCAGTTCAAAGCGGTTGTCTCTGGCGCACAGCGCCTATCGGCGGAAGGACCTGCAGTGAAGCGTGGAAGTGGAACCGGTACGGCCCGCAAGGCCGCCAAGAAGACGGCGGCCAAGAAGGCTGTGAAGCGCAGCCCGGCCAAGAAGGCGGCCACTAAGCGCACCGCTGCCAAGAAGGCGACGAAGCGTAGCCCGGCCAAGAAGGCGGCCACTAAGCGCACCGCTGCCAAGAAGGCGACGAAGCGCACTCCGGCCAAGAAGGCCACCGCAACAAAGCGCACCGCTGCCAAGAAGACGGCGAAGCGTGCTCCGGCCAAGAAGGCCACCAAGCGCGCTGCTGCCAAGAAGACGGCGAAGCGCAGCCCGGCCAAGAAGGCTGTGCGTCGCTCGCCGGCCAAGAAGGGCCGTCGGTAAATTTCGCATCGGATACGCCGTGGGTCATCGCGACCCACGGCGTATCTGCGTCTTACTGCAGCAGCTCGGCCGCTACGGCTTCGACAATCGAGGCGGCCCCGACTGTGGGACCGGTACGGGTGAAGCGGAAACCCGCCTGGCGCAACAACTCGGCGTACTTCGCCTCCGTGCGCTCCCTGCCGTTGGCGGACCAGCATTTCCAGATCGAGCAGCTTCGACAAGTGCTCGCGATCGTCTTCGGGAACCACAGCCTCGACGATCAACACTTTGGCGTCGGGATTCATCGCGGTCCGGACGTTACGCATAATCTGCAACGACTTCTCGTCATCCCAGTCGTGGATGATGTGCTTGAGCACGTAGGCGTCAGCGCCCGCAGGCACCGACTCGAAAAATGATCCGCCGATGGCGGCGCATCGATCCGATACTCCTGCGGACCCGAGAACAGCCTGCGCGCCTTCGGGCACCGATTCGGCGTCGAACAGAATCCCCCGACTGTTCGGCGCCCGGCGCAGAATCGCCGAAACCAATAGGCCGTGCCCGCCGCCCACGTCGACGATCGTGCCGAATTGCGAGAAGTCGTATGCGGACACCACCACCGGGGTCTCCATCTTCGAAATGCTCGTCATCCCGTCGTTGAACGCCGCAGCCAGCCCCGGCACATCCTGGAACCATTCGAAAGTCGGCTTGCCCCTGTCTTCCTCGATGGCGCATCGGCCGGTATGCACGGAGTGAGACAGCTGACCCCAGTGTTCCCAGTGCAGCGGGTCCCCGGCGAACAGCACATAGCCCCGGATCGAATCGGGTGCGTCGATGCGCAACGCTTCACCCATCGGCGCGAGTGCGAACCGGCCACCGCGACGCTGTGTGAAGATGCCGCGGCGCGCGAGCAGGCGCATCAAGCGATAAACCGCGTCCGGATCGGCGCCAACGCTCTCGGCGATCACGTCCGCGCTCTTCGGCCCGTCGTGTAACGCTTCGATGATTCCGAGCTTCGTCGCGGTGTACACGTCCTGCGCTATCCAGGCCGTCGAGATCAACTTGAGCAGCGAGGCGTTCGGCGGTTGCAGCTTTCGTTCGAACCGACGCAGTCTGCGCCGCAATGAGTCGACTGCACGGGCGGCGCGAACCGGTGGAAGTTTGGGCGGCGCGTCGGCGGGCATGGGATCACTTCGGGCTTCGCCGGCGCGCGCCGGCTATTTCTTGGTGGCGAGCGGACTATCGATATGGTCGGCCGCCACCAAATGGCCCTGCCATGATGACATCACCCACGTGCTGCCCTTGCGGTTACGTGACTTGTCGGGACGCACGCCGTCGCGCTCACACCACCACCCGATGAGATCCGGTATGACTTTGCCTTGCGTGCAGATCACCGGCGTGCCTTCCGCGGCGGCGATCTCGAGTACGCGGCGGCGGGCCGACTTGCGATCGGCTGCGTAGGCCTCCTCGGTCAACAGCGGTTCGTTGTGGATTGGCACGCCGAGTTCGTCGGCCAACGGTTCGAGGGTCTGATGGCAGCGGAGGCGGTCTGCGGCGTAGAGCGTGTCGGCACCGAACGCCAGAAGTTGACCGACCAATGATTCGGCTTGAGCGCGGCCGCGTTTGTCCAACGGGCGTAGCCGATCGTCGCCCTTGTAGCGAGACTTGCTGCCTGCCGTGGCGTGCCGAACGATGAGGGTGGTCTTGGTGTCGGCGGGCAGCTTGGCGAACCGGCGCAGCACCTTCCGGTCGTGGGCGTATTGGACTTGCTTGATCGCCGCAGAAACGGGCAGCCACTTCAGCTCGTCGACTTCTGGGTTCGGGGTGAACTCGCCGTGGACGATCCGTGCCGCCCAGTACCGCACCTTCTTGATGCACTGCTCTTCGACCGGATAGCTGACCGACGCCAATCGCCGCCCGAGGCGTGAACGGTAACCGGTTTCCTCGGCCACTTCGCGTACCGCGGTGATGGGTTCGCTCTCTCCGACGTCGACCTTGCCCTTGGGCAGGGACCAGTCGTCGTAACGCGGCCGGTGAATCACCGCGACTTCGGGTTCGTCGCCGTCGTCGCTGCAACGCCACAGCACCGCACCCGCCGCCAGAACGGCCTTCTTGGACGGCGCCGCGGCGCTGTTGGGGGAACCCTTCGCCACCTCAACTCCTGCAGATCATCGACAACCGCGGGAACCCTCAAGGGTGCCGGTGACGTTCCATCAGCCAAACCTGATGATCACGCACTGTCTCGCCCTCCCGAGGTGACGCCGTCCAACTCCCGTCGTCGCCCAGTTCCCAGCACCGGGTCGCCGGATTCATCGCCGACTCGAACACCTCGTCCAGTTGCGCCTTCAGTCTCGGATCCTTCACTTGCGCCATCACTTCGACCCGACGGTCGAGATTACGATGCATCATGTCGGCACTGCCGATCCAGAACTCGTCGATGACGCCGAAGTGAATAATTCGTGAGTGTTCGAGGAACCTGCCGAGAATCGATCGCACCGTGATGTTCTCGGAGAAACCGGGAGCGCCGGGCCGCAGCGCGCAGATACCGCGGACTACCACCTCGACTCGCACGCCGGCCTGTGAGGCGCGATAGAGCGCGTCGATCACCTGCTCGTCGACCAACGCGTTGGCCTTCACGCGGATTCTGCCCTCGGCGCCGTCTCGCGTGGCCGCGGCCTCGCGTTCGATTCGTTCGATGATGCCCCTGCGCACACCGTGCGGCGCGACCAGCAGATTGCGGTAGGAATCCTTGCGTGAGTAGCCGGTCAACGAGTTGAAGAGATCGGTGAGGTCGGCGCCGATGTCGGGGGCGGCCGTCAACAGCCCGACATCCTCATACAGCCGTGCGGTTTTCGGGTTGTAGTTGCCGGTGCCCACATGGCAATAGCGCCGGATCGCCGAGCCTTCGCGGCGCACCACCAATGCCGTCTTGCAGTGCGTCTTCAGCCCGATCAATCCGTACACCACGTGCACGCCCGCCTGCTCGAGTGCTCGCGCCCACTTGATGTTGGCCTGTTCGTCGAATCGCGCCTTGATCTCCACCAGTGCGACGACCTGCTTACCGGCTTCAGCGGCGTCGATCAACGCGTTGACGATCGGAGAGTCACCCGACGTGCGGTACAACGTCTGCTTGATCGCCAACACATTCGGGTCGGCGGCTGCTTGTTCGATGAACCGCTGCACGGTTGTCGAGAACGAGTCGTATGGGTGGTGAACGAGGACGTCACCGTCGCGCAGCGTCGCGAAGATGCTTTTGGGTGTCTCCCGCTCGCCGAAGGCGGGCGGGGTGGCTGGCACGAACGGGGGATCCTTGAGGTCCGGACGGTCGACACCGTAGATCTGCCACAGCGACGAGAGATCCAGTAGGCCGGGTACCTCGATGACGTCCCCGGGGTTCACGTCGAGCTCGCGCAGCAGGAGTTCCAACATGTTCTCGGTCATGTCGTCGGCGACTTCGAGGCGTACCGGCGAGCCGAATCGCCTGCGGGCCAGCTCCCGCTCGAGCGCCTGCAGCAGATCCTCGTCGCGGTCTTCTTCGACCTCGAAATCCGCGTTGCGAGTGATACGGAACGCGTGGTGCTCGACGATCTCCAAGCCGGGGAACAGCACCGGCAGAAACGCCGCGATCAGTTCCTCCATCGGCAGGAAACGCAACGCACCGTCGCGGCTGTCGAGTTCGACGAAACGGTCGACGTTGTCGGGCACCTTGATTCGGGCGAAGTGCTGACCGCCGTCGTCGGGCGCCTTGACGGTGATGGCCAGGTTCAGGCTCAGCCCGCTGACGAACGGGAACGGATGCGCCGGGTCGACCGCCAGCGGTGTCAGCACCGGGAACACCTGCTCGTGGAAGTAGGTGGACAGCCTGCCCCGCTCGTCGTCGTCGAGCTGTAGCCAGTTGACGATCAGGATTCCCTCGTCGGCGAGCGCCGGGCGCACCGAATCGAGGAATACGTGCGCGTGTCTGTTGGCGATCTGCTGCGTGCGTTCACTGATGCGCCGCAGCTGTTCGCGGGGCGACAGGCCGTCAGCGGAGCGCACCGACAGACCCATCTCGTCGCGACGTTTCAGCCCTGCCACCCGAACCATGTAGAACTCGTCGAGGTTCGACGAGAAAATCGCGAGAAACTTCGCCCGCTCGAGCAGGGGCAGCGACGTGTCGGCGGCCAGTGCCAGCACCCGGGCGTTGAAGTCCAGCCAGCTCAGCTCGCGGTTGAGGTACCGATCCTCGGGCAGCGCATCGTCGACGGCCGGTGCCGTCGCCGCAGGTGGTGCCTCCGGGGTCTTTTGATCCCCCTCGCGTGCGGACGCCGATTCACTCGGCACCGCATCGGTGCCATCCGTTCGAATTCGTGTCTCGGCTTCGGTCATTCCTTCGATCATTCCTCATCCGCGAGCCGAACTTCTACCGACGACCGTTTTCCGTCGACAGCTGTTTACCTTGGTCGCCCGATGGCCTGCGCGGTCGCCGCACCCACACCAAGCCGGCGTGCCACCAGCAGGTCGTCGGGCGTGTCGATGTCGCAGCGCAAGCCCGGCCAGGCTCCGGTCAGCTCGATGGCTCCCGAATGCTGATGCTGTCGGGCCGAGTCGGCCCCGAAGTGAGGGTCCAGCGGTACACCGAAGGCAAACAGTGCCGAGGTGCCAGTGCCGTGTCGGTCGCCGACGAAACTGCGGCGGTAGCCGCGGGCGGCGCTGATCGCTTCGGCCAGTTCCTGCGGCTGAAGCGCGGGTAGATCTCCTTGCAGTGCAACGACATTCGGCGTGGACTCGCTCACGGCGGCCTCCGCGGCGGCGATCGCGTTGTTCAGCGGGTTACGGTGGCCGTCCGGTGTCGGATCGGTCAGTACCTGCGCGCCCATCTCCTGCGCGGTCTCGGCGGCAACCCGGTCGGGCGTGACAACGGTGACGGTCATCAGCGCGGGGACCGCCAGCGCGGCCCTGATCGTGTCGACCATCATCGCCAGCACCACGCGTTCCCTGGTCGCTGCGGAGAACACCGGTGCCAGTCTCGTCTTGGCGGCGGTGAGCCGCTTGACCGCGATGACCAACCCGACGTCAGCCGGCGCGCCGGTCTGCGTGCCGCTCATGCTTTGTCATCCTGCCAGTCCGGGCCGCCGGCGCAGCCCAGATGTCGCCACAGCGGACCGCGATAGGGTGAAACCGTGGTCGAAGCGGCGGTGATGGGGGCCGGTGCGTGGGGAACGGCGCTGGCTAAGGTGTTGGCCGATGCGGGCAATGACGTCACGCTGTGGTCTCGCCGCCGCGAACTGGCCGACGAGATCAACAACACGCACCGCAATCCCGAATATCTCGGCGACGTCGGCCTGCCGACGTCGGTCCGCGCCACCAGTGACGCCGGCGAGGCGCTGACAGGCGCGTGCACGGTGCTGCTCGCCGTCCCGTCGCAGACGCTTCGCGCCAATCTCACCGACTGGGCCGGCCTGCTGGGCCACGACGTGACGCTGGTCAGCCTGGCCAAGGGCATCGAACTCGACACGCTGATGCGGATGAGCCAGGTGGTGGTGCAGGTGACCGGCGCCGACCCGTCGCGGGTGGCCGTCGTCACCGGACCGAACCTGGCCAGCGAAATCGCCGAGGAGCAGCCGGCGGCCACCGTCGTCGCCTGCGCCGACTCCGGCCGGGCGGTGACGCTGCAGCGGGCGCTGGCCACCAGGTACTTCCGCCCGTACACCAACGCCGACGTCATCGGCGCAGAGGTCGGCGGCGCATGCAAGAACGTCATCGCGTTGGCCTGCGGCATGGCGGCTGGTGTCGGGATGGGCGAGAACTCGGTGGCGGCGATCATCACCCGTGGACTCGCCGAGATCATGCGGCTGGGCATCGCCCTGGGCGCCAAACCCGCCACGTTGGCCGGCCTGGCCGGAGTCGGCGACCTCGTCGCGACATGTACGTCGCCGCACTCGCGCAACCGCACGTTCGGATCCCGGCTCGGTGCGGGGCAGTCGTTGGAGGCCGCGAAATCGGCGGCGGGCGGGCACATCGCAGAGGGCGTCAGCTCATGTGAGTCGGTGCTGGCACTTGCGGAAAGCTACGACGTCGAGATGCCGTTGACCGATGCGGTCAACCGGGTCTGCCACAAGGGATTATCCGTTCCGGAAGCGGTCGCGCTGCTGCTCGGCCGCAGCACCAAGCCGGAGTAGCGGTATGGCCGGGGTATACGGAGACTCCACAAGGAGCGTCAAAGCCAGTGGTGCAGAAGAGGTTCCGGGCTCACCCATCGTGCCGCCGCCCGTCCCTGCGGCCGCTTACCACATCCCAGCGAGCGAAGACGACTCGCTCGACAGCTACGGGCGCTATCACAATCCGACCTGGCGCCACCTCGAGTCCGCTCTGGCCGAATTGGAAGGCGCGGCAGCGGCTTTGACCTTCGGTTCGGGCATGGCGGCGATCACGTCGGCGCTTCGCGCACTGACCAGACCTGGAGCCACGCTGGTCGTTCCGGCCGACGGTTACTACCAGGTGCGGCGATATGCGGTCGAATACCTTGCGCCGCAGGGCATCACGGTGATCGAGGCGAAATGCGCCGACATGGTCGACGCGGCGGACGGCGCCGACGTGGTGCTTGCCGAGACACCGTCGAACCCCGGCCTCGACGTAGTCGATCTGTATCGCCTCGCGATGACATGCCGCGAAGGCGGTGCGACCCTCATCGTCGACAACACGACCGCGACACCCCTTGGCCAACAACCGCTGTCGCTCGGTGCCGACCTGGTGGTAGCCAGCGCCACCAAGGCGTTATCGGGTCACCATGACCTGCTCGCGGGATACGTCGCGGGCAGCCGCGTCGAGCAGATGGCCGCGATCGAGCACGAGCGTCGGCTCGCAGGCCCCATCCTGGGTGTCTTCGAGGCCTGGCTGGTGCTGCGCAGCATCGGAACCGCGGGTCTGCGGTTCGAGCGGCAGTGCCAGAACGCGCTCGCGATCGCGTTGGCGTTGCGGACACATCCCGGCGTGCGGTTCCTCCGCTACCCGGGACTGCCCGACGACCCGTCGCACGAGATCGCCAATCGGCAGATGAAGCGCTTCGGCGGGATCGTGGCGATCGAGCTCGAGAGCGCCGCCGCCGTACACGCGATGCTGCGAAACAGCAATCTGCTCGTGTCGTCGACCAGCTTCGGCGGTATCCACAGCTCGGTGGATCGGCGGGCCCGCTGGGGCGACCCGGTCGGCGAGGGCTTCGCCCGGATCTCGGCGGGTATCGAGGACACCGACGACCTGGTCGCCGACATCGAGCAGGCGCTGGCGCGCCCGTGACGATCAAGCGCGTCGGATGAGGACGGGCGCTCGAAGATCGTGGAAAAGCCCAGCCGGCAGCGGTAGACCGTGCGGCTTTCGGCGGGGACGGTAGCCTCTCTAGGTTGTGACTGCCCGCCAACGGCCCGGCTCCGCCGGTCGCGTCCGTGTCGCCGTCGTCTACGGCGGACGCAGCTCCGAGCACGCGATCTCGTGCGTTTCCGCAGGCAGCATCCTCCGCCACCTCGATCCGGAGCGCTTCGAAGTGGTCGCGGTCGGCATCACACCGGAGGGCTCGTGGGTGCTGACCAATGCCGACCCGGACACCTTGGCGATCGCCGACGGACGGCTGCCCGAGGTCAGCGGTGCATCGGGTACCGCTCTGGCGCTGACGGCCGACCCGAGTCGCGGCGGGCAGCTCCTGTCTCTGCGCCAGGGCGCGGCGGGCCAGCTGCTGGCCTCTGTCGACGTGGTCTTCCCGGTGCTGCACGGACCGTACGGCGAGGACGGCACGATCCAGGGACTGCTCGAGCTGGCCGGGGTGCCCTACGTCGGCGCCGGCGTGCTGGCCAGTGCGGTGGGCATGGACAAGGAGTTCACCAAGAAGCTGCTGGTCGCCGACGGCTTGCCGGTCGGCGACCATGTGGTGCTGCGACCGAACCGGGAAACGCTGGACCTCGAGGAGCGTGAGCGGCTCGGGTTGCCGGTGTTCGTCAAGCCGGCGCGAGGCGGGTCGTCAATCGGGGTCAGCCGTGTCGCGGCGTGGGATCAGCTGCCTGCCGCCATCGCCGATGCCCGGATACACGACCCCAAGGTGATAGTCGAGGCCGCCGTGCCGGGGCGCGAACTCGAATGCGGCGTCCTGGAACTCCCGGACGGCAGTGTCGAGGCGAGCACCGTCGGCGAGATCCGGGTGGCAGGCGTGCGCGGCCGCGAGGACGGCTTCTACGACTTCGCCACCAAGTATCTCGAGGACGCCGCCGAACTGGACGTGCCCGCCAAGGTCGACGACAAGAACGCCGACGAGGTGCGCCGACTGGCCATCCGCGCGTTTCGCGCTATCGACTGCCAGGGCCTGGCCCGGGTCGACTTCTTCCTGACCGACGACGGCCCGGTCGTCAACGAGATCAACACCATGCCCGGCTTCACGACGATCTCGATGTATCCGAGGATGTGGGCGGCCAGCGGTGTGGACTATCCGGCCCTGTTGGCGGCGATGGTGGACACGGCGCTGGCGCGGGGCACCGGCCTGCGCTAGCGGGCAGGCGCCGGGTCGAGCGGTTTGGCGGGCATCGTCTGCGATATCGCCTCGGAGATCTCCTGGATCGGGGTCGGGCCCGATCCGCTCGGCAGGGTAAGGGCTATATATACCGGGCGATCCACGGCGAACCAGGTGCTCCTGCCCGCGTCGGTCAGCTCGAACCACTGCACGGGCTCGACTTCCTGCAGGGGCGAGCCGACCACGAACTCCGCGGGACGGTCCAGCCCGCAGCGCAGGATGACCGGGTCGGGATCCGATTCCGCCAGCCATGCGGCCGCGCCGGCCGGTGCGGGGTCGGCCGCCGGTGCTCGCCGGTAATCGCCCAACTGCTCGGGCAGCGCGGCCGTCAGCGCAGTGCACTCGCGGCTGGCCGCCTTCGGGGCGGGGACCGTTGCGATGGGAAGCGGCTCCTGCAGTGCCGGCGACTGCCGCAGAACCGCGATCGCGAGCACCGCGACCACCGCCGCGACGCCCACCGCGATCGCGGCGATCAGCACAGACCGCGGCGGACCGTCTGCACCGTCGTCGGTCGTCTGTGCCACATGGGCAACTCTAGGGCCGTGCTCCACCGGCGATGGGGCAGGTCAGGGTGCGCGTGATGCCCGCGACCTGCTGAACGCTCGGGACGACCCTGTTCTGCAGGTCGTCAATGGTGTCGGCCTCGACGCGCACCACGACGTCATAGGGCCCGGTGACGTACTCGGCGGAGCGCACACCGGTCAGCTCGGCCAACTGCTTGGCGGCGACCTCGGCGCGGCCCACGTCGGTCTGGATCAGCATGAAAGCCTCGACCACCCGGTGACCCCTCCGTTCCGCTGCATAGACTCCACGCCGCAGGGCCCAAAAGTACCGCAGGATCGCCAGGGGTTCAGCGCACGAAGACGGACGAGAGTGAGGATCGCAGCGCAGCGCGGACCGGTGGGCCCACGCCCGCAGGGCAGGGGGCGAGCGGGAGTCGAGTTATGAGCGGAACCGGAGGTGCCATGGCCAACGAGGAGCGGGCCGACAGCCTTGCTGGGCTGGGGGAGTTCGCCGTAATCGACCGGTTGGTGGCCGACCGCGACCAGCCCGCGGTGGTCGCCGTCGGTCCGGGTGACGACGCCGCGGTGGTGACGGCGGCCGACGGCAGGACGGTGGTGTCCACCGACATGCTGGTGGAGGGCAGGCACTTTCGCCTTGACTGGTCGTCGCCGCACGACGTGGGCCGGAAGGCCATCGCACAGAACGCCGCCGACATCGAGGCGATGGGCGCAACGGCAACCGCATTCGTCGTCGCGTTCGGCGCACCGGGAGACACTTCGGCGGCGCAGACGCTCGAGCTCGCAGACGGCATGTGGCACGAGGCGCGCAAGTTCGGCGCGGGGGTCGTCGGTGGGGATCTGGTGAGCGCCCCGCAGTGGGTGATCTCGGTGACGGTGCTCGGCGATCTCGCCGGGCGCGCGCCGGTGCTTCGTTCCGGGGCGAGGGTGGGTGACACCCTGGCCGTCGTCGGCGGATTGGGCCGGTCTGCCGCCGGATATGACATGTGGCGCAACGATATCGACGGCTTCGACACCCTGCGGCGGCTGCACGTCGCGCCGGAGCCGCCGTACGGACAGGGCCGCGTCGCCGCCGAAGGCGGCGCGACGGCGATGACGGACGTCTCCGACGGGCTGGCGGCCGACCTCGGCCATATCGCCGATGCCTCCGGAGTGGGCATCAATGTGTCCACCGCGGCGCTGACGGCCGACCGAGACGCCCTCGCCGACGCCGCCGCCGCCGTGGACGTCGACGCGTGGGATTGGGTGCTCGGCGGCGGCGAGGATCATGCGCTGGTCGCGACGTTCACCGGCACGCCGCCGCAGGGCTGGCGGGCCATCGGCGAAGTGATCGACGGTCGGCCGCGGGTGCTGGTCGACGGCGACGCGTGGCACGGAAATCCGGGCTGGCAGTCATATCAGTGAGCCGAGCCGCTAGGTTGACTTGTCGTGACCGCACGCCCCCTCGCCGACTTGGTCGATGCGGGCTGGGCGCGCGCGCTGGAACCCGTCGGCGATCAGGTCGCCCAGATGGGGGAGTTCCTCAGGAGCGAGATCGCCGCGGGCCAGCGGTATCTGCCCGCTGGTCAGAATGTGTTGCGCGCCTTCACGTTTTCGTTCGATCAAGTGCGAGTGCTCATCGTCGGGCAGGACCCTTATCCGACGCCCGGGCATGCGGTCGGGCTCAGCTTCTCGGTCGCGTCCGACGTGCGTCCGCTACCGCGCAGCCTGGAGAACATCTACAAGGAGTACAGCAGCGACCTGGGCTATCCCGCCCCGGCCAACGGCGATCTCAGTCCGTGGGCCGAGCGCGGAGTGATGCTGCTCAACAGGGTGCTGACGGTGCGGCCGGGCACGCCGGCTTCGCATCGCGGAAAGGGCTGGGAGGCGGTCACCGAATGCGCGATCCGGGCGTTGACGGCGCGGGCGCAGCCGTTGGTGGCGGTGTTGTGGGGGCGCGACGCGTCCACGCTCAAGCCGATGCTCGACGGCGATGACTGCGTGGCGATCGAGTCGCCGCATCCCTCGCCGCTGTCGGCGTCGCGGGGATTCTTCGGGTCGCGGCCGTTCAGCCGCGCCAACGAACTTCTCGTGAAGATGGGCGCCGAGCCGATCGACTGGCGGCTGCCCTAACGCGCCGAGATCGACATATTGGCGCGTTCTACTCGCACAAAATCGCCGAAACGTGAGTTTGGGCGGGAGTTAGCCGCGGGTGACCTTGCCTGCCTTGAGGCAGGACGTGCAGACGTTGATGCGCTTCTTGTTGCCGCCGGGACGGCTAACGGCGCGCACGCGCTGGATGTTGGGGTCCCACCGACGGCTGGTCCGGCGATGGGAGTGAGAGACCGACTTACCGAAGCCGGGGCCCTTCCCGCAGATATCGCAGACGGCAGCCATATCGGAACTCCTTGAATCAGTACTGGGGGCCAGCGACCGCAACCGCGGGTGACCCGACAACCTGACCAGGATACCGGCCCACAAAGAGAACGCCAAAACGCCGTCCACCGGGCGCCGACCAGGCGGGTGAATGTGACCGGCGATGTCCGGCGCAATGGATAGGCTGGCGCCCACCGGGGGTTCCATTGTCGTCGGTGGAAGGTGGGTGATCGATGGCCGGGTCTGGTCGGCGGCTGGACGCGTCAGCCCTGCGCGACTGGGCGCACACCTCGGTCGGCGACCTGATCGCCCACACCGACGAGATCAACCGGCTGAACGTCTTCCCCGTTGCCGACGCCGACACCGGGACGAACATGCTGTTCACCATGCGGGCGGCCTGGGCGCAGGCGGATTCCTCGACGGCCGGCGGCGACGTGGCGGCGGTCGCCGCGGCCCTGGCCACCGGCGCCCTGCACGGCGCCAGGGGCAACTCCGGAGTGATCCTTTCGCAGATTCTGCGCGGCTTCGCCGACGTCGCCGCCGAAGCCGCCCACGAGCTGGGCGATGTACTGGCCGACGTCGACGGCCGCCTGCTCGCCGCATCGCTTCGGCACGCCGTCGGCCTGGTCGTGGCCTCGATGGGCAAATCGGTGCCGGGAACCATCGTCTCGGTGCTGAAGGCCGCCGCGGAAGCGGCCGAAGACGTCGTCGCCGGTGACGCCCCCCTCGGCGAGGTGGTGACGGCGGCGGCCGATGCGGCGGCGATCGCACTCGAGCGGACCACCGAGCAACTGGACGTGTTGACCGACGCCGGAGTCGTCGACGCGGGCGGTCGTGGTCTGCTGGTGTTGCTCGATGCGCTGTCGAAGACCGTTTCCGGTCATGCACCGGTCCGACAGGAGTATGTGCCGGCCCCTCCGCAAGTCGAGACCACCGTCGCGGCACCCGCTCCGCGTTTCGAGGTGATGTACCTGCTGAGCGGATGCAGGCCCGACGGTGTCGAACACCTTCGTCAGCGGCTCGACGAACTCGGCGATTCGGTCGCCATCGCCGCGTCCGCGGCTGACGGCGGCGGTCGCTATTCGGTGCACGTGCACTCCGATGACGCGGGCGGCGCCATCGAGGCCGCGCTGGCGTTCGGCACACCCAGCCGCATTCAGATCACGGCGCTCAGCGGTGGCTCCGGAGCGCGCGCGCCGGGCGGCTGGGCGCGTGAGCGTGCGGTGCTCGCGGTCGTCGACGGCGACGGCGCGGCCGAGCTCTTCGCCGGCGAAGGCGCCCACATCCTGTGTCCCGATCCCGATGCGAACCCCACGTCCGCAGTGACCGCCAAAGAGCTGCTGCGCGGCCTCGTCGACGCGGGTGCCGCCCAGATCATGGTGTTGCCCAATGGTTTCGTCGCCGCCGAGGAGTTGGTCGCGGGCTGCACGGCGGCGATCGGCTGGGGCATCGACGTCGTTCCGGTGCCCGCGGGTTCGATGGTGCAGGGCCTGGCCGCGCTTGCCGTGCACGACGCCGACCGGCAGGCCGTCGACGACGGTTACACGATGGCGCGCGCCGCCGCGGGCGCGCGGCACGGTTCGGTTCGGCTCGCCACCGAGGAGGCGCTGACGTGGGCGGGCACCTGCCGGCCCGGCGACGGGCTCGGCATCGCGGGCGACGAGGTGCTGATCGTCGCCGAGGACATCACCGCCGCAGGCGCGGGGCTCATCGACCTGCTTCTCGTCGCGGGCGGTGAGCTGGTCACCGTACTGAGCGGCGTCGGCGTGGATCCCGCTGTCGGCGAAGCACTCAAGGACCACGTGCACCACGAACATCTGGGCACCGAACTGGTGACCTACCACACCGGTCATCGGGGCGACGCGTTGTTGATCGGGGTCGAGTAGCCGTGGTCGCACTGTCTGACCGGCTCGACTTCGTCATCGGCAGGACAAACGCGAAGAAGCTCGACGAGCACTTCGGTATCCGCACCGTGAACGACCTTCTGCGGCACTACCCGCGCAAGTACAACGAGGGCATGACCGTCCGCGGCGAGGGGGAGGAGCTCGATCTCGAAGAGGGCGAACACGTGACGTTCGTGGACACCATCACCGAAGCGAAATCCGGTGACATGAAACCCGTCTGGGACAAGAAGAGAAAGAAGATGCGCTACCCCAAGTGGTTGCGTGTCACGCTCGGCGAGCACCGTCCCAAGGTCACCGCCACGTTCTTCAACGCCAAGTGGATGATCGAGAATCTGCCCGAAGGCACCCGCATCATGTTGTCCGGCGAGGTGAAGTACTTCAAGGGCACCATGGCGCTCAGCCATCCGGCTTATCTCGTGTTGCAGTCGCCGACCGGCAAGGAGATCGGAACGAAGTCGCTCAAGACGATCGCCACCACATCGGGTGCGACGGGCGACGAGCTCCTTTCGGTGTTCGAGCGTGAGTTCTTCCCGATCTATGCCGCGAGTTCCAAGGTGCAGAGCTGGGACATCTACGCCTGCGTGCGGCAGGTGCTCGACGTGCTGGATCCCGTCGCCGATCCGCTACCCGAATCACTGCTGCGCCAAGCCGATCTGATTCCAGAGGACGAGGCACTGCGTGCGATCCATCTCGCCGAAACGGCGGCCGAACGCGAACGTGCCCGAGCCCGCCTGACGTACGACGAAGCGCTCGGGCTGCAATGGGCGTTGGTGGAGCGCCGAAACAGTGAATTGGGCGAATCGGGGCCGCCTGCACCGAAGACGGACGACGGGCTGCTCGCGGCGTTGATGCAACAGCTGCCGTTCGAACTGACCCGCGGCCAGCACGAGGTGCTCGCAACGCTGTCGGCCGACCTCGCGGGAAGCCGTCCGATGAACCGGATGCTGCAGGGCGAGGTCGGCTCCGGGAAGACCATCGTCTCGGTGCTGGCCATGCTGCAGATGATCGACGCGGGCTATCAATGTGCACTGCTGGCTCCCACGGAAGTCCTTGCGGCCCAGCATGCGCGCTCGGTGCGCGATGTCCTCGGCCCGCTGGCGATGGCAGGCCAGCTCGGCGGCTCCGACAGCGCGACACGGGTTGCGCTGCTGACCGGATCGATGTCAGCGCAGCAGAAGAAGCAGGTGCGTGACGAGGTCGCCGCAGGCGAGGCAGGGATCGTCATCGGCACCCACGCACTGCTCCAAGATGCCGTCGATTTTCACAACCTAGGCATGGTGGTGGTGGACGAGCAGCACCGGTTCGGCGTCGAGCAGCGAGATCGACTGCGCGCCAAGGCGCCGCAGGGTCTGACGCCGCACCTGCTGGTGATGACCGCCACCCCGATCCCGCGCACCGTGGCGCTCACGGTCTACGGCGATCTGGAGACCTCGACGTTGCGTGAACTGCCGCGTGGCCGGCAACCGATCGCCACCAACACGATCTTCATCAAGGAGAAGCCGCAATGGCTCGACCGGGCATGGCAGCGGACCATCGAGGAGGTCCGGGCGGGTCGTCAGGCCTACGTCGTCGCATCGCGCATCGACGAGAGCGACAAGAAAAGCAACGAGAAAGAGGACGGGCCGCCTGCGACCACGGTGGTGGAGTTGCTCGAGCGTCTTCGGCAAGGACCGCTGTCGGGACTGCGGCTCGGATTGATGCACGGGCGGCTGTCCGCCGACGAGAAGGACGCTGCGATGGCGGCGTTCCGTGCGGGTGAGATCGATGTGCTGGTGTGCACTACCGTCATCGAGGTCGGTGTTGACGTACCCAATGCGACGGTCATGTTCGTGATGGATGCCGACCGGTTCGGCATCAGCCAGCTGCATCAGCTGCGGGGTCGCATCGGTCGTGGCGAGCACGCGAGCCTGTGTCTGCTGGCGACCAAGCTGCCGGAACAATCGAAGGCGGGCGAACGACTCAAGGCGGTCGCGGACACGCTGGACGGCTTCGAGCTCGCCGATCTCGACCTCAAGGAGCGCCGCGAGGGAGACGTGTTGGGGTACAGCCAATCCGGTAGGCCCATCACCCTGCGATTCCTGTCGCTTTTCGACCACCGCGACATCATCGAAGCGGCCCGCGAGTTCTGCCAAGCGCACTATGCGCAGAATCCTCGCGATCCCGGAATGGCACTGCTGGCAGCCGAATTCACCGATACCGAGCGGGTCGAATACCTGGACAAGGCATGAGCCGCAAGCGGCTGGCGTGGCTGGCGCTTGCGGTGACGCTGGCCATCATGGTGGCCTATCAGACGGTCGCGTCCGCGGACCGGCGTGCGGCGTTGTTCGTCGCGCAGGCCGACGTTCCCACCGTCGCACCGGGTGCGGATGTGCTGGCCGGGGTGGCGCAGATACCGATGCGGATCCACGGATTCGACTACCGCAGGGCGGCTTTCGGCGACTCGTGGACAGACGACAACTCCGCACCCGGCGGTCACAACGGGTGCGACACCCGCAACGACATCCTCGACCGCGATCTCGTCGACAAGACCTACGTGTCGATCAAGCGGTGTCCCAACGCCGTGGCCACCGGAACATTGCACGATCCGTATACCAACGAGGCGATCGCGTTCGTGCGCGGCAACCAGGTCGGCGCGTCCGTGCAGATCGACCACATCGTGCCATTGGCGTTGGCATGGGACCTGGGCGCCCGCAACTGGCCCGACGATGTGCGGCTGCGCTTCGCCAACGATCCGGCCAATCTGCTTGCGGTGGCGGGCCAGGCGAATCAGGACAAGGGTGATTCCGAGCCTGCGGTGTGGATGCCGGCCAACGCCGCGTTCGCCTGTCAGTACGCCATTGGGTTCATCGCGGTGCTGCGCGGCTACGGCCTGCCCGTCGATGCGCCGTCGGCGGTGGTGCTGCGCGACGCCGCGTCCACCTGCCCGACGAGCTGAGGTCAGGTGCCGGTGTAGGTTTCGGGATCCGGGCGGAATCGGGTGCCGTCGTCGAGCCCGTTGATCGTCGCCATCTCGTCGTCCGTCAGCTCGAAATCGAACACGTCGAGGTTCGACCGCACCCGCTCCGGCGACGACGAGCGCGGAATCACCACGTTGCCCAGCTGGATGCTCCAGCGGATCAGCACCTGCGCCGGTGTCTTGCCGTGCGCCTCGGCGACCGAGACGATCGTCGGATTGTCCAGCAGCCTGCCGACGCCCAACGGGCCGTAGGCCTCCGTAACGACCCCTCGGCCGGCGTTGACCGCACGCAGCGCGGCCTGGTTGAGCAGCGGGTGCAGCTCGATCTGATTGACGACTGGGGTGACGAACGACAGGTCGATGACGTTCGACAGGTGCTCTTCGTGGAAGTTGGCCACGCCGATCGACCGGGTCAGGCCGCCACCCTGGAGTGACAGCAGTCCACCCCAGCTGTCGATGTATTTGCCTGACTCACCGGCGGGCCAGTGGATCAAATACAGGTCGACGTAATCGAGGCCGAGGCGCTCCAGGCTTGCCGCCAGGGCGTCCTGTGATGACTGGTACCCCTGGGCTGCTGTTGCGAGTTTGGTGGTGATGAACAATTCCTCGCGCGGTACGCCCGAAGACGCGACCGCACGTCCGACCGCGGCCTCGTTGCCGTAGGCGGCGGCGGTGTCGATCGACCGGTAGCCCGCGTCCAACGCCGCGGACACCGCCTCCTCGGTCTCGCTGTCGGACAGCTCGCCGACTCCCAGGCCGATCACCGGCATGGTGCGTTCGTCGATCAGAGTGACGGAAGGAATGGCTGCCGCCGAGGTCATGTCACCTATCCCTGCTGAGTTGAAGGTTAGTTGAAGTTCCGTGGGTCGGGACCGAGCCGAGTTCCGTCGCCCAGCGACGAGATGGACGCCATGTCCTGTTCGGTCAGCTCGAATTCGAACACGTCGAAGTTGCTCACAATCCTCTCGGGGGTCACCGACTTCGGGATGACTATATTGCCGAGCTGGATATGCCACCTAATCAGTACCTGTGCAGGCGTTTTTCCGTGCGCGTCCGCGACCGCGCTCACCGTCGGCTCGCTCAGCAGTGATCCCTGACCCAGTGGCGCCCACGCCTCGGTGGCGATGCCCAGCGCAGCGTGTGTCTCCCGGAGCTCCTCCTGCTGCAGGCGTGGATTCAACTCCACCTGGTTGACGGCGGGAACGATGCCGGTCGCGTCGATCAGAATCTGCAAGTGCTCCGGCTCGAAATTGCTCACCCCGATCGACGAGATCCGCCCCTGGTCGTGCAGGTGGGCGAATGCCTTGAAGGTGTCGACGAAGGTGTTCTTGGCGGGGGTCGGCCAGTGGATCAGGTACAGGTCGAGTCGGTCGGTGCCGAGCCGGTCCAGACTGGCGTCGAATGCGGCCAGTGTGCTCTGGTATCCCTGGTCGGCATTCCAGAGCTTCGTCGTGACGAAGACGTCGTCGCGGGGAACTCCGGAGTTGGCGATCGCCCGGCCGGTCTCGGCCTCGTTGCCGTAGACGGCGGCGGTGTCGACATGGCGGTAGCCCGCCTCCAGCGCGGTCGCCACCGCCCGCTCGGTTTCATCCGGCGGCGTCTGGAATACGCCGAGCCCGACCTGTGGGATCGAGTTACCGTCGTTCAGCTTTATGGAGGGAGAAGCCATGACCGAAAGTCTGCCAGCGCGACCTGAGACTTCCGTCAGCGCGCGTGCCGCCTCGGCGCAACCCGACCTTCGGGACCGGCTACTCAAGGCCACCGGCGGGCCGACGTTGCGTGCCATCGTTCGCATACCCGATCGGATCAAGCGAGTGCTGTTGGGTCGGCGCTCGGTGACCATCGATGGGAACACCCTGGACACCACGCTGCAGCTGGCGCTGGCCGTGCAGCGGCTCAGCGGCAGGGAGGGCCTGATCCTCAGCACCGACGTCGCGACCGCGCGCACCCGCCTGAACTTGACCGCGTCGCAGTTTCCCCGGACCGAGGTCGATGTCACATCGTCCGATCTGCAGCTGCCGGGGCCTGCCGGGGCCATCGCAGCGCGCCACTACCGTCCGCGCAACGGCGGTGACGCACCGCTGCTCGTCTACTACCACGGGGGCGGTTTCGTCGTCGGCGGTCTGGAAACCCACGGCAACCTGTGTGAAGTGATCTGCCAGAACGGTGGCGTGCACGTGTTGTTCGTCGACTACCGGCTGGCGCCCGAGCACAAGGCGCCCGCAGCCGTCGACGACGCGTACGCGGCGTACCTGTGGGCCCGTGAGCATGCCGCGGAACTCGGCGCCGACGCGAGCCGGGTTGCAGTCGGCGGGGACAGCGCGGGCGGCAACCTCGCCGCGGTGGTCGCCCAGCGTGCCCGAAACGAAGGTGCGCCGCCGGCGGCCCTTCAGCTGTTGCTGTATCCGATCACCAACTTCGCCGGCCAGACCCGGTCCTGCGGCTTGTTCGCCGACGGTCTCTTCCTTCGCCGCCGGGACATGGATTTCTGCCGCGGCAAGTACCTCGATGATTCGGGCATCGACCCGACAGATCCAAGGGTATCGCCGCTGTTGACCGACGACTTGTCCGGTTTGCCGCCCGCCATCCTGGTCACGGCGGGCTTCGACCCGCTTCGCGACGAGGGCCGCCAATACGCCGAGGCACTGCGCGCAGCCGGCAACTCGGTGGATGCGCGTGAATTCGGCTCGCTGATCCATTCGTTCCCCAACTTCTCCACCCTTGGCGGTGGCAGTGCGGCGGCGACGGAGGAAGTCATCTCCGCCCTCCGCGGCCATCTGAGCCGCAGCTGACGACCCGCAGGAACCTCGCCGGTACCCTTGACCCGTGGCCACGAAACCCAAGAAGAACGCCCGCTACGACCTCAACGCCGCCGACCGCAGGCGCAACCTGCTGATTCAGATCGGTTTGACTGCGGTCGTGGTGCTGCTTGGCGTCGGGCTGGTGCTCTACATCGTGATGGGTGCCGACAAGAAGCCCGCGTCCGGCGAGGCCAAGGCCATTACGGTGTCGTCGAGCAAGCTCATCACCAAGGAGGGCACCACCGAGCCCAAGGCCGTGGTGTCGCTCTACGAGGACTTCCTGTGCCCGCACTGCGGTGTATTCGAGCAGAAGTTCGGTCCGACGATCAGCCAGCTCATCGACAGCGGAGCGATCGCCGCCGATTACTACATGGTCGCCATCCTCGACCAGCCGAGCAACGACAACTACTCCTCGCGAGCGGGCGCTGCCGCCTACTGCGTCGCCGACGAGAACAAGGACGCGTTCCGCCGCTTCCACGCCGCGCTCTACGCACAGCAGCCGGGTGAGACGGTGGCGAGCTTCCCCGACAACGAGAGCCTGATCAAGACTGCGCGTCTCGCCGGCGCGGGCGGCAGCGTGCCGGACTGCATCAACAAGGGCAAATACGTACCGATGGTGCAGGGTCTGGCGCAGGCGACCCAGATCCAGTCCACTCCGACGATCAAGATCAACGGCCAGGACTTCGCGGTCACGGAGACCACGACACCCGACGACTTGGTGAATCAGGTCAAGTCGATCGTCGGTGACGTGCCCGGGCTGATGAGCAAGCCGGCCGCGCCGACTCCGACCGTCCCGCCGATGGCGCCGTGACCGTCACCGCCGACAGCCCGGCCGAGCCCGCCACCGGCGAGGCGCAGCAGGGTGTCGCCGTGCGCACCGCCAGTGCGGTGTGGGTGCTGATCGCGGGCGCTGTCGGGTTGGCCGCCGCGCTGACGCTGACGATCGAGAAGATCGAGATCCTGATCAACCCCGACTACGTGCCGTCGTGCAGCATCAACCCGGTGCTGTCCTGCGGTTCGGTGATGATCACCCCGCAGGCGTCGGCCTTCGGCTTCCCGAACCCGCTCATCGGCATCGTGACCTTCACCGTCGTCGTGGTGACAGGGGTGCTGGCCGTCGCCAAGGTCGCGCTGCCGCGGTGGTACTGGGGCGGGCTGGCCGTCGGCACGCTGCTCGGCGTCGCGTTCATCCACTGGCTGATCTTCCAGAGCCTCTACCGCATCGGTGCGCTGTGCCCGTACTGCATGGTGGTGTGGGCGGTCACCATCCCGCTGCTGGTCGTGGTCGCGTCGATCGCGCTTGCGCCGCAACTGGAGAACGGCGTGGCGCGGTTCGCCCACCAGTGGCGGTGGTCGCTGGTCACGCTGTGGTTCACCGCGCTGATCCTGATGATCGTGGTGCGGTTCTGGAACTACTGGTCGACCCTTCTCTAACCACATCGGGTCGGCGTTAGGGTTCTTGGGTGATTTCCAAGATTCTGGTGGCCAACCGCGGTGAGATCGCGATCCGCGCCTTCCGCGCCGCCTACGAGATGGGGATCACCACCGTCGCGGTGTATCCCTACGAGGACCGCAACTCCCAGCATCGACTGAAGGCCGACGAGTCGTACCAGATCGGGGAGACGGGCCATCCGGTCCGCGCGTACCTGTCGGTCGACGAGATCATCCGCGTCGCCAAGCAGGCGGGCTGCGACGCGGTCTATCCCGGCTACGGCTTTCTTTCCGAGAACCCCGATCTGGCCGCGGCGTGCGCCGAAGCCGGCATCACGTTCGTCGGGCCCGGCGCCGATGTGCTGGAGCTGACGGGGAACAAGGCACGCGCGATCGCGGCCGCCCGTGACGCCGGCCTGCCGGTGCTTACGTCGTCGGCGCCGTCGTCGTCAATCGACGAGCTCGTCGAAGCGGCGTCGGGCATGGAGTTCCCGCTGTTCGTCAAAGCGGTGTCCGGCGGCGGCGGGCGCGGCATGCGCCGGGTGACCGACCCCGCCGCACTTCCGGAGGCCATCGAGGCGGCCAGCCGCGAGGCGGAGTCGGCGTTCGGCGACCCGGTGGTCTATCTCGAGCAGGCGGTGCTCAACCCCCGCCACATCGAGGTGCAGATCCTGGCCGACAGGCACGGCAACGTGATGCACCTGTTCGAACGCGACTGCAGCGTTCAGCGCCGTCATCAGAAGGTCATCGAGCTTGCGCCCGCGCCGAACCTGCCAGAGGACCTCCGCGCCAGGATCTGTTCAGACGCCGTCGCGTTCGCCCGCCAGATCGACTACTCATACGCGGGGACTGTCGAATTCCTGCTCGACGAGCGCGGCCATCACGTGTTCATCGAGATGAATCCCCGCATCCAGGTGGAACACACCGTCACCGAGGAGATCACCGACGTCGACCTCGTCGCCTCTCAGATGCGCATCGCCGACGGAGAGACACTCGAGCAGCTCGGGCTGTCGCAGGAGACGCTGACGGTGCGCGGGGCTGCCCTGCAGTGCCGCATCACCACCGAGGACCCGGCCAACGGCTTCCGGCCCGACACCGGTCGCATCACCGGCTACCGGTCACCGGGCGGTGCGGGCATCCGGCTGGACGGCGGCACCAACCTCGGCGCGGAGATCACCGCGCACTTCGACTCGATGCTGGTCAAGCTGACCTGCCGCGGACGCGATTTCTCCGCGGCGATCGCCCGCGCCCGCCGCGCGCTGGCCGAGTTCCGGATCAGGGGCGTGTCGACGAACATCCCCTTCCTGATGGCCGTCGTCAACGACCCCGACTTCCGCGCCGGACGGGTCACCACGTCGTTCATCGATCAGCGGCCCTATCTGCTGACCGCGCGCACACCCGCCGACCGCGGCACCAAGATCCTCAACTACCTCGCCGAAGTGACGGTCAACCAGCCGCACGGCCCCCGTCCCTCGACGGTGTATCCGCACGACAAGCTGCCGCAGATCGATCTGGGGTCTGCGCCGGCGCGGGGCAGCAAGCAGCTGCTGACCGAGTTGGGTCCGGAGGGATTCGCGCGGTGGATGCGCGATTCGAAGGCCGTCGGTGTCACCGACACCACGTTCCGTGATGCCCATCAGTCGCTGCTGGCCACGCGGGTGCGCACCAACGGGTTGCTGATGGTGGCGCCCTACATCGCCAGGATGACGCCGCAGCTGGTGTCCATCGAGTGCTGGGGCGGGGCGACTTACGATGTGGCGCTTCGGTTCCTGAAGGAGGACCCGTGGGAGCGGTTGGCCGCCCTGCGGGAGGCCGTGCCCAACATCTGCCTGCAGATGCTGCTGCGCGGCCGCAACACCGTGGGCTACACGCCGTACCCGGAGCTGGTCACGAAGGCGTTCGTCGACGAGGCGACGGCGACCGGAATCGACATCTACCGGATCTTCGACGCGCTGAACAACGTCGAGTCGATGCGGCCCGCCATCGACGCCGTACGCGAAACCGGTACGTCCATCGCGGAAGTCGCGATGAGCTACACCGGTGATCTGTCCGATCCCGGCGAAAATCTTTACACGCTGGACTACTACCTGAAGCTGGCCGAGCAGATCGTCGATGCCGGCGCGCACGTGCTGGCGATCAAGGACATGGCCGGATTGTTGCGGCCGCAGGCGGCGACGGCGTTGGTGTCGGCTCTGCGCTCCCGGTTCGACCTGCCGGTGCATGTGCACACCCACGACACCCCCGGCGGTCAGCTGGCCACCTATCTCGCGGCGTGGCAGGCGGGGGCCAGTGCGGTCGACGGGGCCGCCGCACCACTGGCGGGTACGACCAGCCAGCCCTCTCTGAGCTCGATCGTCGCCGCCACCGCGCACACCGAATACGACACCGGCCTGTCGCTGGCCGCGGTCTGCGAGCTCGAGCCGTACTGGGAAGCGCTGCGAAAGGTGTACGCGCCCTTCGATGTTGCGGCATCCGGGCCTCCTGCCCCGACGGGGCGGGTGTATCGCCACGAGATCCCCGGCGGTCAGCTGAGCAACCTGCGGCAGCAGGCGATCGCGCTCGGGCTGGGGGACCGGTTCGAGCAGATCGAGGAGAACTACGCGGCGGCCGACCGCATCCTCGGCCGATTGGTGAAGGTGACGCCGTCGTCGAAGGTCGTCGGTGACCTCGCTCTGTCGTTGGTCGGGGCCGGTGTCACCGCCGACGAGTTCGCCGCCGACCCTTCACGGTTCGACATTCCGGACTCGGTCATCGAGTTTCTGCGCGGCGAGTTGGGCGATCCGCCAGGCGGCTGGCCGGAACCCCTTCGCACCAAGGCGCTCGCAGGGCGGCCGCCTGCGAAGCCGACTGAGCAACTCACGCCCGACGACGAGGCGGCGCTCGCGCTGACAGGTGCCAAGCGTCAGGCTGGACTGAACCGCCTGCTGTTCCCCGGTCCCACAAAGGAGTTCGACGCACACCGCGATCTCTACGGCGACACCTCTGGCCTGTCGGCCAACCAGTTCTTCTACGGACTGCGCAGCGGCGACGAGCACCGGGTGACGCTCGAGCGGGGGGTTGAGCTGCTGATCGGGCTCGAGGCCATCTCCGAACCCGACGAACGCGGTATGCGCACCGTGATGTGCATCCTCAACGGTCAGCTGCGCCCGGTGCTGGTGCGCGACCGCAGCATCGCCAGCGAGGTGCCTGCCGCGGAGAAGGCCGACCGGTCCAACCCCGACCATGTGGCCGCACCGTTCGCGGGCGTCGTCACCGTCGCCGTCTCCTCCGGCGACAAGGTCGATGCGGGCCAGACCATCGCCACCATCGAGGCGATGAAGATGGAGGCCGCCATCACCGCCCCCAAGGCGGGCACTGTCGACCGGATCGCCGTATCGCAGACCGCGCAGGTCGAGGGTGGTGACCTGCTGGTGGTGGTGAGCTGACCCGCATCGTCGCCGGCGACCTCGGCGGGCGGCGTATCGCGGTGCCACCGCGCGGCACCCGGCCCACCACCGACCGGGTTCGCGAGTCGCTGTTCAACGTGCTGACCGCCCGCATGGATCTGCATGGCATGGCCGTCCTCGATCTGTACGCAGGCTCCGGAGCGCTCGGGCTGGAGGCGCTCTCGCGCGGCGCGGCCACCGCGGTGTTCGTCGAGTCCGATCAGCGGGCCGCGGCCGTGATCGGCCAGAACATCAAGACGCTCGGCGTCACGGGAGCGACGCTTCGCCGCGGCACCGTTGCGTCGGTGCTGGCCACCGGCGCCCAGGCCGCCGTGGACCTGGTCTTCGCCGATCCGCCGTACGACGCCGGCGAGGCCGAGGTGAATGACATGCTCGCCGCACTTTCCGCGCACGGCTGGATTACCGCGGGCAGCGTCGTCGTCGTGGAGCGCGGTGCGTCCGGGCAAGGGCTGAGCTGGCCGGACGGCTGGCAGCAGTGGCAGGCCCGGCGCTACGGCGACACCCGCCTCGAGATGGCCGTCGTCGATGTCGCCGCCAGCGCGGCTCCGAACGGACCTGAACTGCCCTGATAGCGTCGTGATCCATGAGCGGCGCGGTATGCCCGGGATCCTTCGATCCGGTGACGCTTGGCCACATCGACATCTTCGAGCGCGCGGCAGCCCAGTTCGACGAAGTCGTGGTCGCCGTGCTGGTCAACCCGAACAAGAAGGGCATGTTCGACGTCGACGAACGCATCGCGATGATCGAGGAGTCGACGGAGCATCTGCAGAACCTTCGGGCGGAGGCCGGTCAGGGCCTGGTCGTCGACTTCGTGAAGGCCCGCAGGTTGACCGCGATCGTGAAGGGGCTGCGCACCGGCACCGACTTCGAATACGAGCTGCAGATGGCGCAGATGAACAAACACATCGCGGGGGTGGACACGTTCTTCGTCGCCACCACGCCGAAGTACTCGTTCGTATCGTCGTCGCTGGCCAAGGAGGTGGCATCGCTTGGCGGCAACGTCTCCGAGCTGCTGCCCGAGGCGGTCAACGTGCGGCTGCGCGACAAGCTCAAGGGTTAATCACCGGCCTCCTCGGGTAGCCGGTAGGTGGCGCGACAGCCATCGGCGCCCAAAACAAGCCAAGGACAATTCGGAGGTGTATTTCCTATGGTCGAGACATTCGTCCAGTCAACCGATGACGCAGTCAGATTCCTCACCGATCAGCACAACCTGATCAAGGATCTGTTCGAAGAAGTGTTGGCCGCATCCAGCGACGAGGGACGCGACAAGGCGTTCACTGACCTTCGCCAGCTGCTGGCGGTGCATGAGACCGCCGAGGAGATGGTGGTGCACCCGCGCGCGCGGAACGAACTCAGCGATGGCGACGCCGTCGTCGACGCCCGGCTCGCCGAAGAGCACGAGGCCAAAGAGCAGTTGTCGAAGCTCGAGAAAATGGACGTCGGCTCCAAAGAGTTCCTCACCGAACTCACCACGTTCCGCGAGGCCGTGATCGAGCACGCCGAACACGAGGAAACGGAGGAATTCAACAAATTGAAGCGGCAGCTCGACGCTGACGACTTGAGCCGGATGGCGAAAGCACTGCAAGCCGCCGAGGCCATTGCGCCGACCCGTCCGCACCCAGGTGTGGAGTCGGCGAAGATGAATTTCGCGGTGGGCCCATTCGCATCGATGCTCGATCGGGCTCGCGACCTGATAAAGCAGGCCGTTTCCTAGCGAATTCGTTGAGCAAGCAAAGACCGCCCAGGCGCTTAAAGTCCTCGGGCGGTCTTTGTCATTGCCCGATATGCCATTTGTGCGGCCATTGACATAATGTTGCCGATACGAAGTCAGCCGATAGTTGACCGGCCTGGGGTGGGGCAGCTGGATGCCGACCGGCGACACACCGGCGGCGCTAGCATAGTCACAGAGGTAACACCAGGCACACTGGTAACAACAACTACGCCTGGAGGGTGTGCCGTGTACCGAGTATTTGAAGCGCTTGATGAGTTGGGCGCGATCGTCGAAGAGGCCCGCGGCGTCCCGATGACGGCAGGTTGTGTCGTGCCCCGCGGCGATGTGCTCGAGTTGATCGACGACATCAAGGACGCGATCCCCGGCGAACTCGACGACGCGCAGGACGTGCTGGACGCGCGTGACCAACTGCTCAACGAGGCCAAGGACCATTCCGGTTCGATGGTGGCGACGGCCAACGCCGAGGCCGACTCGATGATCAACCACGCGCGTGCCGAGGCCGACCGGCTGCTGGCCGACGCCAAGTCACAGGCCGACCGGATGGTCGCCGAGGCCCGCCAGCACAGCGAGCGGATGGTCGGTGAGGCCCGTGAGGAAGCCGCCCGCGTCAGCGCGACGGCCAAGCGCGAATACGAGGCGAGCGCGGGCCGGGCGAAGGCCGAGGCGGACCGCCTGATCGAGAGCGGCAACCTCTCCTACGAGAAGGCCGTCCAGGAGGGCATCAAGGAGCAGCAACGCCTGGTGTCGCAGACCGAAACCGTCCAGGCGGCAAACGCCGAGGCCGCCCGTCTGATCGACACGGCCCATGCCGAGGCCGACCGGCTGCGCGGCGAATGCGACATCTACGTCGACAGCAAGCTCGCAGAGTTCGAGGAGTTCCTCAACGGAACGATCCGCTCGGTGGGCCGCGGGCGCCACCAGTTGCGCACCGCCGCAGGCACCCACGACTACGTGACCCGTTAGCCGCGCTCACCGGTCGAGGGCGTCGCCGTACCATCGAGGTATGGCGACGCAACGTAGATCCCGCTCGCCGCTCGTCATCAACATCGCTCGGCTCGGCCGGCGGCCGGGGTCGATGATGACCGTCCAGGAAACGGTGCCCAGCCCGATGCGCATCGGGGTCGAGTTGGTGGCGATCGATGAAGGCGCGCCCCTCGAACTGGACCTGCGGATCCAGTCGGTATCCGAAGGTGCCCTCGTCACCGGAACGATGTCGGCGCCGACCACCGGCGAGTGCGCCCGCTGCCTGACACCGATCACCGGACACGTCGAAATCGACCTCACCGAGCTATTCGCCTATCCCGACAGCACCACGGAGGCGACCACGGAGGCCGACGAGGTCGGCCACGTCGTCGACAATTCCGTCGATCTCGAGCAGCCGATCGTCGATGCGGTCGGACTGGCGTTGCCGTTCTCGCCGCTGTGCGGGCCGGATTGCCAAGGGCTGTGCCCTGACTGCGGCATCCCGATGTCGACGGCAGAGCCCGGGCATCGTCACGAGACGATCGATCCGCGCTGGGCGAAGCTCGGGTCGATGCTGGAGAACGATGACAAGTGACGGGTGAGCGCGCCGCACTTGTCGAGGCCCTCGGAGTCGAGCTGCCCGACGAGCTGCTCACGATGGCGCTGACACACCGCAGCTACTCCTACGAGAACGGCGGGCTGCCGACCAACGAGCGGCTGGAGTTTCTCGGCGACGCGGTTCTCGGCCTGACCATCACCGACGAGCTCTACCACCGGCATCCCGATTCCTCGGAGGGCGATCTCGCCAAGCTGCGCGCGAGTATCGTCAACACCCAGGCGCTGGCCGATGTCGGCCGCACGCTGTCCGACGGCGGACTGGGCGCCCACCTGTTACTGGGCAAGGGCGAGGAGAACTCCGGCGGCGCGGGCAAGGCGAGCATTTTGGCCGACGGAGTCGAATCGCTGCTGGGCGCAATCTATCTCGAGCATGGCCTGTCAGTCGCACGCGAGGTGATCCTGCGGTTGTTCAGCTCCTTGATAGAGACGGCGCCGACGCTTGGCGCGGGTCTGGACTGGAAGAGCAGCCTGCAGGAGCTGACCGCGGCACGCGGCATGGGTGCGCCGTCCTATGCGGTGACGGCCACCGGACCCGACCACGACAAGGAGTTCACCGCGACGGTCGTCGTGATGAACATCGAGTACGGCAGGGGAGTCGGCCGCACCAAGAAGGAAGCGGAGTTGAAGGCCGCCGCGGCCGCGTGGACGTCACTTTCCGCCTCGAACGTCGATGCCTGAACTTCCCGAGGTAGAGGTCGTACGGCGGGGACTGGAAGCACATGTGGCGGGCAAGACGATCACCGCCGTGCGCGTGCACCATCTCCGCGCTGTGCGTCGGCACGAGGCCGGACCCGCGGATCTGACTGCGCGGCTGTTGAATTCGCACATTACCGGAACGGGTCGGCGCGGCAAGTATCTGTGGTTGACGCTCGGCGAAGCCGACGAGCCTCTTGGGCGAGGAGCAGACGAAACCGACGAGCCTCTTGGGCGAGGAGCAGACGAAACCGCGTTGGTCGTACATCTGGGCATGAGCGGGCAGATGCTGCTGGGACCGGTGCCCAACGAGGGGCACCTGCGGATCGCGGCGCTGCTCGACGACGGGACGACGCTGAGCTTCGTCGACCAGCGGACGTTCGGCGGATGGATGCTGACCGACATGGTCACCGTCGACGGGACGGACGTGCCGGTGCCGGTCGCCCATATCGCGCGCGATCCGCTGGATCCGAAGTTCAATCGCGATGGCGTCGTTACGGTGTTGCGGCGCAAGCATTCCGAGATCAAGCGGCAACTGCTGGATCAGACCGTGGTGTCGGGTATCGGCAACATCTACGCCGACGAGGCGCTGTGGCGCGTCAAGATCAACGGCAATCGGCCGGCGTCGTCGCTGACCCGCAAGCAGCTCGGTGAGCTGCTGGACGCCGCTGCGGAGGTGATGACCGACGCGCTTGGCCAGGGCGGTACGTCGTTCGACTCGTTGTATGTCAACGTCAACGGCGAGTCGGGCTACTTCGAGCGGTCGCTGGACGCCTACGGCCGCGAAGGCGAGCCGTGCAGGCGCTGCGGCGCGGTGATGCGGCGGGAGAAGTTCATGAACCGCTCGTCGTTCTATTGCCCCAAATGCCAGCCTCGTCCGCGAGTCCGCCGCAGCTGAATTCCCCGCGAGCTTTGCGGGTGACCCCGGGTTCGCCCCGCGAGCGGGCGTGTCTGTCCACAACACGCCGCGCACTTTCGGCATTTCGTGCACGCTCGTGACGACTCATGCGGCCCGTTGAGGATGCGATGGCAATTGGCGATGGCCGTCGCGCACTGTCGATCCGTAGCCAGCGTGCGCAGAATGCCGACAAATCGCGGCGTGTCGGGCTCAGACACGCACGGTCGCGGGGTTGGTCGGCCGGAATACCGGCTCGGGACCCGTTGTACAAATAAGCCATGACGGAACTGTGGGTCGAACGCACCGGCGTGCGCCGCTACACCGGGCGCAGCACGCGGGGCGCCGAGGTGCTTGTCGGCAACGAGGACGTCGAGGGTGTGTTCACCCCCGGCGAGCTGCTGAAGATCGCGCTCGCCGCGTGCAGCGGCATGGCCAGCGACGCCCCGCTGCAGCGCCGGCTGGGCGAGGACTACAAGGCGACGATCAAGGTGTCCGGCGCCGCCGACCGCGAGCAGGAGCGCTACCCGCTCCTTGAAGAGCGGATGGAACTCGACCTGTCCGCGCTGCCGGAAGACGAGGTGGCGAGGGTACTCACCGTCGTGCAAAGGGCGATCGACCAGGTGTGCACGGTGGGCCGCACCCTGAAATCCGGGACTGAAGTGACGTTTGAGGTTAGTGATGCAGGAGTTAGCTGACGTTCGACTGACGGCCTGGGTCCACGGCTCCGTGCAGGGGGTCGGATTCCGGTGGTGGACCCGGTCGCGGGCCATGGAACTGGGGCTTACCGGGTTCGCGTCCAACCGGCCCGACGGGCGGGTCCAGGTCGTCGCCCAGGGCCCCCGCGAGAGCTGCCAGCGCCTGCTTGACCTGCTGGAAGGCGGCAAGACACCGGGTCGCGTCCAGAAAGTGGTCGCCGATTGGTCAGAAGTCGGCGACGCGATCACGGGCTTCACCGAGCGATAGCCCTCGCGGCTGTAGTGTGGCCCATCGTGCACCTCAAGAGTCTGACGCTGAAGGGCTTCAAGTCCTTTGCTTCGCCGACGACTCTTCGCTTCGAACCGGGCATCACCTGTGTCGTCGGACCCAACGGTTCTGGCAAGTCGAACGTGGTCGACGCGCTCACATGGGTAATGGGCGAGCAGGGCGCCAAGACACTGCGCGGCGGCAAGATGGAAGACGTCATCTTTGCAGGCACGTCGTCGCGACCGCCGCTGGGCCGCGCCGAGGTCACCGTCACGATCGACAATTCCGACAGTTCGCTGCCGATCGAGTACTCCGAGGTGTCGATCACCCGGCGGATGTTCCGCGACGGCGGCAGCGAGTACGAAATCAACGGCAGCAGTTGCCGTTTGATGGATGTGCAGGAACTGCTGAGCGACTCGGGCATCGGCCGCGAGATGCACGTCATCGTCGGCCAGGGCAAGCTCTCGGAGATCCTCGAGTCCCGTCCGGAGGACCGGCGCTCATTCATCGAAGAGGCCGCGGGTGTGCTCAAGCACCGCAAGCGCAAAGAGAAAGCGGTCCGCAAGCTCGACTCGATGTCGGCCAACCTGGCCCGGCTGACGGATCTCACCACCGAATTGCGCCGCCAGCTCAAGCCGCTCGGCAGGCAGGCTGAGATGGCGCGCCGCGCCCAGACCATCCAGGCCGACCTGCGCGACGCCCGGCTGCGGCTGGCCGCCGACGACCTCGTCGCCCGCAAAGGTGAATTCGACGACACGAACCAGGCCGAGACATCGCTGCGCCGCGAGCACGACGAGATGACCACCCGCCTTGAGACCGCCACCGTCGAACTCGACGCCCACGAATCGGCGGTCGCGGGCCTGAGTGAGCGCGCCGAGGCCGCCCAGCAGAGCTGGTTCCGGTTGTCCGCCCTCGCCGAACGGGTCAGCGCGACCGTCCGCATCGCCAGCGAGCGCGCCCAGCACCTCGACACCGAGCCGGAGACATCCAGCGGGGCCGATCCGGAGGCGCTGGAGGCCGAGGCCGACGAGGTCGCCGCACACGAGCAGCAGCTGCTCGGCGCGCTGGCCGAATCCCGTGAGCGGCTGACCGAGGCCCGCGAGGAGCTGACCGAACGCGAGCGCGTCGCCGCCGACGCCGAACGCGCACATGTGGCCGCCGTGCGTGCCGAAGCTGACCGCCGCGAAGGGCTGGCCCGTCTGGCCGGCCAGGTCGACACCATGCGCACCCGTGTCGAGTCGATCGACGAGACCGTCGCGCGCCTGACCGAGAACATCGAGGAGGCAGGCGCCCGCGCGCAGCAGTCCCGGGCCGAGTTCGAGACGGTGCAGGGCCGCGTCCGCGAGCTCGACGCAGGCGAGGTGGGTCTCGATGAGCACCACGACCGCACCGTCACCGCGCTGCGACTCGCCGACGAACGGGTCGCAGAACTTCAGTCCGGTGAGCGGAGCGCCGAGCGCCATGTGGCGTCGCTGCGCGCCCGCATCGATGCACTTGCGGTCGGGCTCGACCGCAAGGACGGTGCGGCGTGGCTGCAGCGAAACCATTCCGGCGCAGGGCTTTTCGGCTCAGTGGCGAATCTGGTCAGGGTGCGTCCCGGCTACGAGGCGGCGGTCGCGGCGGTGCTGGGTGCGGCCGCCGACGCCGTCGCCGCCGAGAGCTTCGGCGCCGCGCGTTCGGCCGTAGCGGCGCTCAAGGCGTCCGACGGCGGCCGCGCGGCGATCGTGCTCGGCGACTGGCCCGTCGAGGTGCCTGCACCGGCCGGGCCGCCACCCGATGGCGCACTCTGGGCGACCGATCTGGTGGACATGCCGTCGCGGCTGCGCGGTGCCCTCACGGCGATGCTGTCCGGCGTCGCGGTGGTGGGCGACCTGTCTGCGGCATTGGACCTCGTCGCGGCGCGCCCGCAACTGCGTGCCGTCACCGCCGACGGCGATCTCGTCGGCGCCGGCTGGGTCAGCGGCGGATCGGACCGCAAGCCCAGCACCCTCGAGATCACCTCCGAGGTGGAGAAGGCCCGCTCCGAGCTGGCCGGTGCGGAGAAGCGGACCAGCGAGCTGAGCGCGGCGCTGGCCGGTGCGCTCGCCGAGCAGAAGGCCCGCCAGGACGCCGCCGAGCAGGCGCTCGCCGCGCTCAACGAGTCCGACGCCGCGATCTCTGCCATCTACGAACAGCTCGGCAGGCTCGGCCAGGACGCCCGCACGGCCGACGAGGAGTGGCAGCGGCTGATCCGGCGGCGCGACGAGCTGGAGACCGGTCGGGTGCAGACGGTCGAGGAGCTCACGGCGCTCGAGCAGCGGCTGCACAACGCCGAGCAGGCGCCGCTCTTCGATGCCGCACCCGCAGAACGCCAGCAGACGGTCGCAGCGGCCGAGGCCGCCCGGGCCGCCGAGGTGGAGGCCCGCCTTGCCGTCCGCACGGCCGAAGAGCGGGCGAATGCTGTTCGCGGACGGACGGATTCACTGCGCCGCGCGGCGGCGGCCGAAAGGGAGGCCAGGCTGCGGGCGCAGCGGGCGCGAGAGGCTCGCGAACACGCCGCGGCCGTCGCGGCGGCGGTCGCCGAGTCCGGCCGCGGCCTCGCGCAGGCACTGCACTCAACGGTGGGGGTGGCGTCCCGTCGTCGCGACGCGCTGGCCGACGAACGTCATCAACGCATCGACGCATTGGCGAAGGTGCGCGAGCAGGTCACCGAGTTCACGAGGAAGATCGCCGCGGTAACCGAGGCGCTGCACCGCGACGAGGTCGCCAAAGCCCAAGCGGCACTGCGGATCGAGCAACTCGAACAGCAGGTGCTCGACCAGTTCGGGATGGCCACCGCCGATCTGATCGCCGAGTACGGGCCGGAGGTGCCGCTGCCGCCGTCCGAGCTCGAGATTGCCGAGTACGAGCAGGCCCGCGAACGGGGCGAGCAGGTCACCGCGCCCGCCCCGATGCCGTTCGACCGGCCGACGCAGGAACGCAGGGCGAAGAAGGCCGAACGCGAACTCAACGAGCTCGGTCGCGTCAACCCGTTGGCGCTCGAGGAGTTCGCCGCGCTCGAGGAGCGCTACAACTTCCTGTCCACCCAGCTGGAGGACGTCAAGGGGGCCCGCAAGGATCTGCTCGACGTCATCACCGACGTCGACACCCGCATCCTGCAGGTCTTCACGGAGGCGTTCGTAGATGTGGAACGCGAGTTCCAGCAGGTGTTTTCGACGTTGTTCCCCGGCGGCGAGGGCAGGCTGCTGCTCACCGATCCCAACGACATGCTGACCACCGGCATCGAGGTGGAAGCACGCCCTCCGGGCAAGAAGATCAAGCGGCTGTCGCTGCTGTCCGGCGGCGAGAAGGCACTGACCGCGGTCGCGATGCTGGTGGCGATCTTCCGGGCGCGGCCGTCACCGTTCTACGTCATGGACGAGGTGGAAGCGGCCCTCGACGATGTCAACCTGCGCAGGCTGATCGGACTGTTCGAGCAGCTGCGGGAACGGTCGCAGCTGATCGTCATCACCCACCAGAAGCCGACGATGGAGGTCGCCGACGCGCTGTACGGCGTGACGATGCGCGACGACGGCATCACCGCGGTGATCTCACAGCGCATGCGCGGCCAGGAGCTGGTCACCGCGGGCTGACGCGCTTCGCCGATATCGACGTTTTGGCGCGAACTACTCGCACTATTGCGCCCAAACGTGAGTTTCGGCGTCGTCAGGGTGCGGGTGTGACGCCGCGGCGGCGTAGCGCCGCCAGGTCGGCCGCGCCGCAACCGTGCAGACAGATCTGCAGCTCGGCGATGAAGTTCGCCAGCCAATCCACCACGGCCGCAGTCGATTCGATCGCGGGCCCGAGCAGCGGACGTGCCACCGCGACGACGTCGGCTCCCATTGCAAGGGCCTTGGCGGCGTCCATGCCGGTGCGGATGCCGCCGGAGGCGACCAGCGACACGCCGGGCAGCGTCTGGCGCACCTCCTGCAGCGCCTGGGCGGTCGGGATGCCCCACTCGGCCAACTCGGGATGGCGGATCTCGCCATAGCGGACGTACTGCTCGACACGCGCCCACGAGGTGCCACCGGCCCCCGCGACGTCGACCGCCGCGATCGGGCAGTCCACCAGTTCCGCGGCGGCGGCCGCCCCGATGCCGTGGCCGACCTCTTTGAGCATCACCGGATAACTGATGGAGCGAGCGACGTCGCGAAGCCGCTCGACAGAGCCGGAGAAGTCGGTGTCGCCCTCGTGCTGCATGGCCTCCTGCAGTGGATTTGTATGTACCGCAAGCGCATTGGCGCCGACACGGTCGAGTGCTTCGACGAGGTCGGGCACCAGCTCGTCGGACAGCTGGGCCAGGCCGATGTTCCCGATCAGCAACGCGTCTGGCGCCACGTCGCGGACCGTGAAGCTCGCCGACGCGACATCGTCGCCGAGCATGATGCGCTGCGAGCCGAGCATCATGCCGACGCCGAGCTTCTCGGCGGCGGCGGCCAGGTTGCGGTTGATGACACCGGAGAGTTCGGCGCCGCCCGTCATCGCCCCGATCAGCACCGGCGCCTCCAACCGCACGCCGAGGAATTCGGTGTGCAGGTCGATCGCACCCAGATTCGTCCGGGTCAATGCGTTGTAGGGCAGTGCGACGCGCTCGAGGCGGGTCGTCACCGTCTGGTAGTCCACTGCTTCGGTCAGGCACACGTCGATGTGCTTGGCCTTACGCGACTCCATGCCGTTGATCGTTTCGCTCCTCACGTCCGCATCACCGGGGTGCATCGTCACCGATTACCCATGTTGGGACAATGACACCGTGTCCGAAGGTCTGTGGATCGCAATCGCGGTCATCGCCGTTCTGCTCGTCGCTGCTGTCGTGGTGTTCGGCCTCCTCCGATCACGCCGCGGCAAGATCAGGCTCGACTCGTCCACCAGCACAGACACTGCCACACCGGTCGACCGGTCCGGCGGGTATACGGCCTCTTCAGGCATCACGTTCACACAATCGTCAGCGCCTGCCACGGCCCCGCCGCCCGCCGAGGCGCCACCGGAGCGCCTTGACACCAGTGGTCTGCCCGCCGTCGGCGACGACGCCACCATCCCGCGTGATGCGCCCAAACGCCCCATCGCGGACGTGCGACTGCCCGAACCGCCCGCCCCGCCCGCTGAGCCGCCCGCCGCGGAGGTGGACGCAGAAGCGCCTGCCGCGCCTGTCGAGCCTGTCGCACCAGATATCGACGCCATCGCACCGACTGACGGCCGCCTGGAGCGGCTACGCGGGCGGCTGGCCAAATCGCAGAACGCGCTGGGCCGCAGCATGCTCGGCCTGCTCGGCGGCGGCGACCTCGACGAGGACTCCTGGGAGGCAGTCGAGGACACGCTGCTGATCGCGGATCTGGGGCCGGTCGTCACCGAGTCGGTCGTGGCCGCCCTGCGTGAGCGGCTCGCCAGCGGCCGGGTCCGTACCGAATCGGATGCCCGCGCGGTGCTGCGCGAGGTGCTGGTCTCCGAACTGCACCCGCAGCTCGACCGCTCGGTCAGGGCGCTGCCGCACGACGACCATCCGTCGGTGCTGCTGGTCGTCGGGGTGAACGGCACCGGCAAGACCACTACGGTCGGCAAGCTGGCCCGCGTGCTGGTCGCCGACGGGCGCAGGGTGGTGCTCGGCGCCGCGGACACCTTCCGCGCGGCCGCGGCCGACCAGCTGCAGGCCTGGGCATCGCGGGTGGGCGCGCAGGTGGTGCGCGGCGCCGAGGGTGCCGACCCCGCGTCGGTGGCGTTCGACGCCGTCGACACGGGCATCGACGTCGGCGCCGACGTGGTCCTGATCGACACCGCGGGGCGGTTGCACACCAAGACAGGGCTGATGGACGAACTCGGCAAGGTCAAGCGCGTGGTGAGCAGGCGCGCGGCGGTCGACGAGGTGCTGCTGGTGCTCGACGCCACGATCGGGCAGAACGGGCTCGCGCAGGCGCGCGTGTTCGCTGACGTCGTCGACATCACCGGGGTGGTGCTGACCAAACTCGACGGCACAGCAAAGGGCGGAATCGTGTTCCGCGTGCAACAGGAATTGGGTGTCCCGGTCAAACTCGTCGGCCTGGGCGAAGGCCCCGACGATCTCGCCCCGTTCGAGCCCGGCGCGTTCGTCGACGCACTCCTCGGTTAACGAAAGCACGTCAAAAACGCGCGATGTAACACCGGCGAAACGTAACCGGCGTATCCGTTCACACGAGCGAAACGCCAAGGCGTCTTAGACGAAACAACCACTCAGCATTGTCTTGGCCAGGTCATCGGTCGTGAAACCTTTGCGGCCCAGCCTTGTCGAAGGAGGAAACTGCGAGTGGACGGATTCCCGTTAATGGGTATCCCCGACACCGGGGATACAGCATGGATGCTGACGAGTTCAGCCCTCGTGCTGCTGATGACGCCAGGCCTGGCGTTCTTCTATGGCGGCATGGTGCGCGCCAAGGGCGTGCTCAACATGTTGATGATGAGCATCAGCGCTATGGGCGTGGTGACCGTCCTGTGGGTGCTGTACGGCTACTCGCTGTCGTTCGGAAATGACGTCGCCAACCTGTTCGGTAACCCGACGCAGTACTGGGGTCTGAAGGGTCTGATCGGCGGCAATGCCGCCGCTGCGGTCGTTGCTGATCCCTCGGCAGGAGTCGAGGCGGCCGCCGCCGTCAACATCCCGCTCGCCGGGACGATCCCGCAGCTCGTCTTCGTCATGTTCCAGTTGATGTTCGCGATCATCACCGTCGCGCTGGTCTCCGGTGCTGTCGCCGATCGCCTCAAGTTCGGCTCGTGGCTGGTCTTCGCGGGCTTGTGGGCGACGTTCGTGTATTTCCCGATCGCACACTGGGTTTTCGCCTTCGACGGGTTCACGGGCGAGACGGGCGGCTGGATCGCCAACAAGCTCAAGGCAATCGACTTCGCCGGCGGCACCGCGGTCCACATCAACTCCGGTGCCGCGGGTCTGGCGCTGTGTCTCGTGCTCGGTCGGCGCAAGGGGTGGCCCACCACTCCGATGCGGCCGCACAACCTGCCGTTCGTGATGCTGGGTGCCGGTCTCCTGTGGTTCGGCTGGTACGGGTTCAACGCGGGTTCGGCCTTGAGCTCGAACGGAACCGCGGCGTCGACGTTCGTGACCACGACAGTGGCCACCGCGACCGCCATGCTCGCCTGGCTTCTCGTCGAGAAAATCCGCGACGGTCGTCCCACTTCGCTGGGTGCGGCCTCGGGCATCGTGGCCGGCCTCGTGGCGATCACGCCGTCCTGTTCGTCTGTCAACGTCCTCGGCGCACTTGTGGTCGGTGCCCTCGGCGGGGCGATTTGTGCGCTGGCCGTCGGGCTGAAGTTCAAGTTCGGCTTCGATGACGCGCTTGACGTCGTCGGCGTGCACATGGTCGGTGGTCTCACGGGCACCTTGCTGATCGGTTTTCTGGCGGCGCCAGAGGCACCCGCTGCCGTGAAGGGCTTGTTCTACGGAGGCGGATTCGACCAGCTCTGGCGTCAGGCCGTGGGGGCGTTCGCGGTTCTCGCGTACTCGTTCATCGTTACGACTATCTTGGCGTACATCCTGAAATTCACGATTGGCCTGCGCCTTAGCGAAGAAGAAGAAGTGGACGGCATCGACGAGTCCGAACATGCCGAAACCGGATATGACCTTGCGGCTGTCGGTGGCGGCAGTACGGTCCTCGGTCGCGGTCTCTCGGAGGAATGAGGAACATGAAGCTGATTACTGCGATCGTCAAGCCGTTCACGCTCGAAGACGTCAAGACCGGACTCGAGCAGACCGGAATTCTCGGAATGACCGTCAGCGAGGTGCAGGGCTACGGACGCCAGAAGGGCCACACCGAGGTGTACCGCGGCGCGGAGTACTCCGTTGACTTCGTGCCCAAGGTGCGCATCGAGGTGCTTATCGACGACTCCGCCGTCGACAAGGTGGTGGACGTGATCGTGCAGGCCGCGCGCACCGGCAAGATCGGCGACGGCAAGGTGTGGGTGAGCCCGGTCGACACCGTGGTCCGGGTCCGCACCGGCGAGCGGGGGTCCGACGCCCTGTAGCCAGTCAAGTGAGGCGTCGTCTCCCGGCCTTGAACTGTGAGCGTTAAATGGTAAGCGGCCGGGGGAGGACACCGAAATGACAGAGCAGAAACCACATTCCGCCGCCGGCGCCTCCGCATCGGGGGTTCCGGCGGCGGTCTCGCCGAAGGCCGCCACCGACCTCAAAGCCGCGTGCGAGAAGCTGCTGTCGGGCTCGCACCACCTGGATGCCGCGGCGCTGCGCGACGCTTTGCTCGATCTGCACGAGTTCTGGCTGTCGACGAAGGCGGCCCAAATCGGGATCACCGACACCAGCGGCTTCGCCATCGTCGCGACCGGAGGCCTCGGTCGGCGGGAACTGTTGCCGTACTCCGATCTCGACCTGATGCTGTTGCACGACAACGTGGGTAAGAAGCGCGTCAGCGAGGTCGCCGAGGGTCTGTGGTACCCGTTGTGGGACGCCAATATTCGGCTCGACCACAGCGTCAGAACCGTTGCCGAGGCAATGAAGGTTGCGGCACAGGACATCTCGGCCGGGCTGGCGATGTTGGAGGTGCGTCATATCGCGGGTGACTCCGACCTTTCGTCGCTACTGGTGGGTGGAGCACGGCGGCAGTGGCGCACCGGAATCGCCTCGCGCTTCGACGACCTCGTCGAGCACACCAAGCAGCGGTGGCAACGCAGCGGCCAGATCGCCCACCGTGCCGAACCTGACCTGAAGACAGGCCGCGGCGGTCTGCGCGACGTGCAGCTGCTGAACGCGCTTGCGATCGCCCAGCTCGCCGACGTGTACCCGAGCCGATCGCTGGCCTCACCGACCGGCACCCTCGGAGAGGCGCACCTGGCCCTGCTCAACGTTCGCACCGAGTTGCACCGCGTATCGGGCCGCGGCCGGGAACTCGTGCTGGCCCAGCACGCCGACGAGATCGGCGCGGCACTGCGGATCGGCGACCGCTTCGATCTGGCTCGCACCCTGTCCGACGCCGCCCGCACGATCAGCTTCTACGTCGACGCCGGGTTGCGCACCGCTGCCAACGCCTTGCCGCGCCGCGGTTTCGCCGCGCTCCGGCGGCCGGTGCGCCGACCGCTGGACGAAGGTGTCATCGAATTCGGCGGCGAGGTCATCCTGGCCCGTGACGCGCGTCCCGAGCGCGATCCCGGCCTCATCCTGCGGGTGGCTTCGGCGTCGGCGGCCACCGGTCTGCCGATGGCGGCATCCACGTTGGCCCGGCTCGGCGAAACCGCCCCCGAACTGCGCACCCCATGGCCGGCGCAGGCACTCAAGGACCTGCTGGTGATGCTGGCCGCCGGACCCGCCGCGGTGGCCACCATCGAGGCGCTCGACCGAACCGGCCTGTGGGGCAGGCTGTTCCCGGAGTGGGGCGCCGTGCGCGACCTGCCGCCGCGCGACGTCGTGCACATCTGGACCGTGGACCGGCATCTCGTCGAAACGGTCTCGCGTGCAAGCGCTTTCACGACTCGCGTCTCGCGGCCCGATCTTCTGTTGCTCGGTGCGCTCTGCCACGACATCGGCAAGGGCCGGGGTGGAGACCACAGCGTCATCGGGGCCGAACTCGCCATCCAGATCGGCACCCGGCTCGGGCTGTGGCCGTCGGACATCGAACTGCTCTCCAAGGTGGTGCGGCATCACCTGCTCCTGCCGCACACGGCGACTCGCCGCGACCTGCAGGACGCGAAGACCATCGAAGCGGTCGTCGACGCGCTGGAAGGCGATACGGTCCTGCTCGAGTTGCTGCACGTGCTGGCCGAGGCCGACTCGCTGGCCACCGGTCCCGGTGTGTGGGGGGACTGGAAGGCATCGCTGATCGGCGACCTGGTGCGGCGCTGCCGGTTGGTGATGGCCGGCGAAGAGCTGCCGCGTCCCGATCCCATTGATCCGCACTACCTTTCGCTGGCGGCGACGGTGGGCGTGCACGTCGAGATGACGCCGGGGGACAGCCCGCACATTTACCACCTGACGATGATCGCGCCGGATCGGCGCGGGCTGCTGTCGAAGGCCGCCGGTGTGCTGGCCCTGAACTCGCTTCGGGTGCATTCGGCATCGGTCAACGGCCACGAGGGCGCGGCGATCAACACCTTCGTCGTCTCACCGCATTTCGGCACTCCGCCCGCGGCCGAACTGCTGCGCCAGCAGCTCATCGTCGCCCTGGATGGCGAACTCGACGTACTGGCGTCATTGGACCGGCGTGACCGCGACGCCGCGCAGCACGGCACGACGCGGGCGGGTGAGGTGCTCGCCGCCGTGCCCATCGCCCACGCCGCCGCGCCGCCGCGAATCCTGTGGACCGACGGTGCGGCGCCCGGCGAACTGGTGGTGCAGATCCGGTCCACCGACCGCACCGGTCTGCTGGCGCGGCTGACCGCCGTGTTCGAACGCGACGGCGTCGACATCGCATGGGCGAAAGTCACCACGCTGGGTTCATCGGTCGTCGACCTGTTCGGCATCACGGCCGAGGGCGATGCCGCCGCCGTTCGCGACGAGCTGGAACAGGACCTGTACACGGTGCTGCCTGCCCCGCCGCCGGCGAAACCGGTGTCGGAAGCCAGCTGAAGCGTCGGTAATGAGCGGCCCGCACACTCGACTTGCGAGGAACTCAGGGCAGTTCGCCGTGCGCGGCGTCGCTGACGATATCTCCAGGGCTTCGGAACCCCAGGCCGTCTCGCAAGAAATGCGGCACGTTCGTGTACCCCAGATCCTTTGCGATCTCGCGAACCGAAGCGAGGTCCTGGCCTATTGGACGGCCGCCGTTGCGCCCCGGCACACCGCCTGCGCCCCCGCCCGGGTCGTCTGGCTGGTCGGCCCATGAGACCCCGGCCAATGGGGCAGACACGGCCGCGACCAAGGCCGAGGACTGCGAGCAGTTTCTTGAGCATGGCGCTTCTCCTCCCGATCGATGCGAACACAACGGTTCGCCACATCGATCCTCGCGACCTGCCGACGCTTGGCACTCGGTACTCAGCCACTGCAATTGTGCTGGTCACCCCCTGACTACTGCGGTGCTCGTGTCGTCGAAGGGCCGGCGATTGGGACGTGACCGTCTGCCACGCCACGTTGCGTTCATGTGCCCGTATCGCCGGTCAGCGGCTCGCTGCTGCCCGATGACCGAGTCCCGCTAGGCTGGCTCTCGTGTTTGAATCCCTGTCCGACCGGTTGACCGGTGTCCTCTCCGGGCTGCGCGGCAAGGGGCGGTTGACCGACGCCGACATCGACGCCACCACCCGCGAGATCCGGCTGGCGCTGCTGGAGGCCGACGTCTCGCTGCCCGTGGTGCGCGAGTTCGTCGCCCGCATCAAGGAGCGCTCACGGGGCGCCGAGGTGTCCGCCGCGCTGAACCCGGCCCAACAGGTCGTCAAGATCGTCAACGAGGAGCTTGTCGGCATCCTCGGCGGCCAGACCCGCCAGCTGGCGTTCGCCAAGACGCCGCCGACCGTGGTGATGCTCGCGGGCCTGCAGGGCTCCGGTAAGACCACATTGGCCGGAAAGATCGCGAAATGGCTTCGCGGGCAAGGCCATACGCCGCTACTGGTCGCGTGCGATCTGCAGCGTCCCGGCGCGGTGAACCAGCTGCAGATCGTCGGTGGCCAGGCGGGTGTCGAGGTCTTCGCGCCGCACCCAGGCGCGTCGGCCGCAGGAGCCGCCGACGCGGGCCCCGGTGATCCGGTCAAGGTGGCCTCGGACGGCCTCGCCGAGGCTCGGGCCAGGCACTTCGACGTGGTCATCGTCGACACCGCAGGCCGGCTCGGCATCGACGACGAGCTGATGGCGCAGGCCGCCTCGATCCGCGAGGCCGTCGACCCCGACGAGGTGCTGTTCGTCGTCGACGCGATGATCGGCCAGGACGCGGTCACCACCGCCGAGGCGTTCCGCGAGGGCGTCGGCTTCACCGGTGTCGTGCTGACCAAGCTGGACGGCGACGCCCGTGGCGGTGCCGCGTTGTCGGTGCGCGAGGTCACCGGCGTGCCGATCCTGTTCGCCTCCGCAGGCGAGAAGCTCGACGACTTCGACGTCTTCCACCCCGACCGGATGGCCGGCCGCATCCTCGGCATGGGTGACGTGCTGACCCTCATCGAGCAGGCCGAGCAGGTCTTCGACGCGCAGCAGGCCGAGGCGGCCGCCGCCAAGATCGGCTCGGGCGAACTGACGCTCGAGGACTTCCTCGAACAGATGCTGGCGATCCGCAAGATGGGGCCGATCGGCAATCTGCTCGGCATGCTGCCCGGTGCGGGGCAGATGAAGGACGCGCTGGCCGCCGTCGACGACAGCCAGCTCGACAGGGTGCAGGCCATCATCCGCGGCATGACGCCGCAGGAACGCGAGGACCCGAAGATCATCAACGCGTCCCGACGGCTGCGCATCGCCAACGGTTCCGGTGTGACGGTCTCGGAGGTCAATCAGCTCGTCGACCGGTTCTTCGAGGCCCGCAAGATGATGTCGCAGATGGCAGGCCAGATGGGAATGCCGTTCGGGCGCAAGGGTTCTTCGCGCAAGAGTGCGAAGAGCAAGAAGAAGGGCAAGAAGGGCGGACGGGGTCCGACGCCGCCGAAGGTGAGGAGCCCGTTCGGCGCAGGCGTGCCTGAGGGCTTCCCCGACCTGTCCAACATGCCGAAGGGTCTCGACGAGTTGCCGCCGGGGCTGGCCGACATCGACCTGTCGAAGCTGAAGTTTCCCAAGAACTGATGCCATCCCCCCGCCTTCACATACGCGGTCGTGGGTTGCCCGGTGAAGAGCCGGTCCAGTGGTGGGTCGTCGACGGCGTACTGAGCGCCGAACCTGTCGCCGATGCGCAGACCGTCTTCGGTGCCGATGGGGCCGACGGATGGATCGTGCCGGGTCTCGTCGACGCGCACTGTCACGTCGGCCTCGGCCCGCACGGCGCGATCGACAACCTCGACGAGTGCATCGAGCAGGCCGAGACCGAACGCGGGGTCGGCGCGCTGCTGCTGCGCGACTGCGGGTCGCCGATAGACACCCGCCCCCTCGACGCCCACGACGACCTGCCCCGCATCATCCGGCACGGTCGCCATCTTGCGCGGCCGAAGCGATACCAGCGCGGCTTCGCGATCGAGTTGGAGGACGAGTCGCAATTGCCCGACGCGGTCATCGAGCAGGCGCGTTGGGGCGACGGCTGGGTCAAGCTCGTCGGCGACTGGATCGACCGTGAGGCCGGCGATCTGGCACCGCTGTGGTCCGACGATGTGCTCAAGGCGGCGATGGAGGCGGCGCACGCCGAGGGCGCCCGCGTCACCGCCCATGTCTTCAGCGAGGAGGCGCTGCCGGGCCTGATCAAGGCGGGCATCGACTGCATCGAGCACGGCACGGGCCTGACGGACGACACCGTCGCGCTGATGGTCGAACACGGCACGGCCTTGGTGCCCACGCTGATCAACCTCGAGAATTTCCCCGGCATCGCCGACGGCGCCGCGAAGTATCCGGTCTATGCCGGCCACATGCGGGACCTCTACGAGCGGAGCCTGCCACGCTTCGCCGCCGCGCACGACGCGGGAGTGCCGATCTTCGCGGGCACCGACGCAGGCAGCATGGTCGCGCACGGCCGCATCGGCGACGAGGTCGACGCATTGAAGCGGATCGGGATGACACCGACCGAGGCGCTCGGGGCGGCGAGCTGGACTGCCCGCGGCTGGCTGGGCAGGCCGTCGCTCGAGCATGGCGCGCCCGCGGATCTGGTGTGCTACGCCGAAGACCCGCGGACCGGCGCGGCCGTCATCAACCGCCCGGACGTGGTCGTGTTGCGTGGCCGGGTCTTCTGAGGCACGGCGCAGGCGCGTCGTCGGCTCGCTTCTAGCCGTGCTGACGGTGGCGGCCTGTACGCCGCAGGCTGCCGCCGACCCGAATGCACTGTGGGACATCGTGAATGGCCAGTGCATACCCGATCAGCAGAGCCACGGTGATCCCGCCCCGTGTGCGCTGGTCGACCGACCGCGCGGCTACGCGGTGCTCAAGGACCTCGTCGGCGCAACGCAGTTCCTGCTGATCCCCACCGAGCACGTCGACGGAATCGAGAGCCCGCAGATCCTCGCTCCGGATGCACCGAACTACCTTGCCGACGCGTGGCGCGCCAGGTCCTTCGTCGAACAGCGGGCCGGACGCGCGTTGCCGCGCGACTGGCTCAGCCTGGCGATCAACTCCGCAGCGGAGCGGTCACAGAACCAGTTGCACGTTCACATCGACTGCGTGCGTGCCGACGTGCGCCAGGCGCTGACCGCTCACGCCGACGGCGTCGGTCCGACATGGGCGCCTTTCCCCGTGCCGCTGGACGGTCAGCGGTATCGGGCGATGGCGATGGGAGATGCGGACTTCAGCGAGCAGAACCCGTTTCGGCGGCTGGCCGACAGCTTGCCCGCCGGTGACGACATGGGCGCCCAGACATTGGTGGTCGTCGGCACGACCGGCGACGACGGACGGGAAGGCGTCGTCCTGCTCGCGGGACGTGCCGGAGCCGCTCGGCCGGCGACATCAAGCATCGACCCCGCCAATGCCGGCGGCGGCCACGGTGAGGCTTTGCAGGACCATGACGCGTGCCCGCCGCCCGCCGAGGTGATGGGCAAGTAGGCCGCTAAGGCTGCGCGAAACCCCAGTCGAACAGCCCGATGGCCTGACCGTACAGATCGCCCTGGCCAAACATCTCCACCACGACCAGCCGGCGGTTGCCCCGCTGGGCGGCGGCGACGAAGGTGTGGCGGGCGAGGTTCGTGAAGCCGGTTTTGCCCGCGATGGCGCCGGGATAGCGGGTCAGCAGCTCGTTCTGGGCGGTGATGGTCTTACCGGGAAACTGCGCCGACCGCTCCTGGAAGATCTGGGCGATCAGCGGATAGGCAAGCGCCGCACGGTAAATCACCGCGAGGTCGTAGGGAGTGGTGATCGACTCCCAGCCCGGTCCGTCGAGCCCGGACGGCGACGAGGCTTTCGTGCTCCGAGCGCCCAGCATTGCGGCTTTGCGGTTCATCGCCGCGACCGTGGCGGGCGCTCCGCCGAGCATGTCGGCCAGCATGTTCGCCGCGTCGTTGCCCGACACCATCAGCAGCGCCTCCAGCAGCTGGCGGGTGGTGTAGGCCTGACCCGGTTCCAGTCCGACGCAGGAACATTCGACTTCGGTGTGGGACTGGTTGGCGCGCGCGAAGTTGTCGGGCCGCAGATTGTCGAGTACCACCATGGCGAGCAGCGGCTTGATCGTGCTGGCGGGCGCGTGCTGCCCGTTCGGATCGTGCGATGCCAGAATGCGCCCGGAGTCGAGGTCGGCCACCAGCCACGCCTGCGCGGGACCGTCGGGCAGTGCGACCGCGCCGGGCGGCGCGACACCGGGCTCAGCGGATGCGGTCGGTGCGGCCACCGCGGAGCTCGCCAACGCGAGCGCGGTCGTCAACGCAGCCAACATCTTTCGCACGGAGGCTGAGCGTATCCTGTGCGAACACTGCTTCTAGCCGCGCGAAGGTCTCGGATCCATTGCGGATGAACAACTTTTGATGATTAAGCCTCTACAGCGAGGCGACGCTCATTTGGCGGTCCTGGCCGAAGCCCCAGTCGAACAGGCCCATCGCCTGGTCCCAGTAGGTCGGGCCGCCCTCCCTGATCAGCCCGTACATCATGGCGATCACCAGGCGTCGGCCGCCGCGGTCGGCGGCCGCGACGAACGTTTTCTTGGCGGCGTCGGTGAACCCGGTCTTGCCGCCGAGGGTGCCCGGATAACGGTGCAGCAGTTCGTCGTCGTTGACGATCGGCTTGTCGCCGGCCTTCGTCGGGAACGTCGCGGCGGGCTGCGCGATGATCTGTGCGAACACCGGATTGGCCATCGCGGTACGGAAGATCACCGCCAGATCGTGCGGAGTGGTGGCGCCGGAACCGCCTGGCCCGTCCAGTCCGGACGGCGTCGACGCGTGAGTGCCCAGCGCGCCGATGGCCGCGGCCTTGGCGTTCATCTTGGCCACCGCGGTGTCGTAGCCGCCGATCATGTCGGCCAGCGCGTTGGCGGTGTCGTTGCCCGACATCAGCAGTATCGCGTCGAGAAGCTGGCGTGCGCTGTAGGTGCGGCCCGGCTCGATGCCCGCGCAGCTGCACTCGACGTGGGTGTCGGCCTCGGTGCCGACGACCGTCGCGTCCAGGTCGGTCACCTCGTCGAGCACGGTGAGCACCAGCAGGGTCTTGATCGTGCTCGCGGGTGGGTGGGGGATATTCGCCTCACGCTCGGCCAGCACCTGGCCGGTGTCCATGTCCGCGACGATCCATGCGGGCGCGGGCCCGTCGGGGGGTGCGGCCACATTGCCGACAGGTGCGATGTTCGGCTCCGCCCCGGCCAACGGCACGACGGACAGGAAAACCAGGCTCAGGCACGCGCCGACGACGGTGAAAAACCTCCCCATGGAACGAGCAGCCTAACCCTCATAGCTGAAGGACAGACCTCCGGTGTTCAATCGACGCATGCTGAGCGCCGAAGAGATGTCTGACCGCCTCGAACTGCAGGATCTGCTGATCAGCTACTCCGAGGCCATCGACCGCCGCGAGTTCGACGAGTTGGACGACATCTTCACCGCGGACGCCTACATCGACTACCGCGACACCGGCGGCATCGACGGCCAGTACCCGCAGATCAAGGCGTGGCTGGCCGAGACCCTGCCGACGTACTTCGAGCGAAACGCCCACATGCTGGGCCTGCCTGCCATCAGGCTCGCCGGCGACACCGCCACCGCCCGCACCTTCTGTTTCAACCCGATGGTGCTCAAGGGCGAAAAACCCAAGGTCATGCAGGTCGGCGTCTGGTACGACGACGAATTCGTCCGCACCGCCGACGGCTGGCGGCTGTTCCGCCGTGTCGAGGTCAAGCTCTACGACAAGATCCTGTGAGCCGCCCTGGGCGCTAGTCAACACGTACCTGCACCCGCTGACCGGGCGCGATTTCTCCCGGTAGCTGCTGTTCTGGCACAATGGGCGGCTGTCTGCCGCAGGACCCGTCCTGTGCGATCCGCCTCCGGCTCCTCGCTGGGCGCTCCTGCGTCGGTCACACACGTAAGGCAAAACCGGATCCGGGCATCCCGCCCGCGATCGCCGAATTGCAGCGTGGCACTCACAGGAGAATTCGCTCAACCATGGCTGTCAAAATCAAGCTCACCCGGCTTGGCAAGATCCGCAATCCCCAGTACCGCATCGCCGTCGCCGACGCGCGCACCCGCCGCGACGGCAGGTCCATCGAGGTCATCGGCCGGTACCACCCGAAGGAAGACCCGAGCCTGATCGAGATCAACTCGGATCGCGCTCAGTACTGGCTCGGCGTTGGCGCCCAGCCCACCGAACCGGTGCTGGCCCTGCTGAAGATCACCGGCGACTGGCAGAAGTTCAAGGGTCTGCCCGGCGCGGAGGGCACGCTGAAGGTCAAGGAACCCAAGCCCAGCAAGCTCGATCTGTTCAACGCAGCGCTCGCCGAGGCCGACGGCGGCCCCAGCGCCGAGGCCACCACGGCGAAGAAGAAGAAGGCGCCTGCCAAAAAGGCCGCCAAGGGCGACACGGCGACGGCCGAAGCGGATGCCGCCGCAATCGAGGCCCATGCCGCGCCCGTCAGGGACGAGTCGGAGCCGGCTGCAGAAGGCCCTGACGCCACTCCCGCCGCCGCCGAGCAGGCCGACGAATCGTGAGCTCGGTCGTCGTCGACGCGGTCGAGCACCTGGTCCGCGGCATCGTGGACAACCCGGACGACGTGCGCGTCGACATGGTGACGTCGCGCCGCGGCCGCACCGTCGAGGTGCACGTGAACCCCGAGGACCTCGGCAAGGTCATCGGCAGGGGCGGCCGTACCGCGACCGCGCTGCGGACTCTGGTCGCAGGCATCGGCGGTCGGGGCATCCGCGTCGACGTGGTGGACACCGACCAGTAGCGGTCGCATGGACCTGGTGGTCGGGCGGGTCGTCAAGGCGCACGGTGTATCCGGCGAAGTCGTCGTCGAGGTTCGCACCGATGACCCGGACACGCGTTTCGCGCCCGGCGCGCAATTGCGGGCACAACCCCGTGGCGGCGGCCCGCAGCGCATGTATATCGTCGACTCCGCGCGCGAGCACAGTGGCCGCATGCTGGTACGGCTTGCGGGTGTCGCTGACCGGACTGCGGCGGAAGCGTTGCGCGGCAGCGTATTTCTCGTCGACACAGAAGACCTGCCGCCGATCGACGATCCCGACGAGTTCTACGACCATCAGCTCGAGGGACTCCGGGTCGTGACGACCGACGGGCAGCTGGTCGGCACCGTCAAAGAAGTGCTGCACACCGCGGCGGGCGAGCTGCTGTCGGTGACCGCGGAGACCGGTGCGGAAGTGCTGGTGCCCTTCGTCGGCGCGATCGTCACCGAGGTGTCGCTGCAGAGCCAGACCATCGAGATCGACCCGCCTCAGGGTCTTCTGGAGCTGGACTGACCATGCGTATCGACGTGGTGACGATCTTTCCCGACTACCTGGACCCGTTGCGGCAGTCGTTGCCCGGCAAGGCGATCGACGCGGGCATCGTGGACCTACGGGTGCACGATCTGCGCCGGTGGACACACGACGTGCATCGCTCCGTCGACGACTCGCCGTACGGCGGCGGCCCGGGGATGGTGATGAAGGCCCCCGTGTGGGGAGCGGCGCTCGACGAAATCTGCTCGCCGGAAACACTTCTCGTCGTTCCGTCGCCGGCGGGCCGGTTGTTCACGCAGTCGACGGCGCACCGCTGGAACGCAGAACAGCATCTGGTGTTCGCCTGCGGGCGCTATGAGGGCATCGACCAGCGCGTGATGGACGACGCGGCGCAGCGGATGCGCGTCGAAGAGGTGTCGATCGGTGACTACGTGTTGCCGGGCGGCGAGTCGGCGGCGTTGGTGATGATCGAGGCGGTCGTGCGTCTGCTTCCCGACGTGCTGGGCAACCCCGCGTCGCATCAGGAAGATTCGCACTCCGAGGGATTACTCGAAGGCCCCAGCTACACGCGGCCGCCGAGCTGGCGCGGGCTCGAGGTGCCGGACGTGCTGCGCTCAGGCGACCACGCGAAGGTGGCGGCGTGGCGAAGGGAACAGGCGGTGGCGCGCACCAAAGACCGCCGCCCCGACCTGATCGACTAGATCTTCCCGCCGGGGAACATCGTCTTGACGACCTGCGTCATTGTCGCGCGGGCGGCGGCGGCGTCGTCGGGTTCCAGCGAGCCGATCGCCATCACGTAGCGGCGGTCTGGCCCGATCACGCCGGTGGTCACATGCAGCTGGTTGGCGCCGTTCCAGCAGCAGAACCAGCCCTGCTTGACCGCGACGGGCTCGGCATAGAGCCCCTCGGGAATGCCGAAGCGTTGCGGATAGCCGTCGCTACCGGTCGGCGTCGACTGCGCGAGATTGCCCATGATGACGTTGGCCTGTTCGGGCGGTAGCCCCCCGGTACCGTCGAGCAGCTTGGTGTAGTAGCGGACCAGATCGCTTGCGGTGCTCTGCGTGACGTCCCACTGCCCGTCGGAGGGCGCCGTCGTGCCCGTCAACCCATACCGCGCCACGACACGGGTGATGACTGCGTTGCCGCCGCTGCGGTTCCAGAAATTCTGCGCCGCGCCGTCGTCGGACGATCGCAGCATGGTGTCGAGTGAGTTGCGGTCGGCAGGAGAGAGCGTCGTCTCACCCTTGGACTCCTGCAGCAGCAGGTCGTCGGCGATGAACAGCTTCACCACCGAGGCGATCGGGAATGCGCCGTTGTCACCGTTCGACACGGTCTGGCCGGTATTGCGGTCCAGCACGACGACCTTGATATCGGCCCCGGAATTCGCGGCGTCGGCGGTGGCCTCGCGAACCCGCGCGTCGAGACCATCGAACGTTGCGGCGGGCTGGTCCGGCGGGGCGTCCGGCGCTGGCGCGGTATTGCTCAGCGGCGCGATGACCGTCACCCGCGGTGTATCCGAATCCGTAGGCAGTGCGCCGTAACCCCGTGCTTCACAGCCGGCAACTAGCAGCGCCGCAATCTCAATGACGGCGGTCGCAATCGTCCGACTCGACGGCCGCCGATGCATAACTCTCCTTCGAAACAGAACCTGACTGCGGAGCGGGAGCCTGCCTACACTGCGGCCACACTGCGCCCGCCGGCGAGGCCAGCCTAATACGTAGCTGGCTAGATCCGCCCGCCCGGGAACATCGTCTTGATGGCCTGGGTGATGGCGGCCCTTGCCGTGTCCGCGCTTGCCGGCTGGTCCGACGCGATCGCCATGACGTAGCGGTGGTCGGCCCCGACGATTCCGGTGGACAGGTGCATCCAGTCACTGCCGATGCAGCACATCCAGCCCTGTTTGACGGCGACCGACTCGGCGTAGAGGCCTTCGGGGATGCCGAACAGCTGCGGGTACACGCCACCGGGCATCATGCCGTCGATCCCTGTGGGGCTGGACTGCGCCAGGTTGTCGACGATCATGTTGGCCTTTTCCATGGGCAGGCCGCCTGAGCCGGTCAGCATCATGTCGTAGTAGCGCACCAGGTCGGCGGCCGTGCTAATGGTGTTGAACCACATGCCATTGTTGGGTGGCCGGGTGCCTTCGAGGCCGTAGCGGGCGGCGACGCGGGTGACGATCGCGCTGCCGCCGCCGCGGTTCCAGAAGACCTCGGCGGCGCTGTCGTCGGACGAGCGCAGCATCGACTGGAACGATTTGAGGTCGTCCGGGGACAGTGGCGGACCCCGCAGCAGCAGATCGTCGGCGATGAACAGCTTGACCACCGATGCGATGGCGATGCCTCTGCCGTTGCCGTTGGTCACCCGCCGCCCGGTCGAGCGGTCCAGCACGACGGCGGTGATGTCGGCGCCCTCGACCGCGGCGTCGGCCGTGGCCTGCTTGGTGCGAACGTCCAGGCCGTCGAAGGACGAGGCGGGCTCGTCGGGCGCGGCCTCGGGCAGCGGAGCCAGCGGGCCCTGCGGCGCGACGACCGTCAGCTGAGGCGCATCGGGATCCACCGGCGGCGGCGTGCCGTACACGCGGGCTTCGCAACCGGTCAGCGCAACTACCGCCGCGGCCACTGCGACCAGCCTCGATGGCCGCCGACGCATAGGTATCCTCCAGAAATCCGATTCACCGGGACCGGGTGTAGCTGACCGTTGGCCGCCCGTAGGATTGACCCTATCCGGTCGGCGGGGGCGCTGCGTGCCCGCCCGGAATCGCGATTTCACTGCATGCGGCCCCGTCTGGCACAATTGACCAGTTGTCTGTGCGAGACGCGGGGATGGCCACGCCGTCCGTCGCGAGATGCACCAAAAAGCTAAGGAAGAGTCACCGATGAACACGTTGGACTTCGTCGATCAGTCGTCATTGCGCGACGACATTCCGGACTTCAGCGCCGGGGACACCATCAACGTGCACGTCAAGGTCATCGAGGGCGCCAAGGAGCGCATCCAGGTGTTCAAGGGCGTGGTGCTGCGCCGCCAGGGCGGTGGCATCCGCGAGACCTTCACCGTGCGCAAGGAAAGCTACGGCGTCGGCGTGGAGCGCACGTTCCCCGTGCACTCGCCGAACATCGACCACATCGACGTCGTCACCCGTGGTGACGTGCGTCGGGCCAAGCTCTATTACCTGCGCGAACTTCGTGGCAAGAAGGCGAAAATCAAGGAGAAGCGCTGACGTCGCACGCGACCCGCAGCGATCGCTTTGACGCGGGTGGCGCGGTGCCCTATTTCGTAGTGATAGCCGGACTCCTCAACGCGTCGCCCCACCCGTCGCGGATACGCTGATCCGGTGAGCGGACCCACGGACTCCCCAGACTCCTCATCCGAGCGCACGCTCGACGACGACGTCCACGAACAGGCCGCCGAGGCCGCCGACAAGTCGAAGCGCAAGCGTGGGGCGCTGCGCGAGGCCGTCATTCTGGTGGTGATCGCGGTCGGCTTGTACTACCTGATGCTGACCTTCATCGCCCGTCCCTATCTCATCCCGTCGGAGTCGATGGAACCCACGCTGCACGGTTGCTCCGGCTGTGTCGGGGACCGCATCATGGTCGACAAGCTGACCTATCGGTTCTCCAAGCCCGAGCCGGGAGATGTGGTGGTGTTCAAGGGCCCGCCGAACTGGAATGCCGGGTACAAGTCGATCCGCTCGGACAACCCCGCGGTGCGAGCGGTGCAGAATGCGCTCTCGTTCGTCGGGTTCGTCCCGCCGGACGAGAACGATCTGGTCAAGCGGGTGATCGCGACCGGAGGCCAGACCGTCGAATGCCGTCAGAACACGGGGCTGACCGTCGACGGAAAGCCGCTCAAGGAGCCCTACCTCGACCTGAAGACGATGAACGTGCCCGACCCCGACAAGTACCGCTGTCTGGGGTTCGAATTCGGGCCGGTGAAGGTGCCCGACGGCCGGGTGTGGGTGATGGGCGACAATCGCACCCATTCGGCCGACTCGCGCGTGCACTGCGCTGACAACCCAGCCGATTTCCAGAGTGGGATCAAGTGCACCGGCGACCCCAATGCAGGCACCGTTCCACTGGGGAACGTCATCGGTAAGGCACGGTTCATCGCCTGGCCGCCATCGCGATGGGGTGGGGTTAGCTCGGTGGATCCGCAGACTCAGTAGGAGGGTGCGAGCTTGCCGGCGACATGGCCGCCACGAACGGTGATCCGCAAGTCCTCCGGGCTTCGCACGCTGGAGTCGGCGCTGTACCGCTCCGGACTCGGCCCGGTGGCCGGTGTGGACGAGGTCGGCCGCGGCGCCTGTGCCGGACCGCTCGTCGTCGCGGCGTGCATGCTCGGGCCGAACCGGCTGGACAGCCTCGCCGCGCTCGACGACTCCAAGAAACTCACCGAGAAGGAACGCGAGCGGCTCTTCCCCCTGATCCGGCGGTATGCGCTGGCGTATCACGTGGTGTTCATCCCGTCCGTCGAGGTGGACCGCCGAGGAGTGCACGTGGCCAACATCGAGGGAATGCGCAGGGCGATCGCAGGACTGCCGGTGCGACCGGGATACGTGCTCAGCGACGGCTTCCGGGTGCCGGGGCTGCCCGCGCCGTCACTGCCGGTGATCGGCGGCGACGCCGCTGCGGCCTGTATCGCCGCCGCGAGCGTGTTGGCCAAGGTCAGCCGTGACCGCCTGATGGTGAAGATGGAGGCCGAACACCCTGGCTACGGCTTCGCCGACCACAAGGGCTACAGCACGCCCGCGCACGGGGCGGCGCTGGCCCGGCTCGGCCCGTGCAGCCAGCACCGATACTCGTTCATCAACGTCCGCCGGGTGGCCACGCCGACCGGCACCAAGGTCGTTACGGAGCTCGCAGGCGACTGCGTACCGGCGCAGCACGGCGAAGTCGGGTAGGGGACAATGTTTCTAGACCAATACGAAGGACTGTTGAAGCGATGAGTGCCGAAGATCTCGAGAAGTACGAAACCGAGATGGAGCTCTCGCTGTACCGCGAATACAAGGACATCGTTGGGCAGTTCAGCTACGTGGTGGAAACCGAGCGGCGGTTCTACCTGGCAAACAGTGTCGAAATGGTGCCCCGCAACGCCGACGGTGAGGTGTACTTCGAGCTGCGGCTCGCCGACGCCTGGGTGTGGGACATGTACCGGCCGGCCCGGTTCGTCAAGCAGGTGCGGGTGATCACATTCAAGGACGTGAACATCGAAGAGGTGGAGAAGCCCGAACTGCGGCTGCCTGAATAGGCGGTCAGCCGGCGGTCTCGTGCAGGTGCTCGCCGAAGAACGCGAAGACCCGTGACCAGGCGTCGGATTCCGCTGCCTCGTGGTAGCCGAATCCGGCGATGCGGATCAGCGGCTGAGCCGGAAGTTTGTTGGCGAAGCTGTGCCCGGCGCCCGGGTAGACCTTGATGTCGGCGTCGATGTCCTTCTCGTCGACGACCTTCTGCAGCTTCGGCGCCGCGCCGATACCGATCGGGTCGCGGCCGCCGAAGCTCGCCACGATCGGGCAGGCGCCGTCAAGCGTCTCGCTGAGGTTTTTCGGCAGCGGGGTGCCGTAGAACGGCGCTGATGCACCAAATCCTTTGGGCGACATCAGGAGCGCGAACTGGCCGCCCATGCAGAAGCCTGCGATGCCGACAGCGCCCGAGGCCTGCGGCAGGCCGAGCAGGTGGTCGCGGGCGGCGAGGATGTCGTCGAGCGCACGGCCGCGTTTGGTCAGCAGTTCCCGGAAGACACGGATGATGCACCGGGCACGCCCGCCGCGGGCGAACATGTTCGGCGTGACGGCGATGTATCCCGCCGCGGCGACGAGGCGGGAGATCCGTTCGTTGTCCGGGCCGTAGCCGATCGCGTCGTGGACGAGCACCACACCGGGCCACGGGCCTGCGCCGTCGGGCACGCTGAGCAGCGCGTCGATCGGACCGCCGGGGGCATTGATCGTGATGGTCTGCACGCGATCAATCTAGCGGTCACGACAAGTGCGAGGCGATTGCGTCGAAGGCGGCGATGGTGGGGAACAGCTTCGTAGCGTCCTGCGGAAGCGGCCAGCTCGACAGCTTCGCGGCGACCATGTCCGCTGCCCGGTTGACATAGATC
>NZ_JAVHWR010000159.1:0-13069 GCF_032159565.1 Mycobacterium sp.
TTCTTCGCACCCTTGATCTTCGCTATCTGGCCCGCGGCAGAGCCGGTGGCGCCCGCTGCACCAGAAACGACGACGACATCGCCGTTTTTGATCTGTCCGACATCGATCAAGCCGAAATAGGCCGTCATGCCGGTGACCCCCAGGATGCCGATGGCGACGCCGGGGGAGACGCCGTCAGGCAGCACCTGCATCGCCCGCTCGGCGGTGTCGGTGATCACGTACTCCTGCCAGCCGGTCATGCCGAACAGCAGCTGGCCGGGCTGATAGGCATCGGAACGGCTCTCGATGACCTCGCCGACGCCGCCGCTGCGGACGACTTCGCCGATCTGGATCGGCGGCAGATAGCTCGGCACGTCGTCCATCCAGGTGCGGATCGTCGGATCTATCGAGAGGTAGCGGACCTTGACCAGGGCCTCGCCGTCCTCGAGGTCGGGTCGCTGCTCGGTTTCCATGCGGGTCGTGTCCTCATCAACCAGGCCAGAGGGGCGTTGGGCCAGGACCAGTCGCCGGTTCTGCTCGCTCACGTGGCGATAGTAGGACGTTGACCACATAAGGGTTACCTTGCTTTACCGGGTTTCGGAATTCCGTCACAATGGTGTTGTGAAAATAAGTCCGGAGTCCGCTGGAGGAGCCGCGACGGCGGCGACATCCGGTGAAGGAGCCGCTACGCCGGCGACATCCGGCGGTGATCGCCACACACGCGGTGCGATCGTCCAGCTGCTGCTGGAGTCCGGCCCAATCACTGCAGGCGAGATCGGCGACCGGCTCGGCATCTCTGCGGCAGGGGTGCGCAGGCACCTCGACGCGCTGCTGGACGCCGGCGAAGCGCAGTCCAGTGCGGCCGCGTCCTGGCAACACAGCGGCCGCGGCAGGCCCGCCCGTCGCTACCGGCTCACCGCCGCAGGCCGCGCCAAGATGGGCCATGCCTATGACGACCTCGCGGTCGCGGCCATGCGTCAGCTCCGCGAAATCGGCGGCGACGAAGCCGTCCAGACCTTCGCGCGGCGTCGTATCGACACGATTCTTTCAGGAGTAACCGAGGGGTTGAATGACGTTGCACCAACTGTAGATCGCGTGGCAGCTGCATTGACCAAGGCGGGTTACGCCGCTACCGCCACCCAGGTGAGCGGACCCCTCCACGGAATAGAGCTCTGCCAGCACCACTGTCCGGTGTCGCACGCCGCCGAGGAGTTCCCGGAGTTGTGCGAGGCCGAACGGGCAGCGTTCGCCGAGGTGCTTGGTACGCATGTGCAGCGGCTGGCCACGATCGTCAACGGCGACTGCGCCTGCACCACGCACGTGCCGCTCAACTCAGACCAGCAGTCATCCGCCCGGCGCACAGCCCAAGGCGCCGAAGTCCCCACAAGCACGCAAGGAGCGTCGATATGACGACCACGCCCGAGGCCTTGACCCAGGAACAGACCATCGATTCGCTGGGTCGCTACGGCTATGGCTGGGCCGACTCGGACGTTGCGGGCGCGAGCGCGCAGCGCGGGCTGTCAGAGGCCGTTGTGCGCGACATCTCGAACAAGAAGAGCGAGCCCGAGTGGATGCTCGACGTCCGGCTCAAGGCGCTGCGGGTCTTCGACAAGAAGCCCATGCCCAATTGGGGCAGCAACCTCGAGGGCATTCACTTCGACAACATCAAGTATTTCGTGCGCTCGAGCGAGAAGCAGGCCGCGACGTGGGATGACCTTCCCGCCGACATCAAGAACACCTACGACAAGCTCGGCATCCCCGAGGCGGAGAAGCAGCGGCTGGTGTCCGGCGTCGCCGCGCAGTACGAGTCCGAGGTCGTGTATCACTCGATCCGGGAAGATCTGGAGAAGCAGGGCGTCATCTTCCTCGACACCGACACCGCCCTCAAGGAGCATCCGGAGCTGTTCAAGCAGTACTTCGGCACCGTGATCCCGGCCGGCGACAACAAGTTCTCCGCGTTGAACACCGCTGTGTGGTCGGGCGGTTCGTTCATCTACGTGCCCAAGGGCGTTCACGTCGACATTCCGCTGCAGGCCTACTTCAGGATCAACACCGAGAACATGGGTCAGTTCGAGCGGACGCTGATCATCGTCGACGAGGACGCCTACGTGCATTACGTCGAGGGCTGCACCGCGCCGGTCTACAAGAGCGACTCGCTGCACTCCGCGGTCGTCGAGATCATCGTAAAGCCCGGTGGCCGTTGCCGTTACACGACCATCCAGAACTGGTCGAACAACGTCTACAACCTGGTCACCAAGCGGGCCCGGGCCGAGGCGGGCGCCACCATGGAGTGGGTTGACGGCAACATCGGTTCCAAGGTCACGATGAAGTACCCGGCCGTGTGGATGACCGGCGAGCACGCCAAGGGCGAGGTGCTGTCGGTCGCGTTCGCAGGCGAGGGCCAGCATCAGGACACCGGCGCCAAGATGCTGCACCTGGCGCCGAACACGTCGAGCAACATCGTGTCCAAGTCGGTGGCGCGCGGCGGCGGTCGCACGTCCTACCGCGGTCTCGTCCAGGTGAACAAGGGCGCGCACGGCTCGCGGTCCAGCGTGAAATGCGATGCGCTGCTTGTCGACACGATCAGCCGCAGCGACACCTATCCCTACGTCGACATCCGCGAGGACGACGTCACGATGGGTCACGAGGCCACTGTCTCGAAGGTCAGCGAGGACCAGCTGTTCTACCTGATGAGCCGCGGCATGACTGAGGACGAGGCGATGGCGATGGTGGTGCGCGGCTTCGTCGAGCCGATCGCCAAGGAACTGCCGATGGAGTACGCGCTGGAGCTCAACCGCCTCATCGAGCTGCAGATGGAAGGCGCGGTCGGCTAGTGGCACAGGATCTGACAACGACGCTGGAGGGTCAGAACAAGGGCGAGCTGTTCACTTCCTTTGACGTCGACGCCTTCGAGGTGCCAGGCGGTCGCGACGAGATCTGGCGCTTCACGCCGCTCAAGCGCTTACGTGGCCTGCACGACGGGTCCGCGCCTGCAACCGGTAGCGCGACAATCGAGGTCGCCGATTGTCCCGGCGTCACCGTCGAAACGGTGCGCAGGGGAGACAGTCGGCTGGGCCAGGCTGGTGTGCCCGCCGACCGCGTTGCCGCCCAGGCATTCTCGTCGTTCAACAGCGCAACCATCGTCACCATCCCGAAGGATGTGGTGTGCGAGCAGCCGATCGAGATCGACGTAAAGGGCCCGGGCGAGGGCGCCACGGCCTACGGCCACCTGCAGGTGCGGGTGGGTGAGCTGGGCGAGGCGGTCGTCGTGATCGATCAGGACGGCAGCGGAACCTACGCTGACAACATCGAATTCGTGGTGGGCGATTCTGCCCGGCTGACCGTCGTGTCGATCGCCGATTGGGCCGACGACGCGGTGCACGTCAGCACCCACCACGCCGTGCTGGGTAAGGACGCGGTGCTCAGGCATGTCGCAGTCACTCTCGGCGGCGACGTGGTGCGAATGACCGCCCGTACCCGGTTCGACGCTCCCGGCGGGGACGCGGAGCTGCTCGGTATCTACTTCGCCGACGACGGCCAGCACTTCGAATCCCGCCTGCTGGTCGACCACGCGCAACCGAACTGCCGCTCGCATGTCACCTACAAGGGTGCGCTGCAAGGCGATCCGGACTCGAGCAAGCCCGACGCGCACACCGTGTGGATCGGTGACGTGCTGATCCGGGCGGCGGCCACCGGAACCGACACCTTCGAGACGAACCGCAACCTGGTTCTCACCGACGGTGCCCGTGCCGACTCGGTGCCGAACCTCGAGATCGAGACAGGCGAGATCGCCGGTGCCGGACACGCGAGCGCCACTGGGCGTTTCGACGACGAGCAGCTGTTCTATTTGCAGGCGCGCGGGATCCCGGAAGATCAGGCCCGCCGCCTCGTCGTCCGCGGCTTCTTCGGCGAGCTGATTCAGAAGATCGCCGTGCCCGCCGTGCGTGAACGCCTCACCGAAGCCATCGAACACGAACTAGCGATTACCGAATCGAGGAAAGCCACCTCATGACCACACTGGAAGTCAAGGATCTGCACGTCAGCGTCGTGTCCAAAGAGGACGGCTCCGACATCCCGATCCTGAAGGGTGTCACGCTGACCGTGAAGTCCGGAGAGACGCACGCCCTGATGGGTCCGAACGGGTCCGGCAAGTCGACGTTGTCCTACGCGATCGCAGGACATCCGAAGTACACGGTGACGTCGGGTTCGATCACGCTCGACGGTGAGGACGTCCTTGCGATGAGCATCGACGAGCGCGCCCGCGCCGGCCTGTTCCTGGCCATGCAGTACCCGATCGAGGTGCCGGGTGTGTCGATGTCGAACTTCCTGCGCACCGCGGCCACCGCCGTGCGGGGCGAGGCGCCGAAGCTTCGCCACTGGGTCAAAGAGGTCAAGGGCGCGATGGAGGGGCTCGACATCGATCCGTCGTTCTCCGAACGCAGTGTCAACGAAGGCTTCTCGGGCGGTGAGAAGAAGCGGCACGAGATCCTTCAACTCGAACTGCTCAAGCCGAAGATCGCGATCTTGGACGAGACCGACTCCGGTCTCGACGTCGACGCGCTGCGGGTGGTCAGTGAGGGCGTCAACCGCTACGCGGAAGATGCGCACGGCGGGTTACTGTTGATCACGCACTACACCCGCATCCTTCGCTACATCCGGCCGCAGTTCGTGCATGTTTTCGTCGGCGGCCGCATCGTGGAGTCGGGCGGCCCCGAGTTGGCTGATGAGCTGGATGCCAATGGCTATGAGCGATTCTCCCAGGCGGTTGGAGCCTGACATGACGACGTCGGCTCAGACTTTGGATCTCACCAAGATCAGGGCGGACTTTCCCATCCTCAGCCGGGTCATGCGCGGCGGAAACCAGTTGGCCTATCTGGATTCCGGTGCCACCTCACAGCGCCCGCTGCAGGTGCTCGACGCCGAGCGCGAATTCCTCATCACCTCCAACGGCGCCGTACATCGCGGTGCGCACCAGCTGATGGAGGAGTCCACCGACGCCTACGAGCAGGGCCGCGCGGACATCGCCGCGTTCATCGGCGCCGACGCGAGCGAGTTGGTGTTCACCAAGAACGCCACCGAGGCGATCAACCTGGTCGCCTACACGCTGGGGGACAACCGTTTCGAGCATGCGGTAGGGCCAGGGGATGTCATCGTCACCACTGAGCTGGAACACCACGCCAACCTGGTGCCGTGGCAGGAGTTGGCCCGCCGCACCGGCGCGACGCTCAAGTGGTACTCCGTAGGGCCGGAAGGCCGTATCGACATCGATTCACTTGAGCTGGACCGCAGCGTCAAAGTCGTTACCTTCAGCCATCACTCGAATGTCACCGGCGCGGTGGCGCCCGTCGCGGAGATAGTGGGGCGCGCCAAGGCGATCGGCGCACTGACGGTCCTCGACGCCTGCCAGTCGGTGCCGCACCAGCCGGTCGACGTTCATGCTCTCGGTGTCGATTACGCCGCGTTCTCCGGCCATAAGATGCTGGGCCCCAACGGCATCGGCGTGCTCTACGGCCGCCATGAGCTGCTGAATGCGATGCCGCCGTTCATCACCGGCGGCTCGATGATCGAGACAGTCACGATGGAAGAGACCACCTTCGCGCCCGCACCGCAGCGGTTCGAGGCGGGTACCCCGATGACGTCGCAAGTCGTCGGGCTGGCCGCGGCCGCCCGCTATCTCGGTGCGATCGGAATGGACGTCGTCGAGGCACACGAAGCCGAATTGGTCGCCGCCGCATTGGAGGGACTGGCCACCGTAGCCGGTGTTCGTATCGTCGGGCCGACCTCGCTGGTGGGTCGTGGTTCTCCGGTCAGCTTCGTCGTCGACGGCATCCACGCCCACGACGTCGGCCAAATTCTCGATGACGAGGGTGTGGCCGTTCGGGTGGGCCACCATTGTGCGTGGCCGCTGCACCGCAAGTTCGGTATCGCGGCGACCGCGCGGGCCTCGTTTGCCGTGTACAACACCCTCGATGAGGTTGACCGGCTGGTCGCCGGCGTGCAGCGTGCCATCGACTTCTTCGGCGGGGACTGAGGTTTCGCCGTGAGAATGGAGCAGATGTACCAGGAAGTGATCCTGGATCACTACAAGCATCCGCATCATCGCGGGCTTCGTGAACCGTTCGGTGCCGAGGTCCGTCACGTCAACCCGACGTGTGGTGACGAGGTCACGCTGAGGGTTGAGTTGACCGACGACGGCGAGCAGGTGGTCGATGTCTCATACGACGGGCAGGGCTGCTCGATCAGCCAAGCTGCGACGTCCGTACTCGCCGACCTGGTCATCGGCCAGGGCGTCGGCGATGCGCTGAAGACGGTCGCGGCATTCAACGAGATGATTTCGTCCCGCGGCAACGTGGCGGGAGACGAAGACGTGATCGGTGACGGCATAGCCTTCGCCGGGGTGGCCAAATATCCGGCGCGGATCAAGTGTGCGCTGCTGGGCTGGATGGCCTTCAAAGACGCAGTGGCGCAAGCCAGTGAGGAGACCGCAGATGAGCGAGACCGCAGTGCCTAACGAGGAATTCCTCGCCGATCTCGAGGAGGCGATGCGCGACGTCGTCGACCCGGAGCTCGGCATCAACGTCGTCGACCTCGGCCTGGTATACGGCTTCAACGTGGAAGAGGGCGACGCAGGCAAGGTAGCGCTCATCGACATGACGTTGACGTCGGCCGCGTGCCCGCTCACCGACGTCATCGAGGATCAGTCGCGCACTGCGCTGGTGGGCGCCGGGTTGGTCAACGAGATCAAGATCAACTGGGTGTGGAACCCGCCGTGGGGTCCCGACAAGATCACCGAGGACGGCCGCGAACAGCTGCGCGCCCTCGGCTTCACCGTCTAACGGAGCTCGTCGCCCCACTGAGTGTCGTTGCGCAGAGCGGGTTTCATTACCTTGCCCGCCGGGTTACGCGGTAGTGGCTCGCTGCGGAGGCACACGAACTGCGGCGCGTTGTGGTCGGCGATGCGGTCGGAGACGAACGCGCGAATGTCCTCGGGGTCCGGCGCCGTTCCCGGTAGGGGCACCACCACCGCACCGACTTTCTCGCCCATCATCTCGTCGGGCACTGCGAGGACGGCCGCTTCGAATATGCCGGGGTGCTGGGTGAGTACGTTCTCGACCTCGACGCAGTACACGTTCTCGCCGCCTCGGCAGATCATGTCCTTCAACCGGTCGACGATCTGCACGAAGCCTTCGGCGTCGATGCGCGCGAGGTCGCCCGTGTGCAACCAGCCGTCGATGAACGTCTCCGCCGTCTTGGCCGGGTTGTTCCAGTAGCCCGCGACGATGTTCTGGCCGCGGATGAGCAGTTCGCCGACACCTGTCACCGGGTCGGGATCGATGAGGTCGACTTCGACGGGCGGCGCGGCGAAGCCGACGGTCTCCGGCCGCAACTCGGCATACTCATCGGGCAGCAAGGTCGACACCGACGACGTCTCGGTGAGGCCGAATCCGTTGGCCAGCCGGGCATTAGGGAACGACGACCGAAGGCGTGCGATGACGTCCGGTGCTGTCGGTGCTCCGCCGTAGGTGACCCACCCGACGTCGCTCATGTCGAAATCGGCGAAGTCAGGCTGGTTCATCGCCAGCCAGAAGATCGCGGGCACCGACGTCAGCACATTGATCTTCTCGTCAGCCGTCGCCCGCAAGAAGGCCTGCACATCGAACGCCGGCATGATCACCGCGGTGCCGCCGAGGTGGATCGTGGGAAGGAACTGACTGTTGCAGCCCGTGGCATGGAACAGCGGCACCGAGATCAGGTTGCGAATGTGGGTTGTCGCGGGAGTTTCCATGGCCCGAACGCACGTCTCCACGTTCGACAGGAAGTTCTCGTGGGTGACCATCGCACCCTTCGGAAATCCGGTCGTGCCGCTGGTGTACATCAGCGCGGCAAGGGTTTGGTGGTGGGCGCCGTCTCTCACATACGGCTCGTCGTCGGGTAGTGGCGAGTTGGGTTGGAGGACGACCGCGGCGCCTGCGTCGTCGACGACGTAGGACGCCTCGCTCTCCGAGAATCGGGTGTTGACGGGCACGACCACCGCCCCGGCCATCAGCGTGCCCCAGAATCCGAGGCACCATTCCAGTCCGTTGCCGTGCCGGTTCGCGACCCGATCCCCTGGTTGCACGCCTGCGGCGCGCAGGCCACCCGCGACGCGGGCCGAGCGGTCCCACAACTGCCGGTAGGTCACCCGTTCGCCACCCAGAACAACGACGCACTCGCGGTCGGAATGACGATCGACCGACACGCGGAGCATGTCCAGCAGCGATGGAGCCAACGTCGTGTAGCGCAAGACACCGTCGTCGGTACGGACCACGCCGGACATGTCGAACGGCAGCGTTCGCCCGCTGCGGCCCTGCTTGGTGACGATGTTGACGTCCGTGCCCGATGACATGTCCGTCAGTGTGGCGTGTTGGCCGTTTTAATCTGCCCCAACCCGACAAAATTGGTTCATGGTGACGGTGCCTGCGTTCGTATGGCGGTATGGGCCGTTGATTCGCGGCGTGATCCTCGGTGTCGCCGCGGGCGCCTTCCTTGGCGCTCTGGCGTGGCTGGATTCGGGATTCCTCGCGATCGGGCTGATCGTCTTCGCGATGTCCTGTGTGTTCTACGGCCTGTGGATGTCGAGGCGGATGGCGCGGCACTGGCCAACCGCCAAGCAGTTGACCGGGCCGGACCGCGAGCGCGTCGCCCGTGCCGCCCGACGCGGCGAGCGCATCGACGACCCAGCACTCGCCCCGGCGCTGACCAGCTACCGCAACGGGCTGCACGAGGCCGCGCAGGCGACCAGGATTTTGCGGTGGCTGGTGTGGTTCCTTCTCATCGTCGCGGTCGGAATGGCAGTGTGGGACGCCGCCTTCGGGTCATGGGGCAACGCCATCGTGTCGGCCATCTATCTCGTGTTGCTGGGGGTCGAGGTGTTCTGGTGGCCCAAGCGACAGCGGCGACTGCTGGCCAACGCCGACAGGGCTGTGGCGATGGCACGCGAGGGATCGGCCTGAGTCAGAGTCGCTCGGCAAGCTCAATCAGGTCGCCGACCACCAGCGTGGGCTGCGGAACACCCGGTGCGGGCAGCGGCGCGTTGCCGGGACGGGCGATCAGCGCACCGCTGAAGCCGGCGCGCTGCCCACCGATGGTGTCCCACACGTGGGCGGCGACCATCATGCACTCCGACGGTTGCACCCCCAATTCCGACGCCACTGTTGTGTAGAGGCCCGTCGAGGGTTTGAACACCCGTGACGTGTCGACGCTGAACTGCCGCTCGAAGAATCCGGCGATACATGCGTTCTCGAGTGCTGTGCTGGCTCCGGCGACCGGGGGCGAGTTCGTCAGGGTAACCAGGCAGTACCCTTGTTCTTTCAGGCGACTGAGGCCTTCCGCGACATCGCGGTGTGCGGGCATGGTCTGCATCCCTGCGTTCAAAGCGGCGAGGTCATCGTCGCCGATCCGGACGTGGTGGACGTCGGCCGTCATCCTCAACACTGCTTGGCCGAGAGAGAAGAAGTCGACGTAGGTATCCGACAGCGTGACGGCCATCGAATACATGACCAGTTGGCCGAACCACTCGCGACATACCCGGCCGTCGCCGAAGATCCTCACGAAGTGCGGCTCCAGGGACTCGATGTCGATGAGGGTCTCGTTGACATCGAAAACCAGAACCGACGGACGGCTATGCATCGGGGTGGCCACGCTCCTGAATTATCCAGGCATTGCCGTCGGGATCTGTGAAGTCGGCGAAGCTCGAGTAGTCGGCGCGATCAGGGTCGGCGCCGAGGCGGAAACGCCCCCGCCACTGCCCGCCGTCGACGTCCTTGTGTCTGATCGAACTGACACCGACCCCTCGATCGACGAGCTCGTCCCGGACCACTGCGATATCGCTCACGACGAGGTACAGCCCCTGGACCGAGTCGGGCGGCGCATCGGTCAGCCCGAGCCCGAATTGGATTGATGTGCGCGACATTTCGGGTGTCAGCTGGACGACACGGAAGTCCTTCGTTGGCCAGTAGTCGACGTCATGAGCGAAGCCTAGTTTGTTGCGGTAGAAGTCCAACGACTTGTCGGGATCCGAGACGGGCAGAACGACGACTTCGAGCGAAGCGATCATCGTGCGGTCCTTGCGGCGTGACGGACCGGTTCGTCGGCGTCGAGTCCGCGGTCGATGCCGTGCGCGACCACGGTCTGTCCGGGTTCGCGGTGGAGGCGTTCGTCGTCGAGCCACAGGGCGGGACGCATCGGCACTGTCGACGATGTCGCCGAGGCGGTACTGTTCGCCCTCACCAACACATTTCTGACCGGCATGACCCTGAAGGTGGACGGCGGTGAACCACTCATCTGACGTCGCGACAGCCAGGTTGGTTTCCGTCAATGTCGGGATGCCGGCCGATGTGACGTGGCGCGGGAACACCGTGCACACCGGCGTCTACAAGAGTCCGGTGGCCGGACCGGTGATGGTGCGCAGGCTGAACATCGACGGCGACGGTCAAGGCGACCTCGGCGGTCACGGTGGCGAGCAACGAGCCGTGATGGTGTATCAAACGGAGTCCTACGACTACTGGAGCGAATTCCTGGCACGAGACGATCTGGAACCGGGCAGTTTCGGCGAGAACTTCACGATCACCGGACTGGCCGACGACCAGGTCTGCATCGGCGACCGCTACGCCATCGGCGAGGCGGAGTTCGAGGTGACCCAACCGCGGGTGACCTGCTTCCGGGTCGGCATGCGCCTCGGCGAACCGGATATGTCCAATCTTCTTGTCGCCCATCACCGTCCGGGCTTCTATTTTCGCGTCATCACCGAGGGGCACGTTCAAGCCGGCGACCCGATCGTGCGCACGCGACGCGGCAGGCACGAACTCACCGTCGCGGATATCGATGCGCTTCTGTATCTGCCGCGTCGCGATAGCGGACTGCTCCGTAAGGCCGTCGACGTGCCGGCGCTCAGCCCCGGTTGGCAGCAATCCTTCACCGACCTGCTGACCGCAGACCAAACCTCAACCACCGCAGAACAACCGGTAGTCGGCGCAGAGCCGGGCTGGAGCGGTTTCCGGCGACTTCGTGTCACGGGCACTCATCGCGAGAGCGCCGATATCATGTCGATACGGTTCGAGGCCGTGGACGGCGCGCCGTTGCCCATCGCACGGCCCGGCCAGTATCTGACTCTGCGGTTCCGCGACGCAGGCGACCCGGCTCCGCTGCGCAGCTACTCGCTGTCGAGTTACGGCCCCAAGTACAGAATCAGCGTCAAGCGCGAGGAGCACGGGGCCGTCAGTCGCTGGCTGCACAACAACATTCGCGCCGGTTCCGTCGTCGATGTCGCCGCGCCACGCGGTGACTTCTATCTGATCGAAGCCGCAGGCCCGATCGCTCTGCTGTCGGCGGGTGTCGGGGTCACGCCGGTGCTCGCGATGCTGCACGCGCTGGCCGACACCGGCAGCGGGCGTGAGATCTGGTGGCTGTACACCACCCGAGATGCGGATACGTATGCGTTCGGGCGCGAAGTCAGTGACCTCATCTCCGAGTTGCCGCAGGCGCGACAGCAGGTCGTCTACACCAGCTCGGCCGGCCGCCTGGACAGTCGAGCCATCGCGGCAGTGGGGTTGCCCCGAAACGCCGCCGTGTACATGTGCGGGCCGGACCGGTTCATGGCCGACATGCGCAGCGCCCTTGCCGAGGCCGGGATCGATCCGGCGCACATCTACAGCGAGTTGTTCGGCGCGTTGCCGCCGATCAATCCCGGCATTGTCGGCAGGACGACCACGCCGCCCCATCTACCTGCCGGTCCCGTGGGGACGGGGCCGCCCGTGTCGTTCTCCCGCAGTGGCGTCACGGCGAACTGGTCCTCCGAATACGGCAGCATCCTCGAACTCGCCGAGGCTTGCGACGTCCCGACACGGTTCTCGTGCCGAAGCGGCGTCTGCCATACCTGCGTGACCCAGGTCATCGCCGGTGCGACGACCTACAGCCAGCCCCCGCTCGAGCCGCCCGCCGACGGAACCGTGCTGGTCTGCATCGCCGAACCGCGCGGCGAGTTGGTTCTGGACCTCTGACCGGTTCGAGGAAGAACTGCCCGGACAGCAGCGCGGGCACTCCCGGGGGTTCCGCTGACCACATTGTGGGAACACACAGGAAAACGTCGGCGTTAGGAGAAGCGTGACTACCCAAGACCTCACCGCTGCCGAGTTCAACGACACCATCAACGAGAACGACATCGTGCTGGTGGATTTTTGGGCGTCGTGGTGCGGGCCGTGTCGCGCGTTCGCCCCGACGTTCGCCGCGTCGGCCGACAAGCATCCCGACGTCGTGCACGCGAAGGTCGACACCGAGGCCGAGCAGCAACTCGCAGCCGCCGCCGACATCCGCTCCATTCCGACGTTGATGGCGTTCAAGAAGGGCAAACTGGTCTTCAATCAGGCCGGAGCGCTGCCGCCTGCCGCCCTCGAGGACCTTGTCCAGCAGGTCAGGGCGTTCGACATCGACGCCGCAATCGCCGCGGAGGGTGACGGCGAGCAGGCGTAACGCGCGGCACGCGATAGCGTGCACTCCGTGACCGAGCAGACCGACTTCGTTCTCGTCGACCGTCCGCGTCCCAACGTGGCGTTGGTGACGCTCAATCGCCCCGAGCGGATGAACTCCATGGCGTTCGACGTCATGGTTCCTCTCAAGGCCGTGCTCGAAGAGCTGACCCATGACAATTCGGTGCGCGCGGTCGTGTTGACCGGCGCGGGACGCGGGTTCTCCTCGGGCGCCGACCACAAGTCGGCGGGTTCTGTGCCGCACATCGGCGGGCTGACCCGGCCGAGCTTCGCGCTGCGTTCGATGCAGGTGCTCGACGACGTCATCCTCGCGCTGCGCAAGATGCACCAGCCGGTCATCGCCGCGGTGAACGGCGCGGCCATCGGCGGGGGCCTGTGTTTGGCGCTGGCGGCCGACATCAGGGTCGCCGGTGACGAGGCGTACTTCCGCGCGGCCGGCATCAACAACGGCCTGACCGCCTCCGAGCTGGGGCTGTCGTGGCTGCTGCCCCGGGCGATCGGCACCTCGCGCGCGGCGGAGGTGATGCTCACCGGGCGGGACGTCACTGCCGAGGAGGCGTCGTCGT
>NZ_JAVHWR010000172.1:0-12504 GCF_032159565.1 Mycobacterium sp.
CGACACCTCCCCCACACGGAAAGCTGTAACTGTCGCCGCCGCAGTCGCTTTCCTTGCTAGCAGCCTCTACTCGACCAAGACATTTACGACTATCTGGCAGGACAACCCGGCACAGGCCTACCTGCAGAACGCCCAAGCTGGCCTCGCGAGGGCGCACCAAACGTCGAGCGCTCCGATGCTCGAGCAGGAGGTCGACCCGTTCGTCCTTCAACGCGTTGCCGCGCCCGAAAACATGGCCAGCCACATGTTCGCACTACTTCATGATCGACCCGAATTCGCGAGCACCACAACCCAACTCCGCATGCTCGACAACCGCGGTCACCTGGTCGACGCCAAAGTCACCTGGGTGCGCACCATCGTCAGGGGTCCGGACCCGAAGTGCGGCTACCTCGTCCAGCCCGACTTCCCTGTGCGCATGCCGCTGGACGGCCCGCTGCTCCCGGCCGACTGGACCGCCGAGATCAACTACCTCGCCAACAGCGAGGGTTCGATGACGATGTCGCTCAGCGAAGGGCGGGACACCAAGGTGCCCGTCCATCCCGGGCTCAACCGCGTCTTCGTCCGCCTACCGGGCGCCGGCGACGCCATCAACGTGCGCGCCAACACCGCCGCTCTGTCCGTCTGCGTCGCATCAGGCCCGGTGGGTTACCTGGCGCCCCTGTGATGCCATCGTGAACCCATGACTGATGTGCGCGAAACAGGAATGAACGTCTTCCGAGAACTGCTGCCGGACCTTCAAGGCGAGGCGGGTCTGCCTCGTGGCGGATTCGCCGACGAGCTGCTCGAGATCGGCATCGACAACGTCTTCGGCCGCCTCTGGGGACGCGACGGCCTGAGTCGCCGCGACCGCAGCCTTGTGACGCTTGGCATGCTGATCGCGCTGCGAGCCACCGACGAGCGGGCCGTCCATTTCAAGATCGCCCGCACCAACGGCCTGACCGACGACGAGATCGCGGAGGTCATCTACCACTCCAGCGGCTACGCCGGTTTCCCTGCGGCCGCAACTGCCAACAGGATCGCCGGGGAAGCTCTGAGCGACTGAGACAAACGCGCACTCTCGCCGCCCGCGAGCGCGCACGAAAGGCCGGAAAATGCGGCGTGTCGGTGTGCAAACACGCACGCTCGCGGGCAACTGAGCCACGGGGTAATACAGGCAGGTGAGCCACCTAGGAGAATCGAACTCCTGACCTATTCATTACGAGTGAATCGCTCTACCGACTGAGCTAAGGTGGCGCGCCCGGCGCTGACCGGGCGGCACGAGTCTACGACAGGCCTCGGCGAGCACCCAAGTCAGTTCCGCAGCGCCCGACCCACCGTGGCGACCATCGCGTCGACCGCGAACTTCGGCTTCACGTTGACGGCCAGCGCCTCACGACAGTCCAAGACAGCCTCGATACACCGCAACAATCGATCGGGTGGCACCGCGGCCGCCATCGCCGCCACCTTGTCCGACATGTCCGGGTGATTCGGCTGGATCTCGCCCGCCTGCGCCGACACCAGCAGCGCATCCCGGAAATAGGTCGCGAGGTCGATAAGCGCCCGGTCCAGCGCATCGCGGGACGCCCGTGTCTGACGCGACTTCTGTCTGCGCTCAAGGTCTTTGATCGCGCCCGTGGCACCGCGCAGCGTGCCAGCGGTGCCCTTGCCGGTACCACCTGCACCCAGCGCCGTGCGCAACTCCTCGGTCTCGGCCTCGTTGCGGTCGGCCGTCTGCGCCAACGCTTCGGCCTCCGCTGTGGCCACCAGCTCCTCAGCGGCACCGTAGGCCCGCGACGGCGTCGCCGCATCGCGCGCCAACCCCAACGCGCGCTCCCGTCGCCGCCGCGCCTGCTCGTCGGTGGCAAGCCGCCGCGCGCGCCCCACATGCCCGCCGCTGACCGACGCCGCCCACTTGGCGTCCTCGGCGGGCAGCCCGTCCGAGTCGATCAGCACCTGCGCGATCGCCTCGGAACCCGGCGTAACCAAGGCCACGTGCCTGCAGCGCGACCGCAGGGTGATCGAGATGTCCTCCGGATCCACCGACGGCGCGCACAGCAGGAACACTGTCGACGGTGGCGGCTCCTCTACCGCCTTGAGCAGCGCGTTTCCGGCACGCTCCCCCAGCCTGTCTGCGTCCTCGATGACGACGATCTGCCACCGTCCGGTGCTCGGCCGCCGGGAGGCGATCTGCACGATGTTGCGCATCTCGGTGACGCCGATCGACAGCCCCTCAGGGATGATTCTGCGCACGTCGGCGTGCGTCCCAGCCATCGTCGTGGTGCACGCGCGGCACTCGCCGCAGCCGGGCACGCCATCGGATTCGCACTGCAACGCCGCCGCGAAGCACAGCGCGGCCACCGAGCGCCCCGATCCGGGTGGCCCAGTGATCAGCCAGGCATGTGTCATGGTCCCCGTGGCGTTGGCGTTGTGAGCGGGGTCACGGCGCGCCGCCTGTGCTGCGGCCACCAATTCCGCCTCAACGGCGCCCTGTCCCACCAGACGCGAAAACACACCGGCCATCAGAGGTAACAGTAGTGCTGCGAACCGACACGTCCGTCCCAGTGCGTCCATTCCGGTCTCCCCGGCCCGATACGGTTAACGGGTGACCACGCAGGCCCCACCGATCGGACGAATCAGGGCATTCGTTCGCTGGGTGGCGCGTACGCCATGGCCGGTGTTCACGCTGGGCATGCTGCAGTCCGACATCATCGGCGCGCTGTTCGTGCTGGGCTTTCTCCGGTTCGGGCTACCTCCCGAGGACCGCATCCAGCTTCAGGACCTGCCCGCCTTCAACCTGGCCGTTTTCCTGGGCTTTCTGTTCCTGTCGTTCACGGTCGGCGCCTACGTCAGCCTGAAGCTGCTGATCCCGGTGATGCGCTGGCAGCGCCGCGACAGCCTGCTCGTCGACAGCGACCCGGCCGCCACCGAGCTGGCCCGCACCCGCGCGCTCAAGATGCCGTTCTATCGCTCGCTCATCAGCGTCGTCAACTGGTGCCTGGGGTCCATCGTCTTCATCGTCGCCAGTTGGCCCGTGGCCAGCCATGCAGCACCTGTTGTCGCGGTCGCCACCGCGCTTGGCGCGACCGCAACGGCGATCATCGGCTACCTGCAGTCCGAACGGGTGCTGCGGCCTGTCGCTGTTGCGGCACTACGTGGCGGTGTACCGGAGAACTACCGCGCCGCGGGCGTCATCCTGCGGCAGGTACTGACGTGGGTGCTCTCCACCGGCGTCCCGGTGCTGGCGATCGTGCTGGCACTGGTCGCCAGCAAGTTTCAGATCCTCACCGCGTCCGCCGAGAAGCTGACCACGCCGATCCTGATCATGGCCATCGCCGCACTGCTCGTCGGTTTGGCGGGCACCGTGCTGGTGGCGATGGCCATCGCCGATCCGCTGCGCCAATTGCGCTGGGCGCTGGGTGAAGTTCAGCGCGGCAATTACAACGCGCACATGCAGATCTACGACGCCAGCGAATTGGGCCTGCTGCAAGCCGGATTCAACGACATGGTTCGCGACCTCGCCGAACGACAAAGACTCCGCGACCTTTTCGGTCGCTATGTCGGCGAGGACGTCGCCCGCCGCGCACTCGAACGCGGCACGGAACTCGGCGGTCAGGAACGCGACGTCGCTGTGCTGTTCGTCGACCTGGTCGGCTCGACTCAGCTGGCCTCCAATCGGCCCGCCTCCGAGGTCGTCAGCCTGCTCAACGAGTTCTTCCGCGTCGTCGTCGACACCGTCGCTCGCCACGGCGGCTTCGTCAACAAATTCCAGGGCGATGCTGCACTGGCCATCTTCGGCGCCCCGATCGAGCATCCGGACGCGTCGGGTGCCGCGCTTGCGGCCTCGCGCGAGCTGCACGACGAGCTTCTGAACGTGCTGGGCGACGAAATGGAGTTCGGCATCGGGGTGTCCGCGGGCCGCGCCATCGCCGGCCACATCGGCGCTCAGGCCCGCTTCGAGTACACCGTGATCGGCGACCCGGTCAACGAAGCCGCCCGCCTCACCGAGCTCGCGAAGCTCGAGGAGGGCCACGTGCTGGCATCGGCGATCGCGGTCAGCGGAGCGCTGGACGCCGAGGCGCTGTGCTGGGACGTCGGCGAGATCGTCGAACTCCGCGGCCGTACCGCCCCGACCCAGCTCGCCCGTCCGCTGAACCTCGTCGAGATCCGCCAGACAGAGCCGGAAGAGATGTCCAGCGAGGCTTCCCGCTAGCGAACAGCTAGGACTTCTTGGCAGCCTTCTTCGCGGGCGCCTTCTTCGCCGCCTTTTTGGCGGTCTTTTTCGCCGTCCGCTTGACCGGACCACGTGCGCGCCGGTCGGCCAGCAGCTCGGCGGCCCGCGCGTCGGTGATCGACAGCACGTCGTCGCCCTTGCGCAGGCTGGCGTTGGTCTCACCGTCGGTCACATACGGACCGAAACGGCCGTCCTTGATGACCATCGGCTTACCCGTCGCCGGATCCGCACCCAACTCCCGAAGCGGCGGCGCCGAGGCACCTTGTCCGGCACGGCGTTTGGGCTCGGAGTAGATCTTCAACGCCTCGTCGAGGGTGATGTCGAACATCTGCTCTTCGGTCGTCAGCGAACGAGAGTCGGTGCCGCGCTTCAGGTAAGGCCCGTAGCGCCCGTTCTGCGCGGTGATCTCCTCGCCGGTGTTGGGGTCGGCGCCGACGACGCGTGGCAGCGACAGCAGTCGCAGCGCGTCCTCGAGCGTGACCGTCTCCAGATCCATCGACCGCAGCAGTGAACCGGTGCGCGGCTTGGGGCCCGTCGGCTTCTTGGCCTTCTTGGCAGGCGCGCCGTCGTCGGGCTCGTCCGGTTCGGGAAGCACCTCGGTCACATACGGCCCGTAGCGTCCGTCCCTGGCCAGGATCTCGTGGCCGGTTATTGGGTCTACACCCAGCGATCGGCCTTCCTGCGGTGTGGAGAACAGCTTCTCGGCCAACTCGAGCGTCAACTCATCCGGTGTCAGCGAGTCGTTGAGATTGGCCCGCTGCGGTGTGGGTTCGCCGTCCTCGCCGATGACGGTGCGCTCCAGATAAGGTCCGTTCCTGCCGACACGGACGTAGATCGCGGTTCCCTGCGCATCGTCAAACAGCTTGATGGAGTTGACTTCTCGTGCGTCGATCTCCTCGAGATTGCCGCCGACGAGCTTCTTCAAGCCGCCGGAGCGGGCGATCGAATCAGCCACCCCGTGGTCGCCGCCGAAGTAGAAGTTGTTGAGCCAGTTGGTGCGCTGCTCGTGGCCTGAAGCAATCTCGTCGAGTTCGTCTTCCATCGCGGCCGTGAAGTCGTAGTCGACCAGCCGCCCGAAGTGCTGTTCGAGCAGACCGGTGACGGCGAACGCCACCCACGACGGCACCAGCGCGCTGCCCTTCTTGTGGACGTAGCCGCGGTCCTGGATGGTCTTGATGATCGACGAGTACGTCGACGGCCGGCCGATGCCAAGATCTTCCAGCGACTTGATCAGCGACGCCTCGGTGTACCGGGCGGGCGGTGTCGTGTTGTGACCGTCGGGCGTCAGCTCCTTGGCGTCGACGCGCTGGCCCTGCTGAAGATTCGGCAGCCGGCTTTCGGCGTCGTCGGATTCGCCGCCGGCCAGCTCGTCGATGCTCTCGACGTAGGCCTTCAGGAAGCCGGGGAACGTGATGGTGCGCCCGCTGGCGTTGAAGACGACCTGCTGGCCGTCGGTCGACTGGCCCGAGTCTGTTGTCGCCGGCCGAGCGGCTCCGGAGATGCGCAACGACAGCGTCGTGCCGCGCGCATCGGCCATCTGCGAGGCCACGGTGCGCTGCCAGATCAGCTCGTAGAGGCGGAACTCGTCGGTGTCGAGCTGGCTGTGCAGCTGACCAGGGGTCTGGAACACATCACCGGCGGGCCGGATCGCCTCGTGCGCCTCCTGGGCGTTCTTCACCTTGCGCGTGTACTGGCGCGCCGTGGGGTGCACGTACTCCTCGCCGTACAGCTGGCCGGCCTGGTTGCGGGCGGCGGTGATGGCCGACTCCGAAAGCGTCGTCGAGTCGGTACGCATATAGGTGATGTAGCCGTTCTCGTAGAGCCGCTGCGCGATGCTCATCGTGCGCTCCGATGTGAACCGCAGCTTGCGGCCGGCCTCCTGCTGCAGCGTCGACGTCATGAACGGCGCATAAGGCCTACGGGTGTAAGGCTTTTGCTCAACCGAGGTGACCTCGAGCTGAGCGCCGCGCAGGCCCGTCGCCAACGCCCCGGCACTGGATTCGTCGAGGACTAGCAACTCGTCGGGCTTCTTGAGCTGACCCAGCGAGTCGAAGTCGCGGCCGGTGGCCACCCGCCTGCCGTCGACGGTGTTGAGCTTGGCCATAAAGGTCGGCGGGGACGCCTGCGCGTCGGAGACGCTGGCGTCCAGTTCGGCGGTGACGTCCCAGTAGCCGGCGCTGCGGAACGCCATCCGCTCGCGTTCGCGCTGGACAATGATGCGGGTCGCCACCGACTGGACGCGGCCGGCCGACAGCTTCGGCGCGACCTTTTTCCACAGCACGGGGCTGACCTCGTAGCCGTACAGCCGGTCCAGGATGCGGCGGGTTTCCTGCGCGTCGACCAGGTCGTTGTCCAGGTCCCGCGGATCCTCTGCGGCCGCCCGGATCGCGGGTTCGGTGATCTCGTGGAACACCATCCGCTTGACCGGCACCCTCGGCTTCAGGGTTTGCAGCAGATGCCACGCGATGGCCTCGCCCTCACGGTCGCCGTCAGTGGCCAGATACAGTTCGTCGACGTTCTTGAGCAGGTCTTTCAGCTCGGCGACCGTGGTCTTCTTCTCCGGGCTGATGATGTAGAGAGGCTCGAAGTTGTCCTCGACGTTCACACCGAGGCGCGCCCACGGCTCCGACTTGTACTTCGCAGGCACGTCGGCGGCGTTGCGCGGCAGGTCCCGGATGTGTCCGCGGGACGACTCGACAATGTAGTTGGAGCCCAGGTAACCCGCAATTTTGCGTGCTTTAGTAGGCGACTCGACGATTACGAGTCGCCGCACACCCCCGCTGCGGCCGCTGCCGCGGTCCTCGTCAGCCACCTGTGCTTACGCTCCACTTCATATGTTGCCGTTCGACGCGAATTCATGCGTTCTTGACTATCCGTCGCCGTTGGCACCTGACAATTTCGCACCCCGGACGAGCCGACGCAAACTGGCCCTCCGGGGCCGAGGCCCTAGATTCGGGGCCAGAGCGAGAACGCCTCTACGTCGCCAGGAGGTTCCCCCACATTCTCTACCAGGCGTGATAGCCGTCGGCGACCGCTGATCCGCAGTGCCGGATGCGAGCCTCTGGTGCCGATGAGAGTCGGTGCTATCCCGACCCGCATCAGGGCCGAGGCGAGGGGTGAGTGAGTGTCGGGAGCGTGCGGATCGAGTCCTAATAGATAACGGTCGGCTTCGGGCGTTCCGGCCGCCAGCGTCCACGCCCGCAGCTCGCGCGGGCCGGGCAGCCACTGCGGTGGCACCGTCTTGACCGCTCCCCGCGTCCAGGCGGCGGCGATGCGCAGCAGCCGGCTATCCACCGCGGTGCGGACCAACGGCGTGTTCTCGTCTGTTCGGGCGATCTCGGGCTCGAGACCCGAATCGACGATCATCTCGGCCAGGGCGACCGCACGCCACGGGCCATCCACCACGACAGACAGCCGTGCGCCCTCACCGACCACGACCACCTGGCCGGGCGCGGCGAGCAACCCCGTCAGGTCGGCGACCGCAGGCGGCACCGACTCTGCCGAGAAGAAGGACAGCTGGCTCACGGAGACGACAGTAGGCCAGTACCGCGCTGCCGTGCTGTCGGCGGGGCCGCAGTCGCGCCCAGAAACGAAAACCCCCCGCCGGCCCTCAATGGACTGTGCAGGGGGATTCGTCAGGTTCGATACTTAGATGGACCGAACGCCGGTTGCCTGTGGGCCCTTGGGGCTCTGACCGACCTCGAACTCGACCTTCTGATTCTCTTCGAGAGTCCGGAAGCCGGATCCTTGAATTTCCGTGTAGTGGACAAACACATCGGCGGAGCCGTCCTCGGGAGCGATAAAGCCGAAGCCCTTCTCCGCGTTGAACCACTTCACAGTTCCCTGTGGCATCTTTCGATCTTTCCTTCTCTTCTTACCGGGAGCGGTCCACCGACTTCCGGTGCACCGGGCCCGTTCCGACCGCCATACCAACGCGTGTGTCGCCGGAACTTGACCCGACCTACAACCCTCGCAGGAACCGCGATCGCAACGTCGATCCTGCGAGTGCATATACACGAACACAGAAGCTGCGACCGCCCTTAGTCAATCATGTTCGAAGCTCCAGCGACAGTCTTGTTGCAGCAAGTAGGGAACAATTCATCCACAGGAGGGCCAACGATGTCGGATTTCGGCCGCGAGCTGCTCGCCTGCGCGGTCGAGGGCACCGATCCGGAGGAGAAGCCGCTGCGCCATGTCGCGGACCTGCCGCCGCGGCAGGCGCGACCACGGGCATGGCCGCACTGGGCCGATCCGGATGTGGTGCGGGCGTTCATTGATCGCGGAATCGCTGCACCCTGGTCACACCAATCCGAGGCCGCCGACCTCGCCCACGACGGCCGTCACGTGGTGCTCAGCACCGGCACGGCGTCCGGCAAGTCGCTGGCCTACCAGTTGCCGATCCTGACGGCATTCGCCACCGATCCCCGTGCGCGGGCGTTGTATCTGTCGCCGACCAAGGCCCTTGGCCACGACCAACTGCGCACCGCCCACGCGCTCACCGACGCCGTCAGCAAGCTGGGCACCGTCGCACCGAGCGCGTACGACGGCGACAGCCCCTCCGAGATACGACGATTCGCCCGCGAGCGGTCGCGCTGGATCTTCTCCAATCCCGACATGATCCACCTTTCGATATTGCGCAACCATGCGCGGTGGGCGGTGTTCCTGCGGAACCTGCGCTACATCGTGGTCGATGAATGCCATTACTACCGAGGCGTTTTCGGGTCCAATGTGGCGATGGTGCTGCGTCGTCTGCTGCGGCTGTGCACACGCTATTCGGCGACCCCGACGGTGATCTTCGCCAGTGCGACGACCGCCGCTCCTGCGGCCACGGCATCGGAGTTGATCGGCCAGACGGTGCTCGAAGTGACAGAAGACGGTTCACCGCAGGGTGCGCGCACCGTCGCCTTGTGGGAGCCCGCGCTGCGCACCGACATGGTCGGCGAGAACGGCGCGCCGGTGCGACGTTCTGCCGGCGCGGAGGCGGCGCGGGTAATGGCCGACCTGGTTGCCGAAGGCGCCCGCACACTGACATTCGTCCGATCCCGCCGCGGTGCCGAGCTCACGGCGCTGGGTGCCCGTTCGCGGCTGGAGGAGGTCGCTCCAGAGTTGGCAAGCAAAGTCGCGTCGTATCGTGCCGGCTACCTCGCCGAGGACCGTCGTGAACTGGAGCGCGCGCTGGCCCAGGGCGACCTAAGGGGCCTGGCCAGTACCAATGCACTCGAACTCGGAGTCGACATCGCGGGACTGGATGCTGTCGTGCTCGCAGGCTTCCCCGGGACCGTGACCTCGTTTTGGCAGCAGGCCGGACGATCCGGCAGACGCGGGCAGGGCGCGCTGATTCTCCTGATAGCGCGCGACGACCCACTGGACACCTATCTGGTGCACCATCCGGAGGCGCTGTTGGACAAGCCGATCGAACGGGTGGTGATCGACCCCGGTAATCCCTATGTGTTGGGTCCGCAATTGCTCTGTGCGGCAACGGAGCTGCCGTTGACCGACGCGGAGGTACGCGCATGGGGTGCCGAGGCCGTCGCCGAGACCCTGGTCGACGACGGGCTGTTGCGCCGGCGTCCAAGTGGTTACTTCCCCAGCCCAGGCGTCGACCCCCATCCCGCGGTCGACATCCGCGGCTCCTCCGGGGGCCAGATCGCGATTCTGGAAACCGAAACGGGACGGCTTCTGGGTAGCGCGGACGTCGGCCGTGCGCCTGCCACCGTCCATCCCGGGGCGGTGTATCTGCACCAAGGCGAGTCGTACTTGGTGGACTCGCTCGACTTCGAGGACGGCGTGGCGTTCGTGCACGCCGACGACCCCGGATATACGACGTTCGCGCGAGAGCTCACTGACATCGCGGTGACCGGACCGGGCGAGCGAAACACGTTCGGCCCGATCACCATTGGCCTGGTGCCGGTGTCGGTGAGCAATACGGTGATCGGGTATCTGCGCCGCGAGCGGAACGGCGAGGTGATCGATTTCGTCGAGCTCGAGATGCCGACCCGAACTTTGGATACCAAGGCGGTCATGTGCACGATCACTCCAGAGGCATTGCAGGACAACGGAGTCGAACCGCTGCGCATTCCCGGTGCCCTGCACGCGGCCGAACACGCGGCGATCGGACTTCTTCCGTTGGTTGCCAGTTGCGACCGCGGCGACATCGGCGGGCTGTCCACAGCGGTGGGACCTGTTGCCGGGTTGCCGACGATTTTCGTCTACGACGGTTACCCGGGTGGTGCAGGGTTCGCCGATCGCGGCTTCCAGCAGATCGCTACCTGGTGGGAAGCCACAGCAGCCGCGATCGAGGCTTGCGAATGCCCGCTCGGCTGCCCCTCGTGTGTGCAGTCACCGAAGTGTGGCAACGGAAACGAACCCCTGGACAAGGCGGGCGCCGTTCACGTGCTGAGGATGGTACTGCGCGAGCTGAGGCGTCAGGAATAGGAACACGGGCGACGGCCGACCCCTCGACGGCCGCCCCCGTGGACCAGCTATCGACGGTGCCGGATCGGGCGCGCCGAGCGCCAGACGGTTGGGACGAAACGCTCACAACGCAATTCGTTGTTGTCCCGGTAAGTCAGGCGTAGACGTAAATTACCTCGTGGGAGCCCTTTAGGCAACCTGAGCTCGCATTTTCGGTGCCGTCAAATAAGTGGTCTATACCAAGACGCTACGGATTTCGTTGCCATTTCTCCCTGAGGGTCCGTAAAGCGCAGACCGGTAAGATTTGCCCCATGAGCCACGACTGGCTGCTCGTGGAAACCCTCGGCAGCGAGCCCGTTGTGGTCGCCGATGGCCGTCAAGCCAAAAATCTCATCCCGATCAGCGTTTTTCTGCGGCGAAGTCCGGACCTGATGGCGATTCAGACCGCGATATCCGAATCTGTGCACTCAGGCGAGGCCATGAGCACGATCACGCCGCGGAACGACCGCGTAATCCGTACCGAGCCGGTGGTGATGTCGGATGGCCGGGTGCACGGCGTGCACGTCTGGATCGGGCCGCTGGGCATGGAGCCGCCGGAACGGACGATGCCCGGCGCATTGAAATGGGATCTGACCGCCGGCGTCGCCACCGACACACCGGAGTCGCTCTACAACAGCGGCCGGGACCCGTCGACAGAAGCCACCCATGGCAGGACGTTCGCCGAAGATCTGCCGATGCGCACCCTCAACCCCAACGAGACGAAGGTGCTGTCGATGGCCATCAAGGCCGAACCCGGCATGAAGCTGTGCAGCACGTGGAATGTCACCGACCACAAGGGCGAGACGATCACCGTCGGATTCGTCGCCCGCGCGAATCCGGAAACTCAGGACGACGGTCGCGAGCGACTCATCTGCCGCGCCATGAACTGGCGGGCGCAGTTCGATGGTCCCACACTGCCCCCTGATCACCTCGCGCAGCGAATCCTCGACGGGCTCCCATGTCCCGGTGTGCACCGGGCGTTGGTCGATCCCGTGAACTGGACGCTGCTGAAGTGGCTCGACGAGCCCGCCCCATTCTTCGACTGGCACGCGAGGGAGAACGGCAAGGAGTCGGTCAACCCCGCGGACGCGCTTCAGATGGCGAGGATGGCGCTCGAATACGCCAATGGAGCCACCAGCGGCGTGCTGCGGCTGCGTACCTACGACGGCGGATGGACGCCGGTGCACGTCACCATCAATCGCGTCGAGCTGGAGCCCGATACCTTCGCGGCACTGATGACGCTGCGCGTGCCGACCGACGACGAGCTTGCCGTCATGCAGTTCGCCGAGACCGAAGAAGCCGCTCCGCCGGACAAGAAGTCGCGAAAAGCCAAGAAGCACAAGAAGGACAAGAAGAAGTCCGAGGACGACGACTAACTCGGCCCGTCGACCGGCCCAGCCCGTGCGGCGGCACGCGCCTGCCCGACTCGGATGGTGATCACCACGTCGAGATCGTCGATCACACAGTCGGCCACCTCGCCTTCCATCGCGTGCGCGATCACCGATGCCTGGCCGCAGGCTGATTCGGCACCCCCCGGTAACCGGGCCGCAGCCGCCAACGCGGCGAGATCGGCGGCCGCCTGAGCGCGATGGCGCGCGACGACCGCCGACCCAAGGTAAGAGCCGCCGACGGTGACAGCGAGCAGCACGGCCATCATCGCGACGGCGATCACCGTGGCTGAACCGTGCTCATCCCACAGTCGGTTCGACCACGGCCACCGTGACCGCCCGGATCGCGATGCCCGGCAACAAGATCGAGCGAGCGGTGACAGTCGCGACAACCAACCGGCCTTCTCTGCGGAGGTCGAGGTCGGCGTCGAGGGGAGCGATTGAGTGCACGGC
>NZ_JAVHWR010000218.1:0-12109 GCF_032159565.1 Mycobacterium sp.
CTTTACGACACCGTCATTGTGTTCGACAAGGTCGAGGAGAACGTGCACGGCTTCGAGCACACCACCCGAAGGACCTTCGCCGAGCAGGCGAACCTCGCGATCAACCAGACCTTCATGCGGTCGATCAACACCAGCCTCATCTCGGTGCTGCCGATCATCTCGCTGATGGTCGTCGCCGTGTGGCTGCTGGGTGTGGGCACCCTCAAGGACCTTGCGCTGGTTCAGCTGGTCGGCGTCATCGTCGGCACCTATTCGTCGATCTTCTTCGCGACGCCGCTGCTGGTCTCGCTCCGCGAGCGCACCGAGCTGGTCCGCACCCACACGCGCCGGGTGCTCAACCGCCGCAAGCCGGCGGCAGGCAAGTCGCGCGCGGCCGCCGAGCCGGTCGACGCCGATGCCGCCGATGGAGACGCGGACGCCGAGAAGGAGACCGTCGCGGCCGCCTCCACGGCGACGCCGACGGGCACGGGAAAGCACGCGGTCGCGGAGAAGCCTGCGCCCGGTGCGCGGCCCATCCGGCCCACCGCCAGCCGAACCGGACGGCCCGCGGGTAAGCGGAACACCCGGCGGCGGTAGCGGAACCCATGACGGCCCGCTTGCGTGGGTTAGCCGCCGCGGTGACAGTCGCGCTGCTGTCCGCCGTGGGCCTGTCGTCCTGTTCGTCGCGCCCGGCAAGCGAGATCACCTACGCCGTCGACGGCACGCTGACGACCTACAACACCAACACCGTCGCCGGTGCGGCGTCGGGCGGCCCGCAGGCCTTCGCCAGGGTGCTGACCGGCTTCAACTATCACGGTCCCGACGGCCAGATCGTCGGCGATCACGACTTCGGCACCGTCGCGGTGGTCGGCCGCGCGCCGCTGGTGCTCGACTATGTGATCAGCGACAAGGCGGTGTACTCCGACGGCAAACCCGTCACCTGCGACGACCTCGTGCTTGCCTGGGCGTCGCAGGCCGGCCGGTTCGCCGGCTTCGAAGCGGCGAATCAGGCGGGCTACCGCGATATCGCCACCGTCGACTGCGCGCCGGGGCAAAAGCGGGGCCGCGTGTCGTTCGCGCCCGACCGGGCACTGGTCGACTTCGGGCAGTTGTTCGCCGCCACGTCGCTGATGCCCGCACACGTCATCTCCGACGAACTCGGTGTCGACGTCACCAGCGCGATCATCAACAATGACGGCCCGACCATCGACCGCATTGCACAGGCGTGGAACAGCACCTGGAACCTCACGCCCAAGCTCGACGTGAAGCGGTTCCCGTCGTCGGGGCCCTACAAGCTGGATTCGGTCAGCGACGACGGTGCCGTGGTGCTTGTCGCCAACGACAAATGGTGGGGCGCAAAGCCCGTCACGAACAAGATCACCGTCAGACCGCGAGGCGCCGACGTCCAGGATCGGCTCAACAACGGCACCGTGGACGTCGTCGACGTCGCGACCGGGTCGTCGGGTGTGCTCAACATGCCTGAGGACTACGCGCAGACCGACAGCCCGTCCGCGGGCATCGAGCAGCTGATCTTCGCCCCCCAGGGACCGCTGGCCGCACCGCCCGCCCGGCGGGCGGTCGCGTTGTGCACCCCGCGCGATGTGATCGCCCGCAACGCGGAAGTGCCGATCGCCAACACCCGCCTCAACCCGGTGACCGAGGAAGCAATCGGAAGCGGCGAAGCGGTCGGGGCCGAGCAGTTCATCGCGGCCAACCCGGGCGCCGCACGGGGCGCACTGGGCAATCAGCCGCTCGCCGTACGGATCGGCTACCAGACTCCCAATGCACGGCTCGCAGCGACGGTCGGTGCGATCGCCAAATCCTGCGCAGCCGCGGGCATCGTGGTGAAGGACGTCGCCTCCGAGACCACCGGCCCCCTGACGTTGCGCAACAACGAAATCGACGTTCTGCTGTCGAGCACCGGAGGGGCCACCGGCAGCGGATCGACCGGCTCGTCGGCGATGGACGCCTACGACCTGCACACCGGCAACGGAAACAACCTGGCCGGCTACTCGAATCCGCAGATCGACGGCATCATCGACTCGCTTGCGGTGACGGCCGACCCCAAGGAGGTCGCCCGGCTGCTCGGCAATGCAGGGCCGGTGCTGTGGGCCGACCTACCGACGCTGCCGCTGTATCGACAGCAGCGAAGCCTGATCACATCGAAGAAGATGTATGCCGTGAGCAGCAATCCGACGCGATGGGGAGCGGGATGGAACATGGACCGCTGGGTGCTGGAGAAGTGAGCGCCGGGGGGCAGGATCGAAGCGCCCCGGTAGACAATTCCGAGGTCAAGGCCGTCATCGAGTCGCTGACCCGCGAGGTCGCCGACTTCCCCGAGCCGGGCGTCCAGTTCAAGGACCTGACCCCGGTACTCGCCGATCCGCACGGCTTGGCCGTGGTGACAGCCGCGCTGGCCCAGTTCGCCGCGGGCGCCGAACTGGTCGCGGGCATCGACGCAAGGGGCTTCCTGGTCGGTGGCGCGGTCGCCAACAAACTCGGCGTCGGTGTGCTCGCCGTGCGCAAGGCTGGCAAGCTGCCGCCCCCGGTGTACAGCGAGACCTATGACCTGGAATACGGATCGGCGACGCTCGAGGTGCCCGCCGACGGCATCGACCTGACCGGGCGCAACATCGTGATCATCGACGACGTGCTGGCCACCGGCGGAACCCTGGCGGCCACCACTCGGCTGCTCACCGCGGCGGGCGCAAAGGTCACCGGCGCCGTCGTCGTACTCGAACTGGCCGCCCTCAAAGGTCGCGACCTGCTCGAACCGCTACCCGTCAACAGCTTGCACACCGTCTGAAGCGATATCCTCGAAGTCTGGCTGCGCCGATGAGCGCTTGCGCGACGAGCAGCGGATCAGGAGGTGACGATGGCTGAGGAGCAGGGCGCGGGACAGGCGGTGCAATCACCACCGGTTGCCGGCGACGGTCCGGAGACCGCGCCGATGCCCGCACCGGACATTGCCAAGACCTCCACCTCGCGGCGCGTGCGGGCCCGGCTCGCGCGTCGGATGACCTCTCAGCGCAGTGCCGTGAACCCGGTGCTCGAGCCGCTCGTCGCCGTCCACCGTGAGTTCTTCCCGAAGGCCGACCTCTCGCTTCTGCAGCGGGCATACGACGTGGCCGAGGTGCGGCACGCCGACCAGATGCGCCGGTCGGGCGATCCGTACATCACCCACCCACTGGCGGTGGCGAACATCCTTGCGGAGCTCGGCATGGACACCACGACGCTGGTGGCCGCCCTGCTGCACGACACCGTCGAGGACACCGGCTACACACTCGAGGCGCTGACGACCGAATTCGGCGACGAGGTGGGCCATCTCGTCGACGGCGTCACCAAGCTGGACCGGGTGGTGCTGGGCACCGCCGCCGAGGGCGAGACCATCCGCAAGATGATCATCGCGATGGCCCGCGATCCCCGGGTGCTGGTGATCAAGGTCGCCGACCGCTTGCACAACATGAGGACCATGCGCTTCCTTCCGCCGGAGAAGCAGGCCCGCAAGGCTCGCGAGACGCTGGAAGTCATTGCGCCGCTTGCCCATCGACTGGGCATGGCGACCGTGAAGTGGGAGCTGGAGGATCTGGCGTTCGCCATCCTGCACCCGAAGAAGTACGAGGAGATCGTCCGTCTGGTGGCGGACAGGGCGCCCTCGCGTGACACTTATCTGGCGAAGGTGCGCTCGGAAATCAATGCCACGCTGGCGAAGTCGAAGATCTCCGCGATAGTCGAAGGCCGGCCGAAGCACTACTGGTCGATCTATCAGAAGATGATCGTCAAGGGCCGCGATTTCGACGACATCCATGACCTCGTCGGCGTTCGCATCCAGTGCGACGAGATCCGCGACTGCTATGCCGCTGTGGGCGTGGTGCATTCGCTGTGGCAGCCGATGGCCGGGCGGTTCAAGGACTACATCGCCCAGCCCCGCTACGGGGTGTACCAGTCTCTGCACACCACCGTGGTGGGTCCTGAGGGCAAGCCGCTGGAGGTGCAGATCCGCACCAACGACATGCACAACACCGCCGAATACGGCATCGCCGCGCACTGGCGATACAAGGAGGCCAAGGGCCGCAACGGAGTGCCGTCGGGAAACACCGCCGCCGAGATCGACGAGATGGCATGGATGCGCCAACTTCTCGACTGGCAACGGGAGGCCGCGGACCCGGGCGAGTTCCTCGAGTCGCTGCGCTACGACCTTGCCGTGCAAGAGATTTTCGTGTTCACCCCGAAGGGCGACGTGATCACCTTGCCGACGGGGTCGACGCCGGTGGACTTCGCGTATGCGGTGCACACCGAGGTCGGCCACCGCTGCATCGGAGCCCGCGTCAACGGCCGGTTGGTCGCGCTGGAGCGCAGGCTGGAGAACGGTGAAGTCGTCGAGGTCTTCACGTCAAAGGCGGCCAACGCCGGGCCCTCGCGGGACTGGCAGCAATTCGTGGTGTCGCCTCGTGCGAAGGCCAAGATCAGACAGTGGTTCGCCAAGGAGCGCCGCGAGGAGGCGCTTGAGTCTGGTAAGGACGCGATCGCGCGCGAGGTGCGCCGCGGCGGACTTCCGTTGCAACGCTTGATGAATGCCGAGTCGATGGCCGCGCTGGCACGCGAGCTGCGTTACCTCGACGTGTCGGCCCTCTACACCGCCGTCGGTGAGGGTCACGTGTCGGCGCGCCATGTCGTGCAGCGGCTGGTGGCTCAGCTCGGCGGTGACGACGAGGCCGCCGACGAGTTGGCTGAGCGGTCCACCCCGGCGACCATGCCGGTGCGCCACCGCAGCACCGAGGACGTCGGTGTGGCGGTGCCGGGTGCACCCGGCGTGCTGACGAAGCTGGCCAAGTGCTGCACGCCGGTACCGGGCGACAACATCATGGGCTTCGTCACCCGCGGTGGTGGGGTGAGCGTGCACCGCACCGACTGCACCAACGCCTCGTCGCTGCAAGCGCAGGCCGAGCGGATCATCGACGTGAAGTGGGCGCCGTCGCCGTCGTCGGTGTTCCTCGTCGCCATTCAGGTCGAGGCGCTCGACCGGCACCGGCTGTTGTCCGATGTCACGCGGGTGCTGGCCGACGAGAAGGTCAACATTCTTTCGGCGTCGGTGACGACCTCAAACGACCGCGTGGCGATCAGCCGGTTCACCTTCGAGATGGGCGATCCCAAGCACCTCGGCCACGTGCTGAACGTCGTGCGCAGCGTGGAGGGCGTCTACGACGTGTACCGCGTCACCAGCGCCGCCTGATTCCTCTGCGCGAGCAGACGCGAAAGTACCCGACACGCCGACGCAACACGCGCTTTTGCGTCTGCTCGCGGCGTCAGTCCAGCCGCACCGAATCGATCGTCACGTCCATCGCCGGCTTGCCGTCGTCGCCTGCACTGTCGACCCCCGCTGCGGCGACCCCGTCGAGCGTGGTCAGTCCGGTGGCGTCGATCGTGCCGAACGCCGTGTAGGTCGGCGGCAGCATCGAATCCGCGTAGACGAGGAAGAACTGGCTGCCGTTGGTACCCGAGCCGGCGTTCGCCATCGCCAACGTGCCGCGCGGATAGCGCACCGGCGTCCTGAGCGCCGGATCCGAGAGCCGGTACTGGTTGGTCGGATACTCGTTGGCGAACCGGTAGCCGGGCCCACCCGCACCCGTTCCCGTCGGGTCGCCACACTGCAGCACGCCGAGCTGGGGTGTGGTGGTCAGCCGATGGCAGCTCGTTCCGTCGAAGTAGCCCTGCTGAGCCAGGCTGGCGAAACTGTTGACCGTGCACGGCGCTTTGCCGTTGTCGAGTTGCAGGCCGACGTTGCCCCGGTTGGTCGACAGGCTGGCGCTGACCTTGGCGGGGCTCGTCGGCACCCTTCCGGTGCGGGGCGGGGTGTTGGGCTTGCTGGCCGGCTCGGCGGTCGTCGGGTACGCACAGTTCGCGCCGACGTTGGGCGGAGGATCGAACGGCGGCAGCCCATTGTCGGGGGTAGGCGCAGCGGTGATGTCGGGGTAGTAGAAGGATTCGTCGTCGAGGTGACGCGCTACTGCGATCGTGAACAGCACGACGGCGGCCAGCACGATGATGGTGCCCACGGTGATCAGATAGCTGATCACCAGGCCCGCCACCGCGAGCCCGTGCCCTTCCTCGCCGGTGCGCTTGATCTGCGACAGCGAGATGTGGCCGAAGATGATGCCGAGCGGTGCGAATACGAACGCGCAGATGAGTGACGCGATCGCCATGCCGTTTGTCGGGAGCGGCCGCGGATAGCCGTACGGGTCGTACGGCGGGGGCGGATAACCGCCGTACGGTGGCGGCCCGGGCGTCGACACGCGGCGTCAGTCCAGCCCGATGGTCTTCACCTTGACGGGGGTGGCAGGCGCACCGTCCTGCCCGCCCCCCGCGACGCCGCCGGCGGCGATCTTGTCCAGCGTCGCCAGCCCGGTGTCGTCGATCTTGCCGAACACGGTGTATCCCGGCGGCAGCGTCGAGTCCTTGTAGACCAGGAAGAACTGGCTGCCGTTCGTTCCGGGACCGGCGTTAGCCATGGCCAGTGTGCCGCGCGGGTACGTCACCGGATTCTGCAGCTGCGGATCGTCGGGCTGGAACTGGTTGGTGGGGTACTCGTTGGCGAACTGGTAGCCGGGCCCGCCGCTGCCGGATCCGGTCGGGTCGCCGCACTGCAGCACCGACAGACCCGGGCTGGTGGTCAGCCGGTGACACGGCGTGTCGTTGAAGTAGCCCTGCTGGGCCAGGCTGGCGAAGCTGTTGACCGTGCACGGCGCCTTGGCGTTGTCGAGCTGGATACCGATGTTGCCCTGATCGGTGGACATGCTGACGCTCACCTCTGCGGGGTCGGTTGGCACCTTTCCGGTCCGCGGGGGCTTGTTCGGCTTGCTGGCCGCCTGCGCTGCCGGGTACTGGCAGTTGGCGCCCAGATCGGCGGGCGCCTTGAAGGCAGGCAGCCGGCCGTCGGCCGTCGGCGCCGGCTCCGTCGGAGCCGCGGAATCGCCCGGCGGCGTGGTGGCCGCGGTGGCCGTGCCGTTCGAGTCGTTTTTGGTGAAGAAGTAGACGGCGACCCCGGCAACCACGGCGACGATCGCCGCAGCGGAAGCGATGATTGTGTACAGCCGCCGCCTGCGCGCTTGCGCGGCCCGTCGCTCCAGTTGTCGCTCGAGTTTGCGCTTTGCTGTCGCCCGCCGTTGTTCGTTGGTCGGCACCGCCGTGGTCCTCCTCGTGAGCCCGTCAATCCGCAACGAGTGTGCCAGGAGTAGCTGAGCGCGGGCCAAGAGACCCGCCAAGCGTGCGGGATGGGAAAATGGACGCCGTGTTCATCACCGGATTTCCGGCCGGCATGTTGGCCTGCAACTGCTACGTGCTGGCACAACGCGCTGGGGCGGACGCGATCGTCGTCGACCCGGGCCAGCGGGCGATGGGCCCACTAGCCCGAATCCTCGACCAAAACCGGCTGACGCCTGCCGCCGTACTGCTGACGCACGGCCACATCGACCACATCTGGTCGGCGCAGAAGGTCGCCGACACTTACGGATGCCCCGCATACATCCACCCCGACGACCGGTTCATGCTGTCCGACCCCATCAAGGGGTTCGGTCCCCGGCTCGGCCAGATCGCGTTCGGCGCCCTGTTCCGCGAGCCCAAACAGGTGCTCGAATTGGACCGCGACGGCGACAAGCTGGACATCGGCGACACCAGCAGCATTACCGTGACCGTCGACCACACGCCGGGCCACACCAGGGGTTCGGTCATTTTCAGGGTTGACGGTGACGGCTCCCAGGTCGCTTTCACCGGCGACACGTTGTTCAAGCAGTCGGTCGGCCGCACGGACCTGCCCGGAGGCAGCGGCCGCGACCTGCTGGGGTCGATCGTGACAAAACTGATGGTGCTCGACGACGACACCGTGGTACTACCTGGGCACGGCGAGAAGTCGACGATCGGCTTCGAACGCCGCGCCAACCCGTTCCTCGAAGGTCTGACTCTGTGACTTCTTCTGCTCCTCACGTCCGCGTGACTTCTTTTCAGGCGCCCAAAGGCGTGCCCGACTACCTGCCGCCGGACTCTGCCCAGTTTGTGGCGGTGCGCGACGGCCTGCTGACGGCTGCGCGCCGCGCCGGCTATGCCGACGTCGAGCTGCCCATCTTCGAGGACACCGCGCTGTTCGCCCGCGGGGTTGGCGAGTCCACGGATGTGGTCAGCAAGGAGATGTACACCTTCGCCGACCGAGGCGACCGTTCGGTGACGCTGCGGCCGGAGGGCACCGCGGGCGTGATTCGCGCGGTGATCGAACACGGCCTCGATCGCGGGCCCCTTCCGGTGAAGCTCTGCTACTCGGGGCCGTTCTTCCGGTATGAACGCCCCCAAGCCGGCCGCTACCGGCAACTGCAGCAGGTCGGGGTGGAGGCCATCGGAGTCGACGACCCGATGCTCGACGCGGAGGTGATCGCGGTCGCAGACGCAGGCTTCCGGTCGTTGGGTCTCGACGGGTTCCGGTTGGAGGTCACCTCGCTCGGCGATGACAGCTGCAGGCCACAGTATCGAGAGTTGTTGCAGGAGTTCCTGTTCAAGCTCGACCTCGACGACGAGACCCGCCGTCGCGCGGAGATCAACCCGCTGCGGGTGCTCGACGACAAGCGGCCGTTTGTACGTGAGCTGACCGCTGATGCGCCGGTCATGTTGGATCACCTCTCCGACGCGGCCAAACAGCACTTCGACACTGTGCTGGCCCACCTCGATGCGTTGGGGGTGCCGTACGCAATCAACCCGCGCATGGTGCGCGGACTGGACTATTACACGAAGACGACGTTCGAGTTCGTGCACGACGGCCTCGGCGCCCAGTCCGGCATCGGCGGCGGTGGTCGCTACGACGGGCTGATGGGCCGGCTCGGCGGCAAGGACCTGTCGGGGATCGGGTTCGGGCTCGGCGTCGACCGGGCGCTGCTGGCGTTGAAGGCCGAGGGCAAGACGATCGGCGAGGCCGCACGCGTCGACGTGTTCGGTGTGCCCCTCGGCGAGCAGGCCAAGACGCAGTTGTCGGTGCTGGCCGGCCGGCTCCGGGCAACGGGGGTGCGGGTGGACCTCGCCTACGGGGACCGCGGGATGAAGGGTGCGATGCGCGCCGCGGACCGGTCGGGCGCGTCGATCGCGCTGGTGGCGGGCGACCGTGACATCGACGCGGGCACCGTCGGCGTGAAGGATCTGTCGACAGGAGAGCAGGTCGACGTCGCGGCCGACGCCGTGGTCGCCGAGGTGCTGTCCCGCCTCGGCCGCCGCTAGCCGTTTCCTCGCGAGCGTGCCCTCACTTTTCCGCGCGAGCGTGCGTGTCTGCTCGCCGACGCGCCGGTGAAATCGCGCAGTTTGTGCACGCTCGACGACGGGTGAGCGCGCGCGTAGTGCGACTGTGGCGCGGCCTGCCGACGCACAGACACGCACGCTCGCGGTGCAGGCGGTTGGCATGATGAAATTCGGAACCTTGGCTCTGGCCGCGATCAAGTAGGCCTACGAGGACGCGGGCCAACAGATTCCCGACGATCTCAAACCGACGAACCTGCGCTGGCGGCGGTCAAGATCTCGTCGACGTTGCCGATGCCGCCGTCGAACGGGTTGCCGCGCTTGAGAAGCAGCGTGCCGCCGGGGATGAGAGCCACCAGTTTCGGTGAGCTCGAACCCATCTGCATCTTGCGCGCGAAGCGCACCTGGTCCAACTGAACCAGTGCGCCGCCACGGTAATTGAGCAGGCCGAGCTTGCGGTCGATCACCGCCACCGGACGGCACTGGTTCAACGGCTGGCCGCGGCGGGAGCGGATCTTGCGCGCCACCAGAAAGGTCAGTACCGCGAAGACGATTCCGACCGCGAGGAAGATGCCGCCCAATGCTCGCGACGGCGTGCCCGAAATGAATGCCACCAGGCCGAAGCCGCCGACGACGAGTGTGATCACCCCGAGGACGAACGCGATCGTTGTGAGCGCGCCCGTGCACCGGTCGATCACGAGCACACGACGGCCGTCATCGGTGACCAGGAGTCCGCCGGTATCGGCGAGTATCCGGGGCTCTGCTGGCATGCTCACGCCTGCAGCGTGCCACATGTAACAGGCGGCGGGCGGCAGGCGATGTGTCAGTAGTGTCTTTGCTACGGAAGAGGGGTACGTAGATCACCATGCGCAATGTGAAAGCCAAACTCGGTGCGGCAGCTGCAGTCGGCCTTGCGGTGCTGTCATCCGCACCCGCGACGGCCAGCGCCGAGCCTGCCGGTCATCAGGTCAAGTACACGCTGACGTCGGGGACCGGCGTGAGCTTCCAGGTCAACTATCTGATCGCGCAGCCCCCGAACAAGGACGCGTACAACGCCGATCCGTACGCCTTCCTGAAGAAGGAAGAGGTGCCGACGCCCTGGGAGTTCACCACGACGCTCGAGGACGCGCAGTGGGCGACCATCGACGCGAGCGCCGCCGCTCACGGCGGACAGGCCGTAGCGAATGCGCATTGTCAGATCGAGGTCGACGGCCAGGTGGTCTCGCAATCCGATGGGCCGTATACGGCGCGCTGCCAGCTCGGCAATTGGTGATTCGACTACGGCGGTAGCGTCTCAGAGTCCAATTGCCAGCTGGAGCTCCGTATCAGATGCGTTGACGAACAACAGCCGGTTGTCCTCTCCCGGCGCCGTGACGATCTCGAGTTCGCCGAATCGGCTCGCCGCCTTGCTGACCAGGCACACGTCGACGGTCACCGGCTCGGTAGCGCTGACGAGTGCACGGGTGCGCTCCGATGAAATATCGCCCAGTCCGATGATGAAATTCTCCCGGGCCCGCACCGCGAGCACGCCGTCCGGGGTGTCGATCACTGCGCCTGCGAGGCCGTCGTCTTCGAAGACCAGCTTGACCAGCCGCACCTCGGTGTCCGTTACCAGCCCGGCTTCCGTCGCCTGAGTTCTCAGCCACGTCCTCAACGACAAGGCGGGCGATCCCGGGCTCAAGTCCACCGATCCGACGACGGCCGCCTCGATCTTCTCGCCGCGGGTGCTGCTCCGCATCTCGGTCATCTGGCGTCTGGTCACCCGGTTGTAGACGAGACCATTCGGTGCTGCTGCGCATCGATGTGCCCACTGCTCGAGCGCCGCGCCGAAGAACGGCTCGATGGCACCGCGGCGGTGCGAGCGCGGTGCCACGATGTCTTCGACGGAGCGCACCGGCCAGAAGCTCTGCGCGCGGCCGACCCCACCGAAGGCGTAGTCGAAGCCGGCCAGATGCTTCGTCGTCTGCCCGTCGCCACCCCGGTAGCTCACCGCTGCGGCCAGGTCGCTTCCCGTCGCGGTGGATTCCGTGATGGCCGAGTAGACGTCGAGATCCGCGTTTACGGCGACGAGTGCCGCGGCGAGCACTGCACCCTCGGCGCCGATGCAGACGACGTCGACCTCGTGGTCCCACTGTGTTTCGGTGAACATGGCCTCAACTTCCCACTGTCGCATGCCGGCTCGAGCTGTGTAGACGCTGGCGAATGTTTGCCATCTCGGCAACGATCTTGGCGGTCTGACTCGGTGCGGCGAGGCTGGCGACGGTTCGCCTGTCCCACCACATCATCTTGGTGCGGTATCGGTCATCGGGATACGGCGTAGAGGGGATCGGAGCCACCATGCCTCCCGACGACCGCCAGCGCGCCAGAACGTGATACGCGCAGGTGGCCATGCAGAACTGAACGCCGAGCACGGCGAGCACGTGACAGCCTGTGCGGGCCAATGACGCGGCATGCTGCGGCTGCGATCGGGATCGGCGGTCACCCACGCCGACTTCATTTCCACGACACCGAATGGGAGCCGGTCGGCGATCATCTTGCGGACCGTCGGGTGGCTTGGTTGGCCTGCCCACTCGGTGACCGCGTGTGTCTCGTCGGGTGATGTCAGCGGACCGATGGCGCGGATACCACCGACCACCGTTCCCGTCGCGTCGAGCATCGTCCAGAAAAGCGTCGTGTCGCGAGAACGGCGGATCGCATCCACGTCGAGCGCCGCGCCAATGCCGTGGCTTCGATACGAACGCTCGGCGCCCGCCAGGTACCGCTGCCACAGGTCGTCGTCGGAGGGTCTGGCGATGGCGACGGTGCATTCGGCGTCGGAGTCCCACCAGCTCATCAGTGCGCCGTCGACGTTGGTCGGGGCGAA
>NZ_JAVHWR010000176.1:0-5569 GCF_032159565.1 Mycobacterium sp.
TGGCGCTGGCCGACAAGGCCGGGGTGCGCACCTTGTTCGGTGAAGCGTTCGAGTATCAGCAGACGGTGCCGTTTTTCGCGCTGTTCATGGCGACCCTGCGCGCCGATCCGCCGGTTGGAGACGCCGAGGCGCTGAGCCTGCTGGGCGGCTCGGCGGATTTGCGCTACTGGGTGGTGCACGATCTGGCCGACGCGATCCATGCAGCGGCCGCACAGACCCCGCTGGCGATCGTGCTGGAAGACATCCACTGGGCCGATAACAGCACCCTGTTGGCGCTGCGATCGCTAGCCACCGCACGGCAAGATCTGCCAGTGCTGTGGGTGCTGACCACCCGCAGCGGGGCCGGCGGGCCAGCGGTGCAGGAGACGTTGTCGGTGCTGCAACGCGCGGATGCCACAGTTGTGCAGGTGGCCGCGATGTCGCCAAACGCGGTCGCCGACATGGTCCAGGATGCGGTGCGCGCCAACGCCGATGCGTCGCTGTTGACTCTGGCCGCGAAGGCGCACGGAAATCCATTCCTCGTCGGGGAGCTGGTCGGGGGTCTGGGCGAGGAGGGCCGGCTCAATGTCAGCGGCGGCCGTGCGGTGGCCAGCGGACACGGGCTGCCGCGCCGGCTGGGCGCAGGTATGCAGCAGCGACTCGACCTGCTCTCCGCCGGTGCCGGCGAAGTGGTGCGGGTGGCCGCGGTGCTGCCGGACCGGTTCTCGGCTGGTTTGCTCGCCGCGATGCTGGGACGCCAGCCGGCGTCGTTGATGTCGGCTGTCGAGGAGGCGGTGCGCGCGGATCTGCTCGTCGAAGACGATGAGCAGCTGAGGTTTCGGCACGACTTGCTGCGGGAGGCCACCCGACAGTCGTTGCCGGAGTCGCTGCGCCGGGCGATGGAGCGCCAGTCGGCATCGGTCATGCTGGGCATGGGCGCGGCGCCGGCCGAGGTGGCCATCCAGTTGGCACGCAGCGCCGAACCCGGGGACCGGGAAGCGATCAACGCGCTGCGCCAAGCCGCCCAAGCAGTTGGGCACAGCGATGCCAGTGCGGCCGCCGACCTGAGCCAGCGTGCGCTCGAGCTGTTGGCCGCCGATGACGCTGACCGCGGGCTGCTGGTGGCCGAAACGGTCGGGTTGCTGAACCGGGCCAGCCGCTATCAGGAGGCCGAAGAGTTGGCCGTTGCAGCGCTCTCGGAGCTGGCGTCGCCCGAGCAGGAGGCCGAGATTCGCCTGCGCCTCCCGACTCTCACCAAGCACAGCACCCAGCGGCGCGTCGAGGAGAATCGTCGCGCGCTGCAGTTGGGCAACATCAGCGAGGTCACCCGCGCCCGGCATCTGGCGTACCTCGCCTACAACCTGACGTTCCACGACCCACTTGGGCAACGGCCGGCGGCAGCTGACGAGGCGGCCGCGGCCGCGGAATCAACCGGTGATCTCGAGTCGAAGATAGTGGCTGACGTCACCTTCGCGTTGCTCGACTGTGGGGAGGGGTATGCGGGCCACTCGGTGCGCCGCCTCGAGGAGCTGTGCGCGCTCGCCCGCTCGAGTGATGCGGCCGCAGCTCATGACTTTGCAGCAATACATTACCCGCTCCTGCTGGTGGTGGTCGGCCGGTTGGACGACGCTGCGGCCCGGGTCGCCGAGGGAACAACGCAAGCCCGCCGGGAAGGCAACGCGATGGCCCTTGACATCTGGGTCGCGCTTGAGGGGATGGTCCATCTCGCTGCGGGCCGGTTGTCTGCTGCCCGCGCCGCGGCTGAATCCCTGCCCCCACCGCCGCGGACAGGCGTGACCGAGCGGGACATGATGCGCACGGTGATTCTGGCCGAGGTGGCGGCGCGCACCGATGACCGAAACTTGTTGCAGCAGACGGTCAATGATGCGCGCGACGCCGACTCCACTGGCTCATCTGTGGTGCGTTGGGTAGCGGCGCACATTCTGGCGCTGGCGGCGTGGCAGCGCAATGACGCCCAGGACGCGATGCGCTGGCTCGCCGACATCAGGCTGTTCGAAGGATCATTCTGGCCCCAGGTCTTAGATCAGGTGATCTTGGGTGCGCGGGTGGCGTCGGCCGCCGGTGATGCCGGCTTGCGCGCGCGTGTCCTGCAGGCCGCCGACCTGCTCGAGCGTGAGCGGCCGGCGATCCCGCTCTTCACGGGGGTAGCTCAACACGCCCGCGGGATTCTCGAGGGTGAAGTCCAGGCACTACTGGCTGCCGCCGACGTGCTGCACTCGTCGTCGCGGCCGCTTCTGTACGCCGCGGCCGCCGAGGACACCGGCGACGAACTCGCCCGCACCGATCGTGGCGGTGAGGCGGTCGATCAACTCAATGCCGCATTCGACACCTACCTGGGACACGAAGCGCTCGCCGATGCACGCCGTGTCGGTCGCGCGCTGCGCGGGCTGGGCGTGGAACGGCGCATCGTCAGCCAGCCGCGGGCAAAGGGAGGCTGGGACAGCCTCACCGACTCCGAGCTCAAAGTTGTCAACCTGATCGCAGCCGGCGTGACCAACCGCGACGCCGCCGTGCAGCTGCACCTTTCGCTCCATACGGTGAAAAACCACGTCCACAATGCGTTCGCCAAGCTGGGCATCAACTCCCGCGCCCAGCTAGCACAGCTCATGCATGGGTTGGAATGACCAGCCCGTCACCTATCGGATCCGCCTAGTACTAGATCCCTGCGGCCCTAAACATGAATCCTCGGGCCATGGTGCTGGGCAGCCCGCGCGACGACCGTAGTAGTAGTCAACTAATGGTGTTCTCACTCGAACGACGGCCGAGGCAAGGCCAGACACCGCGCTCGTGAGCACAACGAGGAAAAGAGCGAAAGATGCTGAGTGCAACCCTTGGAATGCTGGCGATGCTGCCGGTGGTGTTCGGTGTCGCCGGGTGGGCGATGGTGTCCCGATGACCGCAACCTCGCCTAGATCGGTCACCGAATCAGCAAGTAGCACTATCGATCCCGACGCGCGGCCAAGATGCACGAACGATGGCGAACTGAGCGCGGGATTTCACTCTGACCTGACGATCGATGAGGGTGCGGTGGACGCACTCTTCACCGCCGAGGAACTTGCTGCCGGATTCGACGAGAACCTCGACGATGGCAAGTGGACCGCCGAGTATCGGCGGCTCGCCGCCGAACAAGCCGCGTTGCGCCGAGTGGCCACGCTCGTCGCGCGCGGCGTTGAACCGTTGGAGGTATTTGGCGCGGTGGCCGACGAGATGCGCCGATGCGTGCCTGCCGACACCGCCGGATTGTGGCGCTTCGAGACGGATCGCCAGATCACCATCGTGGCTGCTGCTGCCGAACCCGAGGCGCTGGCTCGATGGCCGCTGGGCACGCGAACTCCGATGGCAGGCAACACCCTCGCAACCCTGGTGCAACGCAGCGGCCGGCCCGCACGGATAGACAGCTACGACAACGTCGCCGGGCCGATCGCTGCTCGCGTGCGCGCGGTAGGTGTGGGCGCGGCGGTGGGCGTACCAATCATCGTTGACGGACGGGTGTGGGGCTTGGCGGCTGTCGGTTCCCTGCAAGACCGCCCTATGCCCGCCGACACGGAGGTCCACATCAGCCGCTTCGCCGAACTGATCGCCACTGCACTCGTGGCCGGCCATCGCGACGAGCAGAACAGGCAGCTCCTCGCTGAGGCGTCAGGACGGTCGAATCTGGTCGACGCGTTGCTTGACGGCCGAGCTTTCGACGACTGGAGCCTGTTGGAGGTCGCCGGCAAGCTTCGGCTGCCGATCAATGGTCCTTTCATGGTGATCGCCACCCACATTCCCACCGCGGGCGATGAGCCGCTCCCCGAGATCGAGTCGAAGCTGCGCAGCCTCGACATCTTTTCGGCGTGGCGGCTGCTGCCTGATTTGCAGGTCGGCATCGTGCACGTCGCGTGCGACCGGAAACTCGACTTGGTTGTTGCCCTAATGTCGCGGATGACGACTGGGCGGGTGGGGGTCAGTGCGGCCTTCACGGATCTGCGCAATACGCCACGGGCCCTGCATGTGGCAAGGGTGATGTTGCGGGGCCCAACCGATTCCACATCTTCGGTCGCGGTGTTCGACGGCTCCATCCTGGCCACCGCAGCCGTGAGCGCGCCGGAGGCGATGATCCAAACGGCCGGTGCTGCGTTGAACGGTTTCGGCGACCTTCCCAACGACGAGCGGGAGACGCTTTTCGAAACGTTTCGGGTGTGGCAGGACAATGATGCGTCGGTGCGTGGCGCAGCCGAGGTCCTTATTTGCCACCCGAACACCGTCCGCCACCGCTTGCGTCGGATCGAGAAACACACCGGCCGATCCCTCTCGCGGCCAAGGGATATCGCCGAACTGTGTTTGGCTTTCGAGGTACATCGCCGCTTCATGTGACCGAAGCATGTTCAGATAATCAAATTGCATTACGCGAGGCAATATAGCCAACGACTGGTCTCCGCGACTGCGGCATTAAGGTCTACACATCGGCCCAGTAGGCCATGTGGGTCGGTCTGTCGAGAGCTCGATGTCGGCTCCCAGTTAGTCGGTACTCGATGTCGTCGCGAACAATTGCAATTGTCTGAAACAACGTCGTTGTGCACAGGCACTGCGAAGGGCCAATGACGTTGTGCATGCCGACGTCGACAGGAAGCGCTGTCTCCGAGAACCTCGAGATGACCATGTAAATCGGAACGAAGCGGGGAAACCTATGAGTGGCTATCAGATTGGCTACATTGTCGGCAGCCTTTCAGCCCAGTCAATCAATCGCACGCTGGCCGAGGCACTCATCCGCTTGGCGCCGGAGTATCTGGAGTTCGTCGAGATCCCGATACTGGATCTTCCGCTTTACAACCGCGATCTCGACGCCGATTACCCGCTGGCGGCTCGAATGCTCAAGGACGCGATCGACGCCGCCGACGCGTTGCTCTTCATTACGCCGGAGTACAACCGAGGCGTGCCGGGCGTCCTGAAGAACGCTATCGACTGGGCCAGCCGCCCGCATGGAACAAACTCATTCGCGCATAAGCCGTCGGCGGTGATCGGCGCCTCCCCAGGTAAGCTCGGAACCGCTGTGGCGCAACAGAGTCTGCGCAGCGCGCTCAGCTTCTGTGACTCACCCCAGATGACCGCGCCCGAGGCTTATGTCCAAGTCACCCCAGGAATGATCACTGGCGACGGTGAAGTCACCGAGGCGTCCACAGAACAATTCCTGCGCAACTACATGGACGCGTTCGGCATCTTCGTCAACCGCGTTCACACCGCGCTGGCCCTCGTGCGCTGAGGTGCCGATCGAACCTATGAAGGCGATAGGGTTATGTTCGATCGCACGCTCGTCGAGCGGTGGGAGGGATCGACATGAACGGCTCCGCGCGGACCTACGACTGGCCGGCCCTGGTGGTGGACGAATGGACCGCGACCCGCGAAACCTTGCATATGTGGACACAGATTGTCGGCAAGGTCCGCATGGCGCACATGCCGCTGGTGAACCACTGGTGGCAAGTGACGCTGTACGTGAGTCCCCGGGGCTTGACCACCGGCGCAATCCCATATCGGGATGCGGTGTTCGACATGGAGTTCGACTTTGTCAACCAGAATCTTGCGATCCGGA
>NZ_JAVHWR010000180.1:0-7309 GCF_032159565.1 Mycobacterium sp.
GTCGAGCGCGCGCTGCGTTTTCCCACTGGGTTGGGCAGGACCCTGATGACGGACTTGGCCGGCTGGGACGCCCGCGAAATGGAGAGCGCCCTCGATTCGGTCCACGTTCCGCTGCTCGCTATCCAAAGCACGACGCTCGACACCGCACGCCAGCGGGTATCACTCGAACCGGGCCTGAGCTCACCGTGGCTAGAACTGGTCAGCGCGCACGTGCCGCAGGCCAGCATCGAGATGCTGCACGGGTACAGCCACTTCCCGCAGATCGAACTGGCCGATGAGGTTACGGCCCTGATCGCCGACTGCGCTTGGCCGGCCAGCCACCGATACGTTCGTGGACGCGCCTGACTCGCGGGCCGAGCGCCCAGTAGTGAACTCGGCGGGGTTCGACCCTGGCGACTGAGCGAGAGCTCGGCACGAGATTCAACGATTTGACAGATGAGGAACTTCGGGCGCCGTCAAAACAGCAAGGCTTCTTCGGATATACCACTGTTGTCACGGATTCCAACTCGGCGGAACCTTCGCGGCCTCCCTCTGGTCCAACCGTCCAGTGGCACCGTCAAATGGACTTCGAGCCGCCGACGAGCAATCTCGACGTAGGTCGGCTTGAGTTTCTTTCCGCGGATCAAATGAATGAGAGCGCCATCGATGATTCCTACACTGAACGCTGGGTTTCTATAACGAACGGTGAGAACCGGTTCTTTATCGTCTATACCGAGCATATTGGGCGGCTCGACCATATGTTGCTGGTAGCGGGTGACCAATTCTTCTACGGACGTAATCGCGCGAAGGATCTGCCGCCCGCCCCCTCGCTTGATTCATTGATGTCCGGAGCCAGTCGAGGGCAGATGATCGAGTACCTGGATCTAGAGTTATCGGTCGGGCGAGTTCGCGGAGGAATGTTTCCGTGGGAGATTCAGTATTCGACACTTCCGTGGCGGGAGGGAAAGCCCGCTGAATTCGTCAGATCGATCCATGTCGATGATTCCACCAATAAGGTGACCTTAGGTGTCGGGCGGGATGACACCTGGAAGATGCCTACCAACACTTTGAACCCGACAGACTTAAGACTGTTGTTTCCCGAAAGGTAGCGGCTGGCAGCAGAAGGGTTTACGGCGGCGGCACACTCACGCTCGTCATCCCTTACCGCTGGCCGGCGATGACCGCTTTCGTCTCGGGATCGTTCTCGTCGCATTGCGTGGGAATCGTCCCGTTCATGTACCCGCCGCCGACATTCCAGGACTGCTGCGCAGCGTCCTTCTCCGAACCGCTTGCCACGCAGTTCTGTTCGCGCGAGCGGGCGATCGCTTCGATGCACCGCCAATAGGAGTACCGCGGATCAGTCTTGTCTGCCTCGGTCTCCACCCACTTGCTGTATTCGTCGAGATCGGTGAAGAGCTTGCCGTCGATGATCGAGCCGTACATCTCGAAACCTTTGGCGCACACCAGTGTGTTCTCGAAGGCGTCCGGGTTGTTGAAGCCGGCGTAGCCCTTGACCTTGGCTTGGATGTTGTTGTACGAAGTGGCCTTGGGAAAGTACTGCGCCAGTTCATTGAGCGTGATGGGCTTGCCATCCGGCGCGGTCGGCTTCTGGATCGTGAGTGTGTTGGTGAACAGCTGCCACCGCCAGTCGAAGTTGTTCACCTGCCCCACCTGCTTGTCGTCGGCGCTCAGCGAACCGTCGGCGATCGCCTTCGGCAAGAACTTGTCCTTGAACAGCTGCTGCGGCACGGAATACGTCGACGTCGCTCCGTTATAGGACAGTTCGAGCGTGACGACCTGCTTGTCGTTGTCCAATGAGTACTTGGCGTGCACCGAGGAGTCCGGCGCCGTCAGCGTGTCATCCGGACTACCCAGCGTGCGTATTGCGAAGCCGGGTGGCGGCCCGCCGGCCCCGTTGCCGAGCGCCATCGTCGGATAGGCCGTCCAACCGTCGTAGGTCGTGCTGTTGAACCCCGACTGCCAAGGCGAGTTCCACGGTGTCTGTGGAGGCGCATCGCCCGGGTCGAAACCCGTACTGCCAGCGGTGAGTTCGAAGTTGAATCCGCCGTTGGCCCAAAGCGTCTTCCCGCCTAGAAACCCACAGTAGGTCGGCTTGACATCGTCGAATACGGGTATCGGCTGCAGGATCGTCATTTGATCCCAGAGGCTTTGCGAGTTGTGAATCGGCGGCAATGCACTCTTGGTGACCGGCATGCTGAACGAGATCTCGTCGTAGTTGGCCTTGGCGAACATGTTTGGACCGTCATAGAAGCGGAACCACACGGGCGGCAGCGCTTCACCGGCGCACTTGTGCACCTCCTGCCGGTACGCATCGGCCTTGCGCGTAGTGGTGAAGGTCCTGTCTCCGACGATGCTGATCGCATCGCCCTGAGGGGTGATGCAGACGGCGGCCTGATTCTCGTTCTTCACCTCGAGCTGCGGCACTGCGCAGAGCTTGGCCAAATAGCCGCCGTCCCTGGCGCCCAATGGCTCGGAAGACGGCGACGGAGAGGACGACTGCCCAGATGAGGATGGCTGCCCGGACGAGGAGCAGCTCACTAATGTGAAGGTAAGAAATGGAATAGCGAGGAAAGCCACGCTGGAACGTGGGGAGAACCGGAAACGCATGAGGTTTCCTCCTGTCCGGAGTCGCCTCCGCCCCGAATGTAACAGCCGGTTGAATGCGCGGATGAGCTTTTCATGACATGTCGGGAGCTGGATGCTGAAAAGTAAGCAGTGTGCACGAATTGAGTCCGGCTGACGATCGGTAATACCGATTATTGAAGTAATACCGACTCGAGCACCAAGTCACGCACAACCGTCTGATATTCGCCGTGAGTGTTGTGCTCGATTGTCTCGAACTGCTTGCCCTGCTGCTGCCGCATGTATTCGCGGTACTTCGGCGCGCCTGGAATTCGGACATTGTCGGCGACCACAATCGAACCGGGGTGCAGCCAACCGCGACCCATGATGCTGTCCAAGTCCGACAGGTATGCATTTTTGACGTGGTCGAGAAACAGCAGGTCCAGGCTGCCGGCGCTGAACCCCTGGTCGGCTAGAGCCTGCAGTGTGCGGCCACCGTCACCGATTGTGCCGACCACACAGGTGATCCGGTCGTCCACGCCGGCGTGCGCCCAAATCCGTCGCGCGACCTCGGCGTTGGTCTCGGCGAACTCGACGGAGTAGACCTTGGCCGTCGGCGCGGCCCGAGCGATGCACAAGGCGCCGTAACCGCAATATGTGCCGAGCTCGAGGGCGAGGCGGGTATCGGCACGCTTGACAGCGGCGTCGAGCAGTTTGCCCTTCTCATCGCCCACATTGATCAGGAAGGACTTGTTGTATGCGAATTCGTCCATGGTGGTGAGAACGTCGTCGATATCACCCTTGCGCGCATTGGCTAATACGTACTCAGCGGCCGCGGCCTCCCGGCCGTCACCGAATTGGCCGGTTCTGGCGAAGGTTCGCGGGAAGAGAAACGTGTTGATAACCGACCAGCGCAGGGGTGCCAGCAACTGCTTTACAGTCATGGCTGCCAGCCTACGCGGAACGACCCGGATGGATGAGACATCAGTCCACCGCTGAAACAGTCAGCGGATCGACGGACTTCGAACGCGCTGTCGCCAGATATTTAGCAATTTCTCGGGCCAGGGGCGTGGCGTGCCGGCGGATTGCCCGTAGTGGCCCACTGGGCGGGATGCCGTATCCGATAGCGAACATCCCGCCGCCGATGTGCGAGGAAAAGCCGCCACGAGGGTTGCCGCGCTCGTCGAGTACGCCGAGATGCCCGATCATTCCGTCGAGATCGGCACTGAAGCCGGTCGAGGCGATGATCACGTCTGGCGCAAGGGACGAGCCGTCGACCAGGAGAACGCGGTCGGGTTCGACCGCGGCGACCGCAGCGACGACCTTGACGCGTCCGGCCCGCACCGCGTCGACTAGCTCGTCGGCCATCGTCGGGATGCGGCCTCGCTGCTGGACGGTCGCTTTCAGCCCGAGCGGCGGCCGGTGAAAGCCGTAGCCCGAAAGGTCGCCGCCCCACTGGAGGCGAAGGGTGCGTGCGATCACCGGATCAACCATGCTCGCAGGGATCCGGGCAGATAGTTCGAGGAAAAGATCGGATGGAATCGGTCCCATTGCCCGCCGCACGAGGTGCGGCGGTGTGCGCACCGCAAGCCAGATCCGGTCCGCGCAATTGTCGGCGAGCTGGGCCGCGATGTCGGCGGCCGAATTTCCGGCACCGACAACCAGAACGTTGCGGCCCCGGTATGGCCGAGCGTTACTGAAGTCGCCCGAGTGCAGGAACTCGCCGTTGAAGTGGCTGAGCCCGGGCCACGGCGGGATGATGGGCGTTCGGTAGTTGCCCGTGGCGAGCACGACTATCGGTGTTCGGATTTCGCCGGACGATGTGTCGAGTCGCCAACCACCTGATGCCCTGTCGATGTGGTTGACCCCGCACCCCAGCCGGAGCGTGAGGTCCTGCCGCCGGACATAGCTGTCGAAGTAGGCGACCATGTCCTCTTTGGTCGGCCAACGGCCGGCCGCGACGGGGATCCGTTGTCCCGGAAGGTGCGACAGGAAACCGGTGGTGTTGAGGCGGAAGTTGTCATACCGCGTACGCCACGAAATCGCCGGTGCAGCTGCGCGATCGATGGTGAGTGTGTTGATGCCGTGCTGATGCTTGAGCTCGCGGGCGACAGCAAGACCAGCCGGCCCCGCCCCGATGACAACGGCGTCGAAACTGTCCCGGTGAGCCGAGTCGAACGCGCCCGCGGCAGCGCGACATCGGCGACCGGCACGGGTCGACATCATGGTGGCGGAATCATTTCCCGCGACGAATCTGCGCGCACTCAGCATTCCCCTTCCCTGACTACCCCCTCAGGGAGAAACGATCCGAGCAACGAACCGAGCGCTCGGAAGGCGTACTTCGCGACAGTAACATCGGCCAATCGTTAAATTTGCTAAATTGACGCGGGAATTGCCATGGACCGGACTCTTCGGAGCCTCTGACTCATCCAAGGGCCCCGAACTCTGCTCGAAGGACATGACCTGCTGCACCGAATTGCCCGACTTGCCATCGCCGCACCACGGCGAATCATCGCCATGGCTGCGCTGGTGATGGTTGCTGCTGCCATATTCGGCATCCCGGTGGCAAACAGCCTCTCCCCCACTGGATTTGAGGATCCGACCTCCGAATCAGCGACGGCGACGCGTTTGCTCGCCGAGCGGTTCGGCCAAGGAGATCAAGCACTTCTGTTCACCGTCTCCTCGCCGGACGGTTTCGACAGCTCAGCGTCCCGTGCGGTGGGTACAGCGATCGTCGACCACCTACAGCGGTCATCAAATGTTGCCACCGTGATCTCCGCGTGGACCGCACCGCCCGCCGCCGCGTCCCAGTTGATCAGTAAGGACGGCAGGTCCGGGTTGGTCGTCGCCGGCATAATCGGCGGCGAAAGGAACGCGCCAAAACACGCCGATGAGCTGTCCAAGCAGCTCGTGGGCGAGCGCGACGGGGTCACTGTACGGTCGGGCGGCCCCGCGATGGTCAATTGGCAGATAACCCGGCAGACGCAGACAGACCTGCTCCTGATGGAGTCGATCGCGATTCCGCTCAGCTTCCTCGTGTTGGTCTGGGTATTCGGCGGGCTGTTGGCGGCGGTATTGCCGGTCATGGTCGCGGCCATGGCGATCGTGGGCACGCTGGCGATCCTGCGTCTGATCACGTTCAGCACCGACGTGTCCATCTTTGCGCTGAACCTGAGCACCGCGATGGGCCTTGCGCTGGCGATCGACTACACATTGCTGATCATCAGCCGCTTCCGCGACGAGTTGGCTCACAGCGCGACCCGCCACGACGCGTTGGAGCACACCATGGTGACGGCCGGCCGCACGGTGTTGTTCTCTGCGACAACCGTCGCGCTGTCGATGGCCGCCCTGACCTTGTTTCCGATGCACTTCCTGAAGTCGTTGGCCTACGCGGGAGTTGTCACAGTCGCCTTGGCCGCGACTGTGGCAGTGGTGGTGACACCGGCCGCCCTGGTATTGCTGGGCGACCGATTGAACTCGCTCGACGTGCGCTGGCTCGCGCGGCGCTTGCTGCGTCGACCGGCGCCGGCGCCTGTTCCTGTCGAGCAGCGGTATTGGTACCGCTCAACGAAATTCGTCATGCGCCATGCCATCCCCATCGGGTTGGCCGGTGTCACGCTGCTGGTGCTGCTCGGCGCACCGTTCCTCGGCGTCAAGTGGGGCTTCCCCGACGACCGCGTGCTGCCGACATCCGCCCCTGCACACCAGGTCGGAGATCAACTTCGCAGCAACTTCGCCGATGATCCTCCGAAGGCGGTGACGGTGGTCGTCCCCGACGCCAACGGCCTCGGGCCAGAACAGATAAGCCGATACGCGGCCGATCTCTCCCGCGTGCCTGGCATCACTTCGGTGTCCGCGCCGACGGGCAGGTTCGTCGGCGGTATGCCAACAGGCCTACCGTCAGCGCCGACCGGAGTAGCGCAGGGCAGCATATATCTCACCGCCTCGAGCACGGCGCCGTTGTTCTCATCCACTTCGGAGGCGCAACTCGACCGACTTCATGCGGTTGCGGGCCCTGGCGACAGGGACGTGTACATAACGGGGACGGCACAGACCAACCGGGACACCGTTTACGCCATCACCTCACGGCTTCCAACAGTGCTGGGGCTGATCGCCCTGATCGCGCTCGGACTGTTGTTCGTGCTGACGGGAAGCATCCTGCTGCCGGTGAAGGCTCTGGTGCTCAACGTCTTGTCGCTTACCGCCGCATTCGGTGCCATGGTTTGGATTTTCCAAGACGGGCATCTTGGCGCTCTCGGGACGACGGCTACCGGGACTCTGGTCACCAATATGCCCGTTCTGCTGTTCTGCATCGCTTTCGGTTTGTCGATGGACTACGAGGTCTTCCTCGTGGCCCGGATCCGGGAGTTCTGGTTGTCCTCGGGGCGCACTCCCGCCGATAACGACGAGAGCGTCGCCCTGGGCGTCGCGCATACCGGTCGAGTGATCACGGCCGCCGCGCTCGTGATGTCCATCTCGTTCGCAGCACTGACCGCCGCAAATGTGTCGTTCATGCGGATGTTCGGCCTCGGCCTGACGTTGGCAGTACTGGTTGACGCCACGCTGGTGCGAACGGTCTTGGTACCGGCCTTCATGCATTTGATGGGCCGGTGGAACTGGTGGGTGCCGGCGCCGCTGGTCTGGCTGCACGAACGCCTCGGAATTGGCGGGGGCGAGCCTGTCCGCACAGCGCCGAAGCACCGCGCGCCGCCCGCGCGACGGCATGACAGCGAGGCGGTGTAGTGAC
>NZ_JAVHWR010000135.1:0-16063 GCF_032159565.1 Mycobacterium sp.
AGCACCAGTATCAAACTGGCAAAAAAACAAACCACACCCCTAAACGGGAAAAAGAAGCATGGCAAAAAACAAAAACAACAAACAAAAACCACCAAACACACTATTGAGTTCTCAAACAACACACCCGCCCGACCGCGCAACCAACCCGCGGCACTTAGCCGCGTACTAGTAGTGCGGACGGTCAGGAAACCACCGAAGTGGAGCTTCCCTCTGGGACGCCGTCGCGCTCAGCGGCTGGACCGCGTCGCGACGACTTCAATAAGTTACGTGAGGGAAAACTCGGAGTCAAATGGGCTGATCGGCGGTGTGTCTCAACGGTTCCGCCGGTCGTGCGCAGTCCCGCATCGCTTCCCGCTTTGCAGTCGTGCGTCGCCTCCGACGGATTAGTCAACGCGTAAGACGCCGGCGATATTCCGCTTGCCACGGCGCAGCACCAACCACCGGCCGTGCAGGAAGTCTGACGGCTGCGGTGTCCATTCGTCGCTCTCGACGCGGACGTTGTTGACGTAGGCGCCGCCTTCGGAGACCGTCCGCCGAGCCGAGCCCTTACTGTCCACCAGGCCGCTCGCGACGAGCAGGTCGGTGATGCCGTTGGGGGCGCCCGGCGTCAGCTCCGCCACCTGGCTGTTGCCGGCCTCCCGTAACGCGGCCGCCAGCGTCGGCTCGTCCAGCTGCGCCAGCTCGCCCCGCCCGAACAGTGCCCGGCTGGCGTGCTCGACAGCCGCGCACTGCGTCTCGCCGTGGATCAGCGTGGTGAGTTCCTGGGCGAGCCTGCGCTGAGCCGCCCGCTCGTGTGGTCGTTCCGCTGTGGCCTGCTCGAGCTCGGTCAATTCGTCGCGCGACAGGAACGTGAACCACTTCAGGTACGGGATCACGTCGGCGTCGGCCGTGTTGACGAAGTACTGGTAAAAGGCATACGGGCTCGTCATCTCCGGGTCCAGCCACAGGTTGCCGCCGCCTGTCGATTTCCCGAACTTGTTGCCCTCCGAATCGGTCACCAAGGGAGTGGTCAGCGCATGGACCGACGCACCCTCTTTCTGCCGCACAAGTCGCACGCCGGCGATGATGTTGCCCCACTGATCGGATCCGCCGATCTGAAGCGTGCATCCGTACCGCCTGTGGAGTTCGACGTAGTCGTTCGCCTGCAGCAGCATGTAGCTGAACTCGGTGTAGGAGATGCCCTCGCCCTCGAGGCGCCGCCTGACCGTGTCGCGGTCGAGCATCACGTTGACCGAGAAGTACTTTCCGATGTCGCGGAGAAACTCGATCGCCCCCAGCTCGCCGGTCCAGGTCAGGTTGTTCTCGACGACGGCACCCGACGGCGAGTCATCGAAATCGACGAAACGCTCGAGCTGACCGCGGATGCGGTCGGTCCAGTCCGCGACGGTGGACGCGTTGTTGAGGGTGCGCTCACCGGTCTCTCTCGGATCGCCGATCATCCCGGTCGCGCCGCCGGCCAGCACGATTGGCCGGTGGCCGGCCTGCTGGAAGCGTCGCAGTGTCAGCAGCGGGACGAGGTGACCGGCATGCAGACTCGGCGCCGTCGGGTCGAAACCGGAATAGACGGTGACGGGTCCGGCGGCCAGTTGTTCGGCCACCGCATCGCGGTCGGTGGACTGCGCAATCAGCCCTCGCCACTCCAACTCGTCGAGGACGTTCGACGTTCCCATGATCTCGATCTTCCCGCACTAGTCGCTTTGACCCGGCGCCGGTGCCCGCGGACTGCGGCGGTAGAGCGAGACTTCCGGCCGTCCCGCCAGCCAGAACCGCCATGGTCGATCGGCGGCCTGGCTGACTCCCACGCGCGCACCGTCGGCCGACTGGCGTTCATCGCCCAGCGTGAGCTGCACTGGACTGTGGGGATCGAAGAGGTCGATTCCGTTGTCGTCCATGACGATTCCGAGTGCCGAGCACAAATTGCCTGGACCACGGGCCAAGGCCGCCGGCCGAACCGATTCGCCGCGTCGACTCATCGCCTCCGCGAGGCCTGACTCAACTGCCGCGGCTCGCAGCAATACCGCTCCGGCGACTCCGTCGGAGCCGCAGACCACATTCGCACATACGTGGATGCCGTGGCTGCGATAGGTGTAGAGCCGACCCGCCGGTCCGAACATGACGGTGTTGCGCCCGCCATGTCCGCGGAAGGAATGGGAAGCGGCGTCCGGCCAGGGACCGTCAGGCGGGCCGCCATAAGCCTCGACCTCGACGATCATCGCGCTCACCCCGCGGCCGGTCAGCGCCGCTCCCAGAAGCCTGCGCGCCGCCTTCACGGGGTCGACAGGCAGCTTCGCGGTCATCGGGGCGATTCTGCCCTCCGTTCTTGACACGCCCAACTGCAGGGAGCAATATTCATCATATGATGACTTCATCGAGCGATGAATTATTGAGGCGAGGCGTCGAGCCGGTCGTTGTCATCGACCACCTGCGCGTCGTGCGCGGGAAACGCCCCGCCATCCATGACTTGTCCGTGCGAATCGCCCGCGGCACCATCACCGGCTTGCTCGGGCCCTCTGGCTGCGGCAAGACCACGCTGATGCGCAGCATCGTCGGAACGCAACTCATCACCGGGGGCAGCGTCACGGTGCTCGGGCAACCGGCCGGCTCGGCTCCGCTGCGCAAGCGCGTCGGGTACATGCCGCAGGCGGCAACCATCTACGACGATCTGCGCGTCGTCGACAACGTCCGATACTTCGGCTCGCTTTACGGCATGGACGCCACCGCCGCGGACGAGGCCGTGTCCGCTGTAGGCCTCGACGACCATCGGACCGCCTTGTGCGGCAATCTGTCCGGTGGTCAGCGGACTCGCGTATCGCTTGCCTGCGCATTGGTGGCGGCACCGGAAGTGCTCGTGCTGGACGAACCCACGGTCGGCCTTGACCCCGTCCTGCGGGTGGACCTGTGGCAGCAGTTTCACCAACTTGCCCGGCGCGGAACGACATTGCTCGTTTCGAGTCACGTCATGGACGAGGCCGATCACTGTGGCGACCTACTGCTCATGCGAGAAGGGCACCTTCTCGCTCACACCACACCAGGACAACTACGGGAGGACACGGGATGTCAATCACTGGAGGAAGCGTTTCTGTCCGTCATCCGGCACAGCACCGCAACCGCAGCAAGCTGAGTCCGCAGAGCTACTTCGCCACCACGGCGCGAATTCTGCGTCAACTCGCCGCGGACCACCGCAGTGTGGCGATGATTCTCGTGGTGCCGAGCCTCATCATCACACTGATGTACTTCATGTTCCAGAACGTACCGCATCGACCGGGCGCACCTTCGCCGTTCAACAACGCCTGCCTGATCATGCTCGGCGTGTTCCCGCTGATCGTCATGTTTCTGATCACCTCGATAACCATGCAGCGGGAACGGGTTTCGGGAACGTTGGAGCGGATCTTGACCACCCCGCTGCGTCGACTCGACCTGCTCGCCGCCTACGGCACCGCGTTCTCGATCGCAGCCGCTGCGCAGGCCACGCTTGCGTGCGTCGTGTCGTTCTGGCTCCTCGGGCTGGACACGAAAGGCAGCCCGATACTGGTGTTCGTCATCGCGATCATCAACGCGGTGCTCGGGGTAGGCCTCGGCCTGCTGTGCAGCGCATTCGCCCGTACCGAGTTCCAGGCGGTGCAGTTCATGCCCGTGGTCATCGCGCCGCAGCTGCTGCTGTGCGGGATCATCGTGCCCCGCGAGATGCTGCCCGATTGGCTGCAATGGATCAGCAACGCACTGCCGGCGAGTTACGCTCTTGAGGCGCTGCAGCAGGTCGGCGCTTACCCGGACCTGACGGCAATCGCTCTGCGGGACATCATCGTGGTGATCGGCTTCGCGGTCCTCGCCCTGTGCCTCGCCGCCGCGACGCTACGACGAAGGACACCGTAGACCTTTGACGACCAACACCGAGCGCAAACGTCCCGGGCGCCCGCCCGGGACGTCCGACACTCGCGAACGCATTCTGAACAGCGCTCGGGAATTGTTCGCCCGCAACGGGATCGATAAGACTTCGATCCGCGCCATCGCAGGCGATGCGGGTGTGGATCCGGCGCTGGTGCATCACTACTTCGGCACCAAGACGCAATTGTTCGCCGCGGCGATCCACATTCCCATCGATCCGATGGCGGTGATCGCCCCGCTAAGGGAAATCCCCGTCGAACGGATCGGTCACGTGCTGCCGTCGATCCTGTTGCCGCTGTGGGATTCCGAGATGGGCAAAGGCTTTATCGCGACGCTGCGGTCGATCCTCGCGGGCAACGACGTGTCGCTCGTCCGGTCGTTCCTTCAGGAAGTGATCACTGCCGAGGTGGGCTCGCGGGTCGACGATCCGCCCGGCAGCGGCCGGATTCGCGTCCAGTTCGTGGCCTCCCAACTGGTCGGCGTGGTGATGGCCCGCTACATCTTGGAACTCGACCCGTTCAAATCGTTACCGGTCGACCAGATCGCGGAGACGATTGGACCGAACCTGCAGCACTATCTCACCGGTGACCTTCCGGGGCTTGGCTAGCAGCCAAAAGGCTTCGCGGAGAAGTGTGTTCCTGATCGAGACGAAACGATCACGAGTGTCATGACCCCGCACGGCCCAGAAGCCGCTCATGCTCGGCGTCGTCGGTCACAGCGACCGCCTCGTCGATCAGCAGCACCGGGACGCCGTCCTCGATCCGGTACGCGCGGCGCAGCCTCGGGTTGTAGAGCATTTCGTCGTCGCCGATCAACAGCAGCGAGCCGCGGTCTTCGGGGCAGACCAGAATGCTCAGCAGCTTTTCGTCGACCACAACGGTGGCCTCAGCCGAGTGGCAGGTTGACGGGCGCGCCGCCGCCGTCGAACGGCGCGGGTGCGCCGCCGATGGCGAAGCCGGGATTGCCCTGCTGTTGTTGTGCGTCGGCCTGCGCCTGGAGCCTGCGTTGGTAGGCGATGGTCGCCTTCAGCGCGTCGATCAGGGGTGCCTGGTTCGGCCGCTTGTCCAGGGCTGCGATGATCGCGTCCTGGTTACCCTTCGACGGCCGGTAGCCCTGGTTGCGCAGGACGAGCACCTCGTGGACGAAGTTGGAGATCTGACCTCCGCCTGCACCCGTGTCGTAGTCCTGCTTAATGATGGCCAGCGCTTGGTCAGCGGTCATTCTCGGCGCGTCGGTGCCAGTCGTGTCGTCATCCGCAGGTGCGGAGAATGCGGGCGGCGCACCGATACCCGCGATCAGAGCGCCGGCGATCAGGCCGCCGGCCACGGCACCTGCTACGCGGCGCCAAGCGTTCTGCGATGTCATCGAACCTCCAGTGCGACGGCTCATCTTGATCGTGCTCCTCGCGTGCGCGATGGAAGCCTAACAGTGTGCCGGACGCGCGGCACGGTCTCGCTACTCGCCACCGACGATCTCGTTGCGAACCGCGGCCGTCAGTCGCTTGTACCTATCGGTATCAGAATCCAGGTACCAGGCGTTACGCGAGGGCTTGGGAATTCCCATCGCACGCAGCGGACTGATCAGCGGTCGATATGACGCGCTGAGCGCCATCTCGGGCACCACATGCACGATGTCCGGCGCCGCACCGACCGGCAGATCGGCCAGCGCTTCGGACAAGTCGCCCGCCGCGACGCTGCCGCCCGGACGCAACGCCACGGCGGTCACCGCGACCCGTTGGCCACCGGATTCGATCGCATAGGTCACCGACATGTCCACGGCATCGATAGCGCCGAGAGCGTCGTTGACCGGCATGGCATAAACCGGTCCACGCTCGGTGCGGATGACAAGGCTGCGGTTGTCCACCAACCAGTAGTCGCCATCCTGGTCGCGCCGGAACAGATACTCGGTGGACACCCAGGTGTCGGCAGGGGCGAACACACCGCGCTTGACCGATGCCGTCGGGTCGATGGGTCCGCGCGGATGCCCCAGCATGACGCCAACTTCGTTCGTTTCGGCCTTCCGCACAAAGCCGCGGTCATCCTCAAGGATCAGATCGTCCTCGGCGTCGTACGCGGCGAGTTGGACTTCGCCGCCGCCCGGAAGTGCTCTGCCCTTGCTGCCCACCTTCGCACCGGACACGTTGGCCAGTACGGCCTGACCGTCGGTGGTGGCGAAGAATTCGACGACGCGTGCCGGCGCGAAGATGTCGACCACGCGCTTCCAAAGCCCGGTCGGCATGCCGGATCCGATGAACAGCCGTACCGGATGGTTGCCGGTCAGCACGAACGACGGGTCGTCGATGACCTCGCGCAGCATCGCCCAGGTATAGGACACCACGGTCACGCCGTACTGGCGGATCTCCTGGACGAACCGGTCGGACACCAGACCGCGCGACAGGGCGATGCGGGCGCCGCCGACCACCGCGCCACCGAGGCTCACCAGAAGCCCCGACTGGTGGTGCAGCGGGGTCAGGCAGTACACGGTGTCGTTGCGGCCGAGGTTGGCCGCCGACGCGGTCCCGAACGCCGACAGCGCCCAGCGGTAATTGGTGATCTGGCGGGCGAGCAGCTGGCCGCCGACCGTGCTGAAGGCGATGAACGCGAGGTCGCGGGCCAACGCCGGGTTGGGCCGGTACCAGCCGGGCAGCTCCACCTCGCCGGGGTCGATCTTCTCCATGTCGACGACGTCGGCGTCGTCGGGCAGGTGCAGGTCGCGCGATTCGCCGCCGCCGAGCGCCAGCACCCGCATCGACAGCCCGCGGGCAGCGTTCAGGTTGCTGGGGTCGGCGATGATATCGGCCACCGCGCCCAGCCGTACAACCGTGGCGAGGTCGGCGTCGGGCGGCATCATCACGGCCACCGCCCCGAGGCGCGACAGCGCAGCGATCGCCACCAACGCGCTGGGGCGCGTCTCCATCAGCACACCGACGTGCGCTCCCTGTCGGACGCCGACCGCGATCAGGCCGCGGACCACGTTGTTGATACGGCGATCGACGGCCTCATAGGTATGGACACGTCCGTCGAACAGCAGGGCCTCGCCGTTCGGTACGTCGCGTGCCTGCTCGGACATGATGCGGCCGAGCGATATGCGGGTGTGGTCGTTGATCTGGCCGAGCCGGGCCAGCCTGGGCAGCGTGCGGACCGTCTCGACGGCGAGCGCCCGAGCCGACTTGTTGGCAGCGACGACCGCATCGGCGGCCGAGCGGGCCAGGGTGAACGCCATCTCACCTGCCGCGGTGGCCCCGTGCGCCAGCCGGGAGGCGAGTGGGACTCCGGTCTCTGCGTGCTGCGCCGGCTGCAGCGCCATCGGCGCTACGCCTTCCGGCAGATCGGCGTCGCCGTCGATCGATTTGACCCACTGCGCCACCGTCGGCCAGGTCTGGGTCGCCGCCTTCGATCCGACGACCAGACCGAAATGGCCTGCGCGAATGAGATATTCGTAGACATCGGCCTGCGGCGCGGCCCGCTTGATGCCGCGCACCGACGCGGGCTGACCGATATCGTCGACCTCACCGACGACCGCCAGCACCGGGCAGTTGATGTCGTTAAGCGTCACCAGATCGCCGTGAATGGAGAATCCGCCGGTCATCATCCTGTTGTGGGCGATGAACTGCTTGAGCAGCTCGGCGATCGCGGGCCCCGACCAGGCGATCCATCCCTCCGATGCGAGAAACCGCCGCTGCTGCTCCCGGGGCAACAGCGCTTCACGGTCGTGAAGCTGCCGCAGGAAGTCCAGCCGCGACTGCGCGGTCTTGATCGGGTCGAGCATCTGGAAGCCGGTCCGCGCGAGCCAGCTCGGAATGTCGATGCGGCTGAACACGTGGTCGGCCATGAAATCCGCGGCACCGGCTGCGAGTCCGGCGGGGAGGTTCATCGGCAATGCGGCCAGCGTGTCCACCGGTGAACCGAACGCGATGATGCTCGCAAGGTCCTTCGACCGGCGATACGCCGCGGTCTGGTAGCAGAACATGCCGCCTTGGGAGTAGCCGGCCAGATGAACGTCGCGCTCGGTCGTCTCCTTGACGGTGTCGATGGCCTCGCTCAACGCGACGACGTGGTCGGCGAGGTTGCGCTGCATGCCGCCCTCGACCTTGTCCGGTTCCCCGAAGTCGATGACCCACGGGTCGATGCCGGCGGTGTGCAGTATGCCGACGGCGCCCTCGTCGCGGGTGACGTCCCACATATCGGCCGACATCATCATCGGGTGCACCATGAGCACCGGCGGCCCAGGCGGTTTCGCGCCGGGCCGGGTGTCGGGCGGGAAGTAGCGGCGCAGCCGGTACATCGGCACGCTTTCCACCACCTGGAAGGGCGAGGGCACCGCGCCCGTTTCGAGGCCGCCGTAGCGCAGCACTTCGAGGCCGTTCTGCGCGGTCGCCACCAAACGGCCAACCGGCCTGGTTATTGCCGAAAGGTCCACCACCGGCGGTTCCCCTCTTGTCACACCTGTCCCCCGATTGCCGAGGTCATCATGGCACAGAGCCCGTGGCGCCCTCCGCAAGATGCCCTACCTATCATCGGCGGCTGATGGCCAACTTGATCAACGTCGAACGCGCGACGCTCGGATACGGCACCCGCACCTTGCTGGACGCCGTCAGCCTCGGCGTCGATGAAGGCGACGCGATCGGCGTCGTCGGCCGTAACGGCGACGGCAAGTCGACGCTGCTCCAGGTGCTGACCGGTACCCGCGAGCCGGATTCGGGGCGAGTCACCCACACATCGGGACTGTCGGTGGGATACCTGCGCCAGAGCGACGACTTCGCCGTCGGCGCCACCGTCCGCGAGGTCATCGTCGGCGGCAGGCCCGACCACATCTGGGCGGCCGAACCCGAGACACGTGCGGTCGTCGGGCACTTGCTGGCCGAAGTCGACCTGGACAGCGGCGTGGCAGACCTCAGCGGCGGTGAGCGGCGCCGGGTTGCGCTGGCGGCGATCCTGATCGCGGGGCATGACGTGCTGGTGCTCGATGAGCCGACCAACCATCTCGATGTCGAGGTGATCGGCTGGCTGGCCCAGCACCTGTCGGGGCAGAGGTCCAATGCCATCGTGGTGGTCAGCCACGACCGGTGGTTTCTCGATGCCGTCACCACCAAGACGTGGGAAGTGCACAACGGCACCGTCGAGGCCTACGACGGTGGCTACGCCGCCTACGTGCTGGCCCGCGCGGAACGGATGCGACTGGCTGCGGGCACAGAGGCGCGCCGCAGAAATCTGATGCGCAAGGAGTTGGCGTGGCTGCGGCGCGGTCCGCCGGCCAGGACGTCGAAACCGAAGTTCCGCATCCAGGCCGCCAACGAGCTGATTGCGAACGAGCCGCCACCGCGCGATTCGCTTGTGCTGCAGCGCTTCGCGACGACGCGGCTGGGCAAAGACGTATTCGATCTGCACCGGCTGCGGCTCGACGTCGGTGACCGCGTCATCCTCGACAAAGTCGACTGGTCCATCGGCCCGGGTGCGCGGATCGGGCTGGTCGGTGTCAACGGCACCGGCAAGACATCGGTGTTGCGGCTGCTCGCCGGTGAACTGCAGCCCGCAGCGGGCACGATCAAGCGCGGCACGACGCTGCAGATCGGCTACCTCAGCCAGGCGCTGGCCGATATGACCGACACGCACCGGGTGATCGATGCCGTCGAAAACCGGCGCCGCGTCAGCGAATTGGCGAGCGGCCGGGAAATCACCGCTGACACCTTGTTGAAGGACTTCGGTTTCACCGGTGACAAGCTGACCGCCCGGATCGCCGACCTGTCGGGCGGTGAGCGGCGCCGGCTGCAGTTCCTGCGAATCCTGCTTGACGAGCCGAATGTGCTGCTGCTCGACGAACCGACCAACGACCTCGACATCGACACGCTCAACGTGATCGAGGATTACCTGGACGACTGGCCGGGCACGCTGATCGTCGTCACTCACGATCGGTATTTCCTCGAGCGCGTCACCGACGTGACGTACGCCCTCACCGGCGGAGGGCGATGCGACCTGTTGCCCGGCGGTATCGAGCAATATCTCGCCGAGCGGGTCGCCGCTGAGTCCGCACCCACGCGGCAGGAGCCGCAGCGCACCGAATCGGCATCGGCGCGAAAGCGACGCACCGGCAAGGAGATGGCCCGCATCGAAGGTCAACTGACCAAGTTGGACGAGCGCATCACCGCCATGCACGAAGCGATGGCCGATGCGGCAGCCGATCACGTCCGGCTGGGTGAGCTCAACGCCGAATTGAACGAGCTGCTGACACTCAAGGAATCGCTCGAAGAAGCCTGGTTGGCCGCCGCCGACGAATAGATCACTGTTTACGATGTGGCGGTGCGCTACCTGCTGCGGCCTTTCGCTCTGTGGTGGCGCTATCTCCCGCAACTCGTTGCGCTATATCTTCTCGGCTGGCTCGGGCGTAAGGGCGCAATCGAACTGGCCGCCTTCGTCGGCTGGGACAACGACGTCTGGGCGTCGCTGATCATGCCTTTCGCCGGCCTTGCCCGGCTTGGGTCCTACGTGGCGATGTTCCTGGTGCTGCGCTCCGCGATTCCCGCGCTGGCCGCGCTGCCACGGCGCTCGGCGCGAAGCGTTGACGTGTTCGCCGGCATCATCGTGCCGTTCTTCGCCATCTATCTCGCATGGAAGTTGTTCGCAGAGGACTGGCTCGATTTCGAGACGGCGGCGCTCAACTACCGCGTCGACGACGCCATGACAACGGCGTTGACGACGGGCGAGACCAGCGACCTGCATGCAGACCAGCTACCGGTGAGCACCGTGACCTGGGTGATCATTGCCGCGGCACTCGTGCTGCGCTATGTTCTCGGCAAGTTCAAGGAGAGCCTGCCTGGTGCGATGATCGCGGTCCGCGTCTATGTCGACGCGCTGTGGGTTTTCCTCACCGTGAGTTTCGCGGCCAGCCAGGGCGTCGGCTTCCTGCTCAACCCAGCCGGCTGGATTGCGCAGCGCCGGATGGTCGTATGGTTTGACAGCACTCGTGCCGAACTGTTCTCGCACTTCGTATTCCTGGAGCACCTTTGGGACGCCGCGATGCTGGTGCTGCGCACGGTGTTCGGCGGTGCGACGATCCCTCTCCTATGGCTAGCGGTAGCGGGCATCATCTACGGCGTCTCGATGCCGGACTGGCGCGGTGCGGCGCGCCGCGCAGTGGGCGGGCGCGCCGACCGGGTGTTCGAACGGGCGGCCGCCGGCCGAAAAAGATTCGATGAGCGAGGATGGCAGGTTCCGCAGACATTGGGCGAGAAACTGCGCGCATGGGTGATCGGAAAACTGGGCCATTACAAGACGATCGCGGATTCGGCACGGCTGATCCTGCACGGTGGCGTGCTTGCACTGTCGCTCTATGTATTGGCATATCTCGGGCTGGCCTGGCTGGACATGGCCGGTGCGTTTTATCACCCCGAGGTCAGCATCGGCTACCTTTTCCGTTTCGGCGCTTGGATTTTGGGCCCGCACCCGTTGTCGTTCTGGAACGGCTACGCGGATACCATCGCGCTGGTTTCGCACATCGTCGTCGAGCCTTTGCGGGTGTGCTTGATCACCTCCATGGTGGCGTACTGCCTGGAACAGGTGAAGTCGGACGAAGTCACAGCTGCAGCCGCACCGTGATGCGGCCGTCGAGCGCAACGACATCCATCGCCGTCGGCACCACATCCTGCGGCAGCAGGAATGTGAACTGAAGCAGCCCAGGCTGATTGCACAGGCTGGTCACCCCATCGCCTTCGGGTGCGATGAACCCGCCGACACTCTCGTTCTTCCACCGACGATTCCCGTCGGTGAGCACACCGTTGCAGATGCCGGTATCCGGGGGTGGCCCGGAGCGGTCGACCGTGATGACGGTCAACACGGTTCCGGGCGGCAACTTCGGGCCGAAACCCCTCGGGCTGCGGTTCAGGTGCCGTATCGAGTCGACCGTCCAGGTGCGCCCGTCCGCGTCGCCGCTCCGGCCTGCCGGCACAACGGCCCCCGGCACTACCGTGTGGCGATACTCGGCCCACGACTCACCGAGGCCGCCGAGGCCGGTGAAGACGAGTACAGCGATGGCCGCCGCCGCGACAACCGCTCCGATGACGTTGCGCACCCACAGAACCGACAGCCGTGCTCTCACGAGGCGCTCTGCTCCGGTTTCGTCAGCGTCACGCTGTCGACCCTGCTGAAATCCGAACCGTGCGTGGGTATTCGGATGGCCAGCCGAGAGTCCAGTCGCCCGTCACCGACCCAGACGTGAAGGGTCAGGGGGTCGGACGACCCGGGCGCGACGAGCGCGGCTGCGACGTCGAACACCCACGACCCGCGCCAGGTGATTCCCGGACTGATCTCGGCCATCAGTGTCTCGGTGAAGAAGACGTCGGTCGGCGTATAGGTGTTGGGCCCGACGAGCAATTCGCTGTGGGGCAGTTCGGTGCTGCGCGTGCCCTGAAGCGCCGTGTTGACGACGACCCAGATGCCGGCGGGCTTGACGGAGTCCACCTCCGGGGTGACGCGGACACCGGTCACCGTGGCGGCGACGGCACGGCCTGATGTCGGCGTTCCGGCGTCTCCGTTCACGTCGAAAGGACCGAGCACATCGGTCGATGTCGGCAGGTGCTGCCATACCACGGCGGCCGCCGCGACGGTACTGACCACCGCGATGGTGGTCAGTACACGTCGTGTGTCAGGCCGTCGGAGCTTCACGACGATTCCTTGACGGGAACATCCGTCTGTCCGTAATCGGTCACGCTCTCGATCCACTCCTTGCCGCCGTAGGTGACCATCAGCTGCGTGTACTTCTTCTTCCACACCCGGATCGACACCGACTGAACCGACTGCCGCGCCGATTCCGGCAGTAGCCACGCGAATACCAACTGTTCGGTGAGCCCGGCACCCAGCGTCTGGATCGGTGAGCCGTCGCGGAACCGGAACGTTCCGACGAACTCCTTGTCTGGCAGATCCCGCAGATCGATCTCATCGCGGAGCCGGCCGCCAACGGTGCCGTCGTTGCGCAAAGTGGCGACGACGCCCAGGTACACCTTCCCCGGTTTCGCGGCGGCGAAGGTGCCCTTCAGCTCGTCGACGAACCTCGCGCGTTCGATGGTGATGGTGTATTCGCCGTCGCTGAACTCTTCGCCCGGCTTGAACGGGGTCACTTGCTTGTCGACAGTGTCGAGGCCACCGAACGCCGCGGTTGCGACGAGTACGAGGAGAAGCGCCACCCGTCGCGTCTGTGCCGATGTCAACCGCGCGAACCAGTGGCTGAACCGGTTGGTCCGCTCGACAGGGACATGGGGTCGGCCCATGTCGCTGAATGTTAATGGCTAGCGGCGTAGCCGAGCGCGGAGCGTGTCGGCGGTGTCGCGAACGACACCGAGTTGCCTGGCCACCTGGATCGGCGCGGTGCCGCCGCGGGCGTCGCGCGAGTTCACCGAACCTTCCACGGTGAGCACCTGGCGCACATCGGGCGTCAACTTGGGATGAATGGCCGCGAGTTCCGCGTCCTCCAGGTCCTCGAGCCCGACACCCCTGGCCTCCGCGGCGCGGACAGCCGCACCCGCCGCCTCATGCGCCACCCGGAACGGCACCTCCCTGCGCACCAGCCATTCGGCGAGGTCTGTGGCGAGCGTGTAGCCGAGCGGCGCCAATCCGGCCATCCGGTCGACGTCGAAACGCAGGGTGCCGACCAGGCCGGCCATCGCGGGCAGCAACAGCTCGAGCTGCGCCACCGAGTCGAACACCGGTTCCTTGTCCTCCTGTAGATCGCGGTTGTAGGCCAACGGTTGCGCCTTCAACGTCGCGAGAAGGCCCGTGAGGTTGCCGATCAACCGGCCCGATTTGCCGCGCGCCAGCTCTGCGATGTCGGGGTTCTTCTTCTGCGGCATGATCGAGCTACCCGTCGACCAGGAGTCGTGAAGCGTCACGTAACCGAATTCGGTTGTGCTCCACAGGATGATGTCTTCGGCGAGACGCGACAGGTCGACGCCGATCATCGAGAACACGAACGCGGCCTCCGCGGCGAAGTCACGTGCCGCGGTGGCATCCACCGAATTGTCCGCTGCTGCGGTGAATCCCAGCTCCTCGGCGATGGCGTCGGGATCGAGGCCCAGCGACGTGCCCGCGAGCGCACCGGCGCCATAGGGAGACACCGCGGCCCGCACGTCGAAGTCGATCAGGCGGTCGACGTCGCGCAGCAGCGGGTGCGCGTGCGCGAGCAGATGGTGGGCGAGCAGGACCGGTTGCGCCGACTGCAGGTGCGTCTTGCCGGGCATGATCGCCGTCGGATGCGCGGCGGCCTGGGCGGACAGCGCGGACACCACATCCAGCGCACCGTCGGCGACCCGCCGTACCGCGTCACGCAACCACAGCCGGAAAAGCGTGGCCACCTGGTCGTTTCGCGACCGGCCCGCCCGCAGCCTGCCGCCGAGGTCCGCACCGACCCGGTCGATCAGTCCGCGTTCCAGCGCGCCGTGCACATCTTCATCCGTGACGATCGGCAAGAAGCTGCCGTCGGCGACGTCCTCGCCGAGGCTGTCCAGGCCGGCGAGCAATCCGTCGCGCTGCTCCTCTGTCAGCAGCCCCGCGCCGAACAGCACCCGGGCGTGGGCCTTCGATGCGGTGACGTCGTACGGTGCGAGCACCCAGTCGAAGTGGGTCGACTTGCTCAGCGCGGCCAGCGCGTCCGACGGGCCGTCAGCGAATCGACCGCCCCACAGCGACCCCTCGTTAGTGCTCACCCAGATCCCTTCGGGCGGCGATCTTCGATGACAACCCGTGCACGTGCACGAAGCCCTTCGCCGCCGACTGGTCGAAGGTGTCACCCTCGTCATAGGTCGCGAGGTTGAAGTCGTAAAGCGATTCGGGGCTGCGCCGCCCGTTGACGGCGATGTGCCCGCCGTGCAACACCATCCGGATCTCGCCGGTCACATGCTGCTGCGTCTCGGCGACGAACGCTTCAAGCGCCCTCTTCAACGGCGAGAACCACAGCCCGTCGTACACCAGCTCACCCCAGCGCTGGTCGATCTGCCGCTTGAAGCGGCCCAGCTCACGCTCCAGCGTCACGTGTTCGAGCTCGGTGTGCGCCGTGATCAGCACCATCGCACCAGGCGCCTCGTAGATCTCCCGGCTCTTGATGCCGACCAGCCGGTCCTCCACCACATCCAGCCGTCCCACGCCCTGCTCGCCGCCGCGGCGGTTGAGCTCCTCGATGGCCTGCAGCACCGTCACCCGTCTGCCATCGATCGAAACCGGCACGCCCCGTTCGAATCCGACGATCACCTCGTCCGGCGTGCTCCAGTTGACGGTGGGATCCTCAGTGTAGTCGTAGACGTCCTTGGTGGGAGCGTTCCACAGGTGCTCGAGGAATCCGGTCTCGACCGCCCTCCCCCACACGTTCTGGTCGATGGAGAACGGCGAGCGCTTGGTGACATTGATCGGGATTGCGTTCTCCTCGGCGAACGCGATCGCCTTCTCCCGTGTCCAGGCGTAGTCGCGCACCGGCGCAATAACATCCAGATCCGGTGCCAGCGAGCCGAATCCGACCTCGAAGCGAACCTGGTCGTTGCCCTTGCCCGTGCAGCCGTGTGCGACAACGCCGCCGCCGTACTGACGTGCCGCCGACACCAGATGCTTGACGATCAGCGGCCGGCTCAGCGCCGACACCAGCGGATAGCGGTCCATATACAGCGCGTTGAATTCGATTGCGGGCAGACAGTACTCGTTGGCGAACTCATCGCGTGCGTCGATCACGACGGCTTCGACCGCGCCGCAGTCCAGCGCGCGCTGACGCACGACTTCCATGTCCTCGCCACCCTGGCCGAGGTCGATCGCGACCGCGACAACTTCGCTGCCGGTCTCCTTTCCGATCCAACTGATCGCCACTGAGGTGTCAAGACCGCCGGAATACGCCAAGATGACGCGCTCGGACATGTAACCAATCTCCTTGTTGTTCAGGCCTATTGCAGGTTCTCGATGGTGGTGGCCAGCTCGGCGCCGGTCATCGGCTCGCGGGCCACCACGAAGACGGTGTCGTCGCCTGCGATGGTGCCGACGACGTGCGGTAGGGCCGCGCGGTCGATCGCGCTGGCCAGATATTGGGCGGCCCCCGGTGGGGTGCGCAGAACGGCGAGGTTGCCACTGGCGTCGGTGGACGTCAGCAGGTCGCTCAGTAGCCGCGACAACCGTTCTGTGCCACCGGAGACGCCGCGCACCGGGCTGCCGTCCTC
>NZ_JAVHWR010000210.1:0-34786 GCF_032159565.1 Mycobacterium sp.
AGATGTGTGCCACGGCTCGGCCGCAACGCGATCGAGGTGTCGACCTCCCCCGCCCACACCCCGCTGGCATTGATCACCGCCTTTGCTTTCGCCGCAAACGACTCACCCGTCAGTTGATCGGTCAACCGCACCGAGGTGCCGGTGGCGTCCGAGGCCGCGACCCGGGTCAGAATGACAGCGCCGTGCTGCGCGGCGGTTCGTGCGACGGCAGCGACCAGTCGGGCGTCGTCGATCAACTGCCCGTCGTAGGCCAGCAGCCCTCCGGACAGACCCTCGCGCCGGACGGCGGGCACCATGTCGATCGCGCGGCCCGCGGAGATGCGTCGTGACCGCGGCAGCGTCGAGGACCGGGTACCTGCCATGCAGCGCAGCGCGTCGCCGGCAAGGAACCCGGTGCGGACAAGCGCCCGCTGCGGGGTGCCCATGGCGGGAAGCAGCGGCACAAGCTGCGGCATGGCGCTCACGAGGTGAGGGGCGTTACGGCTCATCAGGATTCCGCGTTCGATCGCGCTGCGCCTCGCGATCCCGATGTTGCCGGTGGCCAGGTACCGAAGGCCGCCGTGCACGAGCTTGGAGCTCCACCGGCTGGTCCCGAAAGCCAGATCGTGCTTCTCCACCAACGCCACCGTCAGCCCGCGCGATGCGGCGTCCAAAGCGATTCCGGTTCCGGTGATGCCGCCGCCGATGACGACGACATCGAGCGGGCGGCGCGCACGCGAGGAGCAAGGCAGGCACCCGTCGGCCAGCTCCGCCAATTCGCGAGCGCGCCGAGATGCGTTGAGCGCGGTTGAGTTCGTCATGGCTTGAGGTATCCGTTCAGTGAATGGGCGAGTTCGAGGGCAAGTTCGTCGGCGTCGAGGATGGATTCGACGATTCGTGCGGACTGGATCGTCGACTGTGTGATCAGCAGACACATGGCGGCGAGTTGGCGCGGGTCGCCCGCGCGCACGCTTCCGTTGCGTTGGGCCGCCGTCAGCTCGGCGGCCACCGCGTCGATGAGGATCTGCTGGCTGGTGCCGAGCCGTTCGGCGATGTACACCATGGCCAGTTCCGGTGCGGATTGCAGCACCGACATGACGACGTCGTCGTGGCGGAGCCGTTCGGCAACGCCGACGATCCGCTCGACCAGCGCTTCGCGTCCGCTGCCGCGTGTCGGCACATCGCGCAGCACGCCGACGATCCGCGAGGTCAACAGCGCGGCCAGCAGGGCGCGGGTGTCTGGCCAACGGCGGTAGATCGTCGGCCTGCTCACCCCGGCCCGGCGGGCGATCTCGGCGAGGGTCACCCGGTCCACCCCGTAAGCCAGCACGCAGCTCGCCGCCGCGTCGAGGATCCGATCGCCGAGGTCCGGCGGTGTCTCGTTACTGATTGACAACATATGTAATACTGTAACGCATGATGAAGTGGGATGCATGGGGTGACCCGGAAAAAGCCAAGCCACTGTCTGACGGAATTCGGAGTCTGCTGACGCAGGCGCTTGGCACCGAGGCCTCGTCGCTTCCCAAATTGACCGCCGACCAGGTCAAACTGCGGCCGTCGGCGCTATCGCCTGCGGACCGCGAAGCGTTGGCCGACGTCGTCGGCGCAGACAATTGCGGCGTCGACGACCACGTCAGGCTTCTTCGCGCGGGCGGCAAATCAACTCTCGACCTGCTGCGACGCCGCAACACCGGAGTCCAGGAAGCCCCCGACGCCGTGCTGCTGCCCGGTGACGACGACGAGGTGGCCGAGATTCTGCGCATCTGCGGTCAGCGAAGCATCGCCGTCGTCCCCTTCGGCGGTGGCACCAGCGTCGTCGGCGGCGTCGACCCGCAGCGAGGCCAGTTCAAAGCGGTGATCTCACTTGACCTGCGCAGGCTGAACGAATTGCACTCCCTCGACGAGATCTCGGGAGAGGCCGTCCTCGGCGCGGGCGTCACGGGACCGGACGCCGAACGGCTCCTCGGTGAACGCGGCTTCTCCCTCGGGCACTTTCCGCAGAGCTTCCAGTTCGCGACGATCGGCGGATTCGCGGCGACCCGATCGTCCGGGCAGGACTCGGCGGGCTACGGGCGGTTCGACGACATGGTTCGCGGCCTGCGTGCCGTCACCCCCGCGGGTGTGCTCGATCTCGGCCGGGCGCCGGAGTCCGCCGCGGGCCCGGACCTGCGCCAGCTGCTCATCGGCTCCGAAGGCGTGTTCGGCATCATCACCCGCGTCCGCGTTCGCGTTCACCCGGCGCCTGCCGCCACGCGCTATGAGGCGTGGTCGTTTCCCGACTTCGCCGCCGGTGCAGAGGCGCTGCGTGCCGTCACTCAAACCGGCACCGGCCCGACGGTGCTTCGGCTCTCCGACGAGGCCGAGACCGGCGTCAACCTGGCCACCACCGAGAACATCGGCGAGGACACCGTCACCGGCGGCTGCCTGGCGATCACCGTGTTCGAGGGATCGGAGGAGCACGTCGCGAGCAGGCACGCCGAAACACGGGCGCTGCTGGAAGCCAACGGCGGCACTTCGTTGGGTGAGGCTCCGGCGCGCGCATGGGAGCACGGCCGCTTCAACGCGCCTTACCTGCGTGACTCGCTGTTGTCGGCGGGTGCGTTGTGCGAAACGCTCGAAACTGCGACCAGCTGGTCGGGCGTTCCCGCGCTGAAAACCGCGGTCACGGAGGCGCTGACGACGGCGCTGGCCGAAACCGGCACGCAGGCGCTTGTGCTGTGCCACATTTCGCATGTGTATCCGACCGGTGCGTCGTTGTACTTCACCGTCGTCGCCGGCCAACGCGGCAACCCGATCGAGCAGTGGCGCAAGGCGAAGACCGCCGCATCGGACGCGATGATGCGCAGCGGTGCGACGATCACCCACCACCACGCGGTCGGCGCGGATCACCGGCCGTGGATGCGTGCCGAGATCGGCGACCTCGGTGTGCAGGTGCTGCAGGCCGTCAAGGCGACGCTCGATCCCGCCGGAATCCTCAACCCCGGCAAGCTGATTCCGTGACCGGAAGCGGTCGGGTCACGATGCTGACCAACCCCGCCTCGGGGCACGGCAGCGCGCCGCACGCGGCCGAACGAGCGGTCGCCCAGCTGCACCGACGCGGCGTCGACGTCGTCGCAATCGCGGGCACCGACGCCGAGCATGCGCGACGGCTCGTCGACGGTGCGCTGGAGCGCGGGATGGATGCGCTCGTCGTCGTGGGCGGTGACGGCATCGTCTCACTTGCGCTGCAGGTGCTTGCGCAGACGGACATACCGCTCGGGATCATCCCGGCGGGTACCGGAAACGACCATGCGCGCGAATTTCGGTTACCCGCAAGAGATCCCGAAGCCGCAGCCGATGTCGTCGTCGACGGCATCACCGAAAGCGTGGACCTCGGCCGCATCACGGGTGCGGACGGCACCGACAAATGGTTCGGCACGGTGATGGCGGCCGGCTTCGACTCGCTGGTCACCGATCGCACCAACCGGATGCGGTGGCCGCACGGCCGGATGCGCTACAACGTGGCCATGCTCGCTGAGTTGTCCAAGCTGCGGCTGCTGCCGTTCCGAATGTCGTTCGACGGCGAGGAGCTGGAGACGGAGCTGACCCTCGCCGCATTCGGCAACACGAAGAGCTACGGCGGGGGCATGATGATCTGCCCGAACGCCGATCCCACCGACGGTCTGCTCGACGCGACCATGGTGGCCTCGGCTTCGCGCACGAAGCTGATTCGGTTGTTCCCCACCGTGTTCAAGGGGACCCACGTCGACCTCGACGAGGTGCGCACCGCGCGCGCCCGCACGATCACTGTCGACTCTCCCGGCATTAACGCCTACGCCGACGGCGAATACGTCTGCCCGCTCCCCGTCCAGGTGTCGGCAGTGCCGGGCGCGCTCAAGATTCTGCGGCCCATTAACAATTGAGACCGCTTGTGCGTTTTCGTACGGGGCTCGCCGACACTGCGTGCGATTTCGCACACTGGCAGGCAAGCCGCCGTGGAACCTAGCCGACGCCGCGGTTGAGCCAGCTCACCTCGCCGGTGTCGCCGCCGCTGCGGTAAGGCTCGAGGGCGTCGTCCCATGCGGTGCCGAGCACCGAGTCGAGTTCGGCCGCGAGCATGTCCGCGCCTGCGGACATCAGCGACCGCAGCCGCATCTCGGCGACCATCACGTCGCCGTTGGCGCTCATCGCGCCGCTCCACAACCCGAGCTGCGGGGTGTGGCAGAAGCGCTGCCCGTCCACGCCGGCGCTGGGATCCTCGGTCACCTCGAAGCGCAGCACGGACCACGACCGCAAGGCGTTGGCGAGCTGCGCGCCCGCGCCGACCGGACCAACCCAGTTGGTGACCGCACGCAACTGTCCGGGCATCGCCGGCTGCGGGGTCCAGGTCAGATTCGCCCTCGACCTGAGGGTCGACGACAACGCCCACTCGACATGCGGGCACACGGCCGCTGGTGAGGCGTGGATATAGACCACGCCCGTCGTCGACTCGGCAAACTGGTTTGACGCACGCATCTGCTACTCCTTCGGCTCCACGAGGGACGTCTTCCCCAACGACCTGGTGAATGCGATGAGCTGCAGTTGTGTCGTACGTGCCTATTGTGCCTTGTGAGGCCCCTGTTGCGCTAGTCCCCGGGCTATTTGCTACCGAATTCGGCGATGACGGCCTCGGACAGCGTCGGCCAGGGCTCGTACGCCCAGTCGCCGAATTCGCGATTGGTCAGCACGATCAGCGCCAGGTCGCGGTCCGGGTCGACCCAGAGAAACGTCCCTGACTGGCCGAAATGCCCATACGTGCTCCGGGAGTTGGCCGATCCCGTCCAATGCGGTGACTTGGCGTCCCGGATCTCGAACCCAAGGCCCCAGTCGTTGGGCCGCTGCACCCCGAAGCCGGGCAGCACCCCGTCGAGCCCGGGAAATTGCACGGCGGTGGCCTCGGCGTGCATCTGGGCCGACACCAGCGCGGGTTTGAGCAGGTCAACAGCAAAGACGGCGAGGTCGGCGGCTGTCGATGCGCCGCCGTAGCCCGCGGCCTCGGCGCCGCCTCGGAGTTCGCTGGACCCCATGCCGAGCGGCTCGAAGACCGCCTCAGCCAGGTAGCGGCCGAAATCGATGTCCGCCTCCTTGGCCACCGTCTGCGCCGCCACACCGAATCCGTAGTTGGAGTAGATCCGGCGCTTTCCCGGCGCCGCCATCACCTGATCGGTGTGCATCGAGTAGCCGGAGGTGTGCGCCAGCAGATGCCGCACCGTCGATTCCGGTGGACCGGCAGCGGTGTCCAGCTCGACGACGCCTTCTTCGACCGCGATCTGCACGGCGCGAGCGACCAACGGCTTCGTCACCGACGCCAGCTCGAACCGGTGCGCGGTGTCCCCGTACTCGGCGATCACACCGGTGGGCCCGACCACCGCGGCCGCTGCAGTCGGAACCGGCCAGCCGGCGATCGCTTCGAGGGCAGACATCGGCAGGAGCCTAGTTGGCCGTCCACGCCGAGACGATGGCGGCCACATGGCGTGCGTCCGTGCCGCAGCACCCGCCGAGCACCCGCACTTCGGGCAATCGATCCTGCAATGCGGCGTGTTGGGCGCCGAGCTGCGCCGGGTTGCCCTCATCGAGCTCGGTCGCCTCGTCGAGCTCCGCATGGCTCCTGGCCGAGGAGTTGGCGCGCAGCCCGACCAGCCGACGCCGCCAGGGCCCGTCGTGTGCCAGCGCGGACGAAAAGTGGGTCGGGTGGGCGCAGTTGACCATGAAATACGCTGCGCCCGCACCGGTTTCCGCGTCGACCTGTTCGATCGCGTCGTACAGCGGCTGGCCCGTCGGCAGCTTGCCGTCGGTCTCCACGGTGAACGACATGACGGCCGGAATGCCTGCCTCGGTAGCTGCGCGCACTATGCCTGTCGCCTCGTTGGCGTTGGTGATCGTCATCGCAGTGACCTGGTCGGCAGACGTGTGGGCGAAGGTCCCGATCTGCACCGAGTGGTAGCGCTCGGCTTCTTCGGCCGTCATCGCGCTGTCCGGGTTGTAGCCGTCGCCGCGTGGTCCGACGCAGCCGCTCACGACCGCGGGAATTCCGCGCGCGGCCGCTGCCGCGCGAACCTCCTCGGCGAGATCGACCGCCGCGCGGTTGGCGTCGTCGAGCTGCGCAGGCGAGTAGCCGAGTTCGCGGGCCCAGTCGGGGTTCGCGCGCCATGTCGGCGTCTCCACCACGAAGCCGCCGCCGTGTCTGCGCGCGATGTCGAGGTACCCGTCGTAATAGCGGCGCAGCCGGGCGCGGGTATCGGGCTGCGCGAGCAGTGGAAACGCTGCGAAGCACGGCAGGTCGCGACCGTCGTGGAAGACGAGCTCGGTCTCCAAGCCACCGTCTGTCACGAAGACGCGGTTGGTCGTCAGTTGAGGCAACGGCCGTCGGAGCCTTGTCATAGCCGAGAACGCTAGGACGCCGCGAGCGCGACGGGCGTGGGTTGATCAGATACGTCCGTCGGCGGCGTCGGTGTCGATCACCACCCCCGTGATCACAACCCAGCGCCGCATCGACTCCGTCCACGACTGCAGGTGTTCGGCGTCGGCACTCGAGTGCAGCGCCAGCCGATAGAGGTCACCGGCGTACTCGAGCGGTACCCGCTCATCGAGCACCGGCAGAAGCGCGTCGTCGAGCAGCCGGTAACCCTCGGCAACGCGCGATTCCACCAGTGCGACGACGCCGTCGACCACGCGGCCGAGCACGGCGAGTGTCGTGTCGGCCGTGTTCGCGACCGCCCGGCGCAACGCGGTGGCCGACCGGGTCAGCGTGACGAAGTCGCCGTCGACGAGTGCGGTCGCGGCGTCGACATAGGCAAGATAGGCGTCCGTTTCGGCCCCGGGCACACCTGCGAGCAGGCCTCGCGCACGATCCGCCCAGAGTCGTGACAGCGCCTGGTGTCCGCGAGCATGCCATTGCAGCGCCAGAACCGTGGCCTTCGTCGCGGCGGCGGTGGGATCGGTTCGCGCCCATCTGTCGTAGGCGCGCTCGGCCAGCCGGACCGCCTCGCTTCCATAGCCGATGCGCCAGGCGGCGGCTCCGTAGGCGTCGAGGTCGTCGGTCGGCATGGATCCGAGTCCGTCGGCGCGGACGAAGGCCCCGTAGCTCGCGCGCCAGTCCTTGCGTCGGTGCGCGTCTCGCGCCTCGGCGAGGAAGTCGGTCAGTGTGTCCATGGCACGTCCATCACACCAGTTGAATCGACCGCTTCGCCAGGCCCATCCAGTAGCCGTCGATGATCTGTCGGGGCGCCTGCTCCGGGTCGCCGGACGCGCCGAGCGCCACGAACAGCGGCGCGAAGTGCTCGATCGTGGGATGGGCGTACGGCATGCCGGGGGCCTTGTGCCGGAAGTCGATGAGGCCGTCGAGATCTCCCGTCGCGAACCGCTCGGCGGCCCAGGCGTCGAACTCCACCGACCAACCCGGAGGGGTGGCGTCCGGCGACGGGTCGTCAAGGAACGGCAGACCGTGGGTGGTGAAGCCGGACCCGATCACCAGCACCCCGTCGTCACGCAGCGGTCGGAGCCGTTCGCCGAGGTGCAGCAGCCGCTGCGGGTCCAGGGTCGGCAGGGAAATCTGCAGCACCGGAATGCCTGCGCCGGGATACATGACGGTCAGCGGCACGTACGCGCCGTGGTCGAGCCTGCGGTGCGGATCGTGCGCGACGGGTTCGCCGTCGGGCATCAACGCCTCGACCGTCGCGGCCAAGGCGGGCGCGCCCGGCGCATCATAGGTGACGTCGTAGTAGCGCTGCGGGAAGCCCCAGAAGTCGTAGGTTAGCGGCGTCTCGGCGGCGGTCGAGCCGATCGTCAGCGGCGCGGCCTCCCAATGTGCGGATACGACGAGGATCGCTTTCGGGACGGGGAGGCTCGCGGCCCAGGCCGCGAGCTGCGACACCCACAGTTCGTCGTCGACGAGCGGCGGTGCACCGTGGCTCAGATAGAGGACCGGCGTCATAGGTACAGGTTTCCATCATCGGGCCGCCGATGTGTTCCACTATCGGCCCATGACCGTGCACCATTGTCGGCTCGCCGACGTGCACCACTGTCGGCTCGCCGACGTGTCCCGCTAAGGTTTGACTCATGGGTCAAACAGTGCGCGGAGTGATATCGAGGAAGAAGGGTGACCCGGTCGAGGTGGTGGATGTCGTCATCCCCGACCCCGGCCCGGGTGAGGTGGTGGTCGACATCCAGGCTTGCGGTGTCTGCCATACCGACGTGACCTATCGCGAGGGCGGAATCAACGACGAGTATCCGTTCCTGCTGGGCCACGAGGCCGCGGGCATCGTCGATTCGGTCGGCGAAGGCGTGACGAACGTGGAGCCAGGGGACTTCGTGATCCTGAACTGGCGCGCGGTGTGCGGGCAGTGCCGCGCCTGCAAGCGGGGCCGTCCGCATCTGTGCTTCGACACCTTCAACGCCGCGCAGAAGATGACCTTGACCGACGGCACGGAACTGACTCCGGCGCTGGGTATCGGCGCGTTCGTGGACAAGACGCTGGTGCACGAGGGGCAGTGCACGAAGGTCGATCCGGCGGCCGACCCCGCTGTGGCCGGGCTGCTGGGCTGCGGTGTGATGGCCGGCATCGGTGCGGCGATCAACACCGGCGCGGTGAACCGGGACGACACCGTCGCCGTGATCGGTTGCGGCGGAGTGGGCGACGCGGCGATCGCCGGTGCCCGGCTGGTCGGGGCGAAGCGGATCATCGCCGTGGACACCGACAACAAGAAGCTGGAGTGGGCGCGAGGCTTCGGCGCCACCCACACCATCAACGCCAAAGAGCTGGACCCGGTGGCGACCATTCAGGACCTGACCGACGGCAACGGCGCCGACGTGGTGATCGATGCGGTTGGCAGGCCGGAGACCTGGAAGCAGGCGTTCTATGCCCGCGATCTGGCGGGAACCGTTGTACTGGTTGGCGTTCCGACTCCGGACATGAAGCTGGAGATGCCGCTGGTCGACTTCTTCGCCCGCGGCGGCGCGCTGAAGTCGTCGTGGTACGGCGACTGCCTGCCCGAGCGCGACTTCCCCACCCTGATCAGCCTGTATTTGCAGGGCCGGCTTCCGTTGGAGAAGTTCGTCTCCGAGCGCATCGGCCTCGAGGACATCGAGGACGCCTTCCACAAGATGCATGCCGGTGAGGTGCTGCGCTCGGTGGTGGTGTTCAAGTGAACGGCGGCCCGATACAGCGCGTCGTCACCCATGGCACGTTCGAACTCGACGGCGGCAGTTGGGAAGTCGACAACAACGTCTGGGTCGTCGGCGACGAGAACGACGTGGTGGTCTTCGATGCCGCGCACGACGCAGGCCCCATCGTCAACGCCGTCGGCGGCCGCAATGTGGTCGCGGTCGTCTGCACGCACGGCCACAACGACCACGTGACGGTGGCGCCCGAACTCGGGGACGCGCTGGACGCTCCTGTGCTGTTGCACCCCGCCGACGACGTGCTGTGGCGGATGACGCACCCGGACAAGGATTTCCGCGCCGTCGGCGACAAGGAGACGTTGCGGGTGGCAGGCACCGAGCTGCACGCCCTTCACACGCCGGGGCATTCGCCGGGGTCGGTGTGCTGGTATGCCCCGGAGCTGGGTGCGGTGTTCAGCGGCGACACGCTGTTCGAAGGAGGACCGGGCGCGACGGGCCGGTCGTACTCCGACTTCCCGACGATTTTGGATTCCATCGCGGGCCGGCTCGGCAAGTTGCCGGGCGACACCGTCGTCTACACCGGACACGGCGACTCCACCACCGTCGGCGACGAGATCGTGCACTACGACGAATGGGTGGCCCGGGGCCACTAGCCTTCCGCCTTGCGCCCGGACGTGGTGGCCCATTGCTCTGACCATGCTTGGAGATTGACGAGGGTCTCCATCAGGCTGCGGCCACTTTCACTGAGCCGGTAGCCGCCATCCTCGTGATTGACGGTTCCGAGCTCGCGTAGGTCTTTCAGCCGCGCGTTGAGCGAGCCGGGATTGGATTCGCACGCCTCCTGAAGCGCGCGAAAAGTCAGGGGGCCGTCGCGAAGTTCCCATAACACACGCAGCGCTCCGCGACGGCCCAGTACGTCCAGAACGACCATGATCGGTCGCCCTGTGGACGAGCCTCGTGCGGGTCGACCGACCTTCGGACTATCCATGCTTTACATTTTGTAGCACATGTGGGTACGGTGGCAACCATGACACGCTATAAGATTAATAGCGCACGGGTTGATCCGGCGCCCTCGCCGCTTCCGGCCGACATCCAAGACTCCATAGATGCCATCATGCGGGGCAACGACCCGCTGGTTCTCTTCACCACGTTGGCCCGCGATCGTCGGCTCTTCTACAAGCTGTTCAGCGCTGGGCTTCTCGATCGGGGCCACCTGGACATTCGGCAGCGCGAGATCGTGATCGACCGCGTGACGGCGCAGTGCGGTGCCGAGTATGAGTGGGGTGTTCACGTAGCGGCGTACGCCACCAAGGCCGGGTTGGACGATCGACAGATCGCATCACTCGTGAGAGGCGATGCCAGCGAAGATCTTTGGGCCGACGAGGACCGAGTCCTGATAGCACTATGCGACAGCCTGCGCGATTTCTGCACTGTCGACGACGACCTGTGGGACAGCCTCACGAATTACTACTCGGACGAGGCGATCATCGAATTGCTCATGCTCGCCGGCTTTTACCGCATGGTGAGTTACCTCGTCAACGGACTTCGGCTGCCGCTCGAGCCGAATACGCCGCGCTTCGCAGACCTTCCCGATGCCGGTCAGCGAGATAGTTCCGGCAAGCAATTCCGCTGACCGGCTGGAGAATAAACAGAAGGAGAAGACGATGCCGTTCGTCAACGTGAAGGTCATCGAGGGAGTGTTCTCGATGGCTCAGAAGCAGGACATCGTACGCAGCGTGACCAATGCCATGGTCGAGATCGAGGGCGAGAACATGCGGCCGGTCACTTGGGTTGTGGTCGAGGAGATCGCCAGTGGCGACTGGGGCGTCGCCGGTACTCCGCTGCACACCGCCGATGTCAAGGCACTCGCCGCGGGTCAACCCGTCGGCTAGCGATCGCCGCTGCGAGCGGACGGCCCGAAGACGGACCGTCCGCTGTCGGCCCGACTGGTTGGCCCGGGGCCACTAGCCTCCCGCCTCACGCACGCTCGTGGCAGCGTGAGCGTGCACGCTTGCACGGCGATCTGCCGCGTGTCACGGAGCAGACACGCACGCTCGCGGTGAGAGAGAAGCCGTTAGGTGTTGAGGATCCGGCGCTTCTCGGCCTGGAACTCCGCTTCGGTCAGCGCGCCGGAATCCCGCAGTCCCGCCAGGGTTCTGAGCTGCTCCAGCCGAATCCCGTCGTCGGCAGGCTTATGCGGACCCCTGATTCCGTACGAGTTGGCGACATCGAACGTCGGCTGGACGGGGACGGCCGGTGTCGGGCGTTTACCGCTTTTCACCGCATAGATCATCGCCGCCGTCAGCGCGAGCAGGCCGATGACGAAGAGGCCGGCGAAGGCCCACATCAGCATGCTGTTGGAGGAGTCGTGCCCGAATGCCAGTTGCGGATTGATGTAGCCGTTGACATTGCCGTCGGTGGTGATGTGGTAGGTGCCGTCGGCCGGAATCCGGACCGCCCACACCCGGATGTGGGCGTCGTTGTTGACGCTGGTTGTGGTGCCCCAGCTCTGGGTGACCTCGGGCTGCGCTACGCCCTCGGGCGGAGAGATGGTCAGGCGCAGCTGCGGGACGGGTAGGCCGCCGCCGCTGGGACTGCCGATGGTCTGGGTGTGGAAGCTGACCGTCGCCTGGCCTGCAGGAAGATGCAGGCTGCTCGAACCCGGGATCGGCACCTCGCCGTAGGCGTCGTATTCATCGAAGACGAAGGCGTTCAGCACCATCGTCACGATGAAGCCGACGACGGCCACCACCAGGGTCAGAATCGACGCGAGGATGAAGATTCGCGGCGCCGTCCGTCGGCCAGTCATGGGCGCAGTCTGTCACGCTCCCTTCGCGCCGCGGCCCCAATCATCCAGGACGACACCCCGGCCGGGAGCCCGGAACCGAACTGGCCGCTGTGCGACGACGACGGCTACCGTTGTCGCCATGCCCGAGAAGCCGTCGGCCGTACCCGAGTCGAGCGTGGTGGTCCGACCCGAGCCGATCGACAGCGAGACCTACACCGTCAGCTCGCGGTTGCAGGCCGCTGGACTGCGTCCCGCAATAGCGCTTTTCGAGCAGGCCGCCGACACGGTGCCGATCCCCCGGCCGCCGCAGCCGATCGTCATCGCCGACTACGGCGCGTCGACGGCACACAACTCGTTGCTGCCCATCTCGGCGGCACTCCCGGTGCTGCGCAATCGGACTCGGCCGGACCATTCGATCCTGGTCGTGCACACCGACGTGCCGGACAACAACTTCTCCGTGATGTTCGACACGCTCTCCGACGACCCCGACACGTATCTGCGCAAGGACGCCGCAACGTTCGCGTCCGCGGTCGGGCGGTCGTTCTACAGCCAGATCATCCCGTCGAACAGCGTCCACCTGGGCTGGTCGTCGTGGGCGATTCAGTGGCTGAGTCGGGTCCCCGCACCCATCCCCGACCATGTGCAGGTGGATTACAGCGCCGACGACAACGTGCGCGCGGCATACGCGAAGCAGGCCGCGCACGACTGGCACGAGTTCGTCGCGTTCCGCGGTCGCGAGTTGTGCCCGGGAGGCCAACTCGTGGTGCTGACGATGGCCCTCGACGAGCACGGCGAGTTCGGTTACCGGCCGCTGCTCGACGCCCTGGTCGAGGTGCTCGGCGAACTGACCGCCGACGGTCTGCTGACCGAGCAGGAAGTGCGTCGCATGTGCCTGCCTGCCGTCGGCCGACGGGAGGCGGATTTCCTGGCCCCGTTCGCGCCGTCGGGCCGGTTCGAGCGGCTCTCCATCGAACACCTCGAGGTGTTCAACGCCGAGGACCGGTTCTGGATGCAGTACCAGATCGACCACGACGCACGCGCCTTCGCCGCGCTGTGGGCGGCCTTCGTCAGGTCTGCGATATTCCCCACGTTGGTCACCGCGCTCGCGGACGGCCGCAACGACCCACGCTCGTCGCAGTTGTTCGACCGGCTGGAGGCGGGTATCAGTGAACGGCTGGCGGCCAACCCCGAGCAGATGCAGATCCCGTTCGCCAAGCTGGTGCTGACCAAACACGGGAGGGCCAAGTGACGCGATCCTGTCAGGGACGCATCTCGTAGGCGCCGTCGTAGGCCTTGACCCTCTCCCACACGCGGTCGAAGCGCTGTGCGTCGGAGACCGGTTTGCGAATCGCACTGAGCGCCCAATCCTGCTGCGCCTGCGTTGAGCTCGACTTACCGTGCAAGGCAACGGCGTAAGTGCTGAAGTCGCGAATCTGGAAGTCGAAGATCTGGTCGACGATGTCGTCGTCGACGCCGGTCAGCGCCGCCTGCTCGAGGATCAGCTGGCCGTACACGATCAGCGAGAAAAGGTGCCCGACGTTGAGCAGGAAGTCCAGATCCTTCTGTTGCTCGGCATCCGGGGTGGCCGTGACCAGTAACTGCTTGAACGCCTGCGCCTGCTCGTAGAACCGCGCGACGTTCGGGATCTCGAGATGCTTCTCGTACGCCGGCGCCCAGTCGGCGAACTGAACCTTGCCGGCGCCGCGTGTCGGTCCCTGATTCCAGAAGAACTCGTCGTCGGCGGGATCGTTGCGGGTCGGGATCTCCGGATACTCCGTGGGGTTGAGCATGTAGTTCGGCATGAACTTCAGCACGAGGCCGACGTTCACGTGCACCGTGCCCTCCAGTCGGGGCAGCGCGCCGATGAGCTGCGCCACCTCGCGGAACATCGTGTTCTTCTCATATCCCTTGGCGGCGACCACATCGTGCAGCGCCCGCATGATGTTCTCGCCCTCCATCGTGACCTTGGCTTTGGTGACGGGATTGAACAGCAGGTAGCGCCTGTCTTCGAGGCTCGCGCTGCGCAGGTAGTCGACCGCACGCTGGCTGAACATTTTCATCGCCACGATGCGGGCATAGGAGTCGACGAAGTTGGCCCGCACATGCGCGAAGTCGGTCACCGGGTTGCCGTACAGGATCCGGTTCTGCGCGTGCGTGATCGCCTCGTAGAAGGCGTGTTCGACCATCCCGATGGAGCACGTACACAGGTTGAACTTTCCGATGTTCACCGTATTGAGTGCGGCCGCAAAGGCTTCCACGCCGGTATGCAGGATGTCTTCCGCGCGCACAGGATAGTTCTCCAGCCGGAATGTGCTGACGTAGATCTGCATGTGCACGACGTTGTCGACAAGGTGATAGTTCTCGTGACGGCTGTCGGCGGCGAAAAAGACGTAGGCGTCCTGCCCTTCGGCATCGTCGCGACGGCCGAAGACAGACACCATGCTGGCGACATTGCCGTTGCCGATGTAGTACTTCTCCCCCGTCGCGCGATAGAGGATTCCGTTGGCGCGGTCCTCCTCGCTCGCGGGCGTGAGCACCATGTCGGTGTTGTACACGTCGGCGCCGTGTTCGCGCTCGGACAACCCGAAGGCCATCACCTCGCCGGCATCGAGGTCGTCGGCCGCCTTGAGCTTGGCGTCCTTGTTCTCGCTCTGCCAGATCGGGCCGAGGCCGAGGATGGTGACCTGCTCGGTGTACCAGTACGTCAGCCCGTAGAAGCCGAAGATCTCCGACAGTGCCGCGTTGCGGGCGGCGTCCCAGCGCTTGTTCGACACTCCAGTGCTTGTGGTGCTCCTCTCGTCCTCTCTTGCGAATTCGGACGGCGTCAGGAACGTCGCGAACAACCTCTCGCGCTTGACGAAGTCGACGAAGTCGGCAGGCCACACCACCTTGAGGTCGTCGTCGAGCAAGCGTTTCTTGCCCTGCCCCTCGAAGAAGTCGATCGTCGCGCGCAGTAGCCGTCGAGTCTCGGCGTCGAACTGCTGCGGGTCATAGGTGTTCGGGTTGAACAGCAGGCCGTCCGTCTGTGTCATGAACGAGAGCCTAGGGAGCCGGAGGTATTACGGGTGCCGGAACGAAGGGTAGGCCCGGGATGGTGGGGTAGTTCGGGATTAGTCGCGGCGGGCTCGACGGGGGCTGCGACGGCGGCGGCTCCGGCGACGCCGGCGGCGGCGGAGCCTCTGATGTCGGCGGCGGAGGCGCCGCGCTGGTGGGCGGAGGCGGCGGCGGCTCCTGGGTTTGCGTGACCGTCTCCGGTCCGGGGGTGATGGTCTGGGTCACCGGTGGCGGCGCCTCCGACGGCGGCACCTCGCTCGCAGGCGGCGGAGCCTCGGATGCCGGCGGTGGAACGGCCGCCGTGGTCGTAGCCGTCGTGGTCGTCGACGACGGCGACGGCGTGCTCTCGTTGTTCCGCAGCACGAACCACACCGCCAACGCGATGGCGAGCAGCGCCACCACCAGGCCCGCGATCAGCAGGGCGAACGGACTTCGCCGCCGCTCGGCCTCGTACTGGTCGGTTTCCGGTTCGAACCGCATCGGCGGACGCGGGCCGGCCATCCCGTCGGTGGGGGCCGCGCCCGCGTAGTCGTACTGATCGGTCGACGCAACCAGATCGGGAACGTCGTCGGCCTCAGACCAGGCCAGCCCTGAGGACGGGCCGGCGCCCATGTCATCCGGGTGGACCTCCGGCGCCATCTGGGTGGCCGCCACCGCGGCGGCCGCCGCGGCCGGCGGACTCAGCGCTTCGGCCAAGGCCGTCGCACCCTCCTCGGCCGTCCCGCGGGCGGCGTTCAGGCCGCCGCCGATCGCGGCGGTCAATTCTGGCTGCGCGGTGGTGACGACCGGGACACCGAAGTGCTCCGACAGCGTCGTCGTGATGAGCGGGATGCGCGCGCCGCCGCCCGCGGAGGCGACGGCGGCCAGGGCGCGCACGCCGTTGCGGTCAAGGGTCTCCTGCAGGGCGCCGGCGAAATCGGTCAGCGGGTGCCGGATCGAGTCGTCGAGCTCGTTGCGGGTGAGCCGGACCTCGCCACGCTGTCCGGGCAGTTCGGCGACCAGCGAGGTGGCCGCCGTGGTGGACAACCGCTCCTTGGCGGCCCGGCACTGGGTGCGCAGCCTGCTCAGCGGACCGATCGCGGACGTGCCCGTCATGTCGGCGGATCCGGCATCGGGCAGGCCCTCGAGGACCTGCGTCAGCACGGCCGTGTCGATCAGGTCGCCGGACAAGTCGGCGTAGCGCACCGTCTCGCCGACCGGTTGGCCGGCGCCGGCGTCGACCAGCGTGATGCTGGTGCCGCTGCCGCCGAAGTCGCAGAGGGCGATCACGCCGCTGGTCGGCAGGCCGGGATCGTCGCCCAACGCTGTGACAGCCGCCGTCGCGTCTGAGACCAACGCCGTCGTGGCGAATTCGCGCGTCTGGGAAAGAGCCCCGCGCAGCGCCTCCACACTGGCAGGGCGCCAATGCGCGGGGTGGGTCACGACGACGGGGTCCCCGGCCCCTCGGCCGTTGCTCACCTCGTAGAGAAGCGCGCGCAGCGCCTCGGCGAGCAGAACCTCACCGCGGTGGGTGCTGCCGTCGGGTGCCACGATGCCCACCGGATCGCCGACGCGGTCCACGAAATCGGTGATGACCACGCCGCGGTCGTCGGCGTTCAGCCTGGGATTCTCGCCGGCCACGCCGACCTCGAGCGGCCGGTTCGGAAAAAGGGTCACCACGGCGGACCGCGTCACCGCGGCCCGGCCCACCGCTATCGCCGTCAGGTTGGTGGCGCCAACCGACAGCCCTACTCCATCAGCCATGTCAATCCAATCTCGCGGCCAACCCTATCGTTCATCCTGGACGGGCTCGCGTGCGTTACTCAGCGGACGGTGCCGATCCCGGCGATCAGCGGCAGGTCCAAAGGGGTCACCCAGCCCGGCGACAGGTCGTTGACAGCGGGTACCGCGTTGAGCGCACGCATTCCTGTCGCCAGGCAACCCGCGGCCGCGGCGTCCCGGCCGGAGTCGTCGGTGAATCGAAATGCCGTCTCCTGGAAAATGCTTGGGGTGCCCTCGATATCGACGCGGTACACGTCGTTCTGGTTGCCGGTCGGCCAGTCAGGGGCGGCGTCGTCGCCGATGCGGTTGACGTGTTCCAGCTGAATTCGGGTTTCACCCTGGTAGACGCCGTTGATGGTGAACCGCACGGCGGCGACGTTGCCCGCGGAAATGACGCCCTTGGCTGATTTGCGTTCGGTGGGAGTCACCCATTTGTCGTAGGTGGTGGTGATCTCGTCAAGCATGATGCCCGCCGCATGCGCGATCATGGGAACTGTTCCGCCCCAGGCGAATACGAGGATATCAGGGGTTTCGAACATCGCCTTCTTCTCGGCCGGCCTGCCGATGCCCATCTCCCGCTCGTAGTCCCCGGTGTAGTTGGTGTAGTCCAGCAACTCCGAAGCCCGTACCGTCCGAACCTCCGAGCAGAGCCCCATCAACGTCATCGGGAACAGGTCGTTGGCGAAGCCAGGATCGATGCCGGTGGTGAAGCACGACGATTCGCCCAGTTCGCACGCCTCGGTGATGGGTGCGATCCAATTCGGCGGGTTCAGATGCATGGTCGGCCAGACCCACGGCGTCATCGCGGTCGAACAAACATCGATGCCGGCGCGTAGGAAACGGGTGATCAGCGCGATGTTGTCCTCGGCGTGGGCCGCCGTCGGGCCGTAGTGCACGAGTGCGTCGGGCTTGAGGTCGATGAGAGCGTCGACGTCGTCGGTGGCAGTGAGACCCAGCGGCGCGCGCAGACCGCAAATCTCACCGACGTCGCTGCCGACCTTGTCGGGATTGCTGACACCGACGCCGACCAGTTCGAACAGTGGATGCTTGACGACTTCGGCGATAACCATCTTGCCGACAAAGCCGGTGCCCCACACCACAATCCGCTTGGTCATCTATTGCCTTTCATCTGTTTGCATGCCGCGTCCCCACCCTGCAGCCTGACGCATCCGAAGGTGGTCACGGTTGCCGGCGCCACCGCAACAAGCGGCCGCTCGGTGCGCTGCTCATCGCGCTCAAGCCGGGTTGGCGGGCTCATCAACCGCTGACCCTAGCCCACAGGGAATTTTCGCCCGCAGAGTTGGCTTTACCACGTCATGACGAACCTGCAAGGTCGCCGGGCACTGGTCACCGGCGCATCCCGTGGCATCGGCGCCGAGATCGTGCGGCGACTGGCCGCCGACGGCGCAGCCGTCGCCTTCACTTATGGCAAATCGGCCGAGGAGGCCGAAAAGCTGGTGGCCGAGGTGACCGCCGGCGACGGTACAGCGGTCGCCATCCAAGCCGACAGCGCCGACGCCGAGCAGGTCGCGAAGTCGGTCGATGACGCGGTGGCTGCGCTGGGCGGGTTGGACATCCTGGTGAACAACGCCGGTATCGCGACCCTTGGAGACATCGAGACGTTCGCGCTGGCCGAGTTCGACCGGCTGGTAGCAGTCAATGTCCGTGCCGTCTTCACCGCGACTCAGCGGGCGGTCCCCCACCTCGGCGCTGGTGGACGGATCATCAACATCGGCAGCATCAACGCCGACCGGGTACCCGTGCCGGGCCTGGCGGTGTACGCGATGACGAAGGGTGCGGTCGCCAGCCTGACGCGTGGGCTGGCTCGCGAGTTGGGGCCGCGCGGGATCACCGTCAACAATGTCCAACCAGGGCCCATCAATACCGACATGAATCCCGATTCCGGCGAAATCGCCGAGGGCGCAAAGCAAATGATGGCAATCGGTCGTTACGGTCAACCGAGTGACGTTGCGGCCGTCGTGGCCTATCTGGCCGGGAGCGACACGGGGTACATCACCGGGGCGAACTGGAACGTGGACGGCGGCTTCACCGTATAGCGGTCATCACCTGCACAGGCGGTTGCCTGCCGGTTCGCACACCAGCGGATAGCGGTCGACGGGGATCGGGAGCGGCTTTTCGAATGCGAGCGTGAACGGCGTCTTGGTCATGCCCGGTGCCGCGCCGCAGACCGCGGTGTGGAGAGACGTGTGGGTGCCGGTGAGCGACACGTCGTCGAACTTGTAGGTGTCGACAGTGGGCGCCGTGCTGCCGTCCGCACACTGAAACCCGTCGGTCTTATTCGTCGTAAGGGCCCACGTCCCGCTCGTCAGCGTGGCGTCTCCGCCCCAGTTCAGATTGTTCAGCTCGAATGTGTTCTTGGCCGGAGTCGCGCTGACGACCTTCAACTTGCAAGCCACCGGCAATTCCAGCGGGACCCGCAGGTCGCCCACGGTTGGTGTGCATAGCGGGTAGATCGTCCACTCCGCAGCAGGCGAACCCTCGGCATTGAACGTGTAGATGCCCTCCATGACGTCGTCCGCCGACGACGGGCCCGCGGTGCTCAGTGCCGCACCCACCAGAACGACGGCAATGCCCAGCAGACGAGCGATCGTCCCCATGTCCCCTCCTCAGGCCATTGCAAGGAGTATCACAGTGCCGCCCACCGGCAGCAAGGATCAGCCACCGTCTGGCGATCACCGCCGCAGAGAGCCTGTACGTCTTAGACTCCCGCCATGACCAGGCCGGTGCCGGTGTTCGCGCTCTGTGCGGCTATCGCGTTCGGCGTGCTGACGACGGGCTGCACCAGCACCGTGCAAGGCGCCGCCGTCAAGCCCCGCTCCTCCGTGCCCGCCGACGATGTGCCCGCGCTCCTGGACGCCGACCTGGAGGGCCTGATGCTCAGCAACAGCGCGCTGAACAAGATCTCGGGCGTTGAGTTGGAGTCGTTCTATTCCGCCGCGGAGATGAACGACAACGCCGATCTGGTGACCGATAGGGATTGCCTCGGCGCGATCTACCCGGGTGAGGACGCCGTGTACGCCAACACCGACTGGACCGCGATCCGCGACGAGCTGCTTCTGGAGGCCAGCGGTGAGGACGACGGGCGGCTGGTCGAGCAGACGCTCGTCCTCTTCGACACCTCCGACAAGGCGGTCGAATTCTTCGAGGCGTCCAAGGACACCTGGCGCAAGTGCGCGCAGATCAAGGACATCGAGGTCGAGGACGGGGCGTGGGTGCCGGACCAGGTCCAAGACGTCGACGAGCGCACGATGTCACTGAAAGCCGCGGTGAGCGGTTCCCTCGAGGGGACGTGCCAGCACGCGATGGGGGTGGTTTCCAACCTCATCGTCGAGGGCTTCTCCTGTGACGCCGACGATCACGACGATGCCCAGAAGGTCGCCTCGCAGATTCTCAAGGATGCGGCCGAGCAGTAGGACGGCGCGCGTGTGCGCGTCGCTGACCGCACTCGTCCTGCTGCCGTCCTGTGCCACAGGCGGTCACGGCAGCGCACCGCCTTCGACGTCTTCTGCCGCCGCGACAACCACCGTCGTCCTGGCTACCTCGCCCATCCCGCACCCGAAGAACTGGTTCGACTTGCAGGTCGGTGACTGTTTGACCGAGATTCCCGCGATCGAGGCCGGCGCCGTGACCACCACGGTCGTCGACTGTGCGACGCCGCACGAGGCGGAGGTGTACCTCCTTGCGCCGTTGAAGGTGGACACGGCGATCGATCAGGTCGCCGGTGAGAAGTGCGCCACGGGGTTCGTCGACTACACCGGGCAGCCTTTCAACGGCAGCGCCTTCCGGGTGACCTATCTCATCGACTCGAATCAGGACCGGACGACGAACAATCCCACCCCGAGTACCGCCATCTGTTTCCTGCAGTCCGCCGACGGCGGGCCGCTGACCAAGTCGGCGCGTTTCTAGGTGGTCCGATACCGGTCGACGTAGGCGGCGACCACGTCGGTCAGGGCGCGCAGTTCTCGGCTGACGTCGACGGGTCCCCGCACCGCCATCTTGGCGACCATCGCCCCCATCAACGCCGTCCAGATCAGATTTCCGACCGCGTCGGCGCGGTCGGGCTCGAGCCCGTCGGCGACATATCGGCCGAGACGGGTGAGCGTGGAGAACAGTTCGAGGAGATGCTTTTGGTCGACGTCGGCGCGTCCGGAGCGTGTCGCGATCAAAATCTCCAGTGCGGCAATCGATGTCGGACTCAAGAACGCATCGGCGACCGCACTGACCACCAGCTCGGCCCTCGCATGGCCGGCCGTCGAGGCCAATTCCGGTTCCATGCCGCGCAGTGTTTCCAGGAGTTGGCCAAACCCCTCGTCCACCACAGCCATCAGCAGGCCGTCTCGGTCGCCGAAGTGATACTGGATCACTCCCCACGTGACACCTGCCCGCTCGGTGATGTGCTTGGCGCTCGCGGCGTTGAAACCCTCCTCGATGACACACCGCACGGTTTCGTCGATGACCATCGCCCGTGTGCGGTCCGCACGGAGTTGTTTTCCGTTGACGGGTCGACGTGGCGAGACGTTGGTGGCCATGGTTGTGATTCGATTCTATTCACGGAGCGAACGCAGGAGAGATGAAGCGCTTCACCATCTGACGCTCGACGTCTGCATCGCTGACAGGCCAGTACAACAGCGACAGCACGATACGGACGATCCACTGAGCAGCCTCGGTGTCGTCGTCGGTCAACCCGTTGAGGTCGGTTGCGAAGCGGGCCACCACAGGAGATTCGGTGAGCCAGGCCCTTTCCTCTGCACCCCGAATCGCGCTGAACATCAACTGGCCCAGCGGATCCGATCGAATCTCTTCGAGCGCCACCGTGATCGCGGTGATGACCCGCTGCGCGCCGGCCAGCCCGTCGACGGCCTTTCGCACCACGTCGACGATCCGACCTGCCGAGCGCTCCATCACGGCGTCACGGATCTGGCGCTTGCCGCCGGTGCAGCGGTAGATCGTCGCTCGGGAGCAGTGCACCCGGGATGCCAGTGCGTCGATGTCGAATGCGTCCATGCCATCCCGCGCGATCATGTCTGTCGCGACGGCATAGATGCGCTCGGCCGCGGCAGTGCGTCGATCACCACCGACGAGCCAGTCGCTGCGAGTCACAGCCTCAACTTTCTCACCTTGAGACGAATTTGGCCAGAATTCTCACCGCTGGTGCAGGTCGGAGCCGTGGCGTGAGACGACCTACCACATGCCGATCGACCTGCACTTTTCAACTTCACCGCCCACCGTTGACGCGGCGCCGCCGCCCCGATCAGCCTTGAGGGATGCCGGTGCGCGGAGATCAACTTGGTATCGAGCTATTCGACGACGAATTCGTTCAGGATCCCTATCCGCTGTATGAGCGCATGCATGCGGCAGGGCCGGTTCACCCCATCGCAGACTCCGGGTTCCACGCGGTGAGTGGTTGGGACGCGGTCAACGACGTCATCGCCCGGCCGGAGGACTTTTCCTCGAACCTGACCGCCACGATGACATACCAAGGCGGCAAGGTGGGTGCCTTCCGGATGGGCGAACTCGGCGACGAGATTCATGCTCTCGCAACTGCGGACGATCCAGCCCACGCTACGCACCGAAGAGTGTTGGTGCCGCAATTGGCGGCGAGGCGAATCAACGCGCTCGAACCGTTCATCGAAGAAACCAATGGCCGATTGTGGGACGAAGGCGTGCAGGCCGGCGTCATCGAATGGATGACGGCAATGGCCAACCGGCTGCCGATGATGATCGTCACGCGGCTCATCGGTGTGCCCGACGTGAACATCGAGCAGCTGGTGCGCTGGGGCTACGCCACCACCCAACTGGTGGAAGGACTCGTCGACCAGAACCGACTCGCCGATGCGGGCGTTGCGGTCATGGAGCTCTCCGGTTACATCGGTGAACACTTTGCGCGGGCGGCCGCCGACCCGCACGACGATCTGCTCAGTGACCTCGCAACGGCCTGTGCGTCAGGCGAATTGGGGGAAGTGGCAGCGATGACCATGATGATCACGCTGTTCAGCGCCGGTGGCGAGTCGACCGCATCGTTGATCGGGTCCGCTGCCCATGTCTTGGCGGATCACCTCGACGTCCAAGAGCGGGTGCGCGAAAACCCCGAACTCCTCGGCACTTTCCTCGAAGAGGTGCTGCGCTACGAACCGCCGTTCCGGGGACACTATCGCCACGTGCTCAACGACACGACACTCTGCGGTGTGGATCTCGGCGCGGGATCACGTCTCGTGCTTCTGTGGGGCGCGGCCAACCGGGATCCCTCACATTTCGAGAATGCCAATGAGTTTCGGCTGGACCGCACGGGCGGGAAGGGGCACATCAGCTTCGGAAAGGGAGCGCACTTCTGTGTCGGGGCGGCGCTCGCGCGGCTGGAGGCCAGGGTCGTCATCGGCGAGCTCCTCAAGCGCACGTCGCACATCGAGGCGACAGACACCGGACGGTGGCTGCCGAGCCTGCTCGTGCGCAGGCTCGAACGGCTACAGCTGCGCGTCGCTTGAGCCGCGTCACAGCTTGAAGCGACCGGCGAATCCGCGCAGCGGCAGATCCGCGCTTGTCACAAGTCCCGGCGGGGCGGCGACCACCGACCTGATCGCCGCAAGGGCGGGCATCCCGGTGACCGTCATACCGATCGACGCGAAGTTGTCCGGATTCGACAGGTCGACGCCCGGCTTCGGGAAGATCATGTGCTTGTTGTAGACGCACGGGTCGCCCTTGATCGCAGTGATGTAGCAGCCCTTGATATCCCAGCTCGGATCCGTGTGCGGAGTCATCTGCCACTCGAGGTGTGTCTCCACCCTCGGCACACCGTCGACCATGCCCTGGTAACGGATGTAGTTGCCGCCAAGCGATCCCTTGGGCAGCGAGTACCAGCCGAGGTCGACATCCTTGGTGCACGCACCCAACTCATAGGTGAACTTGACCTCGTCGAGTTCCAGGTCGAAGCAGTCGGCCATCATCAGCACGCTGTCGGCGAAGACGCGGGTGTAGCGCTCCAGCTTCCCCGGAATGCTCGGATCGTCGACGGGCAACCCGTAACCGACCTCGATCCAGGTGTCCTTGCTGTGGTGGCAGGACACATCGACGGACTCGATCGTCGTGACGTTCTCGATCTCGGCGACATCGGCCGAACAGACCACACCGAGAATCTGATTCAAGCCGGGATTCATGCCCGTCCCGTAAAAGGTCGAGCCGCCCTTCTCGCAAGCGTCAGTTAACAACTGGGACACCGGCTTGCCGGACCGGTGCGGGTGGTTGGTGTCGCGATGCCAGCCGGTGATCCAGTCAGCCGTGGTGACGATGTCGATGCCCGCCTCGAGGACTTTCACATAGAGATCCTCGTCAGGGAAGACACCGTGAAACGTCAGCACGTCGGGTCTGGCCGCGATGATCTCCTCGACGGTGCCGGTGGCCTTCACGCCGTTGGGCGCCAAGCCGGCCAGCGCGCCTGCGTCCTTGCCGACCTTCTCCGGCGAGTAGCAGTGCACGCCGATCAGTTCCAGATCGGGCTGATCGGCGATGCGCTTGATCATCTCCGAACCGACGTTGCCCGTCGCGACTTGAAACACACGAATCGGCTTGGCGGTGAGGCTCATTCGGTTCGACCTTTCTGTGCATACACTTCGGCGGCGCTGCCACCGATCCCGTCGGGATAAAACTGCTTGGCCCAGTTGCGGATGGCGGTGAAGCCCTGCTGCTCGGCGCCTGCCAGCGCGGGCGGATCCGAATAGCGCTGGTGTGCCCAGATGTGGATGTCCTGGGTGAACTGCCGGATGATCTCGTGTCCGAAATCGCGCGCCTTGGCCTCCGCCTTCGGCGAGTCGTCTCCTGCGCGGCGGCCGATGTAGACCATGAAGCGGACATCGGATGTGTTCTCGTCTACCGGCGTGACCGCCGAGATGGTCCGGTTGTCGACCATCCCCCAGCTCTTCGTCACAGCGATTCCCAGACCGCCGTTGATGGCTTCGACGCCACTGCGGACGTCGTCGATGGTCTGGTTCTCGTCACCTTCGAAGGTGATCGTGAAGTCGACGTAGGACACCGGCTCGTCGAAATCGTGGCGGGTGAAGACCGGAACGATCGGAGTCTGGTGCACGTACTTGAAATGTGCGAAGTCGACACCGTTTTCGAGGACGTACTGCGGATGCATCTCCAACGTCTCGCGGTACAACCGCTGTTGGGGGTAGTAGTCGGCGGCGGCGCTGCCATCGGAGAAGCCCGCGAAGATGTCGGGTGCCTCGAAGTAGGGGTCGCGGCCCTCGATGTCATGCCAGATGTAGGCCGATTCGTTGCGTTCGACCACCGGGAACGTGCGGATGCGACGGCCGCGGTTCGGCCGGTCCTGATACGGGATGCACACGTTGCGGCCGTCCTGATTCCACTGCCAACCGTGGAACGGACACTGCAGGACCTCGCCCACCACATGTCCGCCATAGCCGAGGTGCGCGCCCAGATGTCCGCAATAGGCGTCCATGACGGTCAGCTGTCCTGATTGCGCACGCCACGCGACGAGGTCTCTGCCGAAGTACTTCATCCGGTGCACGTCGCCGACCTTGATCTCGTCTGACCAGGCGACCTGGAACCATCCGGTCGGCTTCATCGACAAAGGCGGCTTGGCCATGACTCGAAATCATAGAGTATTCAATGTAAAGCGTGAAACCCCGAGCTTGGGCGTTTCGATCACCGTGCAACCCGGGTAGTAGTCGAAGGGCCGACGATTCGGGGTGATGGTGATGGCGAGAGCGGCGAGGTGGTCCGCCGTTGGCTTCATCGCCGCACTGTTCTTCGCCCTCGTTGCCTGCTCGACGGGCGAAAGGGTCGATCTCGGCGGTAACTCGTCGGGACGCCTGGTGGCAGCGATCGCCGGGGAGCCCGACCAACTCGACCCCAACAAGACCAGCGCCTACTTCTCGTTCGAAGTCCTCGAAAACGTCTACGACACCCTCGTCCAACCCGACGCCCACCTCGAGATGCGGCCTGCGCTCGCCGAATCTTGGGACGTCAGCCCCGATCAGCTCACCTGGACCTTTCATCTACGCCCGGGCGTCACGTTTCATGACGGCAGCCCACTGACCGCCGACGACATCGTCTACACCTATCGCCGCATCATCGACCAGGAGCTGGCGAACGTCGACAAGCTCAGCGCCGTCACCGATGTTCGGGCGACCAACCCGGAAACCGTCGTCATCCGCCTCAAGCAGCCCACACCGAACCTCCTCACCAACCTCGGCGGCTTCAAGGGCATGGCGATCGTGCAACGCAAGAACGTGGAAAGCGGCCAAATCGCCACCCACCCAATCGGCACCGGTCCGTTCGCATTCGAATCCCAGAAGAGCGGTGACTCGATATCGCTGAAGGCCAACCCGGCCTACTGGGGTGGTGCCCCGAAGGTGTCCGGCGTCATCTTCCGATTCATCCCCGAGAAATCCACTGCGCTGTCGGCCCTGCAGGCCGGTGAAGTCGACTGGACCGATTCGATTCCCACGCAGCGGGTGAACCAGCTGAAGGACGACGACTCCGTCAACCTCGCCGTCACGCCGAGCAACGACTACTGGTACCTCGCGCTGAACGAGACACGCAAGCCATGGAACGACGTCAGGGTTCGGCAGGCGATCGCCTACGGGATCGACCGCGACGCCATCATCGCCGCCACCAGTTACGGCACCGCCGCGAAGAACGAACTCGCAATCCCGAAAGGGAATTACGCCTCTACCGATTTCGGCAAGTACCACTACGACATCGAGCAGGCCAAACGCCTACTGCGCGAAGCGAACGCGTCGCCGCAGAACCTCGATATGCTGGTCACCAACGAGTATCCGGAGACGGTCACCGCCGCCCAGATCATCGCCGACAACCTTGCGCCGCTCGGGATCACGGTGAACATCCGCACCGTCGACATGGCGACCTGGCTCGACGAACAGAACAGCGGCCACTTCGACATGCTGATGATGGGCTGGCTCGGCAACATCGACCCCGACGACTTCTACTACGCCCAGCACCACACCGGCGGCACCAGCAACGCGCAGAAGTATTCGAACCCCGAAGTCGACCGGCTGTTGGACGCCGGCCGCGTCGAGACGAACCGAGACGCCCGCGCCGATATCTACCGGAAAGCCGCCACGATCATCGGCGACGAGTGCAGCTACATCTATCTCTACAACCCGTCGGTGATCCAGGCGTGGAACAAGGGCATGTCGGGATATGAAGCGCGCCGCGACAAGGCCATTCGCTTCCGGGCCGCGAGCATCAGCGAAAGCGGGTCGCAATGATCCGAATCGTGACGAATCCGGTCGTGCGGTTCGTGGCACGACGACTGCTGTATTCGATCGTCGTGATGGTCGGGGTGCTCGTCGTCGTCTTCATGCTCGTGCACCTGGTTCCCGGCGATCCCGTCCGCATCGCGCTCGGCACCCGGTACACACCCCAGGCCTATGACGCACTGCGCAGCGCAAGCGGATTGGACCGTCCCGTCATCGAGCAGTTCTTCGGCTACATCGGCAATGCGCTGACCGGTAACCTCGGTGTCAGCTTCCGCAACGGCGACCCCGTCACGGTCACGCTGCTCGAGCGATTGCCGGCCACCGTGTCGCTCGCCGCCGTGGGGATCGTCATCGCCCTGCTCATCTCGCTGCCCGCCGGAGTCTGGTCCGCTCTGCACGAGGGCCGCATCAGTGACGCGATCGTCCGCGTCACAAGCCAATTCGGAGTGTCGATCCCCGACTTCTGGATGGGTATCCTGCTGATCGCCCTCTTCGCGTCGACCCTGCACTGGCTTCCGACGTCCGGATACCGAGCGCTGTTCGACGATCCGGGCGGCTGGTTGCGGCACGTCATCCTGCCCGGACTGACCGTGGGACTCGTCGCCGCGGCGATCATGACCCGGTACATCAGGTCGGCCGTACTCGAGGTCGCCGCAATGGGCTACGTGCGCACCGCGCGGTCGAAGGGATTGCCGCCGCGGGTGGTCACCGTGCGACACACCGTCCGAAACGCCGCCATCCCGGTGCTCACCATCACCGGCATCCAGTTGGCGACGATTCTTGGTGGCGTCATCGTCGTCGAGGTCGTGTTCGCCTGGCCCGGTCTCGGCCGGTTGGTCTACAACGCCGTCGCGGCGCGCGACTATCCGGTCATCCAGGGTGCGGTGCTCCTCATCGCAGCGCTGTTTCTGCTCATCAACCTTGTCGTGGACCTCCTGTATGCGTTGGTGGACCCGAGGATCCGGTTGTCATGACGTCGAACACCCCCATCGACAGCGATACCGTCGAAGACCAACCGCGGCTCTCGGCCCTGCGATTGCTGGCGGGCAACCCGGTCACGGTGGCGAGCGCAATCGTGCTCGCGCTCATCGCGGTCGTCGCGGTGACTGCGCAGTGGATCGTGCCGTTCGGCATCAATGACGTCGACGTGCCGAACGCGTTGCGACCGCCCAGCGACGACCATTGGTTCGGCACCGACGAACTCGGCCGCGACGTCCTGTCGCGGGTATTGGTGGCCATCCAGGCGTCGATGCGGGTTGCCGTGGTGAGTGTGGCGTTCGCCGTCGTGGTCGGTGTGACGATCGGCGTGGTCGCGGGCTACCGCGGCGGCTGGCTGGACACCGTGGTCATGCGGGTGGTCGACGTGATGTTCGCCTTCCCGGTGCTGCTGCTCGCTTTGGCGGTGGTGGCGATCCTGGGTCCGGGTGTGACGACGACGATTCTGGCGATCGGCATCGTCTACACCCCGATCTTCGCGCGCGTGGCGCGTGCCAGCACGCTCAGCGTGCGGGTGGAGCCCTTCGTTCAGGTGTCACGCACGATGGGCACGGGCCACCTCTACATGCTCGGGCGGCACATCCTGCCGAACATCGCCGGACCGCTGATCGTGCAGACCTCGCTGTCACTCGCGTTCGCGATCCTGTCCGAGGCGGCGCTGTCATTCCTCGGTCTTGGCATCCAGCCTCCGCAGCCGTCGTTGGGACGGATGATCTTCGACTCTCAGGGGTTCGTGACACTCGCGTGGTGGATGGCGGTGTTTCCAGGCGCCGCCATCGTCGTCACTGTGCTGGCTTTCAACCTGCTTGGCGACGCGCTGCGCGATGTGCTGGATCCCAAGCAGCGCACCATGATCGAGGCGCGGAGGCACAGTGGCTGAACCTGTATTGACCGTGAGTGACCTACGCGTGCGAATCGGCAGGCGCGCGATCGTCCGGGGAGTCTCCTTCTATGTCGAGCGCGAGTCCACGCTCGGCATCGTCGGCGAATCCGGTTCGGGTAAGTCGATGACGGTGCTCGCAGCGACGGGACTGCTCGACGCACCCGGCGCCGTCGTGAGCGGTTCGAGCACGCTGGCAGGAGCGGGCGATGCGACAGCGACACAGCTCGTCGGGGCATCTGCCCGCGTGCTGCGCGACGTTCACGGCGGTCGCATCGGATTCGTGTTCCAGGATCCCGGAACCTCGCTCAACCCTCTGCTCACAGTCGAGCGCCAGATCACCGAATCCCTTGAGACACACCGCAACATGACCAGGCGGCAGGCCACGGACCGTGCAATCGAACTGATCGAGGCGGTAGGCCTGCCGGAGCCTCGGACGCGGCTGAGTTCCTATCCCCATCAACTGTCGGGTGGGCAGCGACAGCGCGTGATGGTCGCGATCGCGTTGGCGTGTGATCCCGAACTGCTGATCGCCGATGAGCCGACCACATCGCTTGACGTCACGACACAGTCGCAGATCATCGACTTGATCCGCGATCTGCAGAAAGACTTCGGCACCGCGGTGGTGTGGATCAGCCACGACCTCGGGGTCATCGGCCAGGTGGCCGACGACGTCACCGTTCTGCAGGACGGCCAAGCCGTCGAGCAGGCGCCGATTCTCGATGTGTTCGACAACCCACAACAGCCCTACACCCGAGAACTGCTCAAAGCCCGACCGCTCATCGGGGTGTCGGGCCCGCCGCCTGCCGACGCCGAAGCGCCGGTGTTGCTGGCCGTGAACGGGTTGGACGTCCGGTTCCCGGTAACCACGCCGACCGGAAGGTCGACCGTTCATGCGGTGAAGGATGTGAGTTTCCAGATTCGGCGCGCAACGACGCTGGGACTCGTCGGCGAATCCGGTTCGGGCAAGTCGACGGTGGCAGCGACGCTCACCGGACTCGTCGAACCGGATTCCGGCAGTGCCTCACTGGACGGAATCGATGTGTTCGGCGTACGCGGCCGCGCGGAGAAGGGTCTGCGCAGGCGCATCAGCCTGGTGTTCCAGGATCCGTTCTCGTCGCTGAACCCCCGCACCCGCGCGGGAACGGCGATCGAAGAGCCGTTGCGAGTGCACGGCCTCGCGAAGGGAAAACAGGCGCGCCAGAAGCGAGTGGACGAACTGCTCGAACTCGTCGGCCTGCCTGCGTGGTTCGCGTCGCGTTACCCGCACGAGCTGTCCGGCGGCCAACGACAACGAGTCAGCGTCGCCCGCGCCCTTGCCACCGAACCCGACCTGCTCATCCTCGACGAATCCACCGCGTCGCTGGATGTCTCGGTGCAATCGCGGGTCCTTGATCTGCTCGCCGATCTGCAACGCGAACTGCACCTGACCTATCTGTTCATCGGTCACGATCTCGCCGTCATCCAGCGAATGAGCCACGACGTGCTCGTCATGCGGGACGGCGCCGCCGTCGAATACCGACCCGCGGCAGAGCTCTTCGGCGATCCCGAGCAGGAGTACACCCGCGCTCTGTTGGCTGCGGTTCCGCCCGCACGGCCCCGTACTGCGCTGCCGGGTTAATCGGCCGGGGCAAGTGTTCGGGCATCACCAGCCCATCGATCCCGCTATGCCCTTGAACGGCCCGGTGATCCGGCTGGTCACCCAGCCACCGTAGAACCCGCCGGGCTGCGGAACGACCACCTCGCCGTTGACGGTGCAGCGGTCGACGGCGGCGGCCATCACGGCGACGGCGCCTGCGATCGATTCGAAACCCGCGGTCGGAGTCGGATACGTCCAAGCCGCCGCTGCCGCCTGCTTGGTTTCGGTCACCAGATCGAAGTAGCTCGCCCGGCCCTTCCATTCACACCACGACGAACCCGACGCCGGTCGCAGCACGCCGTCGCAGAAGCATTCGCGGGGCAGATAATAGGTCGGCGGATGGCTGGTCTCGAGGACACGCCATCCCCGGGTCGTCGATGCGATCGTGTTTCCACCCAACTCGACGGTGATGGCGCCTGCAAAGTCCTCCACCCGCGGCGGCCGGGGAAAGTCCCACACCGATTCCTGTCCCGGCCCGGGCTTCTCGGGCTCAGGCCACCGAGTCATGTTCTGCCCGTGCGGTCGTCATCACCCATCGAAGTCCACCGACAACGGCGTTGCCCGCCATCTTGATGACGGTCGCCTCCACCGGCGGAACATAGGGCAGCCGCAGCGGCAAGCGCGCCCATGCGGGCAACATCGACACCGAGGTCGCCGCGAGAACGCCGTACGGTGCGCGCGCGACCAACGGCAGCGGCGGCGTCAACAGCAGAAACCGGGCGGCATCCCGCGCGGCGGCCGTGCTGCGCAACTCAGGGCGGTAGGCGGAGATCCGTTGTCGCAGTTGTTCTTCAGTGCGGGGCGGATCGGTTACCCCGAGCGCCTCGGCGACACGCGCGGTGTCGGCCACGTAGCCGTCGCGGCCGTCCTGGTCGAGCGGAGCCGCCCCGTAGCGTTGGTGTGCCAGCAGGAAACTGTCGACCTCGGCGATGTGCACCCACTCCAACAGGTGAGGGTCGGACGCGGCGTACGGCGTCCCGTCCGGTGCCACGCCGCGCACCCGCCGATGGATCCCGCGCACCTTGTCGACCGCGCGTTGCGCGTCGTCGGCCGTGCCGAACGTGGTAACCGCCAGGAACGTGCTGGTGCGCTGGAGCCTGCCCCAGGGGTCACCGCGGTAGTCGGAGTGCTCGGCCACACCTGCCATGGCGAGCGGGTGCAACGATTGGAACAACAGCGCCCGCAGGCCGCCGACGAACATGGAGGCGTCGGCATGCACACGGCGGATCGGGCGGTCCTCGGCGAACCATCGCGGGCCGGGTGTGTCGTGGATGCGCGCCCTGTTGTCGGGCCCGTTGGGGCCTGCGACCAGACCGAACAGGGCCCGACCGAGGCCGCCGCGCAACCTGCTCAGCTCGCTCAAGAGGCTCATATCTTCGACGGTACCGCCACAGAATCCGTGTTTTGATGACGAGGTGGCTGCCGACGAGGTCATCTATTGCTCCTCACGTCCGCAGGTCTCGTCAACCGATCCCCGAAAAGTTGAGCCGAGTCAGTGTTCCGCTCCCTCCCCAAGAATCCTTCAAGGGGTCAACCGCAGCCTTGTAGCCGTCCCCTCAGGAACGGACAGACAAGGACCACCATGAAGCTCACGACTACAGCGACAGCTGCGCTGGCGGCCATGTTCGTCGCCGCGTGCTCGTCGTCGACGGGATCGACCGCGGCCCACATTGCGCCGGAGAAGTCGGCCCCACCGGCTTCGACGCATCGGGCGGTGACCTTGGCATTCGGCCTGGCACCCGGCGCAGGTGCGTGCACGGTCACCGGCTATCCAGGAGTGGACAGCGGCGCAGGCGGGCCGCTTGTGCACGCCGACCACTTGCCACGCGGCTATATGGGTGGCCTGCCCGAGGGCGTCGACGAGCCGCCGACGATGACGCTGACGCCATCGGTGTCGGCGGATGCCGTCGTCGAAAGCCTCGCAGTCGACAAGAGCGGCGATCAGTGCCCCACCTACACCGATTTGCGGGTCACTCCTCCCGATGCGACCCAGACGTCAACCGTGGCAACAACAATCGAGGCATGCGTACTGCTGGTCCATCCGGTTACATGACCTTCAGCACGGCGCCGATCGCCAGACCGAGCACCAGTAGCGCACCGGCCTGTCGCACATGCAGAAATGCCAGCGCCGCGTACCACAGCGGCCACACCGGGTAATTCGGCGGCGGCTCGCCGGGTGGTGGGCGCCGGAACCGCGGCCAGATCTTCCAAAGCCGCGGCAGCGCGAGCGCGACGAGAAGCGCGGGCCAGGGCATCGCACCGAGCGCGACGGCCAGCGCGACCAGCAGATAGAAGCCGACCATCATCGCCAGCGTGACGACGCGGGCGCGTCGCTCTCCGAGAATGACGGGCAGCGTGCGGATTCCGAGCGGTTCGTCGAACGGAATCTTGTCGATGTGCTTGCCCATCAACACCGTCGTGCTCAGCAGGCCGTACGGCAGCGAGGCCAGCACGATGTCCCATCCGACGGTGCCGACCGCCGAGAAGTAGGTACCGCACACCATCAGCGGACCCCAGACGACCAGGACGTCGGGCTCACCGAGACCACGCTTCTTCAACCGCAGCGGTGGTGCCGTGTAGGCGACGCTGAGCATGAAACCCGCGAGCGCAAACGCGAGCACCGGCCAGCCGCGAGCCATCGTGAGCACCACGAGGATCGCGAGGTCGGCGATGTTGACGAGAAGGATGGCCACCACGAGCGTCTTGCGGCTCACCAGCCCGGACAGCACCGGATGCGGCGCGTAGAGAGCGCGGGGGTAGGTGGTGCTGTCGGTGCCGACCTGGGTGTCGAACAGGTCGTTCATCAGATTGTTGGCGATGTGGGCAAAGGTGATCCCGATGAGCGAGAGTACGAGCCAGCGCCAGTCGAGACCCGGCTCCCCGAACGCCAGAAGCGCGGCGACCAGACCGGACACCAGCGTCATCGGCAGCACCGCGGCTCTGGTCACCACGAGCCAGCGCGTGACCGTGTCCACCGGTGCGCCGGGCGGCGGATTGGTGGTACGCAGGGCATAAACCCAGGACGACACCCTGGATCGAGACTTGACCTCCGTCATTTCCGAATCGTATGCCCGCAGCCGCCGACCGAGTAGGGACCGTCAGATTTGTGTCAGCGCGGGCCGGGCCGTTTGGCGAAGTGCTCCGACCAGGATGTGACCTCGGGATGCTGCCGTATCAGTTTTCGGCGTTGACGCTCGGTCATGCCGCCCCAGACACCGAACTCGACGCGGTTGTCGAGCGCGTCGGCCAGACAGTCGGCCACGACCGCGCATTGGCGGCAGATCACCGCCGCTCGCCTCTGGGCGGCACCGGTCACGAAGAGTTCGTCGGGATCGGTGGAGCGACATAGAGCTTTCGAGACCCATGCGGTGCGGCGCTCGGCCGCCGTCAGATGCAACATGAGGACATCTTCGAAGAGTCTGGCGCGGCGAGTACGAGTAGTCGGCTACCCCAAATGCGGAAACGTTGCGGAATCAGGCCTGATCCATGGCGAAATACATTGCGCCTCCTGTGATCGGTGCCGGGCTTCCGCAGGCGGGACCGTCGGAGGTGCCGACGATGGTCCCTCGAAGGGTCGCGGCGTCGAGGGACAACACCGATGTGCCCGGCGCCGACGTGCCGTTCCTGCAGTCGATCGCGTCCGCCTTGTGCAGGGTGGCCGTCCATCGACCGTCCGCCAGGTGCGCCTCGTACGTCGCGCCGTTCTCACCGACTATTTCTGCACAGCCGGAACCGCACAGATCCACGGTCCAGATCGCAGCCGTGTTTCCAGGTGCGTAAACACCGGTTTTGTCGACGTTGTACTTGCCGTTGTTGAGTACATCGGCCCAAGCCGGGCCTGCGAAGCCGACAGCCATTGCGCCCACCACAGCGGCCACCGCAATTGTCCTGTCAATTCTCATGCTCTCCCCTGCCGGGCCAATGCTTCGCCGGTGCGCGCGATGGGCACATTCTCCGGCCAACGCGCCCGGCAGGTCGCAAGATCGCCGAGATGGGGAAAGCTCGACTCCTTTACCCGATCTTGACCGTCCATTGATATGAGGTGTTTCCCTACATTTCGCCGCGAGCACACGGCAGCGAGCGGCACCAATCGGTCACCGAGCGACTGCGGAGTCCCGAGGGTCTTCTCCCCCGTCGCCCGCCCGCTTCATCGGTGCGGTGAACGCCTCGTTCCAACGCTTTCTCGGGCCTTCCCCCGTCACGCACAGTGCCTCACAAGGACACTGGACAGGTACACCGTGATGAGCTTGATGTTGGCGACTGCGAAAAGGAGACGTGATGGGTGGCGG
>NZ_JAVHWR010000214.1:0-80043 GCF_032159565.1 Mycobacterium sp.
GGCGCGCGACTGGATGGTCTCCAAGGGCTTCGTTAGTGCGTGAATGTGACCGTCGTCACACCGCTGGTCTGCGAGTTCCGTCAGGCACATGTCGATCATTAACCGCCGGTGTCGTCGTACGGTGCTCGCAGTTGCACGCGTGTGTAACAACGTACGGAAGGACCAACGATGTTCTCCTTGATCGTCTTCGGCGCTGTACTCCTCGCCCTTGCCGCCGCCACCGGCCTGCCCTACCCGCAGACCTGGCACGGCCGCTTCGGCGACTGACAGCCCACTGCGATAGGAATGGTGGGTGCCTGAGCCCACCATCCTGTTGCTGTCGACGTCTGACACGGACCTGATCGCCGCCCGTTCGAGTGGCGCGCGGTATCGGTGGGCCAACCCGTCGCGGCTCGTGGACGGTGAGCTGACCGAGCAGATGAACGGCGCGGATCTGGTCGTGGTGCGGATACTCGGTGGCTACCGATCCTGGCAGGACGGCATCGACACCGTGATCGGCAGCGGCGTGCCGACGGTGGTGGTCAGCGGTGAGCATGCTCCGGACGCCGAGCTGATGAGCCGCTCCACGGTTCCGGCTGGGGCGGCGGTGCAGGCTCACATCTATCTCGCTCAGGGCGGCATGGAGAATCTCCGCCAGCTGCACGCATTTCTGTGCGACACCGTGCTGATGACCGGCTTCGGGTTCGCGCCGCCCGCGATCATCCCGAACTGGGGTGTGCTCGAACGCGCGTCGACCAATGGTGACGGCCCGACGATCGCCGTGCTCTTCTACCGGGCTCAGCAGCTGGCGGGCAACACCGGCTACGTCCAAGCGCTTTGCGATGCGATCGAAGACGCCGGCGGGCGCGCGCTGCCCGTCTACTGCGCCTCGTTGCGTACCGCCGAAGGCGACATGCTCGACTTGCTGAAATCGGCCGACGCCATGGTGACCACCGTGCTGGCCGCAGGCGGAGCGGTTCCGGCCACCGTGTCGGCAGGCGGCAACGACGACACCTGGAACGTGGCACACCTTGCCGCACTGGATATCCCGATACTGCAGGGCCTGTGCTTGACCAGCTCGCGGTCACAATGGCACGACAACGACGACGGTCTCAGCCCGCTCGACGTCGCGACGCAGGTGGCGGTGCCGGAGTTCGACGGACGGATCATCACCGTCCCGTTCTCGTTCAAGGAAATCGACGACGAGGGCCTGATCTCCTACGTCGCCGATCCCGAACGCTGTGCCCGCGTGGCAGGCCTCGCTGTGCGGCACGCACGACTGCGGGCCGTCGCACCGAAGGACAAGCGCGTGGCGGTCGTGTTCTCCGCGTATCCGACCAAACATGCCCGCATCGGTAACGCGGTCGGGCTCGACACCCCGGCCAGCGCGGTCGCCCTGCTGCGGGCCATGCGCGAGGCCGGCTACGACATCGGCGACATCCCCGGTGTCGACGCACAGGACGGCGACGCGCTGATCCACGCGCTGATCGAACGCGGCGGCCAGGATCCGGACTGGCTCACCGAAGGCCAGCTGGCCGGTAACCCGATCCGGCTGTCCGCCAAGGATTACCGGGCCTGGTTCGGCACCTTGCCCGCAGAGCTCACCGATCCGATCGAGAAGCACTGGGGCCCCGCTCCCGGTAACCTGTTCGTCGACCGCACGCAGGACCCGGACGGCGAGATCGTCATCGCCGCGATGCAGGCGGGCAACGTCGTGCTGATAGTGCAGCCACCGCGGGGCTTCGGCGAGAACCCCGTCGCCATCTACCACGACCCGGACCTGCCGCCGAGCCATCATTACCTGGCGGCGTACCACTGGCTGAACCAAGGTTTCGGCGCCGACGCGGTCGTCCACCTCGGCAAGCACGGCAACCTCGAGTGGCTGCCCGGCAAGACGCTCGGCATGTCCGCGGCGTGCGGCGCCGACGCGGCACTGGGCAACCTGCCGCTGATCTATCCGTTCCTCGTCAACGACCCGGGCGAGGGCACTCAGGCCAAGCGGCGCGCACACGCCACACTCGTCGACCACCTCATCCCGCCGATGGCCCGCGCCGAAAGCTACGGGGACATCGCGCGTTTGGAGCAGTTGCTCGACGAGCATGCCAACATCGCCGCACTCGACCCGGGCAAGCTGCCGGCAATCCGCCAGCAGATCTGGACGCTGATGCGCGCCGCCGAGATGGACCACGACCTGGGTCTGGCCGAGCGGCCGGAGGACGACTCGTTCGACGACATGCTGTTGCATGTCGACGGCTGGCTGTGCGAGATCAAGGACGTCCAGATCCGCGACGGTCTGCACGTGCTGGGTCAGGCGCCGACCGACGCACCCCAGCTCGACCTCGTCCTCGCCATACTGCGGGCCCGCCAGCTGTTCGGCGGCGACAAGACGGTGCCCGGCCTGCGACAGGCGCTCGGCCTGGCCGAGGACGGCAGCGACGACCGCGCAGCCGTCGACGAGGCCGAAAACCGTGCTCGCACAATGCTTTCCGATATGCAACGGGCTGGCTGGGAGCCCGCGGTCGCCGACCGACTGACCGACAACGGTGACGTCGCAGCGATACTGCGGTTCGCGGCGACCGAAGTCGTTCCGCGGCTCGCGGGCACGGCGGGGGAGATCGACGAGATCCTGCGCGCTCTCGACGGCCGATTCATCGCCGCGGGTCCGTCGGGTTCACCACTGCGGGGTCTGGTCAATGTGCTGCCCACCGGACGCAACTTCTACTCCGTCGACCCAAAGGCAGTGCCGTCACGACTGGCGTGGGAGACCGGCACCGCGATGGCCGACTCGCTGCTGGAGCGGTACCGCAAGGACCACGGCAACTGGCCGCGGTCGGTCGGCCTCTCGGTCTGGGGCACGTCGGCGATGCGCACGTCGGGCGACGACATCGCCGAAGTGCTTGCGCTGCTGGGGGTCCGGCCGGTATGGGACGACGCGTCGCGGCGCGTCGTCGACCTCGAGCCGATCACACTCGCCGAACTCGGCAGGCCCCGCATCGACGTCACCGTGCGGATCTCCGGCTTCTTCCGGGACGCCTTCCCGCACGTGGTCACCATGCTCGACGACGCGGTCGCGATCGTTGCCAGTCTCGACGAGCCCGCCGAGCAGAACTACGTCCGCGCGCACGCGGACGCCGACATCGCCGAGCATGGCGACCGACGGCGCGCCACTACAAGGGTTTTCGGCTCGAAGCCGGGCAGCTACGGCGCCGGCCTCCTGCAACTGATCGACAGCCGCAACTGGCGGGACGATGCGGATCTCGCGCAGGTGTACACGGCATGGGGCGGTTTCGCCTACGGCCGCGGGCTCGACGGAGCACCCGCCGCCGATGACATGAACCGGCAGTACCGCCGAATCACGGTGGCCGCCAAGAACACCGACACCCGCGAACACGACATCGCCGACTCCGACGACTACTTCCAGTACCACGGCGGTATGATCGCCACCGTCCGCGCACTGACCGGCACGGCGCCCGTCGCCTACATCGGCGACAACACCCGCCCCGACGCCGTCCGCACCCGCACCCTGTCGGAGGAGACCACCCGCGTGTTCCGGGCCAGGGTCGTCAACCCGCGGTGGATGACGGCGATGCGCAGGCACGGGTACAAGGGGGCATTCGAGATGGCCGCCACCGTCGACTATCTGTTCGGCTACGACGCGACCGCGGGCGTGATGGCCGATTGGATGTACGAACGGCTCACGCAGGCATATGTCCTCGACGAGGAGAACCGCAAGTTCATGGCCGAGTCGAACCCGTGGGCGCTGCACGGCATGGCCGAGCGACTGCTGGAAGCGGCCGATCGTGGCATGTGGGCGCAGCCCGACGCCGACACGATCGACGCGCTGCGTGCGGCGCTGCTGGAAGCCGAGGGCGACCTCGAAGGCTAGTTCCCGCTACGTTGAGCATGTGCCTGTCACCTTTGCCGACGTCGCGAAGAACGAATACATCCTGCTGACCACGTTCACCAAGGACGGCCGCCCCAAGCCGACCGCCATCTGGGCGGCGCCCAGCGGCGACGGCCTGGTCGTGATCACCCAGGAGAAGTCGTGGAAGGTCAAGCGCATCCGCAACACCTCGCGGGTGACCATCGCCGAGTGTGACCGGAGCGGCAACCCGAAGGGCGAGGCCGTCGAGGCCGTCGCCACGATCCTCGACAAGTCCGCGAACGGTGCCACTTACGACGCCATCGGCAAGCGGTACGGCCTGCTCGGAAAGACCTTCAACTTGTTCTCCAAGCTGCGCGGCGGCATGAAGAACAACGTTTCGATCGAGCTGAAAGCGGTGAATTGACTCTCATGGCCGCCATCTTCAAAGACGTCTACGACGAGAAATACCTGCTGCTCACCACCTTCACCAAGGACGGAACACCCAAGCCGACAACGGTGTGGGGAGTTCTCGAGGGTGACAAGCTGCTGATCATCACCGACGACGGCTCGTGGAAGACGAAACGCATCAACAACACGCCGCGGGTGACCATCCAGAAGGCCGGTGCGCTCGGCAAGCCGAAGGGCGAGCCCGTCGAGGCCGTGGCGCGAAATCTGCCCCCGTCGCAGACCCGCCAGGTGTTCGAGAAAGTCACCAAGCGCTACTGGTGGCACGCATGGTGGTGGGTGCCGCAGGCGCTCTTCCGCGGCGGCATCGACAAGGTGCACCGCGCGATCGAGGTCACCGCGCCCGCGCCCGTCTAGGTTCTCGGAACCTGGCCGCCTTTCGAACCGTTGGCACACTATGGCGATGCGTCTGTTCCTGATCTACTTGGTCGTCGAACTGGGGGTCGTTGTGGCCCTGGTCTCGACGATCGGGTTCGGCTGGACCGTGTTGGCGCTGTTGGGCACGTCGGTTCTCGGCTTCGTGCTCGCCGGTTCCCAGGTCAAACGCCACATCCAGCGTCTGCGGTCGGGCTTGACCACACCGCAGGGCGCGGTCACCGACAGCGCGATGGTCGCGCTGGGCACCGTGCTGGTTTTCTTGCCCGGCCTGGTCACCACCGCGGCCGGCCTGCTGCTGCTGATGCCGCCGACCCGCGCCGTCGCCCGCCCTGTGCTGACGGCCATGGCCGCCCGCCGCATGCCGCTGATCACGGTCGCGTCCCGCACGCGAGGAGGACCAGATCCATGGGCCGCCGCGGCGAGCCGGCCAGAAGCGGGGCGCGGCGACTACATCGACGGTGAAGTGATCGACGTCGTCGATGTCGAGCCTCCGGTGTTGCCCCGCCAGCCAGACTGACTTGACGACGCTGCTTCGTCGCGGCCGGATTCACAGTCCGGCCATGCCGGACGCCACCGCGATGGCCGTCCGCGATGGCGCCGTGGTGTGGCTGGGCAGCGACGGCGTCGGTCTCGCCCAGTTCCCGGACGCCGAGGTCGTCGATTTGGACGGCGGGTTCGTCGCGCCAGCTTTCGTCGACAGCCACGTACATGTCACCGCGACCGGTCTCATGCTCACCGGCCTCGATCTGCGCCATGCCACATCGGCACGGCACTGCCTGCAGCTCGTCGCCGAGTACACCCGGGCCCATCCCGACGGACCCATCTGGGGCCACGGCTGGGACGAGTCGGGCTGGCCGGAGGCGACTCCGATGAGCACCGACGACCTGGACGCGGTCGTCGGCGACCGGCCTGCCTATCTGGCCCGCGTCGACGTCCATTCGGCGGCGGGGTCCACGGCGCTGCGCCGGCTGGCGCCGGGTCTGTCGGCGGCGCAGGGCTTCGACGCGCAACGTCCGCTGACCGCTGCCGCCCACCACCTGGTCCGGGGCGCCGCTCGTGACCGGCTGACCCCCGATCAACGTGCCCGCGCCCGCACCGCCGCCCTCGACCTCGCCGCCGCCAACGGCATCGTCGCCGTCCACGAATGCGCAGGTCCCGACATCGGTGGTCTCGACGACTGGCATGAACTGCGCGGCACCCAGCACGGCGTCGAGGTCGTCGGCTACTGGGGCGAAGCGGTCACCGACCGCCGTCAGGCCGAGGCCCTGATGGACGCGACCGGCGCGCGGGGGTTGGCGGGCGACCTGTTCGTCGACGGCGCCCTGGGATCTCGGACGGCCTGGCTGCACGAGGCGTACACCGATGCGCCGGACCGCTGCGGAAACACCTACCTCGATTCGGAGGCCATCGCCGCGCACCTGCACGCCTGCACCGAAGCCGGTATCCCGGCGGGCTTCCACGTGATCGGAGACGCCGCGGTCGGCGCCGTCGTCGGTGCTGTGCAGCAGGTGGTCGACCGACTCGGCGCGCAGGCCGTCGCGCGCTGCGGGCACCGGCTCGAACACCTCGAAATGGTCACACCCGAGCAGGCGGCGCGGCTAGGCGCGTGGGGGGTCATCGCAAGCGTGCAACCCAACTTCGACGCGCTGTGGGGCGGCGACGACGGAATGTATGCGCAGCGTCTCGGCGTGGACCGGGCTTTGCGGCTCAACCCGCTCGCGCTGTTAGCATCCCAAGGCGTGCCACTCGCCTTCGGCTCCGATTCGCCGGTAACCGGCATGAATCCCTGGGTCACCGTCCGTGCGGCGGCCAGGCACAAGACGCAAGCCAGCGCGATATCGGTGCGTGCGGCGTTCTCGGCCGCGACCAGGGGCGCGTGGCGCGCGGCCGGCGTGCGCGACGGCATCACCGGCACGCTCGTTCCCGGCGCAGCCGCCTCGTACGCGGTGTGGCAGGTCGACGAGTTGGAGGTCAGCGCCCCCGACAACGCAGTGCAACGCTGGTCCACCGACCCGCGTTCGCGAGTGCCCGCGCTGCCCCGTCTCGGCGTCGACGACCTGCTGCCGCGATGCCGTCAGACCGTGCACCGAGGTGCGGTGATCCATGGTTAAGCGGACGCCACACCGGCGATGGGGCCGCGCCGAGGACGACACCGACTCGTTCCCGGTTTTCGACTACGAACGCGCCGACGAGGGCGACGGCGACGGCGAGGCCACGTCCGCCGACACGACAGCCGACGAGCCGGCCGCAAAACGCGAGGTGCCCGCATGGGTCCAGCGGTTCGGCACGGCCTTGGTGGCCCGGCTCTCGCACATCAGCGCCGCGCTCGTCGGCGGGCTGCTGCTCTGCTTGAGCTTCCCGCCGTTCGGCTGGTGGTACACCGCGATCGTCGCGTTCGCACTGCTGGCCTGGGTGCTGACCAGGGACACCACCAAGCTCGTCGGCGGATTCGGCTACGGCTTCCTTTTCGGGGCGGCCTTCTACATACCGCTGTTGCCGTGGACCGGCGCGATGGTCGGGCTCCTGCCATGGCTGGTGCTCTCGCTCGTGCAGGCCGTGTTCCCTGCTTTGTTCGGCCTCTGCGCTGTCGCGGTACGCAGGCTGACCGCGTGGCCGATCTGGTTCGCCGGCCTTTGGGCACTCGCCGAGTGGGCGAAGTCGACGGTGCCGTTCGGCGGATTCCCCTGGGGCGTGGTCGGTTTCGGCCAGACAGACAGTCCGCTGTTGTCGCTGGCGCAAATCGGTGGGGCGCCGCTGGTGTCGTTTGCGGTGACGTTGCTCGGCTTCGCGCTCGCCGCTCTGGCCTTCGAGATCTTCGACTGGTGGCGCGGCGGCGAAGAGGGCAAGCCCGCGGACTCGGCGCCGCCCTCGGTGGTCCTGCCCGGCGCCTGCATCTGTCTCGTGCTGATCGCCACCGCAGCGATCTCGCCCGCCGTCAGGCATTCCGGCGCGGGGGCCGCCGACGAACCGTCTGTCAACGTGGCGGTCGTGCAGGGCAATGTGCCGCAGCTCGGGCTGGACTTCAACGCGCAGCGCCGTGCGGTGCTCGACAACCACGTGCGGGAGACGATGAGGCTCGCCGATGACGTGCGGGCGGGCCGTGCGCCGCAGCCGTTGTTCGTCATCTGGCCGGAGAACTCGTCGGATATCGACCCGTTGGCCAACCAGGACGCCGCCGACCAGATCGGGGTCGCCGTGGAGGCCATCAAGGCGCCGATCCTTGTCGGTGGAGTGCTCAAAGGTGCGGGCTACACCCCGGACAACCCGGTCTCGACCAACTCGATCATCGTCTGGAATCCCGGCACCGGTCCCGGCGACCGGCACGACAAGCAGATCGTCCAGCCGTTCGGCGAATACCTGCCATGGCGCAGCTTCTTCAAGCACTTCTCGCCGTATGCCGATCGTGCGGGTTACTTCGCACCCGGCAGCGGGAACGGCGTCGTGCAGGCGGCCGGCGTGCCGATCGGCGTATCGACCTGCTGGGAGGTCATCTTCGACCGCTCGCCGCGGGAGTCGGTGCTCAGCGGCGCCCAGGTGTTGACGGTTCCGTCCAACAACGCCACGTTCAACGAATCGATGAGTGTTCAGCAGCTTGCGTTCGCCAGGCTGCGGGCGGTTGAGCACAACCGCTTCGTCATCGTGGCCGGCACTACGGGCATCAGCGCCGTCGTCGCGCCAGACGGCCGTGTGCTGGCTCGCACCGGATGGTTCGAACCCGCCTATCTCGACATGGCGATCCGGCTGAAGACCCAGCTCACACCGGCAACCCGATTCGGCCCGCTGGTCCAGGGGCTGTTGGTCGCCGTCGGGATCGGAGCCCTGATCGCCGCGATACTGCACAATGAGAGGTTCGTGCGCAGCCGCCGCCGGGTGAAGAACGCCGGCGGTCAAGACACGCCGCCCGATGACGGGGGCACCGAAAGAGGAACCACATGAGCGGCCCAGGGCCAGCAGAACGCCCGAGTCAGCGCACTCTGGTCATCATCCCGACCTACAACGAGCGGGAGAACCTGGCGTTGATCGCCGGCCGGGTGCACACCGCCCTGCCCGACGTGCACATCCTCGTCGTCGACGACGGCAGCCCGGACGGCACCGGCGAGCTGGCCGACGAACTGGCGCTCGCCGACCCCGATCGGGTCCACGTCATGCACCGCAAGAGCAAGAACGGGCTCGGCGCGGCCTACCTGGCCGGCTTCGCGTGGGGGCTGAGCCGCGAGTATTCGGTCCTGGTCGAGATGGATGCCGACGGCAGCCACGCGCCCGAGGAACTGCACCGGCTGCTCGACGCCATCGACGGCGGCGGCGCGGACCTGGCGATCGGGTCGCGCTATGTCCCAGGCGGCGCCATCCGGAACTGGCCGCGTCGCCGGTTCGCCCTCTCCAAGACCGCCAACACGTACGCCAGGGTCTTACTCGGCGTCGGCGTGCGCGACATCACCGCGGGCTACCGGGCCTATCGGCGTGAGGTGCTGGAAAAGATCGACCTCGCCGCCGTCGACTCGAAGGGGTACTGCTTCCAGATCGACCTCACCTGGCGCGCCATCAACAACGGATTCGTCGTGGTAGAAGTGCCGATCACCTTCTCCGAGCGCGAGCTGGGGCAGTCGAAGATGAGCGGATCCAACATCCGCGAAGCGATGCTCAAGGTCGCAGAGTGGGGTGTGCGCGGGCGCCTGGATCGCGCCCGCGGCGTGATGCGTTAGTCGCTGGTCAGCTGCTGCCGCGACGCCGGGTCTTGATGATGTCGAGGCGCTCCTTGAGCAGCTCTTCGAGCTCATCGACGGAACGGCGCTCCAGCAGCATGTCCCAGTGGGTACGCGGCGGCTTGACCTTCTTGGGCTCCGGCACGTCACCCTCGATCAAGGTGCCTTCCATGCCGTTGCGGCACAGCCAATTGCCGGGGATTTCGGCGTCGTCTGCGAAGGGGACGTCGAACTCCTCGCCGTTATCGGTGCGGTAGCGCGCGACCTGACGCGGCGCCAGGTCGTGGTTGCGGTCGGTCTCGTAGCTCACGGCTCCGAGGCGACTGCCTCTCAACACCCGATCAGCCATTCGTCAACACTCCTCAAATCAATCAGTCCGGGTAAACAACGCAGCACACTTACTACGAGTTCCCGACTCAGCCGCAAATGATACCGGGATATGCGTCTTTCCCCGTCTACAGTCGGGATCCGTGGAGACTTTGACCCGAACCCGCCGACGTCCCGCATCATGCCGGTGGTGTGGTCGCGAAGTGGCCGACGCGGGTCTCGGCAGGCGCCGTCAGTACTGCAGGCAGTCGTGTCGGCAGCGCGCCTACGAGCAGCGGGCGCAGGTCAGGGGCACCTCGCTGGCCCCGGATTCGGTGGTGCTGACCGCCGAAGAGGCCTCCGAGCTGTCCGACCGTGTCTATCAGGTGAGATGCGCTGCAGAGGACGTCTCCACCGCGATCGAAGAAGGCGCGCACCCTACGGAACTGCGTGAACTGTGTGACGCTCTGATGCGCGCCGCCAGGGCGGCCGACGGCTGGCGATAGGCGGGACCCGCCGTGTGGCGCTTCGACCGTTTCGTGCTCGACACGCAGCGCTACGAACTGCGTCACGGTGACGAGGTCGTCCGCGTCGAGCCGCAGGTGTTCGACGTCCTGACGCAACTGGTCATCAACCGCGAACGCTGCGTCACCAAAGAGGAGTTGTTCGACGCGGTGTGGGGCGGCCGATTCGTCGGCGAGGCGGCGTTGACGAGCCGGATCAAGGCGGCTCGACGGGCGCTGGGCGACGACGGCGAATCGCAGCGCTTCATCAGGACGGTGCGCGGTCGCGGGTACCAATTCGTCGCCACGGTGCTCGACGACACACCGCCGACGCCGCAGGAACCCGAAGCGCAGGCCGAGCCGCCGCCTCCGCGACAGCACATCGCGTTCTGTCGCGGGGCCGACGGGGTGCGGCTGGCCTACGCGGTGGCGGGGGAGGGCCCGCCGCTGGTAGCGCGCAGCCAACTGGATGACACATCTCGGCTACGACATCGAGAGCCCGGTATGGCGGCACTGGGTTCGCGATCTCTCGCGACGGCACACCTTTATTCGGTACGACGAACGAGGTTGTGGTCTATCGGACTGGAGCGCAACGGATTTCAGCTTCGGCGATTGGGTCAGCGATCTGGAGTCCGTTGTCGATTCACTGGGACTGGAGCACTTTCCGCTGCTGGGTGTGTCCCAGGGCGGCGCGGTCGCCGTCGCCTACGCAGCCAGGCATCCCGACCGTGTCAGCAAGCTGGTGCTGTGCAGCTCCTACGCTCGTGGCCGCGGCACCCGAGCGGTCAACGAGGAGGAGAAGCGGGCAGCGGCACTGGACCTCGATCTCGCGCGCGTGAGCTGGGGCCGCGACGACCCGGCCTTCCGGCAGGTGTTCGCTGCGCAGTTCCTGCCCGACGGCACCAGGGCGGACTGGGCGGCCTTCGACCAGTTGCAGCGGCGCACCACCTCGCCGGAGAACGCGGTGCGGTTCCTCGAGGAGTTCGGGCGTATCGATGTGCGCGACGAGGCGGGTCTGGTTTCCTGCCCCACATTGATCCTGCACTCGTGCGACGATCACCGGCAGCCGCTGCGCGTCGCCGAGGAACTCGCCGCGCTGATCCCCGATTCTCATCTGGTCGCCCTCAACAGCAACAACCATCTGTTGACTGCAAACGAGCCGGGATGGCAGGTGTTTCTCGACAAAGTGGAGAGCTTCCTGGCGGAGTGAGCCCGGCACGGTCGCCTGCGGGCGCCTCGGATCTCCACGCAATCTCCATGCATTCTTCATGTGCGGTCGCTGTGAGCGATTCATCCTGGTCACATGAAAAAGCATCTCCGCATCCTGCTACTGGGTGTCATCGCGCTTCTCGCGCTCGGCTCCCTGTCCGCTTGCTCGAGCGGCACGAAAGAAGCGACCGAGTCCACTGAAGCCTCCAAGGCCTCCGCAAGTTCCGCCACACCCGCTCCCGCCACGGCAGCCCCGTTCCCGCAGTCGGCGAAGTACATTGCCGACATCAAGGCGGCCGACGGCAAGCCAATGGTCATCGGCATAGCCGTCGATGGCACCCAGATTGCCGCGTACGCCTGCAACGGCACCGACGACGAGGCCTGGTTCTTCGGCGATCAGAAGGACGGCAAGATCGACATCACGTCCCGCTTCAAGGACACCCTCAAGGCCGAGTTCGACGGCAAGGACGTGGTCGGCGACCTGACCATGAACGGCGTGGCCTTCAAGTTCAGCGCACTCGCCGTTCCGGCGCCTGCAGGCATGTACACCGCCGACTTCGACGGTGTGCGCGCATCGTGGGTGGTCCGTCTCGACGGCACTGCGACCGGCGTGCAGTTCAACGGCGGCATCAGCGGCCGCGACTTCGAGCAGGCCGAGTTGCAGCAGCTGAACGAGCTGCAGTTCCGCAACAGCGTGCGTAACAAGCGTCAGCTGCAGCAGGCCCAGCAGATCACCCTGCTGGCGAACAAGTCAGCCAGGTCGACCATCAACGGCCACGAGGTGACGCCGGTGATCGTCGACGGTGACTTCCGGTTGTGACCACAACCACATAGCGCGTAAGGAAACGGCCGTGCCGGAGTGAGTGTTTCGATACCTACTCCGGCAGGGTCGTTTATTTCACGCAGAATTCAAACCTTCACCGTCGCTCGCGTGCGCCGTAGCGTCGAAGCACCGTGACGACACCAACCGAGCTGGCGCCTGCCCGCACCGCCCCGGCGCGCCGAAGCGACCGCAGATGGACGGTCATCCGATGGGCCTCGCCGGTGGCCTTGCTTGCGCTGTGGCAGTTGGGAAGCGCGATCGGACTCATCGCACAGGATGTGCTGCCCGCGCCGTCGCTGATCCTCGGGGCCGGCGTCGAAGTCGTCGAGAACGGACAACTCGGCGACGCCCTGCGGGTCTCCGGCATTCGGGTGGTCGAAGGGCTGCTGCTCGGCGGGTTCCTCGGGGTCGCCCTCGGTATCGCGGTCGGCCTTTCGCGGTGGTTCGAGGCCGCCGTCGACCCACCGATGCAGATGGTGCGTGCGCTGCCGCACCTCGGCCTGATTCCGCTCTTCATCCTGTGGTTCGGCATCGGCGAGCTTCCGAAGGTGCTCCTGGTAGCACTGGGTGTGAGCGTCCCTCTCTATCTGAACACCTTCTCGGCGATTCGTCAGGTCGACCCGAAGCTCTTCGAAACCGCTCAGGTGCTTGGCTTCTCGTTCTGGCAGCGGCTCCGGATCATCATTGTCCCCAGTTCCGCGCCCCAGGTGCTCGTCGGTTTGCGGCAGTCGCTCGCGATTGCATGGCTGACGTTGATCGTCGCCGAGCAGATCAACGCGGACAAGGGCATCGGATTCATGATCAACAACGCCCGGGACTTCCTGCGCATCGACATCATCATCTTCGGCCTGACCGTGTACGCACTGCTCGGAATCGGCACCGACGCCATCGTCCGCGCGCTGGAACGACGAGCCCTGAGGTATCGCACATGACCGTTCTGACCGACAAGCACACCTCGCTGGCAGGCGAATTGCGGGGTATCGACAAGTGGTACGGCGAACATCGCGTCCTGACCGACGTCACCGTGGCGGTCAACAGCGGCGAGATCGTCGCGCTGATCGGTCGCAGCGGTTCGGGAAAGTCGACCGTGCTTCGGGTGTTCGCCGGCCTTTCCGACGACCACACCGGCGAGCGCACCGTGACGGGATCACCCGCGCTGGCCTTCCAGGAGCCACGGCTCTTCCCGTGGCGAGACGTGCGCACCAATGTGGTGTACGGCCTCAACCACCGCGCATGCGAGGAGCACATGGGTCGGAGCAAGCTCCGCCGGGACGAGGCCCGGTCGCGAGCCGACCGGGCGTTGGCCGACGTCGGCCTGGCCGATCGCGCGACCGTCTGGCCGTCGACGCTGTCAGGCGGTCAGGCGCAACGGGTTTCGCTTGCGCGTGCGCTCGTCGCCGAACCTGATCTGCTGCTGCTCGACGAGCCGTTCGGCGCTCTGGACGCGCTGACCCGGCTGACGATGCGCGGTCTGCTTCTCGACCTGTGGCGTGCCCACCGGTTCGGTGTGCTGCTGGTGACTCATGACGTCGACGAGGCCGTCGCGCTCGCCGACCGGGTGCTCGTCCTGAACGACGGGCGGGTGGTGTACACGCTGTCGATCGACCAGCCGCGCCCGCCCGCGGGGGAGGCGACCGCCGAATCCGAGCGCTACCGCATCGATCTTCTGGACAAGCTCGGCGTCCGTATCTAACGGAAATCGCTGAAGGAAGGGATCTTTCATGTTCGTATCACGGCGGCCACTGGCATTCCGTGTTGCCGTTTTCGCCATCTTCGTCGGACTGCTCGGCGCCTGCGTCTCCCGCGAGGACAGCTCGGGCGCCAAGGAGGCGCCTGCGACGGTCCCGCTGTCGGAATTGTCGGGCCTGACACTGCAGGTGGGCGACCAGAAGGGCGGCACCGAGTCGCTGCTGCGCGCTGCAGGGGCACTCGACGACCTGCCGTACAAGGTCGCGTTCTCGACGTTCACGTCGGGCCCTCCGCAGATCGAGGCCGCGACGGCGGGCAAGATCGACTTCGCGATCACCGGCAACACGCCGCCGATCTTCGGCGCGGCCTCCAACGCGAAGGTCAAGGTGGTTTCCGCGTACGACGGAAGCGGCCGAGGCGACCGGATCCTGGTGCACGCCGATTCACCGATTCGCGCCGTGTCCGACCTGCGCGGCAAGCGGATTGCGGTCGGCAAGGGCAGCTCCGCGCACGGCAACGTGCTGGCTCAGCTGCATCGCGCGGGGCTTTCGCCCTCGGACGTCGGCCTGGTGTTCCTGCAACCCGCCGACGCCCTCGGCGCATTCACCCAGCGCCAGGTCGACGCATGGGCGATCTGGGATCCCTACACGGCGCAGGCCGAGGCCGACATCCCGGTGCGCAGCATCGCGGAGGCAACAGACGTCACCAACGGTGCCGGCTTCGGCATCGCGTCCGACGACGCGCTGGCCGACCCGAAACGCAACACTGCGCTCAACGATCTGCTGGTGCGGTACGCCAAGGCGGTGCGCTGGGCCAAGGACAATCCCGACCAATGGGCCAGGGACTACGCCGCGGCGGTAGGTCTCGATCCGAAGGTCGCCGCAACGTCGCAAGCGCGCAGCCTGCGATTGCCGGCAGCGCTGTCCGACCAATTGGTGGGCTCCGAGCAGCAATTGGCCGACCTCTTCGCCGAATCGAAGCAGATCGCTGATGCGCCGAAGTTCGCCAACTGGGTGGACCGCCGCTATAGCGACGCGCTTACTCCCCTTCTGATCAACCGCTAGGAGCGACATGCCGGCGAAATTCTTCTGGTTCCTGCCCACCAGCGGCGACAGCCGTTCGATCGTCGGTGCCTCGCACGCGTCGTCGAACCACATCGTGCCCGACACCTATCGACGGCCAAGCCGCCGCTATTTGGCGGAGGTCGCACGCGCGGCCGACCGACTCGGCTACGAAGGTGTGCTGACACCGACCGGCACGTGGTGCGAGGACGCCTGGTTGACGGCGGCCGCACTGCTGTCGGAGACCGAGCGGCTGAAGTTCTTGGTCGCCTTCCGGCCGGGCCTGGTGCCGCCGACGCTTGCCGCGCAACAGACAGCCACCCTGCAGCGGTTCTCCGAGGGCCGAGTTCTGCTGAACATCGTCACCGGCGGAGATGACCTCGAGCAGCGCCGCTTCGGCGACTGGCTCAGCCACGACGAGCGCTATGCCCGCACAGGGGAGTTCCTCCACATCGTCAACTCGGTCTGGCACGAGGACTCGGTGAACTTCAACGGCGATTACTACACCGTCGAGGACGCCCGGGTGTCGGCACCGCCGAACCCGTTGCCGCAGATCTACTTCGGCGGTTCGTCAGCCGCTGCCCTTCCCATCGCCGCTCAATACGTCGATGTCTACCTCACCTGGGGTGAGCCGCCGGAGGCGGCCGCCGCCAAGATCGAGAAGGTCCGCGAACTCGCGGCGGCAAGGGGCCGCAGCGTGCGCTTCGGGATTCGGCTGCACACGATCAGCCGTGACACGTCTGCAGCGGCGTGGGCGGTCGCCGATGAACTGCTCGCTGAGCTATCGCCCGAACAGATCGCCAAACAGACTCAGCTGCACGCCAAATCGCAATCCGAGGGCCAACGCCGGATGACGGCGCTGCACGGCGGACGGGTCGATCAGCTCGAGATATACCCGAACCTGTGGGCCGGTGTCGGGTTGGTCCGCGGCGGGGCGGGCACCGCCTTGGTCGGCAGCCATGAGGAAGTCGCCAGCCTGATCTATGAATACCACTCGGTCGGATTCGACGAGTTCATTTTGTCGGGCTACCCGCACCTGGAAGAGGCGTACTGGTTCGCCGAGGGCGTGCTGCCCCTGCTGCGTCAGAAGGGCGTCGCCTGAAACGGGTTCAGCAGCTGTACTTCTCGCCGATCCCCGCAGGCGGCGTCACCTTCTGGAGGCATCCGAAGGCGACGATGCCCGCGTCGCTGAACCGGGCGGCCGACTGGTTGGCGTAGTTGACGCAGTACAGCCCGGCCGGGTCTGACCGGCACCGATAGTCGCCGAAGGCGAGCGCCGATCCGTAGGGCAGTTCCGGGCCGGTGCCGTTGCCGAACCGGCCGGGATCGCCGTGCGTCGAACCTATTTCGATGCTGGGGCCGGCGAAGTCGACCCAGCCGCCCTTCCATTGGCCGTACACGTCGGGCGGCTGAAGCGGCGGAATCGTGAGGTCCACCAGGCACGCCAGCGCGCCGCCGAAGTTCTTCGAGTCGGTCATGCACTGCGTTTTGCCCGACGGTGTGGTGAACGCGACGTCGTCACCGAGTTGCGTCGCGGCACCGTCCCTGGTGGCGGTGTGAAACCGGCTCACGTCGGCCGGGGTCCCCGATTCGATGAACATGATCGCGTCGGCGACGTCGGCACCCGGTTCCGGCGGCTTGACCGGGGGCGTCGGCGTCGAGGTGGTGGTGCGCGGCGGTGACGTTGTCGTCCTTGTCGGGGCCGACACGGAGGGCTCGGTCCGCTTGGCATCTCCGCCAACTCCCTGGGAACAGCCCCCGACCAGCACAGACGCCGCGATCAGCACAGCAATCCGCATACCGGCCAGGTTAGCGGGCCGACAACCGAATACCGGCAAGGCGCGGCCCGCGAGTTCGTTCGATACGGTCGATTCATGCACGAACACGTCGTCCGCGCAACGACCGGCTCCGGGACCGTCGAGGGCTTCACCCGCGACGGCGTGCACCGGTGGCGTTCGATTCCGTTCGCCCAGCCGCCGACGGGTCCGCTGCGATTCAAGGCGCCGCGGCCGGTGCAGCCGTGGCCGGGTGTGCGCTACTGCCACGGGTTCGGCCACTGCGCTCCACAGCAGCGCATGTACACGGCGCTGGGTGTCGGCAGGTATCAGTCGATGGGGGAGGACTGCCTGACGCTGAACGTCACCACGCCCAAGCGGCGACGTGACGAACCGATGCCCGTCATGGTGTTCATCCACGGCGGCGGCTATATCCTCGGCAGCTCCGCAACGCCGATCTACGACGGTGCGGCGCTGGCCCGTAAGGGTTGCGTCTACGTCTCGGTGAACTACCGGGTGGGGGCGCTCGGCTGCCTCGACCTCTCGTCGCTGTCGACCGGGGACGTGACCATCGACGACAACCTGTTCCTGCGCGACCTCGTCCTGGCGCTGCGATGGGTGCGCGACAACGTCGCGGCGTTCGGCGGGGACCCGGACAACGTGACGATCTTCGGCGAAAGCGCGGGCGCACAGGCGGTAGCGACATTGCTCGCGGTGCCGGCGGCGAAAGGCCTTTTCGCGCATGCCATCTCGGAGAGCCCGGCCAGCGGCATGGTGGGGACTTCCGATGTCAGGGCGCAATACGCCGAGCAGTTCGCCTCGCTGCTCGGGGTGACCAAACAGGACGCGGCACAGGCGTTGATGGCGGCCAGGCCCGCCAAGCTGGTGAACACCCTCGACGAGCTGATCAAGGATGCGCAGTCGGGCATGCTCGGCGCGTTCGCGGTCGGCCCGACCAGCGGCACCGACTACCTGCCGCTCGACCCGGTCGAGGCGATGCGGACCGGGACGGTGCACCCCGTGCCGCTCATCATCGGGAGCAATGCTCACGAGGGCAGGCTGTTCACCCGATGGCTCAAGCTGCTGCCGACGAACGAGTCGATGATCGAGGCTCTGCTCTGCGGCCTCGAACCCGAACAGCGCGAACGTATAACCTCGGCCTACCCCGGCTATCCGGACGAGGCCGCCTGCATTCGGCTGGGCGGTGACTTCGCCTTCGGCACGGCGGCGTGGCAGATCGCCGAGGCGCACAGTATTCACGCGCCGACCTATCGGTACCGCTACGACTACGCACCGCGCACGTTGCACTGGTCGGGGCTGGGCGCGACGCACGCGACGGAGCTGTTCGCCGTCTTCGACGTGTACCGCACGCGGTTCGGCTCGTTGCTCACCGCGGCCGCCGACGGTCGGTCGGCACGGCGGGTGAGCGACGACGTGCAGACACGATGGCGTGAGTTCAGCCGCACCGGCGTGCCCGGTGACGACTGGCCGGCCTATACGCGCGCCGACCGTGCGGTGATGGTGTTCGATCGCCGGTCTCACGTCGTGCACGACCCGCACGGCAACCGTCGCGAGGCGTGGGCGGGCTTCACGTTGGCGTCGCGCTAGTAACCCTGGGCTGCGTGCTCCGCCGCGGCGGAAGCCACAGCGATCGACGTTTCGCAGAAAAACTGCGAGAAGCCCTCTGCGGAACGTTGATCGGCGGGACTCAAAGGGAGCCGAACCTCCTGCGCGGGATCGCCTCATGTGATTGCGTGTTCGGGTGAGCCACCCATTGGATCCGCTGTCAGCCGACGAGTTCACGGCGGTGGCGGCGATCCTGAGGCGCGAGCACGGGGTGGGAGCCGGGGTGCCGGCGACATCGGACACCGGAGCCGGGGTGCCGGCGACATCGGGCACCGGAGCCGGGGTGCCGGCGACATCCGAGTTGGGCTGGCGGATCGCTTCCATCGAACTCGTCGAACCGACGAAGACAGAGCTGGCGGACTTCGACGGCGGGGGTGCGAGCCCGCCTCGCCGCGCCGAGGTGATCTGCCTGCAGCGCGCCACCAACGCCACCTACAAGGGCGTGGTGTCGCTCGACGACGACACCGTCGAATCGTTCGACCACATCCCCGGCGTGCAGGCCAACTTCACCGTCGACGAGTTCCTCGAGTGCGACGAGCTGGTCCGCAAGCATCCCGAGTTCATCGCGGCACTGGAGAAGCGCGGCATCACGGACACGGACCTGGTGTTCGTCGACACCTGGACCTACGGCGACGCCGTCGCACCTCCGGAGTACCGCGATCGGCGCCTCGGCTGGTCGGACACCTGGCGCAAGGACGGTCCGGGGCAGAGTCCCTACGCCCACCCGGTCAGCGGGCTGCACTGCGTCATCGACGTCAACACCATGCAAGTGCTGCGGGTCGAGGACAACGGCGGGGTCGACGAACCGAACGTGATGGGCGAGTACGTGCCCAAGCACATCCCGGAGCGCATCCGCTCCGCGTCGCGACGTGAGCCGCTCAAGCCGCTGCACCTCACGCAGCCCGAAGGGGTTTCCTTCACCCTCGACGGCAATCTGCTGCAGTGGCAGAACTGGTCGTTGCGGGTCGGGTTCAACCACCGCGAAGGCATGACCCTGCACACCATCGGCTACCGCGACGGGGACCGGACCCGTTCGGTGGCACACCGGATCTCACTGGCCGAGATGATCGTGCCCTACCGCGACTCATCCGAGGATCACTACCGGCGCACCGCATTCGACATCGGCGAGTGGGGCCTCGGCTTCATGACGACCTCGCTCGAGCTGGGCTGCGATTGTCTCGGCGAAATCCGCTATCTGGACGCGGTGCTGCACAACAGCACGGGCGAGCCCTACACCATCACCAACGCCATCTGTATCCACGAGGAAGACAACGCCGTGCTGTGGAAGCACGTCGACCACGACGCCGGCGCCGAGGTGCGGCGGATGCGCAGGCTGACGATCTCGTTCCACGTCACCGTCGCCAACTACGAATACCTCGCCTACTGGCGGCTCTACCAGGATGGCAACATCGAATGCGAGATCCGCGCCACCGGCATCATGGTGACCACACCGGTGGCGCAAGGACAGCCGCATCCGAACGGAACGCTCGTCGACGAACGCACGTATGCACCGTTCCATCAACACTTTCTGGTGGCCCGGCTCGACATGGACGTCGACGGCGGCGACAACACGGTCTTCATGTCGGAGTCGTATGCCGAGCCGATGGGGTCCGACAATCCATACGGACTCTCCGTTGTGCTGCGCAGCGTCCCGCTGAAAACGGAGAGCGAGGGCAAGCAAGACGTCAACTTCGCGACGCAGCGGTCGTGGAAAGTGGTCAACACCAACGTCGTCAACGGTCTGGGCACGCATCCGTCGTACAAGCTGGTGCCCAGTGGCGCGATACCGATGATGTTCGATACCGCCTCCCCGGTGTTCCAGCGCGCCACCGTCATCGGACACACCTTGTGGGTGACCCCGAACAGTCCCGGTGAGCGCTGGCCGGCAGGCGAATTCGTCAACCAGTCGTCGAAGGACACCGGGCTCGCCGAATGGACCAAGGCGGACCGCAACATCGAGAACACCGACGTCGTGCTCTGGTACGTGTTCGGCATCCACCACATCACCCGACCTGAGGACTGGCCGGTGATGCCGGCCGACGTGGTGTCCTTCTGGCTCAAGCCGTACGGCTTCTTCGACCGCAACCCGGCGCTCGACGTCGTCGGCACACCGCCGGACACCTGCCACACGGAGAGCACAAGTGCCGGTCACTGACATCGAGGGGCCAGACGAGCTGACCGCGGAGTGGCTGACGGCTGCGCTGGCTGCGGGCACAGTCGAACGTTTCGTCACCGAGCGGATCGGCACCGGCCAGATGAGCGAATGCTACCGCGTCGCACTGACTTACGCGCAGGGGCAGACCGGTCCGGGATCCGTCGTGCTCAAGGTCGCGGCAACCGATCCGGCGAGCAGGCAGACTGGTCTTGCGCTGGGGCTCTACGAACGTGAGGTGCGGTTCTACACCGACATCGCACCGCGCATCGGTGGTCCCGTCGCGCCGTGCTACAGCTCGGGCTTCGACGACCAGACGGGTGTGTTTCACCTTCTGCTCGGCGATGCCGCTCCGGCGGTCGTCGGCGACGAGATTCGCGGTGCCACAGTGGAACAGGCGATGCTGGCGATGGCCCAGCTGGGCCGGCTGCACGCGCCGTTGCTAGGTCAGACGGCGATGGCCGACGTGCAATGGCTGAACCGCGAGGGACCGATGAACCAGGCACTCATCGCGCAGCTGTATGCGGGATTCGCTGAACGCTATGCGGATCGCATCGAGCCGGCGCATCGCGACGTGTGCGAGAAGCTGGTCGCCTGCTTCGACGCGTACCTCGCTGGAGAGTCGGCGGCCGACCGGATGCACGGGCTGGTGCACGGCGACTACCGGCTCGACAACATGCTTTTCGGACAGCAGGGCGCCGAACGGCCGCTCACCGTCGTCGACTGGCAGACCGTGACCTGGGGCCCCGCGATGATCGACGTCGCTTATTTTCTCGGCTGCGCACTACCCGACGACATCCGCCGAGACAACTACGACGCGCTGCTGCGCACCTACCACGATGCGCTGGGCCCGGAGCCCGAACTCAGCCTGGAGGATGTTCGCGACGGCGTTCGCGGCCAAAGTTTCTTCGGGGTGATGATGGCGATCGTCTCCTCGATGCTCGTCGAGCGCACCGAGCGTGGCGACGAGATGTTCATGACCATGTTGCGCAGGCACAGTCAGCATGTGCTCGACAACGACGCGCTGGCGACGCTGCCCGCTCCCGCGGCGCCCGAAGCGCTGCAGCCCTGCGCCGACGACGAGGGCGTGCATCAACCCGGCGACGAGCCACTGTGGAGCGAGAGCTGGTACGCCGACTTCGTCGACGAAGGGCAGGGCATCGGCGGCTGGTTCCGGTTGGGCCTGACCCCCAACCAACAGACGGCATGGGTGAACGCGCTGCTGTGCGGTCCCGATATTCCGACCGTCGCCGTGAACGACTTCCACCTGGCGCCGCCCGACGATCCCGGTGTCGTCGGCACCGACGCCGTCGAGTTCACGCAGGCGGCCACCGACCCGTTGCGGCGCTATCGCGTCAGCCTGCGCGGTCGCGGCCAGGCGTATGGCGACCCGTCCGCACTGCTGCGAGGGGAGTCGGGGCGCCCGGTTGAGCTGTCGATGGATCTGTGTTGGACGACGGCGGGCACCCCGTACCTCTACCGCCTGACACCCAGATACGAGATCCCGTGCACGGTGTCGGGCACCGTCGCCTTCGACGGCAGGACGGTCGAGGTGCATGCGGTACCGGGACAGCGCGACCATTCGTGGGGAGTGCGCGACTGGTGGGGCATGGACTGGGTGTGGAGCGCTCTGCACCTGCGCGACGGAACTCATCTGCACGGTGTCGATCTGCGGATCCCCGGCGCACCGCCGCTGGGCGTCGGCTACATCCAGCCGTCTGAAGGGGCACTGATCGAGCTGCTAGCGGTTACGGCCCGGGAAACGTTCGGCGACAACGATTTACCCTTGACCACCGAACTCACCTTCAGGCCCGGCGATGTCACCGCCACCGTGCAGATCAAGGGTCACGCCCCGGCTCTGCTCACCGCGACCGACGGCCGGGTCAGCCACTTCCCCCGCGCGTGGGCGTCGGTCGCCACCGCGGACGGTCGGACCGGCGTCGGTTGGCTGGAGTGGAACCGCAACGTGCGATGACGGCGAGGCCCCCAGCGAGGGGAGTCTGCGCGGCGACACGACGCAATTGTGACATTCCGCGGTCGCTCGCGAACCGATGAATCGACCATCCGGCGAGCGGGTAGACCGACCGCATGAGCAAGGAATTCAAGAAAGGCGACAAGGTCAGCTGGCAGAGCCATGGCAGTACGGCCGAGGGCACCGTCGAGGAGAAGATCACCAGCGACACCAAGGCGGCCAAGCGCACCGTGCGCGCATCCAAGGACGATCCGCAATACCGGGTGCACAGCGAGAAGAGTGGCGATGATGCCGTGCACAAGCCCGAGTCGCTGAAGAAGAAGTGACCGACAGTGCCCGACGACAACAGCGATACCAAGAGGGAGTTCGACGACGCCGTCAACATGACGGCGACCGAACTGGAGAAATGGCTGGACACCGACGAGTCGAAGTCGGTGGGCCAGAAATCCGGTGGCAGCGGCGAGTCGACGGGGCATGAAAGCGGCCGCCACATCATCAAGATTCTCAAGTCGAAGAAGTCGGACCTGTCCGACAGCGACTACTCGCATATGCGCAAAGTCGTCGGTTACACGAAACGTCATCTTGCGCAGCGACCTTCCGGCGACGTCGAGAAAACTGCATGGCGCTACTCACTGATGGACTGGGGCCACGACCCCGTCAAGAAGAGCTAGAGCCGCGCGCTGTCGTCGTCGAGTTCATCCCGGTTGAGGCCCATGGGAGTGGCGGCGGGGACGCCCCCGCCCGCGACAACCGCCCTGGCGAGCGGGGTGAGAGCCCGAAAGAGGTCTTCGACTTCTGCGTCGTCGAGTCCCTCGAGTGCACTGAGGGCCAGCACATCGGTGGCGTCCTCGATGTGCTGTTTGAGCGCGCGACCGGCGTCGGTGAGTGCGCCGTGACCGTCTAACAGGCCGCGCTCGGTCAACCGGTTCGCATGGTGGCGCCACTGGTCCTCGTCGTAGTCCCGGCCGCGCATGATCATTTCCGGCGGAACCCGGCCTGCCGCGGCGTGCAGAACGTTGCACTCGCGGCCGGACAGTCCGGACGACGCCAACACGGCCACATGCGCATCGCCTCGCTGCTCGCGAAGCAGCGTCGTGGCATGCCACAACGTGGCCAGCGGTTCGGTGGGCCATGGCAGCGCTGAGTTGGCGGCGAACAAGGGTCTGCCGTCGAGTGGCGCGCTGCGCGCGGCCTTGGCGGCGAGGTCGGCGGCCTGCCGAACGCCGTCGTCCGTCAGCCCGTATCGCCGCAATGTGGCGACCGCGGAGTCCTCACGGGCACGCAACGCCGCGCCGGGCGGGGCGACTTCCCATGCGGCGGGTAGCGCCTTCGCCACCCGACTGGCGGCGAAGTTGTAGAACAGCGCGGTCACGACTTGCGCGGGCACGATTCCCAACGGAGCGGATCGTCCCGCGAAGTAACCCATCCAGAATCCGCGGTAGCCGAGACCATCGAATGCCGCCCGGCTTTCCGGCGAGAAGTAGGTCACGGCGTGCACCGGTTCGAACCGATCGAAGAACCGACGTGCCAGCCGTGGTTGCCTGCCCGTTGTCACAGTTAATTAGCTCCGTTCGTTTCTCCTGATACCGTCTGTCGAAATCCACGAGCCATGCAGATTTAGCAAACACCAGGAGGTTGGGTGCATCTACCGACTGCCGTTCTGGCTGCGGCCGGGTTGCTGTGCGGTGCGCTGTCCGGCTGCACTGTGAACGGCGGCGGCCTCAATGTACCCACGGTCTCCAGGACGGCACTGCAGCAGGACATCGCGCAGCGGCTCGCCGATGCCGGCGAGAAGCCGGAGTCGGTGACCTGCCGGCAGGACCTGGTCGGCGACGTGGGCACGACCGCCCACTGCGAGGTCGTCGTGAGTGCGAGCAACAGCTTCGAGCCGATCGTCACGGTCACCGCCGTCGACGGCGCGGCGATCGACTACGAGATGGCGCCCGCGGTGTCGCCACGACAACTCGAGGACGTCGTCGCGAGACTGGTCGCTGACTCCGGAGGGCCGCAGGTGAAAGTGGTGTCGTGTGAGTCGGGCCTGCAAGGCACGATCGGAGCGGTGGCCCACTGTGATCTCGATGCCGACGGCGTGTGGACGCCGCACACCGTGACGGTGTCCGGCGTCAGAGGTTTGATGATGACCTTCGAACTGCTGCCGCCGCCCGCCTAATCGGCGTCGACGGAGAACTCGTCGGCCACGGCCGCGGCGGCCTCGTCGATGATCGCGCGCATGGCGAGTTCGGCGGCGGCCTCATCGCGCAGCCGGATGGCGCGGGCGACCTCGTCATGCAACTCGATAGCCCTCGGATCCGGCGTGGCAGGCATCATGTGGTGGTGCGTGCGCCCGGTCAGTATCTCGGCCACAACATCGTTGAGGGCACGGAACATCTCGTTGCCGCTGGCCTCCAACAGTGTCCGGTGAAATACCTTGTCCGCCAACAGGTAGGACTCCAGATCACCGGCGCGCCCGTGCATCACCATGTCCGACGCCGCCGCTGCCATGATGCGGCATTGATGCGGATCCGCTCGGCGGGCGGCCAGCGCGGCCGCGGCAGGCTCGAAGCCCCGTCGAAGTTCGGACAGTGACACCAGAACGGCTGCCCGGTCATCGGATTCGAGGCGCCACCGGATCACCACCGGGTCGAAGACGTTCCATTTCTCCGAAGGCTGGATCGTGATGCCGACCCGGCGGCGGGACGCCACCATGCCCATCGACTCGAGCACCCGGATCGCTTCACGGGCAACGCTGCGAGAGACTCCGTGTTCGGCGCTGACGCCGTCGAGCGTGAGCACCTGCCCGGGCGGATGCTTCCCGGAAGCGATTCCGGTGCCGAGCGCGGCCAGCAGATTGCGATGCAACGCGCTGACGTTTGATGGCGATGCCACCTATACATCTTGTCATACGGTTGCTGTCGGTCTTTAACAGCAGATCTTTTTGTGACCTGCTTGCAATCATATGACGATTAATGCAAGCTGTGTGACGTCAGGCACAAAAGGGTAGGTGGTGTGGATGCGGTCACCGATCGTCGTGATGGGCGTTTCCGGCTCCGGCAAGTCGACGGTGGGCGCGGCGTTGGCGCAGCGCACGCGCATGCCGTTCGCCGACGCCGACGACTTCCATCCACCCGCGAACATCCAGAAGATGACGTCCGGCAAGCCGTTGAACGACGACGACCGGTTCCCGTGGCTGGAGGCGATCGGGCACTGGCTCGGCGTGCGCTGCAAAGACGGCGGCGTGATGAGCTGCTCGGCGCTGAAACACAAGTATCGCGACCAGCTGCGGCGGCATTGTCCAGAAGTCATCTTCCTTCACCTCGCCGGGTCACCGGAGGTGATCGGTCGGCGTCAGGCCAGCCGCCCGGGGCACTTCATGCCCGCGTCGCTGGTGGCTTCGCAGTTTCAGACACTCGAGCCCCTTGCGGCCGACGAACACGGCGTCACCATCGACGTCGACCAGGACATCGACTCGATAGTCGAAACCTATCTCGCGTTATCCGCCTCGCGCGCAACCGAACAGGAGACGAAATGACCCCGGCAATCACGGTCTTGGCGGCCGACACCGAGTTGGCCGAACCCGTCGCGGCCGGCTGGCAACTGGTGCTCGCCGCACTCGCGGGCATCGCGCTCATCGTCGTGTTGATCACCGTCGCCAAGCTGCATCCGTTCCTGGCGCTGATCTTCGGCGGCATCACCGTTGGCATCGTGGCCGGGGTCAACATGGGCGATGTTCTGGAATCGTTCGCCGACGGATTCGGAACGACGGCGGCTGGGGTGGGGGTGTTGATCGCACTCGGGGCGATGTTCGCCAAACTGCTGGCCGACTCCGGCGGCGCCGACGAGATCGTCGACACCATCGTCGGCCACGCGTCGCCAAGGGCGCTGCCATGGGCGATGGCGCTGGTCGGCGCGATCATCGGCCTGCCGATGTTCTTCGAGATCGGCCTGGTGTTGCTGATGCCGGTGATCTATCTGGTGGCCAAGCGCTCGCAGCTGTCACTGGTCACGGTCGGAATACCGGCGCTGGCAGGGCTTTCCGCCATGCACGGACTGGTGCCGCCGCACCCCGGGCCGCTCACCGCCATCGACCTGCTCGGCGCCGACCTCGGCATCACACTGGCGCTCGGTGTCGCTGTCGCCATTCCGACAGTGATCGTGGCCGGGCCGCTGTTCGGACGTCTGGCAGGGCGCTGGGTGGTTCTGGATGTGCCCGACCGGTTCGACGCCGACGACTTCGGCGGTAACGGGGGAGCCGGGGCCGCCGCGGGTGAGGTGGAAGCGGGCGGAGCCGGAGCGGCGACGCAAACCGCCACGCGCACGCAACGTCAGCGTCCGTCGTTCGGCGTGACGCTGTTCTCGGTTCTGCTGCCGGTGGCGTTGATGATGGGCAAGGCGCTCGTCGACATCTTCATCGACGACGAAAACGCCACGCTGAGGCAGACTTTCGACATCATCGGCCGTCCCTTGATGGCGTTGTTGATCGCGGTCGTGGTCGGCATGTTCACGCTCGGTCGCGGTGCGGCCATGACGCGTGACCAGATCGCCAAGTGCCTGGAGACATCGTTGCCGCCCGTCGCGGGCATCATCTTGATCGTCGCCGCAGGCGGCGGGTTCAAGCAGGTCCTCGTTGACACCGGCATCGGTACGAAACTGGCCGAATGGGCTACCGCGGCCCATATCTCGACCATCCTGTTGGCCTGGGTGCTCGCCGTATTGATCCGGCTGGCAACGGGGTCGGCGACGGTCGCCACGATCACCGCATCCTCGTTGATGCTCGGGTTGGTCGAGGGGATGAGCACCGGAGAGGTGTCGCTGATCGTGCTCGCCGTCGGAGCGGGCTCGGTCTTCTTCTCCCACGTCAACGACGCCGGCTTCTGGCTGGTGAAGGAGTACTTCGGGATGAGTGTGGGTCAGACCATCAAGACCTGGTCGTTGATGGAGACCGTGCTCTCGGTCACCGGGCTGGTGCTGGTGCTGCTGCTCGGATTGGTGATCTGAGCGCCCGGACGCACGGAGGAAGTAGACCCGGTCAGCCCTTGACGACCTGGGTGCCGCCGGCCAACTCATCGTGCTTGCCCTGCTTGGTCGGGCTGCCGTTGATGGTCAGCGCGATCACGACGATGGCGATGAACCCGAGCAGCCCGCCGATGATCGGAATGATCGGAAACAGCGTCCACGCGTTGCGGATTGCGGACTGCTGAGCAGTCGGCTTAGGGGCACCGCCGGGGCCGTGCACACGTAGACCGAGGAGCTTCTTGCCGGGCGTCCAGCCCTGGGTGATCTCGAATGCCAGGAAGTAGACGAACGTCAGTGCCCCGGTGAACAAACCCGTCACCCAGTAGTTGGACAACGTGTCGGTGACGAGGAACAGCACAACGCTGGCGATCCCGACGATGAGCCCGTCGATGAGACGGGCGAAGAACCGAACGGCTAACCCGCCCGCTTCGAGGTTCGCGGGAAACGGTGGCGGATATTTCCTCGGATCGCTTCCGTACTGTCCTGGCGCCGGATCGGTTGTCATAAGCGGTCAATCTACCGACCGGCTCGCACGCAGGGTGCGACTCAACTCAAGCGGCGGCGCTGTTTCTTGGACTGCTTCTTGGACTCTTTCCTTGCGGTGACGGCAAGATCGCCCGCCCGGTCACGCGCGGCTTCGGCGCGTCCGCGCGCCGCGTCGGCGAACTCGGGTGCGCGATCGCGTGCGACCTCGGCCAGTTCCGCGGCGCGTCCGCGGGCGGCCTCGGCCAGCTCGGGTCCGCGTTCGCGCGCGATCTCGGCAAGTACGGCGGCGCGCTCACGCGCTGCCTCGGCGATTTCCGGTGCGCGGTCACGAGCGACGTCGGCCAGTTCGGCACCGCGTTCCCGGGCCGCGTGCAGGCCGTGGCCCAACCTTTCGGCGATGGCGCTGTCGGCCAGCGCCCCACCGGTGGCGGCGCCGACCGGAAGTGCGGAGCTGACGGCCTCGGACATCTTGCGCGCCGCGCGGCGGCCACGCCATCCGAGCGACGGCTTGCCCTCGGTGTCCACCGCGGCGATGATCAACCCACCGAGCAGGCTCAGGTCGGTGAGGAAGGCGCGGCGCTCGTCGGCCTTGCGTTGGGGGTCGGAGGCGTTCCAGAACATGTGGCCGCCGATGCTGCCCGGAACAACGGTGAAGGCCAAAGCCGCAGAGGCCAACCGCGGCGCCTTGCCGGTGGCCAACAGCAGCCCTCCGCCGACCTGCACCGCGGCGTTGATCCGCGCGAAGGTCTCGGCATCCGACGGCACCTTCGTGCCGATCGGATCGGGGAGCTGGCGGATGCCCTCGAGGGCAGGTCGCGCCGCGTCGGCGGCGGGTTTGGGATTGCGAAGGGCATCCACACCCTGCCCGATGAAAGCCACTGACAGCAGGGGGCGCGCGATTCGTCGGATCAACATGGTCGGGGGGTTCCCCCGGCCAGCGCGGCACAAACGTCAATAAGACCTGTCGCTTCGGCGACGAAGCGGTAGCGGAACCAGGAACCAGAACGTAACGAACGCCGCCAGTGTGGCGCCGCCCGCAATCCAGGCACCGGTCCGTCCTACAACGGTGTTGAAAATGACCACGGCGACGCCGACGAGCGCCACACCGAGCAGGATCAGGCCCGCGAGGGCGCAGGCGTGGGAAGCCGACATGAGTGCATCCAAACGGTGCCTGCGAAACAACACCCTGTGCATGCCGACCGGCGCAACCAGCAGCACGGTCGCCCCGAGCGAACACGCGACCGTGACGAGGTAGGCCGTGCGCATCGTGCCGTCGAGTTCTGTGAAGCGTTGCTGAAACGGCAAGGTCAGCAGGAAACCGGTGAGCAGCTGAACACCGGTCTGACTCACCCTTAGCTCTTGCAGCAGGCTTGACCAATTACGGTCCAGCCGTTGTGCTTCGGTCTCGTCGCGATCGTCATCCCATCGCTTGTCCGCTTCGGGATGCTCGATGTCCACGACAACAGTGTGGCAGCACGACCGCACCCTATGAGCGGTTCGGCCGTTTCACCGGGTGGTGTACCGCAGCAAAACGATGCCCGACGCGAATGACTTCGGCGGTCCGGCCAACGTCAACGTCGACGTCGATCTAGGCGCGCCTTCGGGAAACAACCTGCGGCCGCGACCTTGGACGGCGGGGTGGACGAACAGCCGGTACTCGTCCACCAGGCCGGCCGCAATCAAGCTGTGGGCGAGGCTGATGCTGCCCGTGAGCACGATGTCGTTTCCGGTCTCGGACTTCAAGGCGCGTACCCGCCGCACGGGGTCGCGCGAGACGATCGTCGAGTTCATCCAAAGCGGGTCGGTCATCGTCGTCGAGACCACATATTTGGCCACCCCGTTCAGGTAGTCGGTGATCCCAGTCTTATCGTCGCTGCGACTCGGCCAGTAACCGCGGAAATCCTCGAAGGTACGGCGCCCGAGCAGCAGCGCGTCGGAGTCGGCGTCCTGGCGGTGGCTCTCGGCCAGTAACTCGTCGTCCTGTAACTGTGGGTCGAACCACTCGTCGAGCATCTCGATCGACCCGTCCAGCGTCATGTTCTGGGTGATCACGAGTTTTCGCATACCGGTACTGACTTCGCGGCGTGGGCGAACTCATCGCCCGTTTCGGGTAGCTTCGCAACGTGACCCTCGTTGCCGGCGTCGACTCCTCTACGCAGTCGTGCAAGGTGCTGGTGTGCGATGCGGATAGCGGTGAGATCGTGCGGTCCGGAACCGCTCCGCATCCCGACGGCACCGAGGTGGATCCTCAACTCTGGTGGGCGGCCCTGCAGGCCGCCGCCGAGAAGGCGGGTGGATTCGCCGACGTGCAAGCCGTCTCGGTGGCCGCCCAGCAGCACGGCATGGTCTGTCTGGACGGCGCGGGCCAAGTCGTCCGGGATGCGTTGCTGTGGAATGACACTCGCTCGGCAACGGCAGCCGATGAACTCGTCGACGAACTCGGCGGAGCAGGTGAATGGGCCAACCGCACCGGCGTGGTGCCGGTAGCCGCGATCACTGCGAGCAAGCTGCGCTGGCTCGCCGACCACGAACCTGAACACTGTGCCGCCACTGCGGCGGTGTGCTTGCCGCATGACTGGCTCACATGGCGGCTGAGCGGTTCGACCGACATCGGCGATCTGCGCACCGACCGCAGCGACGCCAGCGGAACCGGGTACTTCTCCGCAGAATCCGGCGCCTATGACCACGACCTGCTCGAAATGGCGACGCGAGGCAGGCGCCCCGGGCTGCCCACGGTGCTCGGCCCGCACGACGCCGCCGGCCACACGCCGACCGGCGCCATGCTCGGACCGGGTGCGGGCGACAACGCGGCGGCGGCATTGGGTCTGGGCGCCCAACCCGGCGACTGCATCGTCTCCCTCGGCACATCGGGTGTGGTGAGCGCGATCAGTCACACCGCACCGCATGACGCCGAGGGAATCGTCGCCGGATTCGCCGATGCGACGGGACGCCAACTGCCGTTGGTCTGCACCCTCAACGGGGCGCCAGTGCTGGCTGCGGTCGCGTCGATGCTCGGCGTGGACTACGACGAGCTGGACCGGTTGGCGTTGTCGGCGCCGACGGGTGCGGGCGGGCTGACACTGGTGCCCTACCTGGAGGGTGAACGGTCACCGAACCTGCCGAACGCCGCCGGGGCTCTGCAGGGGATGACGGCGCGCAACCTGACCGCTGCCAACATCGCGCGCGCCGGTGTAGAGGGACTGCTTTGCTCGCTGGCGTACTGCCTCGACAAGATCTCGGCCCATGGCGTGGACGCCCAGCGGATCATTCTGGTGGGCGGAGGGGCGCGTTCCGAGGCGGTTCGCGTCATCGCGCCCGCGATCTTCGGCAAGCCGGTACTGGTGCCCACACCCGCGGAATACGTGGCGCTGGGCGCGGCCCGACAGGCGGCTTGGACACTGTCGCAACAGGATTCACCGCCGGGGTGGTCATTCGGGATCACCACGATGTTCACCGCCGCCCCGACGCGCGAGGTGCTCGACCAGTACCGGCGGGCCCAGCCGCTGACGCTGGGCCAGAACTGACCGGTGAACCTGGCCTGGGAGCGGCTGGCCGAGGGCATACACCGTTGCCGTCTGCCGTTTCTCGACGTCACCGTCGGCCTGGTGTGCGGCAGGACGGGCACGCTGCTGATCGACACCGGAACGACATTGCTCGAAGCGAACGCCGTCAAGGCGACGTCGCGGAACTCGCCGGCGGCCTGGTCAACCATATCGTGTTGACGCACAACCACTTCGATCACATTCTCGGATCGTCGGCCTTCGCCGACGCAACGGTGTACTGCGCGCCCGAGGTGGCGGCGACAATCGCCAGTCGGACAGAAGAGCTGCGGGCAGATGCGGTGCGCCACGGCGCCGATGCCGACGAGGTCACGAGCGCCATCGCCGCGCTCCGGGTGCCCCGGCACAGGGCGGGTGAGGCGGGGCTGGACCTTGGCGGCAGATCGGTGACGATCATCCATCCCGGACCGGGGCACACCAATCACGACCTGATCGTCGTCGTGGCGGATGCGCAGCCTGCCGTCGTCTTCTGCGAGACCTCGTCGAGGAGTCCCGCGATCCGGTCATCGGTCCGGGACTCCGACCAAAAGGCCTGGCCCGCGACGCTCGGCCGGGTGCTCGTTGCGGGCGGGCCGGATGCGGCATATGTGCCGGGGCACGGGGCGGTCGTCGACGCGGAGTTCGTCCAGCGCCAGGGATGGATGCTGCGCAGCACTCAGGTGTGACTAATTTCGCACTCTCGACGTGACCTAATTCATTGCCTAACCCCGCACGCGTAGGGAACTCTTCCAGTCTTAAATCGCATGACTGAAAGATTGCAGGTGTCTCATGGCCGACCTCGACTTCGCCTATGACCTGACGCTGGACGAGTCCCGGCGGCGCACCGCGGTGCTGGAAGCGATCGGTGACGATTGGGACCCGATCGCCGTTCTCGCCGAGGAGAACAAGGCGTACGACATGCTCTACTCCGACCTCGACGACGAGCAGCAACGCATCTACGACGAACTGGTCGGTGCGGGAGTCCTCCCTGATCGGGATGGTGACCGTGTTACCGATTGATCCGACCGCAGACCGAGCCCGTCGCGCCTGGCTCGAGTGCCCCCGCTGCGAGCACGGTCGCGCGTGCGGAGATTGTCAGAGCGCCCGCAACTGCGCCACCCACTGGCAGTTCCTGCTGGCCAACCAGGGCACTTTGGTGCACCTGCAGTGCCCCACCTGCGCCCATGTGTGGTCGACCGACACCCGCATGCGGGGCTCTCGGCGGTCCAAAGCCGCCTGATTCGCGGCCTCTTAGTTCCGTAGCTGCGGCAGTACGTCGCGTTCCCAGCTGGTGAAGAACCCGTCCATGTCGGGTCCGATCTGCTGCACGTAGACCTCGTCGACGTCGGCGTCGAGATACTTCCGCACCTGTGCGATGTGCTTGTCAGCGTCGGGTCCGCAGGCGACGGATTCCGCGACGGCTTCGCGCGGCACCAGGGTCATCGCATCCGCGAAATCCTTCGCCGGGCAGCGTCTGCGCCAGCTGTCCCGGCAGGCCCTCGTTGGCCCACAGCCGGTGTGCGACGTCAAGGGCGGCGTCCGCGTCGCGGTTCCCAGCTGACCTTGGTTCCGGCCTGGACGGGTTTGTCGCCACCGCCTGCTCCCCGAAATGTCTTCACGAGTTCGGCGTCGGGCATCGCGATGCAGTAGCCGTCGCCGATCCGGCCTGCGAGTTCCGCGGCCTGGGGTCCGAAGCCGGAAACGTAGATCGGCACGGGTTGGTCGGGCAGCGTGTAGATACGTGCTTCCTGTACTTCGTAATACCCGCCCGTGATGGCTGATCTCGTCACCGCGGTGCAGCAGCCGGATCACGTCGACGGCCTCCTCGAGCATCTGCTGGCGAACGCCCACTGACGGCCACGCATGGCCGAGCACGTGTTCGTTGAGCGCTTCGCCGCTGCCGACGCCGAGAACGAACTTGCCGTCGAGTTGCACCCCGGCGGTCGCCGACGCCTGGGCGATGATGGCGGGGTGGATGCGGATGGTGGGACAGGTCACCGGCGTCGTGACCGGTAACGACGCCGCCTCCGACACCGCACCGATCACACCCCAGACGAACGGGCTCTGTCCCTGTTCGTCGTTCCAAGGGTGGAAGTGATCCGAAACCCAAAGTGCTTCAAAGCCTGCAGCTTCCGCGCGCTTCGCCTGTTCGACGAGCTCTTTGGGGCCGAACTGCTCGCATGAGAGGAAGTATCCGATCTTTGCCACGGACCGGCGCATGCCCAAACACAGCGCCTCTATGCGCGCGCGCCGAAGTTGCCCTCTCGATCGTCGGGTATCCGTGCTCGCGGCGCCGACATCGAGAGCATCCAGTGACTGTGCCACTTCGGTCTTGAGCTACGGAGCCGCCTCGGGGCGGGGCCAAACGGGCCACGGCAACGGCTCACCGAACGCCGGGCTCAGCCGGTCGAGCACCACACGCAGCGGCGGCCATGTCGCCCGGCCTCGCCGAGTCACGGCGTAGGCGGTCATCACCACGGCGGGATCCGAGAGCGAAAGCACGGTGACGCCGGGGTGTGTCGGCCTGTTGATCGGTAGCAGCCCGACACCGTGTCCGGACACGATCAGATCCTCCACCAGATCCAGGCTGTCGATTTCGTGGGCGATCCGCGGCTTGAATCCCGCGAGCGAGCCCAGCGTCCGGACGGCGTCCTCGTCGGCGGTGTTGCGCGAGTTGACGATCCAGGTGTGATCCGCGTACGCGCCGATGTCTGCCTGCCCGCCGGCGGGCACGGCCAGTCCCCATTTGACGGACCACAGCGCAACGGTTTCCAGCACGAGGCCGGGGGAGGCAGGCGCGAGGTTGTAGTCGTAAGTCAGCGCCAGATCGAGATCGTCGTTGGTGAGCATCGCGAACGCCTCGATCGGTTCGTATTCACTGATCAGGAATTCGACTTTCGGGTAACGCGTACCGATCTCGGCTACGGCGGGCAGCAGGGAGACGCGAATACCGGTGGCGAATCCGCCAACGCGGATGGTGCCCGCGGGCTCGGCATCGGGATCGAGGTCAAGGCGTGCGCTGTCGACGGCAGCCAGAATGGTGACGGCATGGTCTGCCAGGCGTTGCCCCGCAGGCGTCAGGCGCACGCGCCTGCCTTCAGGTTCGATCAACTGCGCGCCGGTTTCCTTTGCCAGCGCGGCAATCTGCTGCGACACGGTGGACGTGGTGAGGTGATGTACGTCGGCGACCGCGCGCATGGAGCCCAGCCGCGACAGGGCCAGCAGGAGTTGCAGTCGTCGGGTGTCCATCCACGGCTACCGCATCAGGCTGTCAGCCGAGAACCCCTCGGCGATCGCCTCGCGCGAGGTGAACAGCCAGCGGTCGTCCACGGGGACCAGCACGTCGCGATACGGGCCCAGTGATCGACACCGATGTCGGTGAGCGCCAGGAAGTAACTGCCCACTTCGACACGATCCCGGCTGACGGAACCGAATCGCATGCTCGAAACGTGATGGCGCACATGGGTCAACGGCACCGGATTCTAGGCGAATCGGCTCACCTGCGCTTTCAACCCTGCCACGATGGCCGTCGGTCCGACCATCGGTTCCCCGCCTGGGAACGTGAGGGAACCGTTTGGCGCGAAGCAGCCGCGACGTCATCGATTCGGTTGCGGTCGGTGCCCGCCGTGTAGTCGGCCAGCGTCTGCCGGGCGGACTCGCGGATCGCCAATTCCCAGGTCTCCATGCCTCTATCGTTCATGATTATTGGACAATATGTCCAGAAAAATCACGTGGACGTGAACGGTCTCGCTGCCGTTCAATGCAGATGTGACCGACAATCAAGCCCGCAGCGGCGCCTTCATGGCAATGGGGTCGATGGCGTGTGTGCAGGTCGGTCTGGCGATCGCGGTCACGCTCATCGACCGCATCGGCGTGGAGGGTGCGGCCTGGCTGCGGCTGGCCTGGGCTGGGGTGCTGATGCTCGTCATCGTTCGGCCCCGGCCCGCGGCGTTCACCAAAAAGACCTTCCTGGTGTGTGTGGTGCTCGGCGTGGTGACCGCCATGGTGACGATGCTCTTCATGGCTTCGGCGGGTCGGATCCCATTGGGCACGGCCAGCGCGCTGGAGTTCCTCGGACCATTGGGTGTCGCCGTCGCCAACGGCAGGGGTGGGGGTCGCGTGCTGTGGCCCGGCCTCGCCGCGATCGGCGTCGTACTTCTCACCCAGCCTTGGGCGGGCGCCGTCGACCCGATCGGCGTGCTGTACGCCCTTGGCGCGGCGGCATGTTGGGCCTGCTACATCCTGCTGACCCAGCGGGTCGGCGACGAGGTGGCCGGCATCAACGGGCTGGCGGTGTCGATGCCGGTGGCGGGCGTGGTGGCCACGATCGTTGTCGGGCCTCAGGTACTGCCCCGGATGACCCCGGACATCCTGTTGATCGGCATCGGTCTGGCGATCCTTCTGCCCGTTGTTCCGTTCGCGCTCGAGCTGATGGCGTTGCGCCGTTTGAACACGGCCGCGTTCGGGACGCTGATGGCGCTCGAGCCCGCCTTCGCAATGATCGTGGGCGCGCTGATCCTGCACCAAGAGCCCGGCTTGGCCGGCGTGGTCGGCATCTGTCTGGTGGTCGCCGCCGGTGTCGGCGCGGCACGCACGGGATCACGAAAAACGACGCCGGTGCCCGCCGAAGTCGGCTGAGCTATCGGGAATCGCAGCGGCGACTGACTAGTGCGACAACGGCTACGAAGCTCGTTGGTAGGTTGGACGACATGGCAAGGGGCATCTTCGACACGCCGGTGCTCGGCATCGTCAATAGGGCGTTCGTCGCGCTCATGAACGCCCCCGGCATCGGGCGGCTTATCGGCCGCGGGCTCGTCGTGATCCGCTACACCGGCCGTCGCTCCGGCAAGACGTTCGAGACCCCGGTGGGTTATCGACGCTCGGGCAACACGCTGACGATCAACGTCGTCGCACCCGACGGTAAGAACTGGTGGCGCAACTTCCTTGGCGAGGGCGGCCCGATCACCCTTGTGAAGCTGAACGGCCGAGACCAAAACCGGCACGCGGTCGCCGAAAGAGACGCGAGCGGCCGCGTTTCTGTGACCGTTCGACTGGACGGTTGAGACCGCTCAGGCGTCCAGCCTCTTGCGCCGATACAGCGTCCCGACACCGAGCAGGACGAGGCTGATGAGCAGGATTGCGGTGGCGAGCACATTGATCTGCGGTGGCACCGACGCCTTTACCGAGGCGTTGACGTAGAGGGGATAGGTCACCGCCGACCCGCTGACGAAGTAGGTGATGATGAAGTCGTCGAGCGACAGCGCGAACGACAACATCGCTGCAGCGATGATGCCGGGCACGATCAGCGGAAGCGTCACCTTGAAGAACGTGCGTGCCGGGTTCGCGCCCAGATCCATCGATGCGTCCTCGAGCGTCCAGTCGAATCCGCGCATGCGCGCCCGCACGGTCATCGCGATAAAGCTCACCTCGAAGGCAATGTGTGCCAACAGAATCGTCACGTATCCAGTGGCCCAGCCCAGGTCAAGGAACAGCACCAATAGCGATGCACCCATCACGACCTCGGGGGCGGTCAGCGGCAGCACCAGGAAGGTGTCGACGGCCCCACTACCCCGAAACCGTTGCCGGACGAGGGCTATGGCCACCAGCGTGCCGAGTACCAGCGCGATCGCGGTGGATACGGCCGCGACGTTGATGCTGAGCTTCAATGCGTCGGTGAGTGCCGGGTACTTGAACGGGTCGAGCCAGTTCTTCAGTGTGAAGCCCTGCCAGCTGTAGTTGAACTTGCCCTTCGGGTTGTTGAACGAGAACAGGATGATGACGAAGATCGGCAGGAATAGGTAGAGCAGCACCAAGCCGGCGATGACCCGCAGTATGACGTCGCCCCACTTCGGGCTTCCCTTAACGGTTTTCGGGGCCTTGTCCGCTTTTTCGGCCGCGTTCGCCACCGCGGCACCGGCCTGCGTCGTCATACCAGGTCCTCGGTGCCCAGCGCACGGGTGTACGCCAGCACGCCGACAAGAATGATGACCATCAGGACCATGCTGAGCGCGGCGGCCGCCGGGTAGTCCTTGACCACCAGGAACTGCTGCTGGATGACGTTGCCGATCATCGTCGTCTGCGTGCTCCCCAGGTACTCCGCGTTGATGAAGTCGCCCGCGGCGGGGATGAAGACCAGCAGGCTTCCGGCCAGGACGCCCGGCATCGACAGCGGCATAATCACCTTGGTGAAGCTGCGGGTGTTCGACGAGTACAGATCCTTCGTCGCCTCGATCAATCGGGGATCGATTTTCTCGAGGCTCACGTACAGCGGCAGGATCATGAAGATGATCCAGTTGTAGATCAGGCCGCCGATCACCGCCCAACTGGTCGACAGCAGTCGGCCGTCGCTTGGCAGCAGGTGGAGCGAGTCAAGGGCGCTCACCACCCAGCCGTCGTCGGCCAGAATCGTTTTCCACGCGATGGTGCGGATCAAGAAGGTGACGAAGAACGGGAGAATCACCAGCCCGAGGATGAGGTTCTTGTATCGGCCCGCCTTGAACGCGATGACATACGCCAACGGGTAGGCCAGCAGCAGACACACCACCGTGGCAACGAAGGCATACAGGAACGACCGCAGAATCTGGTCCTGATACCGGCTGAACGCGTCGGAGTAGTTACCGAAGTTCCACGAGAACTGCATCGTGGGCAGGAACACCGACCCGCCTTCGGTCGACAAGGACGTCATCGCCAGCGAGATGATCGGCCACACGAAGAAGATCCCGAGGTAGATGAGCGCAGGCGCGATCATCAAGTACGGAGCGATCTTGCTCCGCTGTCGACTGCTGGCGGCTACACCTGCCATTGGGTCAGGCGCCGGTGACCGCGGCGTAGGCGGTGTTGAACTTCTGCAGTTGCTCGTCTGAGAGCGCAGGCCAGCCCTTGGCCTTCGCGAGCATTTCCCTCGGCGGGTTGATCAACGGGTTCTTGGCCGCCTCCGGGTCCACCTTCGCCAGCTCGTCGGTCATATCCGACAGCACCGGAATGTACTGGACGAACGACACCAGCTTGGCGTAGTTGGCCCGGTCGTAGATGTAATTGATCCACTTCTCGGCCCAGTCCTGGTGCTGCGTCGTGTTGGGAATCACCATGGTGTCGACGAAGGTCGTGCCACCCGACTCAGGAATGATGAACTGCACGTCGGGGTTGTCTGCCTGCAGCTGCACCACGTCACCCGAATATGCTTGAGCGACAACGAGGTTGCCTGCGGCGAGATCATCGAGGTAGTCGTTGCCGGTGAAGCGGCGAATCTGACCCTTGTCCTTCTGTTCCTTGACCAGGTCGACGGCCTTCTGAATGCTCGCCTCGTCGGGTTTGTCGATCGACGCGCCCTGCGACAGCATGATCATGCCCAATGCGTCCTGGGTGTCGGAGAACAGGCTGACCCGGCCCTTGAACGCGGGATCCCACAGATCGTCTATGCCTTTGATGTCCCTGCCGGTCGCGGCCCTGTTGTAGCCGAGGCCAACGAAGCCGGACATGTATGGCGCGCTGAACTTGCGTCCCGGGTCGACGCTGGCCTCAAGAAGATCAGGCCGCAGGTTGTTGATGTTCGGGATGTTGGCGTGGTTCAACTCGCTGAGGAAGCCGAGCTGCTGCAGGCGTACGGCCATGAAGGTCGTCGGGACGGCCAGGTCTGAGCCGATGTCCTGCTTGCGCTGCAGCGGCTCCTTGACTTTGGCGAACCACTCCTCGTTGTCGTTGAGGTCCTCTTTGTAGTCGACTGTGATGCCCACTTTGTCCTGGAACTCCTTGACGAAGTCGGGGGCCATGTAGGCGGGCCAGTTGGAGATGCGCAATGAGCCCGACGCCGCCTCCTGGTTTCCACCGCCCCCCTTGCTACAGGCAGCCAAGAAGGTCGGGCCGAGGATCGCCGCCGCGGCAGCGGCCGCACCGCCGCCGATGAAGCGCCGGCGAGATGTGCGGTTGGAGGCGAGTCGAGCGGCAAGCTTGAGATCGAACGGAGTCATTTCTCGTGGCATGGCGACTGTGCCTTTCGTGGGATTCCGGGTGAAAGGGGACGGGTTGACGGCGGGCCGTCACGAGTCGTCGAGCATCTCCTCGAGGTCCTCGGTGGTGGGAATGTCGGCGGCGGGAAGCACCAGCGACGCCTCGGGCGCCCAGCTGACGTGAACCTTGTCGCCGGGCCGCAGCAGCGGCAGGTCCTGCTCGGGTCCGATGTGCGCGATGATCGCCGAGTCGTCGGCTGCGGCGAGCGAGAGCCGCACGACCGGTCCCTGGAAGGTGAGGTCGGTGACCGTGGCGGGCACCGTCGCGACATCGCCGGCGGGCGCATCCATCGACACCCGGACCCGTTCGGGGCGAATCATCAAGGTGGCGTGGCCACCGTGCTCGATGGTGGTATCGCCGGCCCTGGCCTTCAGCGAGCTACCCAGCACCTCGACCTGGACGAACTCGCGGTCGGCCCGACCGGTCTGCCGGCCCGCCCACAGGTTGGCCTGTCCGATGAAGCTGGCGACGAACACCGTTGCGGGCCGGTCGTAGATCTCGGTCGGGCTGCCGATCTGGTCGACGTTGCCCGCATTCATGACCGCGATGCGGTCGCTCATCGTCAACGCTTCCTCTTGGTCGTGGGTCACGTAGACGAACGTGATGCCGACCTCGCGTTGGATGCGCTTGAGCTCGAACTGCATCACCTGCCGCAGCTTGAGGTCGAGAGCGCCGAGCGGTTCGTCGAGCAGCAGCGCGCTGGGGTAGTTCACCAGTGCGCGGGCCAGCGCCACGCGCTGTTGCTGTCCGCCGGAGAGCTGCGCGGGCTTGCGCTTCGCGAAGTCGGTCAGGCGCACGATCTCGAGCAGCTCGTCGACGCGCCGCTTCACTTCTCCTTTTCCCTTGGCCCTATCTATCTTTTGGCTGCGCGGCCCGTAGGCGACGTTGTCCCACACCGTCATGTGGGGGAACAGCGCGTAGTGCTGGAACACCGTGTTGACGTTGCGTTTGTGTGGCGGCACCCGCGAGACGTCGCGGCCCTCGAGCCGGATGGCGCCCTCTGTCGGGGTTTCGAACCCGGCGATCATCCGCAGTGTGGTCGTCTTGCCGCAACCGGATGGCCCCAGCAGCGAGAAGAACTCGCCGGAAGCGATGGAGAAGTCCGCTTCGTTGACGGCCACGTAGTCGGTGAAGCGCTTCGTGACATTGTCGATCTCGACGACCGGACTGCCCGTGGTGCGGGCGGCCCCTTCTTGTCCAGTCGACTGGTCCGCGTCGGTGGTGTGTATGCCGGTCAGGGCGAGTCCTCCCTAAAGCCCCCGTAGCTTTCGGGTAAACAATCGCGGATTCCGTCGGCCTTCGCAAGCGATTCCGCAACGAATTTACATATTGACAATGGAATCACTCGTCCGAGTCGCGATCGGCAAACAGATTTCGCGGATGCGGCCGCAACTGCCCCCGGCTGACCATGGCCAGCCGATTCGCGCAGCGGATCGCGCGAGACCTGTCAGTTTAGTTTCGTCACCCCGTTGTGCGGGGTACGAAAGCGTTATGGCGACGATTGACGTGACGGTAAAGACCGACCTCGCCCCCGAGCAAGCCTGGAAGCTGGCGTCAGACCTCCACCGCTTCGACGAGTGGTTGACCATCTTCGGCGGCTGGCGCAGCGAGGTGCCTACAGCAATCGAAGTCGGCACCTGCGTCTCGTCGTGCATCAAGGTCAAGGGATTTCGCAACATCATCCACTGGCGGGTGACGCGCTACGAGGAGCCCAGGCTGATCTCGATGAGCGGTGCGGGCCGCGGCGGCATCCGCATCAATCTGACCATCGAGGTTCTCGACGACCCGCCGGGTTCGAAGTTCAAGGTCTCGGCCGAGCTGAAGGGCGGCCTGCTGAGCACGAGGATCGGACAACTGGTCGCGAAGGTGCTGCAGTCGGAGATCCGCAAGTCGGTGACCAACCTGGCCGCATTGCGCTAGCCCCATTCGTGGTTCATGGCACGCGATTCGTAGCGCGCCTCGACGGTATCGACACCACCCGTCTTCACCCGGGACAGGGCGATCAGCACCATCGCCGCCGCGCCGGTCACGGCGCCGCCGCCGAAGATCGCGACGAAGCTGCTCTCCATCGGCACCGAGGTACCACCGGCGGTTCGGCCCAACAGGACCGCGACGAGCGCGGCCGCAATAGAGCTTCCGATCGTGCGCGCGATCGCGTTCATGCCGGTGGCAACGCCCGTTTCGGCAGCGGTCACCTCGCTGACGACCAGCGCGGGCAGCGCGCCGTAGCCGAGGCTGATGTAGGCATTGGCCAGGATGCTGGCGACGATGACCTGCCAGGGGGCGGAGTGCACGAACGCGATGAACAGGAACCCGGTGATGCCCGCGGCGGCCGCGACGACGAGCACCGGCCGGGCGCCGAAGCGGTCGATGAACCTGCCGCTGATCAATGCGACGAGGAAACCGGTGACGGCGCCGGGCAGCAGGTAGACGACGCTGGCCTCGAGCACGGTTGCGCCGAAGCCGTATCCCGCCGCCTGGTGCGGGATCTGGACGAACTGTGTCAGGCCGAGGAAGGCGAAGTACAGGCCCATGCCCACGAAGACGGTGGCGAGGTTGGTTAGCAGGATCGGGCGCCGGCTCAGCATCTTCGTCGAAACCAGGGGCTGCTTGGCCCGCCGCTCCCAGAACCACCAGCCGACTGTGATCAGGATGCCGCCCGTCGCGCACACCAGCGTGCGCGGTGACGTCCAGCCCCAGCTGTGACCCTGGGTGATCGCCAGCAGGACCGCCGACAGTCCGGCCGCCAGGCCGGCGGCGCCGAGCCAGTCGATCGACCCCGTTGCGCTGCGCGGCCGTGCGGGCACCGCGAGGACCACGATGGCGATCACGACGACGGTGAAGGCGGTGGTCAACCAGAAGACGCGGTGATAGTCGGCGCCATGGTTCACCAGCAGGCCGACGACCACGAGTCCGGTGCCGCCGCCGAAGCCCAGCGTTCCCGACAGCACCGACATCGCCGACACCATGCGGTCTTCGGTCAACTCCTCGCGGAGGATCGCGACGCCGACCGGATAGAGCGCGTACGAGGCGGCCTGCAGAATCCGCCCCACGATCAGCAGCGCCAGCGATGAGGTGGTGGCAGCGAGTATCGAACCCGCCAGCACCACGGCGAGCACGACCAACAGCACGCGTTTCTTGCTGTGCAGATCGGCGAGGCGGCCGATCAACGGCGTGGCCGCCGCAGCGGCGAGTAGGTTCGCCGTGACCGCCCAGCTCACTCCGACGGCGGAGCTGTTGAGTTGGTCGGCGATGATGCCGAGCACGGGAACGACCGCCGTCTGCAGGACGGCGACCGTCAGGACGACGATGCTGAGCCCGACGATCAGCGCCCGTGGTCGTCGAAGCCGCTGATAGTGACGTGTGGAGTGTGTCGGTTGCGCCCTGACCACTCCATGCTCCGATCGTTAGCCCGTCTTCGGTTCCGTCGATTATGTCCTTCACCCCATCAGCGCCGACAACCGCTCGAGTGGAAGGCGTGGCGAGCGGTGGCCGTCGCGGCCCACCATGTCGTAGTTGACGATCAGCGCGTTGAGCACCGCTTCCTCGACGGACTGCACGACGGCGGTGTAGAGATCGTCCATCCGGCCCCACGGAACGAACGAGATGGTGCCGAACTCGTCGACGCCGGCCGGACCGACCGGAAACGCGCTCGCCAGCCCGGGCACGTCCGCTGTCGAGAAGGCCAGGAAGATGTCACCGGAGAAATGGCTGCCCGAGGTTCCGGTTCGGGCCAGCCCGAGCGGAACACGTCTGGCGAGTGCCTTGCACTGACCGGGCAACAGGGGCGCATCGGTGGCGACGACGGCGATGACAGATCCCGCGCCCGGTGGTGGCTTGAGTCCGAGGTCAACCTCGAACCAGTCGCCGTCCAGCGGATCGTCGTCGAGCAGTTCGGGGCCGATAAACCTTCCTGCAACGGTCAATTCGGCGCGAGAACCGAAGTTGGCCTGGACGAAGGCGCCCACGGTGAAGGCGGCCTCGCCATAGCGGACCAACCTCGATGCGGTGCCGTTGCCGCCCTTGTACCCATAGCAGTTCATGCCCGTGCCGCCGCCGACCGAGCCCTCGCCGACCGCGCCCGTGGTGGCGGCGTCCAGCGCCGATTCGACGTGCTCCGGGCGGACGTGGCCGCCGTTGATGTCGTTGAGATAGCCGTCCCACGTCTCGGCGCACACGGGCAGCAGCCACTGGCGCGCCAGCCGCGGGTCGACCCGGTTGACCCACCGAATGACGCCGGTGTGGCAGGCGCCCACCGCATGCGTATTCGACAACACGACCGGCAGATCGAACGACCCGGCCTCCTCGATCCAGGTGGTGCCGGTCATCTCGCCATTGCCGTTGAGCGAATACCAGCCGGCCGCACACGGTTCGCCGACCCCGGCGCGGCCTCGCGGCAATATCGCGGTGACACCGGTGCGGACGGGACCCGTGCCGACGACGAGCGGGCCCTCGCCGTCGATCAACGTCGTCACACCTACCTCGACTCCGCCGACGTCGGTGATGGCGTTGAGCGGTCCCGGCTCACCGGGCGGCGCGATGCCGAGCGCCCGGGCCCGCGGCCGGCCGTCGACGGTGTGTGTTGTGCTCACGTCAGGGAATCTAGGCGGACACGGCGTCTGCCGCGTTATCTCGTCATGGTCGAATGGACCCATGACACAAGGCGGCAGATCCGGAAGCGCGCTGACCGCGCCGAGTTTCAGCGGCCGTACGCCGTCCGGCACGGGGGACCTGTCGGTCGAGACGCACGGCATCGCGCCGATCAGGGAGGACCAGCGCTACGGCAGCACGCGAAGGCTGTTCAGCGTGTGGTTCGCGCCGCAGGTCAACATGACCGGTGTCTTCACCGGTGCACTGGCGATCGCGCTGGGGCTCGGGTTCTGGCTCGGCATGCTCGCCATGGTGATCGGGACGGTGCTGGGGTCACTGGTGGTGGGCTACCTGTCGACGTGGGGTCCGCGCACAGGCACGGCCCAGCTGCCGAACTCTCGGATGGCTTTCGGCGGCGGGGTGATTCTTCCCGGTGTGCTGCAATGGCTTTCGTCGATTGCGTGGGATGCGCTGGTCGGGTTGTTCGGTGCGGAAGCACTTGCCGTGTTGCTCGGCATCCCGTTCTGGAGCGCGGTCCTCATCGTGCTCGCCGTGCAGGGCGCGGTCGGGTTCTTCGGCTACGAGATGATCCATCGAATCCAGGCAGTGCTGACGGTGGTTCTGTTCGTCACCTTCGTCGTGTTCGCCGTCAAGCTCGCGGCAGGCCACGAGGTCGTCGCGCCGCCCGCGGTGCACGGGGCCGACCTGGTTGGGGCGTTCATCCTCGAGGTCACCATCGCACTGAGCCTGTCCATCTCGTGGGCCAGCTATGCGGCGGACTTCAGCCGTTATCTGCCCGCCGACTCCTCCCGCCTTCGTGTCTTCGGGTTCACGTTCGCCGGAATCGTTTTGGCGTACACCTTTGTTCAGGGCATCGGCATCGCGGCGGGCGATCTGGTGTCCGAGCACACCGCCGAGGGCGTGCGGACGGTGATGGGCGGCGGCATCATCGGGGCGCTGGCACTACTCATCATCGCGCTGGCGTCGATCGGCTCGGGCGTGATGAACGACTACAGCGGATCGCTGGCATTGCAGACCATCGGGGTGCGCGTGCGCAGGCCGATCTCGGCGGTCGTCGTCACCGTGATCGCGTTCGGGCTGATCCTGTGGCTGCACGGCGGTGACACGGCGTCCCGGTTCGAGAACATGCTGCTTCTGGTCAGCTACTGGATCCCGGCGTTCGTCGCCGTGGTCGTCATCGACTGGGCGCTGCGCGTGCGAGGGCGTCCGACGATCAATCCCGCCGAGGAGCACACCGGCCGCGGCGACGCGATCGCTGCGGTGGTCGCGTTCGTGCTCGCCTACGCCGCCGCGGTGCCGTTCATGAACATCTCGCTGTTCACCGGTCCCGTCGCCAGGGCGTGGCACGGAGCCGACATCGCCTACTTCGTCAATTTCCTTGTCGCAGCGCTTTTTTACGGCGGTTACCGGCTGTTGCGGTCGCGTCCCGCGAACTTGGACAGGTAGAGCCAGGTGGGTCGGTAGCCGCGTCGTTCGTACAGCCGGATGGCGTGGTGGTTGCCGGCCAGCGCGCCCAGGATGAGGTCCTCGACGCCGAGGTCGTGCAGATGTGCCTCGAGACGCTCGAGCAGTTCTGAGCCGAGGCCACTTCCGCGGTATTCGGGCAACACGCTCAGCGACTCGATCTCGCCGATCCGGTCGCCGGTCCGCCAGGTGTCCTCGATCCACGAATCCGCCACCGGCATCACGTGGGTCAAGCCGTAGCCGATCGGTTGCTCGTCGACGAGTGCGATCAGCAGCAGGGTCTCCGGTTTCGCCAGCAGCCCTTCGTAGAGCGTTCTGCGGGCAGACCAAGTTCCGGCGTCGTCCACATACGGAGCAAGCTCGGGCATGGACTCGCAGTGCCGGTGATGTACAGCGACCCACAGTGGTCCGACCAGATCGAGATCGTCTGCGTTGCCTTCCCGCAGCCGCCACGCAGTCGCCATCCGGTCACGCTAGCTCAACCGACCCGGAGAGGATCTCGGTCATCGCGGTGTTTAATTAATGTCCATGCGCCCGGGAACCGTCGCGACATCGGCAGCCACGGTCTTCGTCTCGGCTGTGGTCGGACGCCTGGCGAGTCGGCCCGCTGACTCCGGCTGGTACGCCAGGCTGCGGAAACCGTCGTTCCGGTTGAACCGCTGACCATGGCGCAGCAGTCGGAATCCGAGGGAGACGAGGAGCGCCAGCGCCTCGCCGACCGAGTTCTGGGCAGGCTGGAAGACGCGGTCTATTGGGGGATCGCGCTGGTTCTGATCATCGGCTCGGTCGCGCTGTTGATCGCACAGTTCAACACCATGTTGACGCTGCGCACCGGGCCCGCGAAAACCGTGATGCTCGAGATCCTGGACGGCCTACTGCTCATCTTCATTTTCGTCGAGCTGCTCTACGCCGTGCGGGCCTGCCTGCGATCACACGAGATCGTGGCAGAACCGTTCCTGATCGTCGGCATCCTGGCCGGCATCAAGGAGATCGTCGTGCTGTCCGTCGAGGCCGCGACGCTGCTGGACAAGGGGCCCGCCTTTGCCCGCGCGGTCGTCGAGATCGGCGTGCTCGCCGGCGTCGTTCTGGCGCTGGCTCTGGCCGCCTTCGTGCTGCGTGAACGTCGTCGGGACACACAGGACGTCGGCGAGGATTGCGCAGACGAAGAGCAGCCCTCGAAAACCTGACGGCCCGGCTGCGGATGACGGCCGAGCGCTCGCTCTCGTACAGATTCGCAGGTCGAAACCGTACGTGAGTGATCGTTCGCGGACGCTAGCCAGCCGTCCGTTATGTATGCCATCATAAATAGCGTGGTCAGCAACCCGCGGGACCGGATGGTCGTATCGGCCGCACTGTTGATTCGCGAACGCGGTGCCCAGGCAACCGCGATCTCTGATGTGCTGAAGCACAGCGGTGCGCCGCGGGGATCGGCCTATCACTACTTCCCCGGCGGCCGGATGCAACTGCTCGAAGAGGCGACCGACTACGCCGGCGCCTACATCGCGGACAAGATCTCGGCTGCCGAAAGCGCCGTCGAACTGTTGGACGACCTGACGGAGTTGTACCGCAGGCAATTGATCCGAAGCGACTTTCGGGCCGGCTGTCCAGTCGTCGCGGTGACCGTCGAGGCAGGCGATCCAGACAATCCCGAGCGCGCGACGAAGGTCATCGAACGTGCCGCGGCCGCATTTGCGATGTGGACCGATCTCATCGGCCAACTTCTCATCGGCGAGGGCGTGAGCGCCGGGCGTGCGGAGGAACTGGCGATGCTGGTGACGACTTCGATCGAGGGCGCGATCATCGTGACCCGCGCATCCCGCGACGTGAAACCGCTCGATCTCGTGCAGCGTCAGCTCCGCACCCTGCTGGAAGCCGAGACGGCCGAAAGGAAATCCCGATGAGCGAAGCGTGGCAGTCGACCGCCTGCATCCTGTGCGAGTGCAACTGTGGCATCGTCGTGCAGCTCGAGGGCCGCACACTCGCCAAGATCCGCGGTGACAAGGAACATCCCGCGTCGCAGGGTTACACCTGCAACAAGGCGCTGAGACTCGATCACTACCAGAACAACCGCAGCAGGCTGACCTCTCCGATGCGCCGACGGCCCGACGGCAGCTATGAGGAAATCGACTGGGACACCGCGATCACCGAGATCGCCGACGGCTTCAAACGCATCCGCGACACCTACGGCGGCGACAAGGTCTTCTACTACGGTGGCGGCGGCCAGGGAAATCACTTGGGCGGCGCCTATTCCGGCGCATTCCTCAAAGCGATCGGCGCCCGTTACCGCTCGAATGCGTTGGCGCAGGAGAAGACCGGAGAAGCGTGGGTCGACGCGCACCTCTACGGCGGGCATACCCGCGGCGAGTTCGAGCACGCCGAGGTTTCGGTCTTCATCGGCAAGAACCCGTGGATGTCGCAGAGTTTCCCCCGCGCCCGCACCGTGCTCAACGAAATCGCCAAGGACCCTGCCCGGGCGATGATCGTCATCGATCCGGTGATCACGGATACGGCCAAGATGGCCGACATCCATCTGCGGGTACGCCCCGGCACGGACGCGTGGTGCCTGGCGGCGATGGCCGCCGTGCTGGTGCAGGAAAATCTGTGCAACGATGGGTTTCTGGCCGAGCACGTCAACGGCGCAGACGCCGTCCGCGAGTTGCTGCGGCAAGTCCCGGTCGCCGACTACGCCGAGCGCTGTGGGGTGGACGAGGAGTTGATCCGTAACGCGGTGCGGCGCATCGCCGCCGCAGACAGCGCAGCGGTCTTCGAGGACCTCGGAATCCAGCAGGCGCCCAACAGCACGCTGTGTTCGTATCTGAACAAGCTGCTGTGGATCCTCACCGGCAACTTCGCCAAACGCGGTGGTCAGCATCTGCATTCGGCGTTCGCGCCGCTGTTCACCTTCGGCGGCGTCGGACGGACACCCGTCACGGGCGCGCCGGTGATCTCCGGGCTGGTGCCCTCCAACGTTGTGCCGCAGGAGATCCTGACCGACCATCCCGACCGGTTCCGGGCGATGATCGTCGAGAGCAGCAACCCCGCCCACTCGGTCGCCGACTCCGCGGCGTGCAAAGAGGCGTTCGAGTCGCTGGAACTCATGGTGGTCATCGATGTCGCGATGACGGAGACGGCCCGGCTGGCCCACTACGTGTTGCCCGCAGCGAGCCAGTTCGAGAAGCCCGAAGCGACCTTCTTCAACCTCGAGTTCCCGCACAACACATTCCAGCTTCGGCATCCTCTCCTCGCGCCCCTACCTGGCACGTTGCCCGAGCCCGAGATCTGGGCACGCCTCGTGCGGGCGTTGGGTGTCGTCGAGGACGTCGACCTCATGCCGTTGCGCGAGGCCGCCGATCAGGGTCTTGATGCATACGCCCAGGCGTTCCTCGGAGCGGTCGGCGCCAATCCCGCCATGTCGAGGGTGCTGCCCTACGTCCTCTACGAGACGCTGGGTCCCACGCTGCCCGAGCATCTCAAGGGCGCCGCGGCCCTGTGGGGTCTTGCGCAGAGGACGGCGATGACGTATCCCGAAGCCGTGCGGCGCGCTGGTCACGCCGACGGCAACGCGCTTTTCGAGGCGATACTGAAAGGCCGTTCCGGTGTGACGTTCACGGTGCACGAATACGAGGACGACTTCGGGCTGATCGCCCACGCCGATCACAAGATCGCGTTGGAGATGCCCGAAATGCTCGATGAGATACGAGGATTGCGGGATGCGCGGTCTGCGCTGACGACGCTCGAGTTCCCCGTCGTGCTGTCGGCTGGTGAGCGACGTGCCTACACGGCCAACGACATCTTCCGCGACCCCAGCTGGCGCAAGCGCGACGGAGAGGGAGCGTTGCGCGTCAGCGTGGAGGATGCGCAGTCACTCGGTCTGGTCGCAGGTGGACGCGCCCGCATCACCACCGTGGCCGGCAGCGCCGAGGCGAGCGTCGAGATCAGCGAAGCGATGCTTCCCGGCCACGCGTCGTTGCCGAACGGGCTCGGCCTTGATTTCGTCGACGACGAGGGACAGACACACGTTCCCGGCGTTGCACCGAACGCATTAACGTCGACGGAATGGCGTGACGCTTATGCGGGGACGCCGTGGCACAAGCATGTGCCTGCCCGCATCGAGGCCGTAGAGGCCGCTGCCACCGCGTGATGACGAATGAAGTCAGCCGATGCCGGGCCGCTTCTGCGGTGCGCCGTGCACGCCTTCGGTGTAGGCGGTCTCCGCGTGCTGCGCGAGATCGATTCCGGAAATCTCGTCCTCACGCTCGATGCGGAATCCGAATGTTGCTTCGATGACCTTGCCGATGACGAACGAGACGATGAAGGCGTAAAGCGCGACCACCGGAATGGCCAGAGTCTGCTTGCCAAGTAGTGCCAGCCCGCCGCCGTAGAACAAGCCTTCAACGCCGCCGGACACCACCTCGGCGGCCAGCAGTCCGATCAGGAAGGTGCCGACGACGCCGCCGACGAAGTGGACACCGACGACGTCAAGCGAGTCGTCGTAGCCGGCCTTGAACTTCCAACCGACTGCGTAGGAGCACACCACACCCGCCGCCAGCCCGATCGCAAAAGCGCCGAGTGGTGCGACGAATCCGCACGACGGAGTGATCGCCACCAACCCCGCGATCACTCCGGATGCTGCTCCGAAGGTCGTCGGCCGACCGTCTCGGACACGTTCGACAAAGATCCAGCCCATCATCCCGAGGCACCCTGCGATCAGCGTGTTGAGGAAAACCACCGACGCCTTGCCGTCCGCGGCGAGCGCCGAACCTGCGTTGAATCCGAACCAGCCGAACCACAGCAGCCCGACGCCGAGCAGAACGAACGGCAGGTTGTGTGGTCGCATCGCCTCGGACTTGAATCCGATCCGCGGACCGAGCACAAGCGCCAACGCCAATGCAGACGCCCCGGACACGATCTCGACGACGAGACCGCCCGCGTAGTCGACGGTGCCCAGCGACGCGAGCCAGCCGTTGGGCCCCCACACCCAGTGCGCGACGGGTGCATAGATGGCGACGGTCCAGACGGCGATGTAGATCATCCATGCCGAGAACCGGGCGCGGTCGGCGATCGCGCCACAGATGAGTGCGGCCGTGACGATCGCGAAGCCGAGCTGAAACGTCACGAAGAGCAATTCCGGAATGCCGGACCGAACGGTGGTCGGGTCGATGCCGAGTAGCCCGAAGTGGTCGAGGTTGCCGATGAGACCGCTGCCGGCGTCCGGGCCGAATGCCAACGAATAGCCGGCGAGCAACCACACGATCGTGACGACCGGGATGGAGATGAAGCACATCATGATGATGTTGAGTACGCCCGTCGACCGCACCATGCCGCCGTAGAAAATGGCCAGACCCGGCGTCATCAACAGGACCAGCGCTGTGCAGGCAAGCAGCCAGGCGGTTGCGGCAGGGTCGATCTCCATCGGTGACTCCTTTGTCTTTCGCAAACGCTCGCCAGATTATGGCGTGCTAGCGGTGATAGCGAACAGGAACCCCTCGATGCGGCAACAAGACGATTCCGCGACGAACCTGTCGATCCTGCGTCTCGTGCACGGCTTCGAATCGGCCGGAGCGCAGTAGCGTCTGGAGCACGACCGTGAGCTCGAGAGTGCTGAAGCTGGCGCCGAGGCAACGCTTGATTCCGCCGCCGAACGGGATCCATGCGTAGGTCGGCGGGCTCGTCTTCAGGAATCGCTCCGGTCGGAACTCATGCGGGTGGTCGTACGTCGCAGCATCGAGGTTCACCTCGCCGATGTGCGGGACGATGCGCGTTCGGGCCGGCACCGTGTACCCGCCGAGCTGATAGTCCCCGGCGGTGTAGCGCCCGGTGAAGGGGGAGGGGGGCCGGAAACGAAGCGTCTCGTTGATCACCGCCTGCACATACGCCGTCGGTCCGGCCGCCTCGGCCTCCTCCTGCACCGCGGCCAGCTCGTGTGGGTGGTGCAGCAACAAGTCGATCATCCACGCCAGTGTCGTGGCGGTCGTCTCGTGGCCGGCCAGCACCAGCGTCACGAGGTCGTCGCGAATCTCCTTGTCGGTCAAGTACTCGCCGTCCTCGCTGCGAATGCTGAGCAACAACGACATGATGTCGGTGCGCTCGCGCAGATCGGGTTCCCGGCGTCTGGTGGCGATCATCGGTGTCAGCAGGTCGTCGATACCCTGGTTCGCGCGGTCGAGCCGGGGCCACCGCTTCAAGCCGCCTACCGAGTGCAGGGCGACACGCAGGATCAGTTGCTCAGAGGACCCGAGATCCAACAGCGCCTCGAAAGGACGACCGAGCCGGTTGCGCTCGTTGCGGTCTTCGACGCCGAACATGACCCGGACGATTATGTCGAGAGCGAGGTCGCGCGCCGCGCGCAGCATCGTGAACGGCTCGTCTCGCGGCCAGGACGCCAGCGCGTGCTGGGTGCTGTCCTCGATGATCGGCCGGTAATTTTCCAGAGCCCTGCCGTGCAGCGGCGGCGTCATCAGTTTCCGCCGCCGAAGGTGCTCGGGTTCTTCTTGAACGAACATGGAGCCCGTTCCATAGATGAGCGCCGAAGGACGAACGCCCTTGCCGCCGAGCAAAATGTCGGGCTTCTCGGTGAACACCTGCTTGACCAACTCGGGGTCCTTGATGAGGACCACCGGGATGCCCGGTAGCGGAATCGACACGATGGGCCCGTACACGGCGAACAGGCGCCGTATCAACCACTCTCCGGCGAGCAGATATCCGGCACCGCAAGCGGCTGCGACAAACGGGCGCAGTGGCGCGATTGCGCGTGGGCCCGGCGGTCGTTGCTCGGCGGCAGCCGTCGCGGTGTCTCTGATGATGTCCGACCTTACGGTATGGCAGAGCGTGGGCGAGTGGATGAAACGTCACCGTGACGAATCAACGAAATGCGGCCTGCTCGTCGGTTATTGATCCCTGGACGCAAGGCCGGCGGGGGCGGAATCGAGCGCGCGATGGATCGCGTCGGCCAGCGCCAGCGCGGTCTCTTCGGTAAGTTCCAGCGCCACGCGCGCAGACGGGCCGAGCGCGGGGTTCTGCATGTCGATGTTGAGCGTGTGGCCGTACGGCGCGTGAACCGGGTGATCGACATAGACGGTCGCCTCACTGGCGGAGAACCAACCGTTGGCGCCTTTGCCGCTGCCGTCGACCACGATCTTCTCCGTGAGATACGTGCACATGCGAATCAGCCTTTCAAGTGGGTGCCGAAGAACTCGTTGATCCGGCGCCAGCCATCGACGGCCGCGTCGACCCGGTAGGCCGGGCGGTCGACCGAGAAGAAGGAGTGGCCGGCGCCCTCGTAAGAAATGAAGGTGTGGTCCTTGCCGAGCCGGCTCAACTCGGAGTCGAGGGTGGCGACCGACTGGGGCGGCGGGTAGCGGTCGTCGTCACCGAACAGCCCGAGCAGCGGACAACTGAGATTCGGCGCCAGATTCATGATGGGTTGCATCGCCCGCGGCATCCCTTCCGGCGCCTCTTCGACGACAAAGGCGCCATAGCAGTCGACCGCGGCGTCGATCGTCAGGGAGCAGGCGGCCAGGAAGGTTTGCCTGCCGCCCGAGCAGTGGCCGATGACCCCGATCTTGCCGTTGGCGCCGTCGAGGCCGCGAAGGTATTCGGCGGCCCCCGCGACATCGCCCACCAGTCGCTCGTCGGGCACTCCGCCCGCAGCGCGAACGGTCGCAGCCGCGTCATCCGGATCAGCGCCGGGAGCTTCGCGCGAATACAGGTTCGGTGCTACGACCTGGTAGCCGTCGACGGCCAGGCGGCGGACGAATTCCTTGGTCTCGCGGTCGTATCCCGGCATGTGGTGGATCCACACCACGCCGCCCCGCGGACCGGGCTCGAGCGGGATGGCGCGATAGGCCTCGATCTCGTCACCGTTGTGGCCCTTGATGGTGATGGTCTCGGCTTGGATCGCATCAGGGCTGACTGAACTCATCGCTGCGTCCCTTCGTGTGTGTCGCCGCTCGCGTGCGACTCCAAGTTAGCCGGTGCTCCATGGCTGTGGTCGCCGGGTGCTTCGTGGCACTTGATTATGACTTGTGTGTACCGAAAGACGTTGATGCGCAGTAAAATACGTCACAGTGACGATTTCGGCGTGGGTGTCTGGATGACCCATTTGGCACTTCTGAGGGGAGTGGCACCGAAAGCCAGCCGACTCCGTCTTTCAGTGACTCTGTTCCGGTAAGAAAAGTGTCCAATCATCGAGATGGCATGGCGGTCTCGGCGCTGAGCATGCCATGCCGCCCGAGCACGTTCAAAGGCCAAAACGCCGACATTAAACCCACGCCAGTCGGGGGTTCGGCGCTGGAAGCGGTTCATCGGCGCCAAGCTCACCGCATTTCGCCGGTAGCGAAGGTAGACGATCCGGGAGGAGGCAAAAGCCACCGAGAAGCGTTGCGCTGCCTCAATCGACGACTCTCCGAAGACGTCTACCGCCAACAGATGCGCGACGCAGCCAGACTTGGGGCAGACCCGGGAGGACACTCGGGGGCGACTACAACATCCAGCACGGCCAGCTCAAACCCCGCATACTGACGCTTCGGACAAGTCACTTCCCGGGCCCGCCAGCAGCCTCCCTACAACCGACCCCGATACCGGGCTCTTGACACAGCGAGGCGCTGTCTAGGCCAGCACCTTCTTCATCTTCTTCGACATTTTCTGCGGATTCTTGGCCAGCTTCTTCAGCCTCTTCGACAGTTTCTTCATCTTGTTGGGCATTGAGGGTCCTCCCATAACGAGTCTTTTCGCTGGTGAAGCACACTGTGCCAAACGGCCGGGGGCCACGCGTCGTCCTGGTAGCTGAAAAGTACGATTACCGAACGGACCCACCGGGACAAGGGCCGTCCCTTCGCCACGGGGACATAGCCCCCACGAAAACGCTCAGGTCCTCCCGCAATCGGGCAGGCGCCTCAGCGCCTGATCCCACACGGCCCGCCGGTGTCCGACAAATACGCGGGAACGGGATGCACCCCGCCTACGAAGAAGCCGTCGCTATCCCAGCATCGATTCTGGCACCATTGCGAAGATGGATGCGCCTTCGGGGCCGCAGTGGCCGATAGCCGGCGTGCTGTGCGCTATGCGCCAATAGCCCTGCGCCACAGGACAATTCGTCACTGTGACGTATTACCGGCGGCACAGGGGAGAGCGAGGATGGGCGGTCCATTTGCGACCACGGGGCCGACCGCCAGGGGCATGCTCAAGGCTTCACCTAACGCCCGAATCATTCATAAAGTGATTGACCTGGATGGCAACCTCCATGCAAGGAGCCCGCTGGAGAGTTGAGTACCCGAAATCTGCGTCGTGACGTGGTCAGATCGGCGACTCGTCAAGGACTGCGAGCACTTTGCATCTAATGCAACTCACCACCTTTTGCCGATAAGCCACATTATGTCAACTTGGCGAGCGGTGGTCCGCCGAGCAGCGTCCCCCGCCACTCTCCCGATCGTGGTCTGCTGCCGGAGGAAGACCGGGCACGGTCTTCGTCGTTACTCCCCGTTCGTGCGCAGTTCCCAGGGCTGCATGCCCAGTACGTCCGCAAGGTTCCGCTGCAGCGCGACGCCGGACGGCAGCGTGCGGTAAAAGATGCTCACCTCGGCGATCTTGCCGTCCGCGTCGAGCAGGACGAAAAATATGCCGTTGACCGCGGCGTCTCCGACTTGCAGCCGGAAGTGTGCAGCGTGGTGCGTTCCGCCACTGAGGACCTCCATATAGGTGTCGTCGGACGACAGTCTGTTGACGGTCTTTATGGTTTCCACGGCGGCCTCGCGGCCGGTGACTGGCTCATCGCCGAACGGGCCGTACAGCACCACGTCCTCAGCGAGCAAACGGGTGAGGGTGTCTTTGTCTGCGCCGCCGTGGATGCAGTCGACGAAGGACTCCAAGGTGTCGCGGTGCGGGGCGAACGTGGTCATGGCTACTCCTCGCGATGTGTGAGACATGGTGGTTGCGCCTAGGCCCTCAGCTGGCCGGAGAAGTAATGGCCGTTGTCCAAATCGGCGAGCAGGCTGGGCTGCGTGGGTTCCCAGCCGAGGGTGCGGCGCGTGATGAGGTTGGATGCCGGCAGGGACATCGTGACCAGATTCGTGAACATTCCGAAATATCCCGGCAGCATCAGTACGTCCGCGGGAACGCTCACGGTGGGCAGGCCAAGACGGCTGCCAATGGCCTCGGCGATCTCGCGGAACGGGATGCCCCCGTCCTCGATCGCGTGCCAAGATCTGCCAGCCGGACCCTTCTCCAGCGCCAAGCGGAACAAGGAGGCGACATCGCGGATGTGCACGGCGCCCCACAGGTTCGCGCCGTCTCCGGGGTAGCCGGCGAAGCCCTTCTCCTTTGCGAGCGCGATCAGCCCCGGGAGGAAGCCGGCACTATCGGTCGTGCTGTGCGCGATGGTGGGAAGCCGCACGACCGAAGACCGCACTCCCCTCTCGGCCAGGCCGACTACGGCGGTCTCCACGGCGTTACGGAACCGCAGTGTTCCCTTGTACTCATCGCCGCTGGGAAGGGCCGGGTCCTCCTCGGTGGCCGGCCGCCCCAGGTTCCCGGGCGAGCCCATACTGCCCGCCGCGACCAGCGGTTTTCCGATTCCCGTGAGTGCCTCGCCGTACGCGAGGATGACTGGGAGCTCCGCTGCGGTCACGGCGTCGATCCCGCCGGACGGAAGCAGGTCTTGCCTGTGCGCGACGTGGATGACACCGTCGGAGTCCGCGGCCGCCTCCTTGAGCCCGTCGAGGTCCTCGAGGCTGCCGCGACGCACCTTGGCGCCGAGCGCGGACAGGACCGCCGCGGCGGTGTCCGACCGGGCCAGCCCGGTGACCTCGTGCCCGGCGGCGATGAGCTCGGGGATGATGTACGAACCGGAGTGGCCGGTCCCACCAGCGATGAAAACGCGCATGCTGCTGTCCTTCTGAGGGTAGGTGGAGGTTCGGGTGCGCTCAGCTGAGAACGTTGACGCCGAGGAAGAAGTTGGTGTGCTTGACGGAGTTGGCGACCAGGCCCATCTCCAGCAGGCCGGCGTTCTCCAGTGCCCGCGCCATTAGCAGCTGACCGGCGTCCATCGGGCGCAATCCCAGGCTCTCGATGAACGCCGACACCCGTGCCTTCGCCTGCGCGTCGTCGCCGGCGATGAACACGTCCAATGGGCGACCCTCGACTGGGCCGGCCGCCAGAACATTGGAGAACAGGGTGTTGAACGCCTTGACCACATGCGCGCCTGCGGGGGCGGCCTTGGCGATCTCCTGCGCGCCGGAACTGCCCTCGGGGGTGACGAAGCCCTTGATATCGGGGGTAACGGGGTTGGTGATGTCGATGATGACCTTGCCGTTCAGAGCGTCCCCGTACTCGCTAACCACCGCCGCCGCGCTGGCGTACGGCACGGCGAGGATAACGATGTCCCCGGCCGGCGCGGTGCCGGCCGTCCCGACAGTGGCGCCGCCGAACGCGGCGGCCAACTCCTTGGCTTTCACCTCGTCGCGGCCGATGATCTCGACTGCGTTGCCGCCTGCAAGTGCCCGGTCGGCCAGTGCGCTGGCCATGTTCCCCAGGCCGATGATGCTGATGCTGCTCATGATGTTCCCGTCTTGGTTGACGAACGAAAAGGTTGACTCCTCAACCGTATGCACGAATTGATGATGCGTCAACCAATCGGGGTAGCATGGAGGCCAATGAAACCGAAGTGGCTGAACGCTCGTGAAGACCGTGCATGGCGAGCCTTCATGCACGCGCACCATCAGCTCGTCGTGCACCTGAACCGGGGCTTGCAGGAATCCGGCCTGTCCGGGGCCGACTACGAGGTCCTTGCGGTGCTCTCGGCTCTCGACGGGGACCGCATGCCCGCCCGCGACCTGTGCAGCGCACTTGGCTGGGAGAAGAGCCGTGTCTCCCACCAGCTGCGGCGCATGGAGAAGGACGGGCTGATCAGCCGCGAGCCCAACCCCGACGACGCCCGCAGCACCCTGGTCTGCCTGCTGCCGGCCGGCCGCGCCGCCATCGAGAAGGCGGCGCCGGGGCACGTGGAGGACGTCCGCCGGAACTTCATCGACCTGCTTACCCCGGCTGAGCTCGACATGCTCGCCACCCTCAACGAACGAGTCCTGCACCACCTGGCCACAAACTACGACTCCCCCGCCGAAGACGAGCCTTCATAACCTTCATCAGCCGTGAGCAGTTCGCCCCATCCCACACTGCTACCACCGGTAATGCTCAGTTACGAAGGTCGAAAGTTGCCATGTCTTATTGCCACACAACGCGCAGGGAATACGGCGGAATCGAATACGGAGGGTTACCAGTAGGCGGAGCCGTCGTTCCATAACCCGTGGACTGCCACCACTCGCCCGATCGTGACCGGTCGCCGGCTCAGCGCGTGCGTTGATAGCGAAGGTAGACCGCACCCGTGCCGAAAGTCCGGGACTCGATGAGCCGCAAGTCGAGACGTTTTGCAAGCGGCGGGAAGTACGGGGTGCCGCCACCAAGAACGACCGGGTTGACGAACTGGCGGTACTCATCGATCAGGTCCTCGGCGATGGCGGCCGCGGCGAGGATCGCCCCGCCGATGGACACCACGCCCTCACCGGGCTGGTCTCGCAGCCGGGCGACCTCGGTGACGACGTCGTCGGCGGCCAGCCGCGCGTTGCCTTCCACCGAATTCAGCGTTCGGGAGAACACCACCTTCGGGATCGCCCGCCAGATCCCGGCGAATTCGAGGTCCGCGTCGCCGGACATGGTCTGCTCGGCGGTCTCCCATACCAGCATGTCCTCGTATAGCCGCCGCCCACATAGGTACGCGGCGATGTCGCGGGTCTGCTCGATGTGGAAGCGCATCAGCCCGGCGTCAGGATCCCCCCAGCCGATGTCACCATCCGGTCCGGCGATGAAACCGTCCAGCGACACGCTCATCGAGTACATCACGGGCAGCATCAGGGTTCTCCTTCGCGACGGTAGGGGTAGTCGTCTTGCCGCACTCCCCCGAGATACCGACACGTTGATCGGCAGGTAACCACCGTGGGAAGCCTTCGGTCTCCTACCCTCCAAGCCGTTCGTTGTGTTCCGATCAGATAGACCTCGACGGCAGGACGAATTCATCGATCTCGTGCACGGCTGTAGCGTGAGCGACCGTGAACTTCTCTCGAATGTCTTCCTCCGTCGCGTTCGCCGGGTGTGCCGCGTCCTTCATCCTGATGGTCACCGCGTGCGGCTCCGACACGGACACGTCGTCGGCAAGCACGTCGTCCGCGCTCACGTCCTCCACTGTCGACGTGAGCACGGCGTCCACCACCGAAACGGCCACCGCTGCCGGCACGTGCCCAACGGCGGCACCGCAGGGCGGAGGCACACCCGAGTGGACGCTGCCCGGGGCTACCGGCAGCGTCGCGGTCACCGGATCCACGGATACGACGGCGCCAAGCGTCAAGGTGGACGGTCCGTTCAGCGTGACCGAGACGCAGGTGCACACGTTGCGGGCCGGTGAAGGGGCGGTCGTCGCGGACACGGCAACGGTTTCGGTCTGCTACATGGGCGTCAATGGACGTGACGGGACCGTGTTCGACAGCAGCTACGAACAGGGCGCCCCGGTCGATTTCCCGCTCGATCGCGTCGTGCCGGGCTTCCAGAAGGCCATCGCCGGACAGAAGGTGGGGTCCACGGTCGCCGTCGCCATGACCTCTGCCGACGGCTACCCTGAAGGCCAGCCCAGCGCGGGTATCCAGCAGGGAGACACGCTCGTCTTCGCGATCAAGATCCTCAGCGCCTCGACATGAGTCACAAGGTCTCGCCGTGTCCGGCTAATTGCGTACCGATCGAGGCGGTAGGTCGACACCGATCTCGTCGCAGATCGGCGGAATGATGATCAACGCTCCGCGCGGGCTGCAGAACGGTGTGCCCGGCGGCGGCGGCTCCAGGGGCGCCGCAGGCGCGACCGGCGCTGGCGGGGCCACCTGATGAGGTACGCCAGACCACGGATAGATCGTGCTGCTGTCGACGTCGACGATGCCCTCGGAGTTCCAGTACCCGTCGTGGCAGACGTTCCAATCCCAGCTCAGCACTTGGCTGCCCGGTATGGCGGGGTCGCCGGGACCACCAGTGGGTACAGGTCATCCCCTGCGGGCAGTTCCCACCTTGATAGCTGGGCCCCTCCGCTGTCGAGGTGCCCGCACCCAACAACGACAGGAGGGTTGGCTGCAATCACTAAGGCTTGAGCAGCGGTCGCAGGTCGTCGAGGCGGTCGAACAGGTGCCAGATGTAGGACGACGAACCAGCCTCCCGGTGGGCGTGCAGATCGGCGAGTTCGGGCTCGTCGCAGTAGCTTTGGAACGCATCCTTCGAATCCCACTCGACGAGAATCAGCACCTTGCGCGGTTCGATGTCGCCGGTGATCGATTCGCGGAACTGGCCGAGGGCGACGACGCGACCGCCGTGCTTGGCGACCTCTTGGGGTGAGCGCTTCGAGTACGCGAGATACTCGTCGCGGTTGGCGATATCGAACAGGTTCAGCGCATACACCGTCACCGGCGTGACAGTACACCGCGGGTGCCCACCCTTCCGCCGCATGAAATTGGCGGTGGAGCGGCTCACCGATCGCTCGATAATTGAGTGATGTCCCTCGTGGGTGAATGCGCACTCGTAGAGCAGGCGATCCAGCGGGCTGCGGCTTTGGTGTCCCCGCACGCGCCTACTTCCGGAGGCGTCGGGCTTGGCGACATCGAGGCTGCGGCGCGATCCACGAATGCCACAGCGCAGATGACAAACGGTTCGTCGGGAGTGCTGATCGCCGTGCACAGGAGGTTCGCGGTCGATAATGCGGCCGCGTTGAGTGCGTCCGGGTACGCCGACAGCGCGCTGCAAGCGCGTATGGAAACCGCCGCCGCACTCACCCACGCAGGAGCTCGACGCCTGACCGCGATCGCGGCTCGAGCCCAAGCGACTCTGCAAGCCGGCGCGGGTGCGACATCACCGGCAGCGCAGCGCGTCATCCTGACGGCACTACGCGCACAACTGGTTAACGCCGCCGAGGTCGTCGACTCGGTCAGCCAACACGGCGCCGATATCGCCGGAGACGTCCGGGCTCTTCAATACGAGCTACCCAGTTCTCCTCCCGCGCTGGAGCCACAACTTCCGACCGGGCCGATCGTGTGGTGTTTGAGGCCGAAAGGGACATTCGGCTTCTACAGATGTTCCATCCTGTATTCCGATCTCGGTGTCGGAACATACTGGAGCCCAACCGACGACACTGGCGGATCGTTGCCGTGATCTCTGGGGAGGAATAAGTGAGCGACTCAGCAGACGATGATGCGGCGGGCGACGCCCTGCGGCGGTATGCCTTCCATATGGATCCGCAGGTGACATCGACCGGGGATACGTGGACCGCGTCGTATCCCGGTGCGGACTGGTCGGTTTCGGGTCGCAGCAGCCAGGAGGCGTTGCGACGGCTGGGCGAGGAATTCGTCCGGCGACAGAACGACGGCGAGGACCCACTTGCCTATGCTGATCAGCTATATCGCCGGCACCTGCGTGAACCGGTGCCCGGTGTCTATGCCGTCGACAACGAGCTGTATCGCGAACTCGTACATGCGCCCGCAGCCGAACGGCAACGCACAGTCAAAGAGGCTGAGCGCAGACGGCGGTTGGGCCAGTCGTACACGCTGTTCGACTATCAGCGTGAGCAGGGGACCTCTCCTACCTGATCAGCTCTGGGGCACTTCGATGTCGGAGAACAGCACGCGCACACCACCCGTCGACAATCGCGCCATCGCCTCGAAGAACGCGGCGGCCTCCGGTGTGGTCACCGCGTCGCTCGCAGCGGAGTAGTCCGGGTAGTACAGGTCGATCGAGCGATATGCGGGCGTCGGGCTGCCATCTTCCTTCGGCCACACCTTGGACGTTTCGAACCGGATGTGTCCCGGTATCCGCCGAGCGGCCTCGAGCTGCTCCGACGCATATGCGGCCTCGAAGGCGTCCGGGTCGGTGGGATTGTCGTAGATGACCGTGATCTTCGTCTCGGACAATGGATTTGCCTCGCATCGCTGTCGGCGGATTGAACCAGTGCCGTGGCAAGTCTACGAGGTACACGTGCCCCGGCGATGGTCTTACTTCGTTTGTCCACGGTCTGTTCCTTTGCAGTCGCGCCGCCTGATGCGGTGTTGCCAGCAGTACACAGAAACCGGATCGCTACCGATCCCAAAAATCACGCGGAGCCGGGCTTGTCCACACTGGTCACGACTCCCCCGCTGTTCCCTTCGTGCGGCGACAGCGCTGAGGCTCAACCGCCGGCGGCTGCGTCGATCGCCCGGCGGATCCGCTGTTCGCTCACCGGATGCGGAGTGCCGAGCTGCTGGGCCCACAGGCTTACCCGCAACTCCTCGATCTGCCAGGCGATGTCGCGCACGTCGGCGGCTTGCTGCCGGCCCGACGGCAACGCGCGAACCACTTCTTCGTAGGCGTCCTCGACCGCGTGCACTTGCCTCATCCGTTGCCGGTCGGCCTCGATCCCGTGGGGCAACCGGTCGAGGCGTCGGTGAATTGCTGTCATGTAGCGGAGCAGATCGCCGAGCCGCGCGCGACCGGTCACCGTGACGAACCCGGGCGGCATGAGCCGATCGAGCTGCGCGCGGATGTCCTCGATCGCCTCGGCCTGGCCTTGCGACGGTTGCGCGGGCAGCAGCAGTTGCACGTCGTGCACGGCGGCGAGCACTTTCGCGACGCGCCCGACTATGTCGGCGGTCGTCGATACGAGATCCTTCGCCACTCGGTCGCGCAGCGCCGAAAACTCGGCCCTGGTCCACGCCGGCCCCGGCACCAGTACGTCGGCCGCAGCGTCGGCGCAGTCTTCGAGCAATGCAGGCAGGGAACCGTCCGGGTTCGTGCCGAGTGTCAGGCGAGTACGCAGATCCAGCTGCCGCTCCACCGCTTTGACCGGAGACGCCACGCTCAACCGCACCAATCGCCGCGTACCGGGGCCCATCGCCCTGGACTGCTCGGCGGACGTCGGAAACACACGCAGATCGACCGCCCCGCCGGCGTCGACGAAGCCCGGAAAGCCTCGAACCGCCCGCCCGCCGACCGTTCGCTCGACGACCCGCGGGACCTCGTCGACGTCGTCGGGCCATGCACGCCGACCCGTCCGTTCCAGGTCGCCGCCGACGGCTCGCGCGACGGCGTGTTGCGCCGGTGCGGCCAGCCGCTCCTGAAGTGCCGTGAGGTCCTTGCCCATGGCGACCTCGGCGCCGTCCGCGGATTCGACGGCGAACGTCACCCGCAGGTGTGGCGGCAGCCTGTCCAGGTCGAACGCGTCGATCGGCACCAGAACGCCGCTGCGACGGCGCAGTTCGCGCTGCAGCGCCTCCAGCAGCGGCTCTGTCGCCGGGTCGATCGCGCCCATCACAGCGCGTGCGGTGTCGGGCGCCGGAACGAAGTTGCGGCGCAGATTCTTCGGCAGCGAGCGGATGAGTTCGGTGACCAACTCCTCCCGCAGCGCGGGCACCTGCCACGCGAATTCGTCGCCACCCAGTCGGGCCAGCACGTCGATCGGAACGTGCACCGTGACGCCGTCATGGGCGGCTCCCGGCTCGAATCGGTACGAGAGGGGCAGCGCGACATCGCCCGCCCGCCAGGTGTCCGGCCGGTCGGCGCCTGCCCCGTCGTCAGCGCGTAACAGGTCATCGCGGGTGAACGTCAGCAGCTCTGGTGTCTTGTGCCGCTGCTTCTTCCACCACGCATCGAAGTGCCGCGCGGACACGACGTCTGCGGGGATGCGGGCGTCGTAGAGCGCGTAGACCTCGTCGTCCCCGACCACCAGGTCACGCCGGCGGGCACGCTCCTCCAGTTCTTCGAGCTCCGCGCGCAGCCGCGTGTTGTCGCGGAAGAAGTGGTGGCGGGTCTGCCACTCCCCCTCGACCAGTGCGTGCCGGATGAACAGCTCGCGGGCCAGCTGCGGCTCGATCGGGCCGTAGTCGATGCGCCGACGAGCCACGATCGGCAGTCCGTACAGCGTCACCCGCTCGTAGGCCATCACCGCGCCGCGCTGCGCGTCCCAATGCGGCTCGCTGTACGTGCGCTGCACCAGATGGGCCGCAACGCGTTCGACCTCCTCCGGTTGGATGCGGGCCGCTGTGCGTCCGTACAACCGGCTGGTCTCGACCAGGTCGGCGACGACGATCCAGCGCGGCGGACGTTTGGTCAGCACGGATCCCGGTGCCAGCACGAACCGCGAGTTGCGCGCGCCCAGAAACTCCGGCAGGTTCGCTCCTCGCGTGCGCGGCGCCGACTTCGCTCCACGCGTGCGCGGCTGCGAATCACCTTCCCGCATACCGATATGCGACAACAGTCCGGCGGTCACCGCTGCATGCACCCGCGCGGCATCCGCAGGCTCGTCCTGCTCACGGATGCCCATGTCGCGGGCGATGCTGCGTAGCTGCCCGGCCAGGTCCTGCCATTCGCGGACGCGCAGGTAGTGCAAGAACTCCTCGCGACACATACGCCGAAAAGAGTTTCCGGACCGCTCTTTTCGTTGTTCTCCGAGATATCGCCACAGGTTCAGGTAGGTCAGGAAGTCGGAGTGTTCGTCGGCGAAGCGGGCGTGCTTCTGTCGAGCGGCCTCCTCGTTGCCGGCGGGTCGTTCACGCGGATCCGGGATCGCCAGCGCTGCGGCGATCACGAGCACTTCGCGCACACATCCTTCGGCCTCGGCCGCCACGATCATCCTGGCCAGCCGCGGGTCGATCGGCAGCTGTGCGATTCGACGGCCGACGGGCGTGATCGCACCGTCGTTGTCGAAGGCGCCGAGCTCCTGCAGGAGTTGGACGCCGTCGCGAATGCTTCGTTGCTCCGGTGGATCAAGGAACGGGAAGCTCGCCATGTCGCCGAGTTGGAGCGCCGCCATCCGCAGGATCACCGCGGCGAGATTCGTGCGCAGGATCTCGGGGTCGGTATAGCGCGGCCGTGATTCGAAATCGTCCTCGGAGTACAGGCGGATGCACACGCCCGGCGCCACGCGTCCGGAACGCCCCGCGCGCTGGGCGGCGGACGCCTGCGAGATGGGTTCGATCGGCAACCGCTGCACCTTCGTTCTGCGGCTGTAGCGTGAAATCCGTGCGGTGCCCGGGTCGACGACGTACCGGATCCCCGGCACCGTCAGCGATGTCTCGGCGACATTGGTCGCGAGCACGACTCGCCGACCCGTGTGCGGAGCGAAGACTCGCTGTTGTTCGGCGGTCGGCAGCCGCGCGTAAAGCGGCAGTACCTCGGTGTTCTTCAGATGCCGCAAAGCGTCTGCAGTGTCGCGGATCTCGCGCTCACCCGACAAGAACACCAGAACGTCGCCGGGCGGCTCCTTCTCGAGTTCGCCGATGGCGTCGATGATCGCCTCGGTCTGGTCGCGCGACTCGGTGCGCACGACTTCATGGTCTGGATCGTCGGGGTCGTCGTCATCAGGTGACGCGACCGGAACTTCCAGTGGGCGGTAACGGATCTCGACCGGATAGGTGCGCCCCGACACTTCGACGATCGGCGCGACGTCGAAGTGCGCCGCGAAGCGCTCCGGCTCGATGGTCGCCGAGGTGACGATCACCTTCAGGTCGGGCCGTTGCGGCAGCAGCTCGCGCAGATAGCCGAGCAGGAAGTCGATGTTGAGGCTGCGCTCGTGGGCCTCGTCGAGGATGAGGGTGTCGTACCGCAACAGGCGGCGATCACGCTGCATCTCGGCGAGCAGAACGCCGTCTGTCATGAGCTTGACCAGCGTGCGGTCGCTGACCTGATCGGCGAACCGGACGGTGTAGCCGACCGTCTCCCCCAGCGGTGTGCCCAGCTCGTCGGCGATGCGCTGGGCCACGGTGCGTGCGGCCAGCCGTCTGGGCTGGGTGTGGCCGATCGTGCCGCGGATACCTCGGCCGATATCGAGGCAGATCTTGGGCAGCTGAGTCGTCTTGCCCGACCCGGTCTCCCCCGCGACAACCACGACCTGATGTGTCCGGATCGCGTCGGCGATCTCTTGTCGCCGCTGGCTGACCGGCAGGTCCGGGTACGAGATGTTCGGGACGGCGGCTTGGCGGGTGGCGACGAGCGCTTCTGCCGCGGCGATCTGTTCGGCGAGTGGCAGCAGCTTCTCGGGATTCGCGCCGCGGAGGTTCTTCAGGCGCCTGCCGAGCCGTGCGGCGTCGCGGATGGTCAGACCGTCGAGGCGTCGGCGCAGCTCCCCGACGGACGTTTCGGCCACTCCCGTCAGGGTAGTCCTCGGCGGTTGCCGCAACGCCCCCCGAGGAGGACGAATGAGCTCACCGGAATCGACACCCGATCAGCAGCAGCCCGCCGAAGGCGCCGAAACACAGGTATCGCCGGCGAATCCGGCGTACTCGACGCCGCCGCCCGAGGGCATGCCCTCTGCCGACGACCAACGCAGCGCCGACTCGGAGTAGTCGTCGGGAACTCAGTTCTGCCGTGGGAGGAGCTGGGTGACGAAGGCGTCAAGGAAATCCGATGTGTCGACGTCGCCCGCCGGCCTGATGACGAACTTCGTCAACCCGGCGGCGATGTAGTCGTCCAGCCTTCGGTGCAGCGTCGGCCAATCTGCCGCTACGAGCTCTGCGGGATCGAGATCGGGCCGACGTTTGCGAATCGCGGCCAGCACCGGCGCAGGCAGATCACCGTTGCCGACCGCGAGATTGATTCCGTAGTGGTCAGGTTCGATCTCGCGGCCCGCTGCATCGGCGGCAGCGATGATCGCCTGACGGGCCTGGGCCGCCTCCGTCGGAGTCAGGAAGCTGCCCAGCCACCCGTCGCCGAGGGCGCCGATGCGCCGAAACGCCGCCGCTGTCGCTCCGCCGATCCAGATATCAAGCGGCGGAATCGGTTTCGGGAGCACCTGTGCGTTCCGCACGGTGAAGTAGTCGCCGGAGAACGTCACATCGTCCTCTCGCAACGCGATGCGCAACAAGCGCAGTGACTCGTCGAAGACGGCAGCGCGCTTTCCGTCCGGCACGACGAACAAGTCACGTTCGGCGGGCAACGCCGACCGCAGGCCGAAGACGGGCAGTACCCGCTTGGGTGCGAGCGCGGACAGCGATGCGAGCTGTTTGGCGACCAGCACGGGGTGACGACCGGGCAGCACCGCCACCGAGGTGCCCACCTTCAATCGCGTCGTCCGCGCGAGCGCGAACGCCATGCCGACGAACGGGTCGACCAAAGGTGAGTAGACCAGTTCGGAGAACCACAGCGAGTCGATGTCGACGGCCTCGAGGTGGTCGACGATCTCGGCCAGTTGCTCGGGACCTGGATCTGCTCCAAGCCCCACTCCGAAACGGACCTTCACTCGCGCTCCCTCGCATCAACGGTCTACCCCATCGCAACACGCGAGGGGCGCCGTTTGTGCCGCTGTCGGCCATGGATTGCCCGGCGCCCGCCGATGCAGTCGAAAAGCGGCCTCATTTCCCGGCCATTACCTTGGACGCGTGGCATCTCTGTTGTCGGTCAACCTCGCCCGCGTCCGCCCGAATCCCGACGCACCGTCGAGGTCGACGGGTATCGACAAAGCCGCAGCGCACGACGATGTGATGGTCCGGCCGCCGGGATCCATGCGCGGTGGTCTGGGCAGCGGACTCGTCGGCGACACCATCGGCAACCGGAAACTGCACGGTGGCGACGATCAAGCCGTTTACGCCTACGCGCGAGAGGACCTCGACGAATGGGAGTCGGTGCTCGCACGCCGGCTGGTCAACGGCATGTTCGGTGAGAACCTCACCACGTCGGGAGCCGATGTCACCGGGGCGCGGATCGGCGAACGGTGGCGCATCGGCAGCGACGGTCCGCTGCTCGAGGTGTCGGCTCCTCGAACCCCATGCCGGACCTTCTCGGCCTTCCTGGGTCTGCACAACTGGATCAAGACCTTTACCGAGGCGGCGAAACCCGGCGCTTATTTTCGTGTCATCTCACCTGGAACGGTGCGCGCAGGCGACGCGATATCCATTGACTACCGGCCCGACCACGATGTGACGATCGGCCTGGTGTTCCGGGCAAGGATGTCGGATCCGGCTCTGCTGCCGCACCTGTTGGAGGTCGACGCGCTTTCCTCGGAGCTCAAGGCCTATGCGCGGCGCCGGGTGGGATGACATGCTGCGCGATGCACTGAGCGCCCTGCAGCGGTGGAACTATCGCGGCGGCCGACCGAACTTCACGGCGCGGGTCTCGAATCGGCTGGGCGCCATCGCCTTTGCGGCGGGCGTCGGTCCCCGTCATGCGGCCACCCTTGAAGTTCGCGGTCACAAAACCGGGCGCACGATCTCGTTCCCCGTCGTCGTCGCCGATTACGGGGGCGGCCGCTATCTGGTGGCCATGCTCGGCCAGAAGACGAAGTGGGCGACAAACGTTCGCGCCGATGACCACGCTGTCCTTCTCATGCGCCGCCGGCGCGAGAATGTCTTACTGGTTGAGGACTTCTCGGGCGATCGGGCCGAGATCCTGCGCCGGTATCTCGACCTCGCTCCCGGTGCGCGCCCCTTCTTCCCGATCGACCGCCGTGCGGCAGTGCGTGACTTCGAGCGGATCGTGAACGACTATCCCGTGTTTCGGGTGGTCTGAACTTCCCGGTGAAGGTCGGCGAGCGAATTCCTCAGCCCGCCGTCGATACGGATCTGTATCGCCGCGACCGCGATCATGACCGCCGCGCTCACCAGGTGCACGACCGCGTCGGTGGTGTTGTTGGGAAAGGTGAAGACGAAAGCCACCTGGTGTGAGAAGAAGGCCCAGATGCCGGGCAGCGCGCCGGCCACCGCGGCGATGAGCAGGTACAGCACCGCCCACGACCTGCGCAGCGCGAACACCAGGCCGGGTGCGAACAGCGCGAGACCGGCGACCGCATGCCAGCCGTTGTAATCCATCCCCAGCACCTGGGCGGTCGGCGCGTCGGGTCCGGTTGCGAAGCTGGGTTCGACGATCAATCCGATGACCGCCTGAATGACGTGAAACGCTGCGATGATCAGCAGGCCGATCTGGGCGAAACTCCACTTCATCGGGGATTCACCTCCATAAGTCAGGGGGAACCGCTCGACTCGAATACTACGCTCAGTAGTAGACGACGGCAATGGTGCAGCTGCCGGTGGTGCTCATCCGCCGTCAGGACCGCACTGCGCCGGCGGTCTGATCGGTTCCGAATCGTAGGCCGGTGGCGTCCTTGCCGATCAGTGTCAACACGGCGACGGCAATGAGCACCGGTATGACTGTGGCGGCCAACGCGAACGGATAGCCGTGCGTCTCTGCGAGGTGCTCCTGGATCGGTAAATTGAAGGCGGCGAACAGATTTCCGAGTTGATAGGTCACGCCGGGATAGAATCCGCGGATGGCGTCGGGCGACAGTTCCGTGAGATGCGCGGGGATGACCCCCCAAGCGCCCTGAACCACCACCTGCATCAGGAATGAGCCGAGGCACAGCATCGCTGCTGTATGCGAAAAGGCGAACAACGGCACGATCGGCAGACCGAGCACTGCGCAGAAGACAATGGTGTGGCGGCGGCCGAACCGTTGCGACAGAGTGCCGAACACCAGTCCCCCGGCGATCGCACCGATGTTGTAGATGACTGCGATCAATTTCGCTGTCTCGCTGGAGAGTCCGGCACCACCGTTGTGTGTTGCCTGCAGAAACGTCGGATACACGTCCTGGGTGCCGTGGCTCATCCAATTGAACGCCGTCATCAGCATGACCAGGTAGACGAACCGGCGAATGATCGCGGGGTCGAGGACTATGTCCCGAATTCTGGTGCTGGTCAGGCGCATTCGGTCTTGAGCCGCCTCCCACACCTCGGATTCACGAACCCGGGAACGGATGATGAGACTGATCATGGCCGGAATGATGGAGAGGGCGAACAGCCAGCGCCACGATAGGCCCAACCAATCCACCACAAGCAGGGATGACACCGTGGCGAGCAGGTAGCCGAACGAGTAGCCCTCCTGCAGCAAGCCGGAAAAGAAGCCACGCCGCTCGACGGGAATCTTTTCCATCGCCAGTGCCGCACCCAGTCCCCATTCACCGCCCATGCCGATGCCGTACAGAAGGCGCAGGATCAGCAGCACGGTGAAGTTGGGAGCGAAGGCGCAGAGAAACCCGACGATCGAGTAGAACGTCACGTCCACCATGAGTGGGACACGTCTGCCGACCCTGTCGGCCCACAGGCCGAAGATCAGCGCGCCGACGGGTCGCATCAGCAGCGTGGCCGTCGTGACGAACGCGACTTCGGCGTTCGACATGTGGAACGTCTTGGCTATATCGGCGTAGACCAACACCACGATGAAGTAATCGAAGGCGTCCATCGTCCAGCCGAGAAATGCGGCGATGAACGAGTTGCGCTGGTCGGCAGTCAGTCGGGTGTCCGCCACAACCGTTGCATTCCCGGGCGACGCCTGTGCGTACCTGCCAGTTTCCTGTGAGGTGAGTTCGGTCGCCTGCGCGGCCGGAAGACCGTCGATCCGCGGCCGACCAGTGAGACCATGGTGGCCGATACCGCCGTGGCACCCGAACAGCGCACCCTGGTCCTGACCGCCTTCCCTGCCGAGGCGGATGCGATTCTCGCGCGTACCACGCTCGCCGCGAATCCGGTCCTCGTCGCAGACGGTCGGCACTACTACCTCGGAACGCTGGGCGGCAAGAACGTCGTGGTCGCGATGACGGGCATCGGCATGGCGAACGCCGCAGGCGTCACCGAAACGGCACTGACCCACTTCACGGCCGAATCCGGAGTCTTCATCGGCGCGGTGGTGTTCGCCGGCGTCGCAGGCGGCTCCGGGCGCACCCGGATCGGCGATGTGGCCGTCCCCGCCCAGTGGACTTCCGACCACGGCGCCACCTGGCACGCCGTCGACGCCGACATGCTGGCCGCGGCCGACACGCTGACCGTGGACCTGGAATGCACCGACACCATCGTCGGCCCGGCCTGCCGCCTCTGCGGTCCGCTAGCGCGTTGCCACCTCGTCGACCTCAAACGTGAGCCGCAGCTACACGTGGGTGGCGACGGCTCGAGCGACGACAACAACAACGGTGCCGCGTTCCCCTCGATCCCCTTCGGCGGCGCCGTATTCGGGCCTGCCCCACTGGCCGCGCCCGACTTCTCGCCGTTGTTCGCGGGCAACTTCTTCCGGGCGATCGGACCATTTCTGATCCGCGGAATCATCGGCAACATAATGGGGTTCGCGACGGCGACGAACCCACCGGTCGATGCGGTCGATCAGGAGACCGCCGCGGCGCAACAGATCGCCCACGCCTACGGCGTTCCATTCCTCGGCATCCGCGGAATGTCCGACGGGCCCGGCGACCCGCTGAACCTGCCGGGCTACCCGTTCACGTTCTTCGTCTACAAGCAGATTGCGGCGGACAACGCAGCGATCGTCACCGAGGCTTTCCTGCAGAACTGGGACGGCGCCTGAGCCTAGGTGCGGGTCCGGCTGTAGACCGCGTCGTCCTCGATGTCGGCGCGGGAACGGTCAGCCAGCGCCTGGCAACAGATGACCGTGATGACAGCGGCGATGACGATGTAGATCGAAATCGAATAAGGCGTCCCCGTCTCGTGGAGCAGCCAGGTCGCCAGCAGCGGGGCCGGTCCGCCCGCGAACACCGACGCCAACTGGTAGCCGAGGCCGGCGCCGCCGTAGCGGAGATGTGTCGGGAAGCTTTCGCCGATCAGCGCCGCCTGCGGCCCGTACATCATCGCGTGAATGACCATCGAGCACACGATCACGATGAAGATGGACACGCCGCCGCCGTGGGTCAGCACGTAGAAGTACGGGAACGCGAACAGTCCGGCGATCACCGCGCCGGCCGTATAGACCTTCTTCCTGCCAAGCGTGTCCGACAGGTGCGAGAAGAAGGGGATCGCGGCGAGTTCGACGGTGGCCCCCACCAGGACCGCCGACAGGATGAAGGTCTTGCTGTAGTGGTGAACTTGCACCACGTAGGTCAGCACGAATGTGGTGAACAGGTAGAAGGGCATCTGCTCGGCGAACCGGACACCGGCGGAGAGCAGGATCTCCCGCCAGTGATATTTGATCGCATCCTTGACCGGGGCGCTCGCGGTCTTCCCCTGTTCCACCACCTTGGCGAACATCGGCGTCTCGAGGATTCGGAGCCGGATCACCAGGCCGACCGCCACCAAGATCAGGCTGGCCAGGAACGGGATCCGCCAGCCCCATGAGTCGAACGCGTCCTCCGACATCGTCGCGGACAGCAGCGTCATGCCACCGGTACCGAGCACCAGTCCGACCGGGACACCGATCTGCGCGAAACTGCCGAGCAGACCGCGTCGCTTCTGGTCACCCCATTCCATCGTCAGCAGCACCGAACCGCTCCACTCGCCGCCGACGGCGATGCCCTGCAGTACGCGCAGGAACACCAGCAGTAACGGCGCGGCCACGCCGATGGTTGCGGTCCCGGGCATGAGGCCGATGACGGCGGAGGCGAGACCCATGACCAGCAGGGTGATGATCAGCGTGGTCTTGCGGCCGATCCGGTCGCCCCAGTGTCCGAAGATGGCCGCTCCGATCGGCCGTGCGGCGAACCCGACGAAGTACGTCGCGAACGATTGCATCGCGCCTGCGTACGCCGAGGATTCTGGGAAGAACAGGTGCGGGAAGACAAGCGCGGCGGCTGTGTTGTAGAGGAAGAAGTCGTACCACTCGATCGTCGTGCCGATCGCGCTTGCCATCGCAGCACGCCGAACCTGAACCTGTTGGGTTCCAGAATCGGCTTGAACTGCGCGGCTGACCTCGTCGTCCCCGATAGTCATCGGATTGCCTCCCTGTAACCGATTTACGTTGACAGTCAGTTGCCAGTCTGTACCGCTACGGCCGGATGGGGAAGCCCGCCGCCGGCCCGACGGTCAGCGCGTCGAGTGGTCGTCGCCCAACGGCGGTGTTTCAGCCACGTCCCAGTAGGTGATCGGGTCCCTGGTCGGCTTGCTTTGAGCCGGTGTCACCAGGGTGATCAGCACGTCCTGCGCGTCGATGACGAGGTGACACACGAGGTCGCGAACCAGCCGAGCGCGCAGCCGGATGGCTCGTCGAAGGCCTCGTCAGGGAGGTTTGCGACGGCCGCGCGCAATACTGCCCAGCACCGGGAAAAGAGGGACACGGCCGCAAGTTGGCAGCTCTCGGGTTAGGCTGTTGCGGGTCGGGCGAGAGGTTCGGAGAGCTTAGATGGTGACTGTCAAGCGCGGTGTGGTGGTTTTCGGATGGGCGGTGGCCTTGGCCGCTGCGCCATTGGTGTGCGCATCGCCCGCCGCAGCCAAGGAATGTCCGTGGGGCACGAGGCTGACCCACTGGAACACCTGTGTCAGTGGCGCCGGGACCGCAGCAGCGCCGGTAGTCCCCGTTCCGCCTGCATCGGTCGGTGGAGCCGACATCATCAACAACCCCAACGGATACGACACGGTCAACGGCATTCCGTGCAGCCCAGAGCACTACGCCACGTGCTACGGCATGATCCAAAACGGGGGCTGACTCCCTCGTCGCCGGACGCCCCGATTACCGCACCGGATCGATGAGGTCGCGAAACCCCGCAGCCGGAAAGACCGATGCGCCCGCGTTTCGGACCCGCTCCGACAGCGCACTGTCCGACGTCACGACGGTGAGATCCTGAGGTTGATCGTCTGCTTCGACCAGCCGGACGATTTCGTCATCGGCCGAGTTGGGAGCCGCCCGGGGCGCGTTGGCTATCTCGATCACCGATGAGTCGATCGGCGGTGACATCGGCTTCTCGAACACCACGGTCACTCGGTGGTCCTGGCCCGGCGCCCAGCGCTCGAGCTGGTCGACCAGTCTGACCAACGCCTTTCGGCGATCCCTCCACCAGCCGTCCGGTCGGCTGCCGATCACATTCATCGCGTCGACGATCCAGCGCTGCGTCATCTCTGGTCCAGCGCACAGGAGAGCTGCTCGGCAGTGAGCGTCCAGCCGCTCTCGAAGCTCTCGAATTCCTCTGGCGGAAGCAAGGAATGCTCGATCGACATCAGTGTCTCGTCCTCGCCGACCGGCTCGAAGGCGACGTTGACGATGCTTTCCCTCGTCGGGTCCGGCCAATTCGAGTTGGTCCAGGTGAAGCGCAGCAGTCGCGGTCGGTCGATGGTAAGGAACTGGCCGGTGATCAGGACGCGACTGCCCGAGTCGTCGACATCGAAGCGCACGGTACCGCCGACATGCGGTTCGACGGTGACATCGACCACGCGGACGGGACGCGGACACATCCACTCCTGCAACGACTCCCGATCGAGCCACTCATTGAACACCACGTCAGGCACGGCCGGCATGACCCGTTGCACCCGGACGGTGGCCACTTCGGTCATCGGGGGCTTCCCTTCCTGCGCAATCGCGCCGAGAGCGCGTCCGCACGTGTCGACCAGAACTCCGTCTGCTCGCTCATCCACTGCTGAGCCATCGTCAATCCGTCCGGTTGCAGGGAGAGCCAGTGCTCGCGGCCGCGTATCTCCCGTCGCACCAACCCGGCCGACTCGAGCACGCCGATGTGGCGCGAAACGCCCGCGAACGTCATCGGGAGGGGCGCGGCCAGGTCGGAGATTCGGGCATCGCCCTGGCGCAATGTCGTCAACAGCCACCGTCTGGTGGGGTCGGCGAGCGCGCCATACGCACGATCCAAAACCTGATCTTCAACCATTCTGTTGACTATAACGACCTCTCGTGATGTGCTGAAGAAAGTTGTTCAACCGAAATGTTGAATGTTTCGACGGCAGACCGGTGAGGAGACCGCATGGAGACGCCTCCGATTGTCTCGGCGCAGCAGTGGGAGGCTGCACGGCGCGAGATGCTCGTCAAGGAGAAGGAAATCACCCGGGCGCGTGACGGGCTCGCGGCAATGCGGCGGCGAATGCCGTGGACGCCGGTCGAGAAGACGTATGCGTTCGAGGGGTCGGACGGCACGGTCAGCCTGCTGGACTTGTTCGATGGGCGGCGCCAGCTGATCGTGTACCGCGCCTTCGTCGATCCGGGCGTACACGGGTGGCCCGAACACGGATGTGTCGGATGCTCGTTGATGGCCGACCATATCGGCAACCTGGCCCACCTCAACGCGCGCGACACCACTCTGGTCTACGCCTCGCGGGGTTCGCAGTCAGACCTTGAACGGGTGAAGGCCCGGATGGGTTGGGACCACCCGTGGTACACCATCGTGCCGGGACCGGATGGCGCCTTCGACGTCGACTTCGGCGTGGACGAATGGCACGGCACCAACGCCTTCATCCGCGACGGTGACCGGATCTTCCGCACCTACTTCATCGACAACCGCGGCGACGAGATGTTCGTCAACACCTGGCACTTCCTGGACATGACCGCGCTGGGACGGCAGGAGACCTGGGAGGTTTCACCCGAGGGTTACTCGCAGACCAAACCCTACGAATGGTGGCGCTGGCACGACGAATACGGCGACGAATCCTCCCCGAAGGAATGACCGTCGTGTCGAACACCGACCCGCGCCAGGTTGCCCGGTTTTATCTTGATACAAAGGAGCGCATCACCGCGTTGGTGAGCGCACTCGACGACTCCGCGCTGACGACCACGGTCGCGGCGGCTTGTCCCGGCTGGTCGGTTCGCGATGTGGTGGCTCATTGTGCGGCCGTCGCCGACGACTTGGGTCAGGGACGCCTGACGGGACCGCCCACCGACGTGGAGACCGCCGCGCAGATCGCCCGCTTCGAAGGTCACGACATGGCCGGCATCATCGCGGTCTGGACCGACGCGGCAGCTCGCCTCGGCCGTCTCGCCGAGAATGCCCGCGTGGAACCGCCCGTCGGCGACGTCACCAGCCACGAGCACGATGTCCGCGGTGCACTCGGCAGGCCAGGCGCCCGCGACTCCGACGCGGTTCGGTACTCCTCGGATCGGCTGCTCGGCAACCTTCGGACGCCGGTGCCGTTGCGGGTCACCGTGGAAGACGCCGAGTACCGGTGCGGGCCGGCCGACGGCGCGGACTTACGTCTTCTCACTACGCGATTCGAAGCACTGCGCTGGCGGACCGGCCGCCGCAGCCGTGGCCAGCTCGCGGCGATGGACTGGTCCGACGACCCGGCGCCCGTGCTCGACCACCTGTACATCTTCGGGCCGGCCGCCGCCGACCTCATCGAATAGCCTCGCAGGAGCAATCGTGAAATACGAGTCACCGCATCGCCATTCGGTCAACAACGCGCCGTCCCCAGCGGCCGTCGATCGAGCGACGTTCGAGGCCGAGATCGACACCCTTCGGGCTCGCGAGAAAGCCCATATTCGACAGGGCGATGCGATCGCTGCCTCGCGCCGGGCGCTGCCGATGGTCGAGGTCGACGCCAACCTGGAGTTGGTTGGGCCTGACGGGCCGGTCACCCTGCTCGACGCTTTCGACGGACGCAGTCAGCTTCTGGCCTATTACTTCATGTGGCATACCGGCGCATCCGCGCCAGAACAGTGCGAAGGGTGCACGTGGGTGACGACGCAGGTGCAGGAGCTGTCCTACCTGCATTCCCGGGACATCACCTATGCGGTCTTCTGCCAAGGTCCGTATGAGCAGAGTGCCCGGTACCGGGACTTCATGGACTGGCACATGCCGTGGTACTCGGCACTCCCCTCGCTCGACTCACTCCTCGTCGGCCGCACCGCGGGCATGATGCACATCGTCAGCTACCTCCGCGACGGCGACCGCGTCTTCGAGACCTACTGGACGACGCTCCGCGGCGTCGAGGCGATGGATTACAGCCTCGCGCTGATGGATCTCACGGTGTACGGACGCCAGGAGCCCTGGGAGGAGTCGCCGGCCGGCTGGCCGCAGGACTGGCGCGTCGACGGTAACAACACCCGCATCGACGGAAGGCCCATCCCCCAGTGGTCGCGACTGGAGGCCGGACGGTCGGACAATCTCGCCGGCTGAGGCCAGAAGAATGCATTCAGGCCGCATAAATTTTCAGAGATAGCCATGATCGGCGGCAGTGCCGGACACCTCCGTCGCGGCGCCGGCGGTGAAGGCCGGCGGCTAGTTTCGTACCGCAAGACGACGTTCTACCGCGCCCCGCGGACAAGTCGGCCAGGACGCGCGCCGGTGTCGGCGCCGTCGCGTCGGGTGACGACTCCGTTGACGATCGTGGCGGTGTAGCCGGACGCGCCCTGGACCAGGCGCTGACCGCCCGCGGGCAGGTCGTAGGCCATGCGGGCGGGGTGCAGCGTCAGCGCATTCATGTCGATGACGTTGACGTCGGCCTTCTTCCCCACCTCGATGACACCGCGATCGGAGAGCCCGAACAGCTGCGCAGTGTCGTGAGACTGTTTGCGCACCACATACTCCAGCGGCAGCTTGTCGCCTCGGTGGCGGTCCCGCGCCCAGTGCGTCAACAGGAACGTGGGGTAGGACGCGTCGCAGATCATGCCGCAGTGCGCGCCCCCGTCGGACAGGCCCGAGACCCCGGCGGGGTGAGTAAGCATCTCCCGGATCGCGTCGTGGTTGCCGTAGTAGTAGTTGTAGAAGGGCAGCATCAGCATCGATGTCGCGTCGGACTCGAGCATCAGGTCGTACAGCGTGGCCAAGGGATCCTCGCCGCGATCGGCGGCGATTTTCTCGACGGCCCGGTCAGGGGTCGGCTCGTAGTCGGGAGGATCGCCGAGGGCATAGATTCGACCGAGAGAGTATTGGACGAGTGCGAACATGTTGTCGAACAACAGTTTCGGGTCGGGTGGCAGATCATCCTCGGCGAGGATCGCCGCCTTGACCGCGGGATCGGCGAGACGCTGCGCCAACTCCTCTCGGCTGCATTCGGCTTTCAACCGACGGAAGGTCGGACGGTGAGTGAACGCGTGATGGCCGGGGAAACCGAACAGCATGCCGAACGGTCGCGCCGCGATTTGGGGGTACAACTGGCTGCCTGCCGCATGAGCCGCCGCCGAGATGTCCAGTTGTTCGCGCCAGAGGTCGGGCGCCGCGTCGACTTGGATCATGCCGAACGAGATGGGCCGGTCGATCTCGGCGCCAAGGCGCTGCATCCACTCCAGTTCCTTCTTCGGCGCAATGATGTCCTCGCCGGCGACCCCCTGCGGGGCCAGCTCGAAGACGGCCCGCCCACCTGCCGCCATGGCCCGGCCGAGTCCGAAAAGTTCGTCTTCAGCGGCATAGGTTCCGGGAACGGGTTCGCCGTCGATGGCCCGGTGACCGATCGTGCGCGAGGTCGAGAAGCCGAGCGCGCCTGCCTCGATTCCTTCCTGGACGATGCGCGCCATTGCGGCGATGTCCTCCGGTGAGGCGGGCTCGTTGCGTGCGCCGCGCTCCCCCATTGCATAGGCGCGGACCGAACCGTGGGCTATCTGGCTGCCCACGTCGATAGCGAAATTCTGCTTTCCGATGACGTCGAGGTATTGGGGGTAGCTCTCCCACCCCCACGAGATGCCCTCGGTGAGTGCGGTGCCCGGAATGTCCTCGACGCCCTCCATCAGGCCGATCAGCCACTCCTCTGACCCGGGACGGACCGGGGCAAACCCGACGCCGCAGTTTCCCGCGACCACCGTGGTCACGCCGTGTCCGCTCGACGGCTCCAGCAGGCTGTCCCAGCTGACCTGACCGTCGTAGTGCGTATGGATGTCCACGAAGCCGGGCGCGACGATCTTCCCCGTGGCGTCGATCGTTTCGGCCGCGTCCCCTTCCAGCGGCGGACTGCCCGGCCCGCGACCTCGAACCTCGACGATCTTGCCGTCCTTGACCGCCACGTCGGCCTGGAAACGGTCCGCGCCCGTACCGTCGACAACGGTTCCGCCTGTGATCTTGAGGTCGAACACGTTTACTCCCTACCAACGCTGTGCCAGCGGTGACTTCCGTTCCACGCAGGTCTGCCGAGCCGCTACGGTGGTCAATGTAACACCGTTACAGACTGAGCCGGGAGGGCCAATCGTGACGCATCTGGCGCAGGCCGGCCCGACGGTCGGCAGTCCCTCCCACGTCCAACGGGAAGACGCGATCGGCACACCTCCGAAGCGCCCCACCCTGGTGCCTGCGGAGCGGTACTACTCCGCGGCGTTCGCGCAGCTCGAGGTCGAACGGATGTGGCCGAAGGTATGGCAAGTCGCCTGCACGGTCGACCATGTGGCCGAGCCCGGTGACTTCTTCGAGTACCGGTGCGGGCCGTACTCCGTGCTCGTTGTCCACGGTGACGACGGCGAGCTTCGCGCGTTCCAGAACGTGTGTCGTCACCGCGGCAACTCGTTGTGCACCGGCGCCGGCTCCGAATTGCGCGAGCTGAAGTGCGGATATCACGGTTGGACGTGGGATCTCACCGGTGCGCTCAAGCGAGTGCCCAACCGCAAGGGGTTCGGCTCGCTTCGGATGTCTGAATTCCCTTTGATAGCGGCGAAAGTCGGTACGTGGGAGCGGCTCGTATTCGTCAACCTCGACGTCGACGCGATGCCGCTGCGCGACTTCCTTGAAGCGGTGCCGCGAGACATCGCATGGTGCGGGCTCGGCGACTTCCGTTGCTACGCCACCATCACCGTGGAGGTCGACGCCAACTGGAAGACCATCGCCGACGGCTTCAGCGAGACCTATCACATCCAGACACTGCATCCCGAACTTCACAGGTGCATGGACGATGTGTATGCGCCGCAAATTATTTGGGGTCACACCGGCAAGTCCGAGCAGCTCTACGGTGTGCCGAGCCCGCAGATCAAGGAGCCGCTGACCGACGCCGACGTGTGGGACGCGTACGCGACCACCCAAGGTGCGCTGATGGGTGTCGCCGAAGGCACCCCGTTCCCCGCCGGTCAGCAGCGGCGCGGCCAGTCGGTGTCCGGCGTCATCGCCGAGCGCACCAAGGCTTTCGCTGCCGAGCGCGGTGTGGATCTGGGCTGGGCCTCTGCCGACCAAGTCATGCGGCTGCACCAGTACAACGTGTTCCCGAACATGTCACTTCTGGCCAACGCCGACCACATGACGGTGCTGACCGCGCGCCCCGGGCCCGACCCCGATCACGGCGAGCTGGTGATGATCCTGTGGACGCGGATGCCTCCCGCCGCGCCGCGGATCAAGCCGGCCGACATGCGGATTAAGCCCGACGAGGCGCACCCCGGCCTGGTGCTGACTCAAGACATCGCGGTGCTCGCCGGACTGCAGCGCGGTCTGCACCAACCCGGCCTCACCCACGTGACGCTGTCCAACGAGGAACGGCGCGTGATCAACATGCACCGCAACCTGGAGCGCTATCTAGCGCTGCCGGAGTCCGAGCGGATGACAGGAGGTGAAACACCGTGAAAGAAGCGGTCGATGCCGAGGCGATCCTCGACACCGCGGCTCGCTTGATCGAGCTCGACGGTGTGGATGCCTTCACCATGCGCGGTCTCGCCGAGAGCCTCGGCGTTGCGGTCACCTCGATCTACTGGCATATCGGAGGCCGGGACAAGCTGTTCGACAGCCTGGTCGATCGGTTGCTGAGCCAGATGGCGCACCTACCGGTCGACG
>NZ_JAVHWR010000015.1:0-4203 GCF_032159565.1 Mycobacterium sp.
GGCCCGGCGATGTCCTGCCCGTTCTGCGGTTCCGACGTCGGAAGAACCGACGTCTGCCCGAACTGCGGCGCGCTCAAGGAGGGTGTCGCCATGACCGGATGGCGACCCGACCCGACCGCACGCCACGAAGGCCGCTACTACGTCGCAGGCCGTCCCACCAGCCGAGTGCGTAGCGGGAAGGCCGAGACGACCGATCCCGACGGCGGAAAGCTACTCCCGGCCTATCTCGAGGTGCTGTCCAGGAGCAGGACGAGCATTCGGTCGACGTGGCTGACCACTGCTGCCGTGACCGTTGTGCTGGTGATGTCGGCGGCGGTCATCTGGGCCGTTCTGTTATTGCCGCGTCATAACCCCGGGTCGATCGACGCCGATTTCCTGTCGGCCCTGAAGGACTCCGGATTCGCCGACCAGTTCAACTCCGATGCGAACGCCTTGGCCCATGGCAGGCAGGTGTGCAAGCAACTCGAGGACGGCGGTCCGCAGCAGGGGGTGGCCGCCGACAAGATCGCCGTCGACGCCTTCTGCCCGAGATTCTCGGAGGGTTTCCGTATCCTCGAAACAGCAACCGCGCAGGGGACTTTCGTGTTGATCGACTCATCGAAGGCCTACGTCAGCTCGATCGCGTCCGACGAAGGCAAATGCCGCGGAGAACACGGCTATTCCGATATCGGCAGCGGCACCCAGGTCATGGTGAAGAACGGCAAAGGCGAGATCATCGCCTCCACGTCACTCGGCGAGGGTCACGGCGACGACGTCAATTGCAGGTTTGCCTTCAGCTTCCCGGTCACCGACGGCCAGGACCGTTATGTGGTCTCCGTCGGTCATCGCGGGGAATTCAGCTACAACTTCGAACAGCTGCGGCGAGGCGGCGTCGAGATTCACCTCGGCGAATAGTGGGGGCTACGGATGGCTGCCCGCCCGCGGGAGCTCGTCGTCGTCCCCGCCGCTTTCAGTGGCGTGTTCGTCGGGAACGGGGTAGCGCTCAGGGTGGTGATAGAAGTTGATACGCGCTTGGCCGGTGTCGAGTTGTGGCGGTGGGATCCATTCGGTGCGATCGTCTTTGCGCTTGCAGACGGTCCAGCCGGTTTCGTGCAGCAGCCGGTTGTCGGGTCCGCAGGTGAACGACATCGTGCTGACGTCGGTGTGACCGCCGGTAGACCAGGGGTCGTCGTGGTTGGCTTCACACCAGTAGCCCGGAACAGTGCAGCCCGGCCGGGTGCAACCGCGGTCGCGGGCGTGCAGGACGATGCGTTGGCCGGGGGTTGCGAGGCGCTTGGCACGGGCCAGCGCCAATGGCACGCCGGTATGGTCGTCGAACACTGTCAGGTAGTGATGTGCCTGGGAAGCCAGGCGGATCAGGTCGCGCATCGGCAGCAAGGATCCGCCGCCGGTGACGCCGTGTCCTGCGCCGGATTCCAATTCCTTGAGGGTTGTTGAGACGATGACGGTGACGGGTAGGCCTTTGTGCTGCCCCAACCGTCCGGAGGCGAGAATGCCCCTGCCCACGGCCTTGAATGCGTCATGGCGACGTTGGCCCGGTGTGCGCGTGTCAGAGGTGACGTGCTGCTCGTCGGGTTTCCCGTCGACGCAAGGGTTCTCGTCGTTGGGGTTGCACGCTCCGGGAGCGGCCTCGGTGGCAAAGATGGCCTCCCAGACCGCGCGGCCCTCAGGATCGACTTCCCCATGGATTGGGCTCAAGCCGTTGGGCCGTTGCTTGCCGATTGTGACGGTGCCTTTGCAGTTCAATTCGGCGTCGACGGGTTCAGGTCCGTCCTGATCGATCAGGTAGGCCAGCCGGTCGGCAGCCTTCTGTAACCCGTCGGGGTCATGGTGTGCGGCGACCTCGGCCAGATCAACCTCGGCGTGCTCACGGGTGTCGATATCAACCCAACTCGGCAGATCTTTGACGAACGCGGCGATGATCTTGACATGTTCGGCGCTGATAGCGCCGCGAGCCTGAGCCTCGGCTGTCGGCGCTCATCAGCGGGGGCATCGGCTCACCGGTCAAAGTGGCCCGCGGAGCAAAATTCGCGGCTTCACTGATCAGCCGTTTGGCCTCTTTACCCGAGATCCGCAATAACGTGCACAGTGCCCGTTTCACAGTCTTCTCGCCCAACTCCGCGGGAGGGACCCGGTTCAGGGCGGCCACGATCCGGTGATCGAGAACCGGTAAGCGCCGGACCAGCGTTACCCAGGCCGCGGCCGCCGCCGCCAGCTCCGAAGGGCTCAACCCGTTGAGCGGTTCCGACAACAGGTCATCGAACGCTTCGCCCACCGCGGCGATGCGCTTTACGACCTGCTCGGAACTCATGCTTCGAACAATAGTTCGAAGCATGACATCGACGGTAGGGATTTAAGACAGAATGTCAGTCGCCGGTGCGGTCGAGCAGTTCGGACGAGCCGAGGACCCGCTCGATCCGGACTTCGATCACAACCCGCCGCGGATTGACCCGCGGGGTGCGGTAGCGCTGCGCATAGCGCAGTTCGGCGTCCCGGACCGCCTCGGCGTCGGTGTTGACCGTGGCGCGGCCCTCCAGCGACAACCATCGGGCGCCGTCGACCTGACTGAGGACGGCGACGCCGCGGTGCTCGGCGTTGACCGCCTTTTGCGAGCCCCCACTGGTGATGACCCTGGCGATGTGAGTCTTCGGATCGAAGGTGAACCCGACCGCGACGACGTGCGGCGAATTGTCCGATCGCAAGGTGGTCAACATCGCGAGATGACGCTCGGTGAGGAACGCCAGCGCGTCGTTGGTGAGCCGGGTCGTTGCATTTGCCATCGGCCTCCAAACTAGCGCAGGAGATAATCGCAGCCGTGGATGACACGAGCCGCGGACCAGTGGTCATTTTCGGCGGCCGAAGCGAGATCGGCGTCGAACTCGCGCAGCTGCTGGCACCGGACGCAACCGTGGTGTTGGCCGCCCGCAATCCCGACCGGCTGTCCGAGCAGGTCGCCGCCATCGAGGCGGCCGGAGCGGCCAAGGTCGACGTCCGTGAGTTCGACGCAGACGATCTCGCCTCGCACGGACCACTGGTCACCTCGATCGTGGCCGACTACGGAGCGATCGGCACCGCGGTGCTGGCGTTCGGGATACTCGGCGACCAAACCCGTGCTGAGAAGGACCCGGCACACGCCGCGGCGGTGCTGCACACCGACTTCGTCGCCCAGGCGAGCCTGTTGACCGTACTGTCCGACACCATGAGGACTGCGGGGTCGGGCGCCATCGTCGTGTTCTCCTCGGTGGCCGGCGTGCGGGTGCGGCGCGCCAACTATGTCTACGGCTCCGCGAAGGCCGGACTGGACGGTTTCTGCAGCGGCCTTGCCGACGCACTGCACGGTTCAGGGGTGCGGCTGCTGCTCGTGCGGCCCGGGTTCGTGATCGGGCGGATGACCGAGGGCATGAAACCGGCGCCCATGTCGAGCACGCCTCCGCAGGTTGCCGCCGCGACCGCAAGGGCGCTGGCGAAAGGTCGCAGCACCGTCTGGATTCCGTGGATGCTGCGGCCGTTCTTCGTCGGGATGCGGCTCTTGCCGCAGCGGGTCTGGCGGAGGTTGCCGCGGTGATCGTCGTCATCGGTATCGGCGCCGACGGGATGGCCGGTTTGGCCGCAACCTCCCGGGACGAATTGCGCCGCGCCGCAGTCATCTTCGGGTCCCAGCGGCAACTCGATCTGCTCGACGACACTGTCGAGGCGGTCAGGCGGCCGTGGCCGTCACCGATGCTGCCCGGCCTTCGTACGCTGCTCGACGGCATCGACGGTGACGTGCACGTGGTGGCCAGCGGCGACCCGCTGCTGCACGGTGTCGGCGGCACCCTGATCCGGATGTATGGGCCCGACAAGGTTGCGGTGCTTCCGCATGTGTCCTCGGTGACGCTGGCGTGTTCACGGGTCGGATGGGTGGTGCAGGACACCGAGATCATCAGCCTCGTCACCGCCGAATCCCATACCGCGGTGCGCCGTGGCGGGCAGGCCGTCGTGATGTCCCGCGATGGGGCGACACCAGCCGAACTGGCGCGACTGCTCACCGAAACCGGCCGAGGCGATTCGGAGATCACAGTTCTCGAGCAACTGGGCGGACCCGCCGAGCGGCGGCGGTCGGCGACGGCGCGGGAGTGGGCGGCGCGGCCCCCCGCAGACGTCGACGACCTCAACGTCATCGCCGTGCGATACCTGCCCGACGATCGCCTGTTCGCGGTCCTG
>NZ_JAVHWR010000046.1:0-27136 GCF_032159565.1 Mycobacterium sp.
GGCTGCGGTGGCGATGGACCCGGCGACGGCGGCACTGCCGGACGTCGCGATCGAGCGGGCGACGGCCGCGCTGCCCGCGGTGGCGATGGACCCGACGACGCCTGCACTGCCCGCGGTGGCGATGGACCCGGCGACGACGGCGCTGCCGCGCGTGGCGACCGACCCGGCGACGACCGCGCTGTCCGACGTCGATATCGAGCCCGCGACGGCATAGCTGTTCTCCGTCGCGGCGGAACGGACAACCGTGCGGGACGTCTCACCCAAGGAACTAGCTCCTCCGTCTGCTGCTCTTCGCGCAAGCGCTCATCGCCGGAACAGCTTGTTGCCCAACCAGACCACTGGATCGTACTTGCGGTCGGCCGCACGTTCCTTCATCGGGATCAGCGCGTTGTCGGTGATCTTGATGTGCTCGGGGCACACCTCGGTGCAGCACTTGGTGATGTTGCAGTAGCCGAGGCCGTTCTCGTCCTGCGCCTGCTCGGCGCGATTCTTCTTGACGTCCAGCGGGTGCATGTCCAGCTCGGCCTGCCGCATCAGAAAGCGCGGTCCCGAGAACGCGAGCTTGTTCTCCTCGTGGTCACGGTTGACGTGGCACACGTTCTGGCACAGGAAGCACTCGATGCACTTACGGAATTCCTGGGACCGGTTCACATCCTCCTGCTGCATCCGGTACTCACCGGGCTGCAGATCCTTGGGCGGCGTGAAAGACGGTATCTCCCTGGCCTTCTCGTAATTGAAGGACACGTCGGTGACCAGGTCGCGCATCACCGGGAACGTTCGCATGGGCGTCACCGTGACGACCTCGTCCTCGCCGAACGTCGACATGCGCGTCATGCACAACAGGCGTGGCCGGCCGTTGATCTCCGCCGAGCAGGACCCGCATTTGCCGGCCTTGCAATTCCAGCGGACGGCGAGATCGCCCGCCTGCGTGGCCTGCAGCCGATGGATGATGTCGAGCACCACCTCGCCGTCGTTGACCTCGACGGTGTAGTCCTGCAGTTCGCCACCGCTCGGGTCGCCGCGCCAGACTCGGAGTTTCGCGTCATAAGCAGCCATTTTCAGCCCTTCCGGTCAGGGTGCTCGGCGATTTGATCGTCGGTGTAGTACTTCTCGAGCTCGGACAGTTCGAACGTGGCCAGCAGATCGGGCCGCATCGCCGGCTGTTGCTCGGGGGTGACGGTCACGTCGGGCACGACGGCTTCGGTGCCGGCACCGTCGGTCACGGTGCGGCACACCAGCAGTGTGTTGCGCCATTTGGCGTCCATCTTCGGATGGTCGTCGCGGGTGTGGCCGCCGCGGCTTTCGGTGCGTTGCAGCGCCGCCTTGGCCACGCATTCGCTGACGAGCAGCATGTTGCGCATATCGATGGCCAGGTGCCAGCCGGGGTTGAAGATGCGACCGCCCTCGACGACGACGTTCGCGTAGCGCCGCTTGAGCTCGTCGATCTTGCCGAGGACCTCTTCGAGCTCCGCTTCCTTGCGGATAATGCCGGCGAGGTCGTTCATCGACTGCTGGAGTTCCGCGTGCAGCGTGTACGGATTCTCCGGATTGTCCTTGGGCTCGAACGGGTCCAGCGCCAGCGTCGTCGCGGCTTCGAGGGACTGCTCGGACACCTTCGGCCGGTCTGGCAACGCGCGCACGTAATCGGCGGCGCCGAGCCCGGCGCGGCGGCCGAACACCAGCAGGTCCGACAGCGAGTTACCGCCGAGCCGGTTGCTGCCGTGCATGCCGCCGGAGCACTCGCCCGCGGCGAACAGACCGGGCGTCGCCGCCCCGCCGGAGTCGGGGTCGACCTCGACTCCGCCCATCACGTAGTGGCAGGTCGGGCCGACCTCCATCTCGTCCTTGGTGATGTCGACCTCGGCCAGCTCGATGAACTGGTGGTACATCGATGGCAGCCGGCGCTTGATCTCCTCGGCGGGCATACGGGAGGCGATGTCGAGGTAGACGCCGCCGTGCGGGGTGCCGCGGCCCGCCTTGACCTCTTCGTTGATGGCGCGGGCCACCTCGTCGCGGGGGAGCAGGTCAGGGGTGCGGCGTGCGGAGTCGTTGTCCTTGAGCCACTGGTCGGCTTCTTCCTCGGTCTCGGCGTACTGCCCCTTGAACACGTCGGGGATGTAGTCGAACATGAAGCGCTTGCCCTCGGAGTTCTTCAGAACTCCGCCGTCGCCGCGGACGCCCTCGGTGACGAGGATGCCCTTCACCGAAAGCGGCCAGACCATGCCGGTCGGGTGGAACTGGATGAACTCCATGTTGATCAGGCCCGAGCCCGCACGCAGCGCCAGCGCGTGGCCGTCGCCGGTGTACTCCCAGGAGTTCGACGACACCTTGAACGACTTGCCGATGCCACCGGTGGCCAGCACGACCGCGGGCGCTTCGAACAGGACGAACTTGCCGGTCTCGCGGTAGTAGCCGAACGCACCGGCCACTCTTTTCCCGCCGGCGTGCTCGTCCAAGATCAGATCGGTGATCGAACATTCGTGGAAGACCCGGATGCGGGCGTCGTAGTCGCCGAGTTCCTTCTTGTCCTCCTGCTGCAGCGAGACGATCTTCTGCTGCAGGGTGCGGATGATCTCCAGGCCGGTGCGGTCGCCGACGTGGGCCAGCCGGGGATAGGTGTGACCGCCGAAGTTGCGCTGGCTGATCTTGCCGTCCTTGGTGCGGTCGAACAGCGCACCGTAGGTCTCCAGTTCCCATACCCGGTCGGGGGCTTCCTGCGCGTGCAGTTCGGCCATCCGCCAGTTGTTCAGAAACTTGCCGCCCCGCATGGTGTCACCGAAGTGCACCTGCCAGGAGTCCTTGGTGTTGACGTTGCGCATCGCCGCGGCACAACCGCCCTCGGCCATCACGGTGTGCGCCTTGCCGAACAGCGACTTGGTCACCACCGCTACCTTCAGGCCCCGCTCGCGTGCCTCGATCACCGCACGCAAACCTGCGCCGCCGGCACCGATCACGACAACGTCGTATTGGTGCCGTTCCAGCTCAACCATCAAACCTCACTCGTCTGTCGAAAATTACTTTGTGAATTAGCTTGCTAACCAATGAATCTCAGGTCGGAGATGGTGCCGCTGGCCACCAGCATGACGTAGAAGTCGGTCAGCATCAGGGTGCCCAGCGTGACCCAGGCGTACAGCTTGTGCCGGGTGTTGAGCCTGCTGATCTGGGTCCACATCCAGTAGCGAACAGGATGTTTGGAGAAGTGCTTGAGACGGCCGCCCGCGATGTGCCTGCACGAGTGGCAGGACAACGTGTAGACCCACAGCATGACGACGTTGACGACCAGGATCACGTTGCCCAGGCCGAACCCGAATCCGCCGGGCCCGTCTTCGGAGTGGAAGGCGATGACCGCGTCGTAGGTGTTGATCACCGAGATGATGCCGGCGATATAGAAGAAGTACCGGTGGGTGTTCTGGATGATCAGCGGGAAGCGCGTTTCGCCGGTGTATTTCGCGTGGGGTTCGGCCACCGCGCACGCGGTGGGGGACTGCCACACCGATCGGTAGTAGGCACCGCGGTAGTAGTAACAGGTCAGCCGGAACAGCAACAGGAACGGCAACGACAACGCGGCGAAGGGCAGCCACCACACGTCCGGCAGGATCTGCGGCCAGAAGTGGCTGGCCTCCGGCACACAGCCCTTGCTGATGCAGGGCGAGTAGAACGGCGTCAGGTAGTGGTACGCCTCGACGTAGTAATTGTTCTGCAGAAATGCTCGCACGGTCGCGTAGATCACGAATGCGGCGAAGCCGAGGTCGACGATGAGCGGCGACTGCCACCACCGGTCCGTTCGCAGGGTGCGCTGGGGAATCTCGGCGCGTGTCGGCGAGAAGACGCCGGTGGCCTTACGGTCGGCGGTGGGTGCGCTCACTTCAGTTTTCCAAGCCTCTCCGGTTCGGTGCTCCGCAGTGGGACGAAGCCTAATTCAGCCCCTGCTGTGACCCCCGACACCCTCGTCGTCGACGTCCCGCCAGAAGTCGGAGTCGTACTGGGTGTCCGGGATCGCGATCCGCTCTGCGGAGTGACGGTGACGGGTTACTCCGCGGGTGAGTTCTAACTCCTCGGCGTCGATATCGAGTCGGTCGATGTCGTTGAGGATCCGTTCGGCGTCGTTGACGATGCGCCGCATGGCGGGGGTGTCCCCGTATCGCGACGCCAGCGAAGTCACGCACCGGCGGAGTCCACCGATGAGCTCGTGCAGTTCGGCAAATTCGGTAGCGCTCGACATCAGACCTCCTTGGGCTGAAGGGTGTCTCGAATCACAGTACGACAGTCGATGCTAGCTACATCATGGTGATAGGGCGTGAGACCGGTCACGTGCACGGCGGAAGGGCGACATGACGGATACGCAGGTCCTCCAGGAGCGGGCAGCCGCCCTGCTCGAATTGCACCGGCCCGGCAAGCCCGTGGTGCTGCCGACGGTGTGGGACGCGTGGTCGGCGAAGCTCGCGGTCGACGCCGGCTTCTCGGCGCTGACCGTCGGCAGCCACCCGCTCGCCGACTCGATCGGCAAGGCCGACGGTGAGGTCATGACATTCGACGACGTCGTCACCCGCGTGTCGCAGATCACCGACGCGGTCGACGTCCCGGTGTCGGTCGACATCGAATCCGGCTACGGCGAGGCACCCACGCGGCTGATCGACGGCCTGCTCGGCGCCGGGGCGGTGGGGTTGAACATCGAGGACACGGTGCACAAGGAGGGTGGGCGGCTGCGGTCGTCGGCCGAGCATGCCGAACTCGTTCGCGCGCTGCGGGCCGCCGCCGACGGCGCAGGCGTGCACGTGGTGATCAACGCGCGCACCGATCTCTTCCTTCGCCGGGACGGCGACGAGTCCGACCGCGTCGACCGCGCCGTTGCACGGCTGATCGAAGCGGCCGATGCGGGTGCCGACGTGTTGTATCCGGTCGGGCGTCATGACCCGGATACATTGCGGCGCTTGACTTCCGAACTGCGGCTCCCGGTCAACGCCATCGCGATGCCCGACCAGTCGGATCCCGCGTCCTTCGGCCCGCTCGGTGTCGGACGGATCAGCTTCGGCCCCTTTCTGCAGGCGGCGCTCTCGGCGCGTGCCAACGAGCTCCTCGAGCGCTGGAGATGAAGCGGCCGTTGGACGGCGGCGGCTAGCATTCCGGCGTCCCTCATGATCATGATCCCGCGCACTGGTCCACTCGGTCAGGGACGATATTCGCCGCAGGCGCGGCCGCGGTGCTCCTGATCGTGGTGCTGATCTTCGCGGTCATGCGGACCTCCGACGATTCGTCGGCACCGCCCGACACGTTCGTCCCGCCATCGAGCAGCACGCCGTCGAGCACCTACACGACGTCGACCACGACGACGACCAGTTACACCAGGCCGAGCGCGCAGACCAGCGACCAGAACCTGCCGCCTGCCGGTCCGCCGCCCGATGACGGTGGGACGCCGACGCCGACGACCGTGGGCACCCCGAATTCGGGCACCGTCACCGAGACGGCGACGCTGCAACCGCCGCCGCCGTAAGCTGGCGGAATGACTATGTCGACGCGCTTCATGGCAGTCGCTGTGGCCGGGCTTGGAGTGGTCGGGTTGGGAACTGGTTCGGCTTCGGCGGAGGTTGCCGACGGCGGGATGGTCCCGCTCAGCTCCGTCTACAGGTCGTGCGATTTCACCCCATCCGCCTACGTCAACGCGACTGGCTTCGGTTCGGGCCACGTGTTCATTGGCACCGGGGGCACCGACACGGTGACCGCCGATGTGCGCCTTGCCATCGGCAGGCCGAATACCCCCTATCAGGTGCGGCTGATTCAGGGTCCCCGACCGGGGTCGCAGAAATGCAACGCCGGCGACCCGGGCGTCGTGAGCGGTGTGCTGAACACCGACGGCAACGGAACGGGTGCGGTGACGCTGCGCGATGCCGTGCGTTCGGGCACCACCAAAGCGTGGGTGTTCGTCGAGGGACCGCCGGATGACGGCCAGATCCGGGGCGAGTTCTACACCTCGGACGCCCTCACCAACCTGGAGTAGCCGCGGTGAGAACACCGTGATGGGCGCGTCACACGAGGCGACATCGCGGCAATATCAGCTGCCTAGCCTCGCGTCATGTCGTCAGATTCAACGCATGCCCGCCACGTCGTCGTGGTCGGGCACGGAATGGTCGGCCACCGGTTCGTGGAGGCCATGCGCGCCCGTGACACCGAGGCGACGTGGCGGATCACCGTGCTCGCCGAGGAGGCCGACGGCGCGTATGACCGGGTCGGCCTGACCGGGTACACCGAGCACTGGGACCGAAAACGACTTGCGCTGCCCGGCAATGACTACGCGGGCGACGGCCAGGTCCGGTTGCGGCTGGGCGTTCGCGTAATCGGTATCGACCGCGTGGCCAGGGCTGTCGTCACCGCCACCGGCGAGCGGGTGGACTACGACGCGCTCGTGCTCGCCACCGGCTCCTACGCCTTCGTTCCGCCGGTCCCCGGCCACGACCTGCCGGGCTGCCACGTCTACCGCACGCTCGACGATCTCGATGCGATCCGCGCCGACGCGATGGCCGCGCTCGCGGCGGGCCATGCACCGACCGGAGTGGTCGTCGGCGGCGGCCTGCTCGGACTCGAAGCCGCCAATGCGTTGCGCGCGTTCGGATTGCACGCCCACGTAGTCGAGATGGCGCCTCGCCTGATGGCGCAGCAGCTCGACGAGGCGGCCGGTGCGCTGCTGAGCCGGATGATCACCGAGCTGGGCATCGACGTCCACGTCGGCGTCGGCACGTCGTCGGTCGAGTCCGGCGAGCGGGGATCGGTCCTGGTCACGCTGAGTGACGGCACCGTCGTCGAGTCCGGTTTGGTGATCTTTGCGGCGGGCGTGCGTCCGCGCGACGAGCTGGCCCGCGAAGCCGGTCTCGAGATCGCCGAGCGCGGCGGCGTACTCACCGATCTCTCCTGCGCCACAAGAGATTGCAGCATCTATGCGGTCGGTGAAGTGGCCGCGATCGATGGCCGGTGCTACGGTCTCGTCGGCCCCGGCTATACCAGCGCAGAGGTCGTCGCGGACCGTCTGCTCGGCGGTGCCGCGGAGTTTCCCGAGGCCGACATGTCCAGCAAGCTCAAACTGCTCGGCGTCGACGTGGCCAGCTTCGGCGATGCGATGGCCGCCACCCCGGACTGCCTCGAGGTGGTGGTCAATGACGCCGTCAACCAGACGTACGCCAAGCTGGTGCTCTCCGACGACGCCAGGACGCTGCTGGGCGGAATCCTGGTCGGCGATGCGTCGGCGTACGGCATTCTGCGGCCGATGGTCGGCGAACCGTTGCCAGGCGATCCGCTCGCGCTGATAGCTCCTGCCGGATCTGACATCGCCGGTGGGACTTTGGGCGTCGGCGCACTGCCTGCGGGCGCCCAGATCTGCTCCTGCAACAACGTCACGAAGGGCGATCTCACCGACGCCATCGCAAGTGGCTGCGGCGACGTAGCCGACCTGAAGAAGTGCACACAGGCGGGCACCTCATGTGGGTCGTGTGTTCCGCTGCTCAAGCAGTTGCTGGAGGCTGAGGGCGTCGAACAGTCCACCGCGCTGTGCGAGCACTTCAGCCAGTCGAGGGCAGAGCTGTACGAGATCGTCTCCGTGACGTCGATCAGAACCTTTTCCGGGCTGATCGAGCGGTTCGGGACCGGGAAGGGTTGCGACATATGCAAACCCGTTGTTGCGTCGATCCTGGCGTCGACGAGCTCGGAGCACATTCTCGACGGCGAGCAGGCCTCGCTGCAGGACAGCAACGACCACTTCCTGGCCAACATCCAGCGCAACGGCAGCTACTCGATCGTGCCGCGGGTGCCCGGTGGCGACGTCACGCCCCAGCAGCTGATCCTGATCGGCGAGATCGCGCGGGATTTCGACTTGTACACCAAGATCACCGGCGGACAGCGCATCGACATGTTCGGCGCCAGGGTCGACCAGCTGCCCGAGATCTGGCGCCGCCTCGTCGAGGGCGGGATGGAGTCCGGCCACGCCTACGGCAAGGCGCTGCGCACAGTGAAAAGCTGTGTCGGCAGTGACTGGTGCCGCTACGGGCAACAGGATTCGGTGCAGATGGCGATCAACCTCGAACTCCGTTACCGCGGCCTGCGGGCCCCGCACAAGATCAAAATGGGCGTCTCGGGCTGTGCCCGTGAGTGCGCCGAGGCCCGCAGCAAGGACGTCGGCGTCATCGCCACCGAGAACGGCTGGAACCTCTACGTCGGCGGCAACGGCGGCATGACCCCCAAACACGCACAGCTGCTCGTGGGAGACCTCGACGACGACACCCTGGTCCGCTACATCGATCGCTTCCTGATGTTCTATATCCGCACGGCCGACCGGTTGCAGCGCACCGCACCGTGGCTCGACCAACTCGACGGCGGGCTCGACCACCTGCGCGACGTGGTGTGCAACGACTCGCTGGGGCTGGCCGAGGAGTTCGAAGAAGCGATGGCACGCCACGTCGCGGGCTATGCGTGCGAATGGAAGGGCGTGCTGGAGGACCCGGAGAAGTTGTCGCGGTTCGTCTCGTTCGTCAACGCGCCCGATGCACCCGATCCAACAGTGACGTTCACCAAGCGTGACGGTCGCATTGTGCCCGAGCCGCACGCGAGCAGCACAACCTACATGGGCATGCCGAACATTCGGAGGTAACCGAAAAATGTCTCTGCTCAACGACATCGGTGTGTGGACGACGGCGTGCGCATACGACCGGCTGATCCCCTGCCGCGGCGTCGGAGTCCTGCTGCCCGGCGGCGGACAGGCCGCGCTTTTTCGGCTCGACGACGGCACCGTGCACGCGGTCGGCAACATCGACCCGTTCTCGGGTGCCGCGGTGATGTCCCGCGGAATCGTCGGCGACCGCAGTGGCCGGGCCACGGTGCAGTCGCCGATCAAGAAGCAGGCGTTCGCTCTCGACGACGGCAGCTGTCTCGACGATCCGGGCCGTGCCGTGCAGGTCTACGAGACCAGGATCACCGCGGACGGCTTCGTCGAAATCTGCGGCTAGCGGATGCCGCGGTTTGCCCCTGCGTTTTTCGTGGTAACCATACGCATGTCCCAGAATCGCATCGCCGCAAGGCCCAGGCGATCCGTACGAAGGTATGGGCGGACGGATGTCATCCACGACGCGACTTCGCTGCTCATGGAGCGGTTCGGCCTCGACGCAGGCCAAGCCGTCGCTCAGCTGGTGAAGGTGTCCAAGCGGCACAGCGAGTCGATCGAGGCGGCCGCCAGAATGTGCGTCGACGCCGAACTGCGCGGCGACCGCCTGCTCGCGGCGTAACCGTATCTAAGCGGCGGCCCGAGCACGCTCGGCCAGTTCGAGATGCCCGATCGCGCGGGCGGTTTGCCAGCGATACATGCCCGCGCCCTGCGCATACGACAAGTGCCCGCCGAGGGCGCCGCCAACGCCGACCGTCAGCAACCCCAGCACGCTGAGCCATGTCGCGGTGCGGTGCCGTTCACGCCGCCGCGCCCGATACGACAACGCGAAAAACGCCACTCCGATCGCGTTGCTCGCGGCGTGCACGATGCCGACCCGCCGTTGGCGCTTCGTCAGAAGCGCGTAGTCGGCCCAGCCGGCGATGATGGCCGGCGGCGTCGCGACCAGCCCGAGCCCGACCAGCCGCCGGGCGGCGGTCCGGTCGCCGAAGCCGACGTCGAAGACGGCGGAGCTGATCCAGGCGCCGAGCGGAAGCATGACAAGCAGCGGATGGACCGGGTGCCCGAGCCACGAGCCGCGGACAAGTGACGCGAACCTACCGCTGCCGACCAGCCGACCTGCCACTGCGGCGCTACGGTCCGCGGGGCCATCGAGCGCCTCGACCGCCTCCACACTCTGCAAAATCCGGTGAACGTTCATCGCTGCGAGGTACCCGAACTCGGCACCGTCAATCAGCGTGTTCGGCGGAACCTGCTGGCGATCAGTCTGGCCATCCCGGGGTGGGTGCCAAGCGGCTCGGTGACCACGTCGGCGCCACTCATCCGCAGACGGTCCTGAAACAGGCCATCGGAAAGCAGGTATGACGCCACGACGACGCGGTGCGAGCCGCGCCGGCGCAACCCGGCCACACAGTCGGCCACCCGCGGTGCCCCGGTGGCCGCGAATGCCAGCTCGACGCGCGAACCGATCATCGCCGAGAGCCACGCCGCGGTGGTGTGCAGATCGCGCTGTGCGGTCGCATCCGAGGTACCCGCTGCCGCCAGCACCACCGAATCACCTTGTCGCCAGCCGCCTTCGACGAGTCGATGGGTCAGCGTCCGGACAATCTGGTGGCTCGGCCCGAGCGGCGGTGTGATCACCGCGTCGGTGTGGCCGCTGGCCGTGACATGCGCGGGGATGTCGACATTCACGTGATAGCCACGGGCGAGGAAGGCGGGAACCACTATGGTCGACGCGCTGAGCGCTTCCCGCGGCGTCGGCCCGATGACGTCCACGAACGCCACCTTCACCTGCCGGTCGAGCAGCCCGGAGACGCGTTCGGCCAACTCTCCTATCATCGTGACGCCCTCCGGCTTGCGTGTGCCGTGGGCCACCAGCAGAAGACTCACCGAGCCTGCGCAAGGGGTTCATCGACGGCCAGACGGTAGCCACGCTTGACCACAGTCGAAACGATGTTCTTGTCGCCCAGCGCCGTCCGCAGCCGTAGCACGGCGGTCTCCACCGCATGGGTGTCGGTGCCCGTGCCGGGAAGGGCGCGAAGCAGATCTGCCCGGCTCACGACGGCGCCTGGCCGATTGGCGAGCGCCCGGATCGTCGCCATCGCCGCCGGGGACAACTCCTTGACCGCGCCGTCGACCAGGACGCACGTGCCGCGGATCTCCAACAGGTGGCCGGCCACATGCAAGGTGCGCGACTGCAGCAACGGCAGCTCGTCGGTGATGTGGCGGGCCAGTGCGCCGAGCCGCATCCGTTCCGGAGCCGACGTGGGGACGCCGAGCCGGACCAGTGGGCGGGCCGTGACCGGACCGACGCACATGGCGTGCACGTTCACGCGGAGCGCGGTGAGCACCCGGTCTTCGATCTGCATTTCCCGCGCCCGCATCAACACCGCCGCGACCGCGGGAGCGGAGGTGAAGCTCACCGCATCGAACTTCTCGTCGGCGATACCCGCCACCAGCTGGTCGAAGTCACCGTTGCGAGGTACGGGATGCCACCGGTACACCCGGATCGGCACCACGTCGGCGCCTGCGGCACGCAGCTCGTCGAGGAACTCGGGGAACGGATCCCAATCCGCGGTGGCCCCGTGCAGTTGAACCGCGATGCGCTGACCGCAGATGCCGCCCTCGAGGAGGTAGTGCAGCAGTTCGCGTGACGATTCGGACTCCGGCGACCATTCCTCTGGCAGTCCCGCGGCGCGCAATGCACCGGTCGCCTTGGGGCCGCGGGACATAATGCGGGCCTTGCCCAGCGCGGTGATCAGTTCGTTGGCCAGACCCCAGCCGTCGGCTGCGGCGACCCAGCCACGGAACCCGATGCCCGTGGTCGCTATCACGATGTCGGGTGGCACGTCGATCAGCGATTCGGTGTGAACACGCAGCTCGTGGTCGTCGGGCAGCGGCACCATCTCGATGGCCGCCGCGCTGGTCACGCAGGCCCCGCGCTTGCGCAGCAGAGCGCTCAGCTCGTCGGCGCGGCGCGCGGAGGTCACCGCCACCCGAAATCCGGTGAGCGGTGCCCATTCGGGCTCACTCATGTGCTCAGTGTTCGCAGCCCGTGTTTCCGGGCGATGAACCGGTCATTGCCCAGGCATGTCGCCGCTCGCCGCGCCGTGAATTTCGTCTCACCGGCCAGGATGGGCGTCTGTGAGGTCCACCGTCAGTCGACCCGGTGGGCGTGCACGGCCGTGAACGGCAGGTGCACCCGATCGCCGTCGAGGAGGTCGGCGATGGTGGAGAACCGCGCCCTGACGCTGGCCATCTGTTCCAGTGCCTCAGCAGGCATCTGCTCCGCCATCGCAGGCGGAAAGTCCTCGTCTTCAGTGCCGAAGCCGGAAGCACTCGCCAAATACGTTGTCGGCCCGAGGAAATCGATGCGCCAGCCGTTCGCCGTCAACGTGTCGCGAAGGTTTGACTCAGGCACCGATCCCATCGGCGCGACGAGGCCGTTGACGTTGCCATCGGAAAAGCAGTACAGGTGCCATCGGGCACCGGGTCGCGTCGCGCGATACAGGCTCGCGGCGTAGGCCTGGCGGCCGTCGTCGTCGAGGCAGTGATAGAGCGCGCTGTCGACGACGGTGTCGAACCGGCCCTCGTAGCCGGTCAGGTCGGTCGCGTCGGCGACGCCGAAGGTCAGCGAGACGCCGGCCTGGGCTGCGCGGTTTCGGGCCTCCTCGATCGCAGTGGGCGAGCCGTCGAGACCGGTCACCGAATGTCCGCGCGACGCGAGAAAGATCGCGTTGTCGCCAAGGCCGCAGCCGATGTCGAGCACCTCGCCGCCGATGCCGCCGAGCGACTCGAGTTCCATCAGTCGTGGCTGCGCCTGCCGGATGTCCCACGGCACTCCCGTAGGCCGGGGTGCACCTTCCACGGCGGGCTCGCCGCGGTAGAGCCTGTCGAACGATTCTGGTGTCGGCTGAAAGGGTTTGGGCGTCGTCACTTCATCCAACCTACGCGCGTCACCACACGTCGCCGTCGCGCCAATCGCACGTGATCGACTCGCTCGTGTCCATGTCAAAAGCCAGAGGGAGCACGAAGATCGAACCGTCGTCGTCGGGAGTGCGCCGCACTCCGTCGGGCGTCAGTACCGAGGTCGGGCCGTGCCACTGCAGCCAGCCTCTCGCGGTGTACAAGGCTCGCCCGGCTTCCGAGGCGCTGAGCGCCCCGAGCGGGTAGGCGCCGCGGATCACCTGTTCGACGGCGTCCATCAGCGCGCCGGCCAACCCCCGGCCGCGCCAGTCCTCACGAACCGCGACGCCTTCGACATAGCCGCATCGAAGAGCCGAATTCCGGTAGATCAGGTGGCGCTGCACCACGGCGGCGTGGCCGATCAGTGCACCGTGATGCCAGATCAGCGCGTGCATGCCGCCGAGGGCGTGCTCCCAGTCGGCATCGGTGAAGTCGATCTCGCCGCCGTCGAAGGCTTCGATGACCATGCGACGGGCGTCGTCGCGGGCCTCGTTGTCGAGATCGGCGGTGTGGACCAGGCGGGCTGTCATTACCCCGAGCAGGCGAGCAGCGGCGTTATCCCCGCGAACGCGAGGAGCGGCGTGACTCCCAGTAGGCACACCACGTGTCTACCCGCTCAGGAACCGTTGTGGAAGGGTCGGCGTGGCCGCGACCAGTGCAGCCGGACCGTCTGCCCCGGCCGGACCTGCGCGATCCGGTCGATGTCCTCGTCGATCACGACGCCGGTCACCGGATAGCCGCCGGTGACCGGGTGATCGGGCCCGAGGATCACGGGAAAACCGTTCGGCGGCACCTGAATCGCGCCGCGGGTGGCACCCTCACTGGGGAGTTGGCGGTCGCCGTACCGATACTCCAGCGGCATGCCGACCAGTCGCATGCCGACCCGGTCGCTGCGGTTGGTGACCTGCCAGTTCGTCCGGACCAGCATGTCGGGATCGGTGAACCAGTTGTCGCGCGGGCCCGGCACCACCGACAACTCGACGATCTCCTCGTCGATCGCGGCCACCGGCGCCTGTTCCAGTTCGGGGAACTCCTCGGTGTGGTCGCCGATCGGCAGCAGATCGCCGGGTTGCAGCGGCAACGGGCCGACGGACGACATCACGTCGTAACTGCGGGAGCCGAGCACGGGTGCGACATCGATGCCTCCGCGGACCGCCAGATAGGATCGCAGCCCGGAGTGCGGGGCGCCGAGCGAAATCACCTGGCCGTCGTGAGCATAGTGAATACTGTTGGTGCCGAACGGAACTCCGTTGACAGCCGGATCGGTGTCGGCACCCGTCACCGCAACGGCCACGTCCCCTCCGCGGACCCGTGCGCTGAAGCCGCCGAACGTCACCTCGATGGTGGCACGATCATTCGGGTTGGCAACCAATCGGTTGGCCAGCTTGTGCGCTCCGCGGTCTGCGGCGCCCGATCGCGTCACACCGAGGTGCGCCATGCCCTTGCGGCCGAGGTCCTCGACCAACGCCAGCGGACCGGTGCGCAGGATCTCCAACGTCGCCGTCATGCCGATGCCTCCCGGAACTGAACCCACTGACCCGGCGTCAGCAGTGCGGGCGGGTCGCGGTCGACGTCCCACAACGCCGCCTGCTCTTCGGAGGTGTGGCCGATCAACTGCCAGCCACCTGGTGACTCGCGGGGGTAGACGCCGCTGAACTCGCCTGCCAGTCCGACCGCTCCGATGGGAACCTTGGTTCGCGGTTCCGACCGCCTCGGCACCTTGAGCCGTTCGTCGCCGCCGACCAGGTAACCGAAACCGGGTGCGAAACCGGCGAAACCCACCCGCCACGGGGTCTGCGTATGTGCGGCGACGACTTCGCGCGGCGCCAGACCTGTCAGGTCCGCGACCTCACCGAGGTCGGCGCCGTCGTAAACCACATCGATTACCACGTCGGCCCGGCCGTCGATCGGCGCGGCGGCCTGCTCGAGGCTTTCCGGTGCCAACCTCAGCTTGCTGAGCTGCTGCCTGGCGACGCCCTGGTAGCGCGGGCCATCGAGCTTGATGAGCACCGTTCTCGAGGCCGGAACGACGTCGACGACGCCGAGCAGATCGGCGTGCCGAACGACGTCGGCCCACGCCAATACCTCCGCTGTGCTGTCGAACTGCAGCAGCACCGCCGCATCGCCGTAGTCGGTGACTCTGCCGATCACCATCGCGTCCGTTGTCACGGTCATCTCCCAAAGCTACCGCCCGGTAGGGTACGAAGCCGCAGCTCTATGAGGGTTGCCAGAGCTGCCTTACCGAAGCCTCAGACGGCAGTCCCATATGTGGGCTCGCGGCGCTTGATGAAGGCGATCACCCGGTAGGTGACGGGCAGCATGACCACCTCGACGGCGGTCTTGTACAGCCAGCCCTGCGCCGTGTAGACGGCGAAGACACCGAAACTGTTGATCCCGATCGCGTTGGCGGCGATGCTGCAGAAGACCAGGGTGTCGCCGAGCTGGCCCGCGAACGTCGACCCGACCAGCCGCGCCCACAGGTGCTTCTCCTTGGTGCGTTCCTTGATCAGCACCACCACCCACGCGTTGATGGTCTGACCGACGATGAAGCCGGCAAGTCCCGCCACGATCAGCTGGGTGTAGGCGTGAACGACGTTCTCGAAATGCGCCTGGTTGGCGTAGAAGTCGGCGGCGGGTAGGTAGATGGTGATCCAGAGGGCGGCTGCGGCAAGGATATTCATCGCGAAGCCGAGGAAGATCACCCGGCGCGCGGCCTTGAACCCGTACACCTCCGACAGGACGTCGCCGATCACATAGGTCAGCGGGAAGACGATGAAGCCGCCGTCGGTGATGATCGGGCCGAACGCCACGCCTTTGGTCGCGGTGATGTTCGAGATGATCACCAGCGCGGTGAACACCGCGGCGAGCACCGGGTAGTAGACCGTTCCGACCGCAGCGAATGCCGCTTGCGGCTCTTTCGCCGGGGTCGTTTCACCTCGCGTGCGGTCCACCCGGCTATCAAACCGTCAGCCGAGCACCCTGGCCAAGGCGGGTGGCAATTGATCGGCGACCAGGGCGTAGGAGAGCGGCGAGGCGAACGCGATGGCGCCTGCGAGGTCTTTGCCGGTGAACACATTGCGGTTGGCGGTGGTCGCAGTCAGCCCGGCGACGGTCGGGTCGGCCAACAGCGCGGCCTGTTGGTCGTCGCTTTCGGTCGCCCAGATCAGGATGTCGGCCCCGTCGAGCACCGAAGGCACCTTGTCGCGGGGGATCACGCTGCCGCCGGTGCCCGGAACCACGAATCCCATCCGGGTGAGGAAGTCGGCGCGCCAGCCCGGGGTCACGACGTGCACGGTGTCGTCGACGAACGCGCCCTCGAGCAGGAGCACCTTCTTGCCCGTGAACTGCGGGTTGTTCTTGCCCACCTCGGTGAACTTGTCGTCGACGCCTTTGACGAGCGCCGCCATTTCATCGAACTTGAACACGGCCTGACTGATCGAGGCGGCCTGGTCCTTCCACGGCTCGAAGAAGGCGTCCTGGCCGGACTGCGGGATGGTCGGAGCGATCTTCGACAACTGGTTGTACGAGTCCGCATCGACGCCCGCATTGGTGGCGACGATGAGGTCGGGTTTCAGTGCCGCGATCCTGTCGATCTGGATGCCGTTGGAGAGATCGAGGACCTCGGGTTGCGCCCCGCCGAGTTTGGGCAGCGCCCACGGCCACACACCGAACGGCTCGTCGCCCCACCAATTGGTCACCGCGATCGGTACGACGCCAACGGCCAGCAAGTCGTCCTGCTCGGTGAAGCCCGCGCTGACCACCCGCTTCGGGGTGGCGGGGACCTTCGTCTCGCCGAACGCGTGCTTGACCGTGACGGAACCGTCCTTGGCCACGTCTCCCGGCTTCTCCGAACCGCATGCGGCGACGGTGGCGACGGCTGCGGTCATCGCCAGAAAACGTCGCCTCGACCAATCTTTCGACACCACGGGAGCGTAACCCGCACGCAGCTAACTAGTGCGAAGCGCAATCAGCGAGCCCGCGCAACACCACCGCGAGGCCGAAATCGAAAGCGTCGTCGGCCCGGCCGGGCTTCGGTCCTCCGGTGGCGAGTGCCGCGGCCAGTTCGGGTCCGACTTGGGCACCCGTCTCCCATGGTTCGACAGGTGCGGCGAGATCCAGTGCCGATCCGAGCACGAAGCAATCCATCAGCGTGATGGCGCGCAGGGTGTCGGCGTCGCTGAAACCCGCCCGGTTCAGGGTTGCGGCGAGCGCGTTGTACATCGTGAATGCGTGGCTGCTGTTCACCGCGTGGGTGGTCAGAAGCGGGATCAGCCGTGGAAAGCGCGCATAGCTGCGGCGGAACGACCGCAGGATCTCCGCGACGGTCTCGGTCCACGGCCGGTCGGGCTCGTCGGCGGGCATGGCCACCTCGGACATGGCCAGCTCTCGAAGCAACTCGACGATCTGCTCGCGCCCGGAGACGTGGTTGTACAGCGACGATGGGCTGACCTTGAGGCGGCGGGCCAGCTCAGGAATCGTGAAGCCGCCCGTCGCACTCACCAAATCCATTGCGGCGCTTGCAATCAAGTCTGCTGAGAGCAGGGGAACCGGAGGCCGACCCATGAGACCACACTAAACGAAAGCCATTCGTTTCGGATCGCAACCGGCTTCGACTCGGCTCGTCCGCACGGAAACGGAAGTTGCAACGGCTGGCTAAGAAGTTTGAACCTGTCGAATCGTGGAACTTAATGCTCGGGTTCCAACGATGGGGCATCGCAATTTTCTGCTGTTATCAGGAAGGAACAGATGACCGAGCACGAAAAGGCTGACCAATCGCGCAAAGGGCTGATCGACGCGATCAAGGGCAGGGCCAAGGAGGTCGTCGGCGCATTGACCAGGAACGATTCGCTTACCGCCCAGGGCCAACTTGACCAGGCCGAGGCCAAGAAGCGTCGGGAGGCAGGCAGGCTGGAATCGGTCGCGGACGCCGAGGCCGCCGAAGCGGCGGCTCAAGCCGACGAGGCGAAAGTGGAAAGTGCGCAGGAGCGAAGCGCGGTGAGCGCGGAAGCCGCCGCGCGAGAAGATGCGATCCGACGCGATCAGGCCGCTGCGAAGCGCGATGCCGAACAAGCCGGGGCCCGCGACGCTTCGAGGAAGACGGTGCAGGCCGAGGTGAGGGCCCAGCAGCTCGAGCAGCAGGCGAAAGCAGAGGAGCGTCTAGAGGTCGATGCGGCGCAGGCGGAGGTCGCCGACGCCCTCGACGACCAGCAGGAAGCGGAGCGCGAGTCGGCCGCTGCGCGTGCCGAGGCCCAGCGCATCAGACGACAGGCCGACGGCTTGTCCGATACCGCCGACGTTCCTCGAGACCGTTAAGGAGTAGTTGTAGCGATGAAGATCACCGATGTTCCGTTCGCGGTACTGCGACTGCAGTACCAGCTCGCACGCTTCCCGCTCCAAGTGATCGAGACGCAAGTGGTGGGCCGGATGGATACCGAAGCACCCGCGCGACTGCTCTATGAGCGTTCGTTGGGCCGGCTGGATCTGGCTGTCGGTACGGCACTGGGCGCAGCGGATCTGGAGCAGCGCGGTGCGGCGCTGCTTGAGCGAAGTGATGCGCTGGCTCATGCGGCGAGGCTCGACACGGCGGCCGATCGAACCGTCGAGCAGTCCGAGGCCGAACTGAAAGATGCCCTTGACGCCGCGGCGCAGGTCCGGCAGGAAGCGCCCACAGAGAAACAGGAGGCAGTCATGGAGGCGCGGGTAGGTGCCGCGCACGAGAAGGCCGCAGCAATCCAGAATGCCGAAGACCGTGTCGCGCAGGCGAAGAAGCAGACGGACAAGGCTGCCGCCCAGCGAAAGAATGCCGTCGAAGCCGCCAAGCGGGAAGAGCAGGACAAGATCCGCGCGGCGGAGCAAAGCGTAACCGCGGTTGCCACGGCGAAAGCCGAGGACGCTCAGGAGAAGCGCAGCGATGCCGCCACCAAACTCGCGGAGGCCAACAGGGTGGGACAGCTGGCCGACTCCGAAAAGCAGGCGCGTCGCAGTGATGGAACCGACGATGCCTGATGTAGGGAAAGTCGTGGGCCGGGTGGTCGGAGCTGCGCGAGCCGTCGGCGAGCGTGCCGCCGAACGCGTCGGTCTTGCTGGGCAGAGCCGCCAAGATCAAAAGCCGTCGCCGGCCGAAAAGGTGCCGGCAACGAAGGCCCCGTCGAAGAAGGCCCAAGCGAAGAAGGTGGCCGGCGCGCCTGCGAAGAAGGGCGCCGTGAAGGTGGCGCCGGCGAGGAATGTGGCGTCGGCGAGGAAGGTGGCGTCGGCGAAGAAGGTGGCGCTGGCGAAGAAGGCGGTCGCACCCGCGAAGAAGGCGGTCGCACCCGCGAAGAAGGCGGCCGCACCCGCGAAGAAGGCGGCCGTCAAGAAGGTGGCGAAGAAGGCGGCCGTCAAGAAGGTGGCGAAGAAGGCTCCGGCCAAGGCGCCGAAGAAGGTCCCTCCGCGCCGCAACGACACCGGACTGTAGGGCGCCGGCGGTTCCAGACAACTGGCTGCACTTGGTATTGGCCGTCGGAATGCTCTTGTTGGGAACTGTTTTGGGTCGCCCCGGCAATGCCGCTCACCTGCGGGCTCGCCATTAGTGACCAACGCGACAATCCAATACGTTATATCCGAGCACGTTCCGGGTAGCCGAACAGTGGTGCGCCTCGCGCCGACAAATCCACGTAGACGCTGAGGGAGAGATCTACCTATGACAACACCCGATACGACCACATTGCTCGCCCAGTTGCGCGCGATCCTCGATCTGACGAACACCGAAATACAGGTTGCCGAAACGCGCGTGGCGCAGGCGAGAACCGAAGCCGTGCAACGCGAATTGACGCAGAACGCCGCCAACGGCCGTGCTCGCGCCGAGGCCATCGAATCATCGATCCGTGAGCTCGGCGGCTATCCCGACGTCATCGGCCCGTTCATCGGGCGTGCCGCCGCCGCGGTCAAGGCCCTTACCGAGCAGGCCCAGCCGTTCGACGAGGCGCTGCTCGGCGATCTTGCGCTCGAGCATCAGCTGCTCGATCGAGCGCGCTACATCAAGGCGCTCGCGGTTGCAGTCAGCCACAAGGACATTGAGAAGCTCGCCGAGCGTCTCATCACTGCACACAGCGCCACCGTTGACTGGCTGACCACCGTGCTGGCCGAGGACGCCCTCGGTGGTCCTGCCGCCCTGCGGCGCACGCCGTTGCAGGCCGCGACGGGTGCCGCCGTGCGGTTGGCCTACATCCCGGTGTCCCTGTCGGCCCGCGGGCTGGACAAGGCGATCGACACGGTTCGCACGGCTCCGCCTGCGTTCGGTGAGCTCCTCAGCCGCGGCGCCCAGGCACGCGACGTCGCACTGAAGACGCTGACGGCATCAAGGGACGCCGCCCTGGAGACGGCGGAGAAGGTCGTCCGGGGCGAGGGTGCCGACGAGGCTGCCGATGCGCTGCACTCGGTCCGGACCGCGACCGGTGCGCTCGATCCCGACGAACTGCCCATCGCCGACTACACCGAGTTGAACGTCGGTCAAGCGGTAGCTGCCGTGAAGGACCTGACCGAGCCGGCCGACATCCGGGCGATCATCGCGTTCGAGGAAGCCAACAAGAACAGGCAGGGCGTGGTCTCTGCGGCGCAGACCAGGCTGGCCGACATCGCCAAGAAGGTCGTCGGTATCAGCTGAGCTGACTCAGTCAAGTGCCCCGGTGCCCAGAGCGGCGCCGGGGCACTTTGACGCTTGTCAACGGATGTGTCAGCCCGCACAATAAACGAAAGTCATTCGTTTTAGGAGTGGAATGATCACCTTGACGGCCGCCGCCCCCGACCCGCTGTCACGCACGACCCCATCGGACCGCCCGGCGTTGCGGGTAGGCCTGGTGCAGCACCGGTGGCGTACGGATCCGAGGAAACTGACCGAGGTTCTACGCGGCGCCATCGACAAGGCGGCGGGCGAAGGCGCGCGGATCGTGTTCCTGCCGGAGATCACGCTGCTGCGCTATCCGGCCGATGTACCCGCGGGCCCCAACCCAGGTGCCGGGGCCGAGGGTCTGGCCGACGGACCGACATTCGCGTTGGCCGCAGAAGCCGCTGTCGCCAACGGGATCTTCGTGCACGCGTCGCTCTACGAGAAGGCCGAGGCCGATGACGGTCTCGGATTCAACACCGCGATCCTGGTGTCGCCCGCAGGCGAGTTGGTGGGTCGGACCCGTAAGCTGCACATCCCGATCTCCGCGGGCTACTACGAGGACACCTACTTTCGGCCCGGAACCGCGGACGACAACCCGTACCCGGTGTACGAGCCCGGTGGCCTCGGCGCCCGCATCGGCATGCCGACCTGCTGGGACGAGTGGTTCCCCGAGGTCGCGCGCAACTATTCGCTCGGCGGCGCCGAGATCGTCGTCTACCCGACGGCGATCGGTTCGGAGCCGAAGTTCCCCGCCTTCGACACGCAGCCGTTGTGGCAGCAGGTGATCGTGGCCAACGGCATCAACAGCGGTCTGTTCATGGTGGTGCCCAACCGCACCGGCGACGAGGGCGCGCTGTCGTTCTACGGCTCGTCGTTCATCTCCGACCCGTACGGCCGAGTGCTGGTGCAGGCGCCGCGTGACGAGGAGGCCGTGTTGATCGCCGACCTCGATCTGGACCAGCGTCGGGACTGGCTCGAGCTGTTCCCGTTCCTCCTCACCCGCCGGCCCGACAGCTACGCCGCGTTGACCGCGCCGGTCGATTCGGACCGACCGTACGGGACAGGCCACGCCGCGACGGCCGTCATCAAATGACTCCGCTGAGAACGCCTCTCGGCGTAGGGTCCCGCTGGTGACCGCGACGATCTTCACCGGCGGCGTGATTTGGACGGGCTCGGGCGCAGAGAACGACGCCCTGCTCGTCGTCGATGGAGTGGTGCGGGCGCTTGGCGATGAGGCGAGAACGTCTGCCGCGGGCGCCGACGAAGTCGACTTGGCCGGAGGTTTCCTGATGCCGTCGTTCGGCGACGGGCATGCCCATCCTCTCTACGGCGGCCTCGAGTATGCAGGCCCCGCGGTGCGGCCGTGCAACTCAGTCGACGAAATAGTCTTGGCGGTAAAGCAATACGCCGACGAGCACCCGCACGACGAATGGATCGTCGGCGCGTCTTATGACAGCAGCCTCGCACCGGGTGGACTGTTCGACGCCCGATGGCTGGACGCCGCCGTGCCCGATCGGCCGGTGGCGCTGCGGGCCTGGGACTACCACACCATGTGGGTGAACTCGGTGGCCCTTGACCGCGCGGGCATCACCGCAGAAACCCCTGACCCGGTACTCGGTGAGATCCCGCACCGCGACGACGGCTCGGTGCTCGGCACCTTGCGCGAGTGGGGCGCGGTCGACCTGATGACGGTGGTGATGCCAAGCCACGACCGGGACGTGCGGGTGGCGGCGCTGGACAAGGCCGCTGACTACTACTTGTCGCGAGGTGTGACCTGGGTCCAGGACGCGTGGGTGGAGCCCGCCGACGTCGACACCTACGTCGAAGCCGCCCGCCGCGACGCACTCCGCATCCGCTTCAACTTGGCGCTCTACGCCGATCCGCGGCATTTCGATTCCCAGGTAACGCATTTCGCCGATCAGCGTCGGCGGGTCGACGAGGTGAACTCACCCCTGCTGACGGCCCAGACAGTGAAGTTCTTCGCCGACGGCGTCGTGGAGAACGAGACGGGTGCGCTGCTTGCGCCGTACTGCTCCGCGCTGCACAACCACGGACAGCAGAACTGGGAGGGTGACGCGCTCGCCGAGGCGGCGGCCAGGGTCGACGATCTGGGTCTGCAGATCCATGTCCACGCGATCGGTGACGCGGCGGTGCGTCAAGCGCTGGACGCGATCGAACATGTGGTGCGGCACAACCCGCTGCGCGACAGGCGCCCGGTGATCGCGCATGCCCAACTCGTCGACGACGCCGATATCGGCCGATTCGCCGAGCTGGGCGTGATCCCGAATATGCAGCCCCTGTGGGCGCAGCTTGATGCCCTGATGACCGTGCTGACGATTCCGCGCCTCGGCGCCGAGCGCGCGGACAGGCAGTACCGGATCCGCACCATCGGAGAGTCCGGTGCGCCATTGGCTTTCGGCTCCGACTGGCCGGTGTCCTCCGGTGCACCATTCGACGGCATAGCCGTTGCGGTTTCGCGGCAGACCGCCGACGGCGAGCCCGCGGGCGGATGGACGCCCACCGAGGTGGTTCCGATCGAACGGGCGCTCACCGCGTATACGGCGGGAGTGGCGTATCAGGCGTTCGCCGAGAACAGCTGGGGCCGGCTCGTTCCCGGTGCCAGTGCGGATCTGCTCTGGTGCAACCGCGACCCCAGGACCACTGCGGCGCTGGAACTTCCGGCGCTCGACGTTCGTGCCACGTACCTGCGCGGCAGGCCGGTCTACTCGGCCACCGATTAGAGGAGAGAACGAAATGTCGTCAACAGCGTCCGCCGACTCCACTGTGCCGCCGCCCTCACAGGAGGACGAAGGCCACCTTCGCCGGGTACTCGGCACGCCGTCCCTGGTGTTGTTCGGCATGGTTTACATGGTGCCGCTCACGGTGTTCACCACCTACGGCATCGTCACCGAGACGACCGGCGGCCGCCTTTCCGTCGCGTACCTCGTCACTCTGGCCGCGATGGTGTTCACGGCGCGTTCGTATGCCCGCATGGCGGCCGCCTATCCCGTTGCGGGCTCGGCATATACGTACACGCAGAAGACATTCGGCGCACCGCTGGGCTTCCTCGCCGGCTGGTCTCTGCTGTTGGATTACCTGTTCCTGCCGATGCTGAACTACCTCGTCATCGGCATCTACCTGAACGCGGCGATTCCGGCGATACCGCCTTGGTTGATCGTCGTCGTCACCATCGCGATCGTGACGGTGCTCAACATCGTCGGCATTGTGTCGGTGGACCGGGCCAACTTCGTGATCATCGCGGTGCAGGCGATCTTCATCGTGGTGTTCATCATCTTGGCGTGCGTCACCATCTCGGGCTCGGGCACCGTCGATTTGATGGCCCCGCTGAAGGGCGACGGCAGCGCACCCGGTTTTAACCCGATCCTCGCCGGCGCGGCCATACTGTGCCTTTCGTTCCTCGGATTCGACGCCGTGTCAACCCTTTCCGAGGAGGCGAAGGATCCAAGGCGCACGGTCCCGCGGGCGATCATGATCGCCACCGTTGCATCGGGCATCATCTTCGTCGTCCTGGCGTACGTCTCGCAGCTGGTCTTCCCGTCGAATAAGTTCGCCGACGTCGACTCAGGCTCGCTGGACGTCATGACGACCGCGGGCGGGCAGTTCCTGAACACCTTCTTCACCGCCGCGTACGTGGCGGGCGCACTGGGATCCGCCATCACCTCGCAGGCGTCGGTAGCGCGCATCCTGTACGCGATGGGCCGCGACGGCATCCTGCCGCGCAAGATCTTCGGCCATGTGTCGTCCCGGTTCAGCACGCCCGACTACGCGATTCTGGTGGTCTCCGTGATCTCCCTACTAGCCGTCGTGATCGATCTGGCGACCCTGGCGTCAATCGTCAGTTTCGGTGCGCTGGTGGCCTTCTCGGCGGTGAACCTGACGGTGATCAAGCACTACTTCGTCGATCAGGGCGAGAAGAACGTGCTGAACAACCTGGTGCTACCGGCGATCGGCTTCCTGTTGACGGTCTACCTGTGGTTCAGCCTGTCCGGACTCACTCTGATCGTCGGCCTGATCTGGCTGGCGGTCGGCTTCCTGTGGCTGCTCGTGGTGACCCGTGGCTTCCAGCGTCCGACGCCGGTGCTCGACCTGGAGGAGTAGCTCGGTCAGACGGTGAAGTGACCGAACAGAACAGCCGCCAGGCCCAGTGCGACAACGATGTTGACCACGGTGGCGGATGCGAACAGCGCGATCGGTCGCCAGCCCGCCTCCCGCAGCCCCTTGAGCGAGAACTCGAGGCCGATCGACACGAACGCGAAGATCAGAAACCAGGTGCGCAGGTCGTTGACGGTCGCGATCTCGGCCTTGCCGTTGCCTACCCACTGCAGGTACAGCGTGCCGATGACCGATGCGGCGATGAAGCCGAGCACGAACTTCGGGAACCGCCTCCAGAACTCTCCCAACGTCGGCCGAGCGTCGTCGGCACTGCGGCGCTCCACCTTCAATGCGAAGTAGGCGGTCAACGCGATCGCCACCACACCGATCAACGCGTTCTGCGTGGTCTTGACGATGGTCGCGATCTGCAGTGCGTTCTCGCCCGCGATCGCGCCGGAAGCGGCAACGGCGGCCGTCGTGTCGATGTTGCCGCCGATCCATGCGCCTGCCACCGCGTCGGACAAGCCGAACACACCGGAGAGCCACGGCAGCAGGAAGATCGACGGCAGTGCGAACGCGATCACCAGCGACGCGGCGTAGGCCAGTTGTTCGCGCTTGGCCTGCACCGCCCCCGCCGCCGCGATCGCCGCGCTGACTCCGCAGATGGACACGGCTGAGGCGAGCAGCGCGCGCAACTTGTCGTCGAGGCCGAGCCGGCCGCCGAGCCACCAGGTGAAACCGAAGACGATCGAGATCAGCAGCAGCGCCTGGACGATCGCCGGCCCGGCGGCGGTGACGAGCACCTTGAGGTTGATCGACGCGCCGAGCAGCACCAGACCGGTCTTGATGAAGAACTCCGTCCGGAAGCCCTCCGCCAGCGCATCGCGCAGTGCGAGCCTGGTTAGCACCGCATTGCCGATCAAGCCCAAAGCGATCGCGTAGACCGGGAATTCGATCGACTTGGCCACTTTCGCGAACGGCGTGGCCGCCGTCCACAGCGGCACTTCCTGCTCGAGAAAGCGGGTCAGGGCACCAAGGGCGATGACGACCAGTACCCCGGCGATCGCATAGCCGAGTGTCGGCCGTGACTCGGTGCGCTCCGAGGTCGTCTGATCGGTGGTCTGTTCGGTCACGGGATCACGCTGCCCGGGATCGCGCCGAGGAGCACCAACACCAGAAGCGTCAGGCCGACGATGACCGCGAGCCAGTCCTCATTCATGCGTGCGACAGTAATGACCGAGGTGTTCGCCGCGAACGGTTGCGATCACAGCGAATTCAAAGGGTCACATGTCGGCTATCCGCTTGTTGATCAGCCGCTGCAGCCAGAGGGGAAAGCGCGCGGTGAGCGCCGACGCCTTGGTCTGCGAACCGACGGGAAAATGCACTTGGTGGATGACGCGCCGGAGTAGGGACGGCTCGACCGCCGCCACAATCGCGTCGGCGACGTCCTGCGCGGTCAGCCGGATGCCGAGGGATTCCGTGGTACCTGTCCTGACGTTCTCGGTCATCGCGGTCTTCACGTACAGCGGCCACATGGCGATGACGCGGATGCCGTACCGATTCCATTCGATGTCGAGAGCCTCGGTGATGCCGCGGACGAAGAACTTCGTCGCGCTGTAGGTGGCCAGTTCGGGTTGTCCGTAGATCGCCGAGGCGGAAGCGAGGTTGACCACGACCGGGTTCGGTGTGGCCCGCAGGTAGGGGAAGGCGGCGTGCAGTCCGTTCACGACACCCTTGGTGTTGATGTCGATTTCCTTGAGTTGGGCGGAGAGGGCGATGTCCTCGAAGCGGCCGGCCCGCAGGATGCCCGCGTTGTTGATCATGACGTTGAGGCGCCCGCCGGCCGCGTCGGCGAAGTCGCCGAGCCGCTGCGCCATTTCGTCGGGATCCGTGACGTCGAGGTGCCCCGTGACCGCCCTGCCGCCCAGCGTCTCGATCTCGGCGGCCAGCGATTTGAGTCCCACCTCGTCGAGGTCGTAACCGCCGACGGTGTAGCCGTTACGCGCGAACGTGAGCGCGGTGGCGCGTCCGATCCCTGCTGCTGCGCCGGTGATGAAGACGGTCTTGATTACGGGCATAGGTCATGATCGCATCGTTGCCAGGTTGTGCCACAGACTCTTGAGGCTGTCGGTGCCGCCGAACAGGGTGGTGAAGTGGGTCGAGTCGATCAGGACGATGTCGCCGGAGCGCTGACCGTTTGGCGGCATCCAGATCAGCGCGTTGAACTCGGTGTTGCCCTCAGCGGTGAACGAATGCGGCCATGATCAGTCGATCGTCATACCCTGACCCAGGCCCAGGTACGCCCCTCTGTTTTGGAGACCCGATGGTGCGGAACCTACTCCGGTGGTCCGGCCCCACGGCCGTTTCGCGCCCAAAGTCGAAGTGTCCAGATCGCGAACGACAGCGCATAGCATTGTTCACCTAGCGTGCGAACATAGTTGCCCGGTTTCGCAAGACTTGATCTACGACAAGTATGTCGGGGCAAGGCAATTCAGGAAAAAGATCACGCTAAATTGCTAATCTGCCTTCGCGCTGTGAAAGGCAGAACATACTCCGGTGTATGGGTCGCTCGGCCCTACCGAATGCAGAGAGGGAGCAGCCGTGTCATCAACGCAGCGCTACCTGATATTGGGATTGGCGACGACGGCCGTCCCGTTCACGATCGTCGTCGCGACGCCGGCGGCAAGGGCGGATTGCACCAGCGCCGGGTCAGCCACCGTGTGCGCGCAGGGGACGGTCCGCGGCGGTGGTCCGACCGCTCCGGTCGCGGG
>NZ_JAVHWR010000052.1:0-13427 GCF_032159565.1 Mycobacterium sp.
CCCGGGTCCACGGCGACGATCACCGTCGACGGATCAAGCGCAACCTTCAACACCGACATGAGCAGCCTCCTCCGAACCGGACCTCATCTGAGGATCCGCCCAGTGACTACTCATGGCCTATCAGCTGGTCAGCGCCGATGCGCGCCGACAGGCCCCGGTCGTCGATCAGGGTGGCGACACTCTTGCGGAAGCTGTTTGTGGTGACCTCGGGAACGCCGAGGTCTGCGCGGACCCTCCGCCAGTCCCGGCCGAAGTTATTTGGGTCGCGCCACGTGCCGGCCGTAGATGGGAACATGATTAAAGGGTGCTCACCCAAGTACGGCAGCCTGCGCCGCGCGGCGAGCATCTCGATGGCGAATCGCGGCAACGCGATAGTGCGGCGACCCGCTGTGGTCTTGGTCTCGTCCTCGCGCACCAGCCCCTTTCCGGTAACGCGTACGACCTTGCCGCAGACCGCCAGAGTCCCAGCCGCCTCGTCGTAATCGTTCCACCGCAGCCCCAGCAGCTCCCCGCGCCGCAGACCAGTGGCAATCAGGATGGTGAATGGGTCGGCCAAATCATATTCGCGGCAATAGTCGGAGGACCGCAGACCGATCAAGAGCTCGCGCAACTGTTCGACGGTCAGCGACGGGGCGCCCTTCGGCGGGCGCTTCGATTTGATCACCGCGACATCGCGAACCGGGTTGCCGGCAAGCACGTTCGCCATCACCGCGAGCTGGAGGGCACCGCTCAGAATCGTCTTGGCTTGGCGCGCAATCCCCGGTCCGTGAGCGTTAGTGATGGTCCTTAACACTGCATCGATGCGAGCTGGGTTCGCCTCGACAATCCGTACCCCGCCGAGCTTGACTTGCAGCTTGGCCGCCACCAACTTGTAAGTGTCTCGCGTGGCGGGTGAACGCCCATCCTCTGCGAGACGGTCAAGGTGCGCCTGGACCAAGGTCATGACGGTCGTGTCGGGACCGATCTCATCGGATGGCGGCCTCCGGTCAGCCAGCGATTCGACGAGTACGTCCTCGGCTAACTTGCCGTACCGGTCTAGCTCTCCAGCAGGACTGCGCCGTTTCACGCGCCGAGTAACACCATCGGTATCTCGGTAGCGGCACTTCGCTTCCCACACACCACCGCCCACGTACGTCCGGCTGATCTTGCCGTGCTGCCCGATGCGCAGCGGGGTTCTACCTGCCATCGTCGGCTGCAGGCAGAAACAGATGCCGGAGAAGCACTGCGGTACCGAATGAATGAAGCTGGAAAGTCAAGCAGTACTTCGCTTCTCGCGCGGGAATTGGTTTCGTTCCCAGTCGATCACATCACTCAATCGATAGCGCACGTGCCGTCCGAACTTCGCATATCGAGGACCGGTTCCTTTGGACGCCCACTCAGCCGGCGTCTTGACCGGCACTCCGTACCGCTCGGCAAGCTCCGCGCGGGTGAGCCACCGATCTTCAGCCCTGTCCTCCATGGCGGTTACTTCCCTTCGGTCCGCCGCGCACCAGCGGACAATATCCACTGTAAGCACCGGTGGACCCGTCGGTTTCCGCATTATTTGACCTACCCGCGCGCACATGCTTGGCCCGAAAAATTGTGTAACTGGACCGTGTGCCGTGGGTCGACAATTGAGGCGTCACAGATGAAGGTCTGTGAGCCGGCGGACGCCGCCGTATAACTCGCCCGCCAAACGAGCCGCCACGGCACGCCAATGCGGCCGAAACGGCTACGTCTTAGGAGGCTTGACCAGTAGCACGTGATGGACTCGGCTAGCCGGGTCCATGATGAAGGAATGGCAGAGCGTGGCCCATGGCCAGCAGGCCAGCCTGGTTACAGCCTGCTGCCGGGCGAACCGACGTCGACGCGTTCCCAACGAATCCCCCTCCGGCTACGCCATCCCCAGTCGATAATCCTGATCGCGGTGATCGCGATCGGCGTCCTGGCCGAAGGCTTGCTCGCCGGCGAGCTGTACGCCCGTTACCGTGCCGAGCGCGTGGTGGCCGCCGCCGTCCAATGCGCTGTGCACGATCAGGCGCGAGTGTCGTTTGGCGCCACTCCGCTTCTGCTGCAGCTCGCTACCAGCCATTTCAGGAACATCTCGATCCACACCGCGGGCAATCAAGTCGGCGACGCGCGAGGCATGAGGGCCGACGTATGGCTCGACGATGTCCGCCTCCCCAACGGCGCACCCGAAGCCGTGGGCACCGTAGGCGCCATGGATATGGTCATCACCTGGTCTACCGACGGCATGAACCAGAGCATCCAGGCCGCGATCACGCCGTTGCGTGGTTTGGTCACAGAGGTACAGACCAGCCCGGACGACGGCACTCTGAAGCTGCAAGGCAACCTGGGTACTGTCACCACCAAACCGCAGGTTGTTGGCGGGCGAGTGAGGCTGCAGGTGGTCGATGTCACTGGACTGAGTTCGGTGATGCCCAGCGACATCGTGCAGTCGGTGCTGGACGAGCTTACTAACCGCCTGACCGAGAACGGTCCGATCGGCATCAATGCCGACAGCGTCCAGATCACCAAAGACGGTCTCACAGCGCATTATTCGGCCCGAGACACGTCGATACCGCGGGACAATCAGCCGAGACATGGTGACCAGGAGAACGCAGATAACCGGAAGCCCTGCTTTGCAGGTCTCTAGGCCATGCCAGCCTCCGGCCGAGCACCACGCTCCGACAGCGCGACTTGATCCGCAGTTGCTCGCCTAGATACTGCACGGCCGTTGGATGGACCGATGTCGCCCGCGATGTCCGCTTCCGCCTGCGGGCACAAGGCCATCTCAGCAACTTTCGAAGCTGAAGCTCCGCGTCCCGTCGTCTTCCACTCGAGCCAATCCCACGACTGAGAAACAGGTTTCCCCCGGGAACAGATGATCGACGGAAGACACGAAGGAGCTGCCCCCGGTCACCTCCAACTGCAATTGGATCCCGGCCCGCCCTTGTGATCGCGGGTGGTTCTGTCTGATTGGCTAGGACACTACGGAGACACGTCAGTGGAGGTGTCATTATCGCCCTCGCTGGCATTAAAGCTGACGTGCAGGTGGAGAGCCTCCGCTCCAGGATTCGACGCGCGACCTCTTGGCTGTGAGCTAACCGGTCGCCGTCTCCAGTCGCCGGGCGGGTCTCAAACGTTCAGGTCGCGACCATTCGCCCCGTCCGGGCCGTCGCGCCGCGTATCACGCTGTCTCGGCAGTTGCGCTCCGTTTCGTCACAATTCGTGCACAACCCCGCGGAATCGGTCTCACCGAATTCTCATCGGCAGCGCGGTACTGCTGGCGCTCTGCCCGATTGTGTTCGCCGGGCGGTTGCATGGTGGCGACGCCGATGACCGTGTGCCGCGTACCTGCAGGCGAGCAACGTATTTGAGCCGTGGGTGGGGCTATCCGCGGCCAAGTTGGATGGCTTTCACAACGAGCAACACGGCGCCGATGATGAGGTAGCCGCGTAGGGCGAGCATGCCCAGTTGGGTGCCGGTTGACCATGTCACGGGTTGCAACAAAGTTAATGGTGGCATTCGCCACGTGGTGCGGTCGACGGCTGCCCGTGCCTGCGCGATGGGTTCGGGGGCGGCCGGTGTCGGTCGCCGATGGGACAGCCATCGCAGCGTGACGGTCGCGGCGGTGGCGAGTCCGACCATGGCGACGGCGAGGTAGCCGGCGACCGCGACGACGTCGAGATGGGGGAACAAGGTGGTAGCCATCAGGATCCCAGACAACAACAGCAGCACACCGACGATGAGGCCTGCGAGCGCGTTGAGCCAGGGCCGGTTCACCCACGGGCCCAACACTTCTGAGTCGTTACACAACAGCAGCAGAAACACGCTCGCGCTGGGTAGTAACAGTCCGGCGAGTGCCTGCACGGCGGTGGTGATCAACCCGAGCGGGGCGGCGGGGATGAGCACGATCGCCGCGGCGGCCGCGACCATCGCGGAGTAGGACAGGTAGAACTGCTTGGCGTCGCCGAAGCTGCGGTGCAGCGAGTGTTTGAGCCCGAACACGTCCCCGAACGCGTAGCTGGTTGCCAGGGTGACCGCGGCGGCGCCGACGATCGAGGCGTCGAGCAGCACGATCGCGAACAACGACCCGAGGATTGCGCTGTGTTCACCCAGGAGGTGGGCGATGGCGCCGGCATCGGTGAAACCCCCCCGAGTGTTGGTGGCGCGGGCGGCCCAGTCGCCGGTCATCACGATGGCCGCGGCGCCGAACACGACGACGACGGCACCCAGGACGGTGTCGGCGCGTTCGTAGCCGATAAAGCGGGGAGTGATGTGCTTGTCGACGATGTTGGACTGTTGGAAGAACAACTGCCAGGGGGCCACAGTGGTCCCGACGATGGCGATGATCAGCAACACCGCACCCGAGCTGATCCCGCCCTCCACTTCGGGAACGACGAATGCCTTCGCGGCGCGTCCCCAGTCGGGGTGGGAGAGCAGCAGCATCGGGATCTGGAGCAAGGTGATCGCGATGAACACAAACATGGCGCGTTCCCAGCGGCGGAAACTACCGGTGGCCATTATCGCGATCAGCGCGACCGCTGCGGTCGGGACGACAATGTATCTGGAGATACCGATGTAGTCCGTCGCCAGGGTGATGCCGATGAATTCGGTGACGATGGTCAAGAAGTTCAGTAAGAACAGGTCACCCACGGAGAACCAGCCCCAGCCGCGGCCGAAGCGTTCGTTGATCAGCCGCGCGTGCCCGACCCCGGTCACCGCACCCAACCGCACCACCATCTCTTGGTTGACGATCAGCACCGGGATCAACAGCAGCAGCACCCACAACAGGCTGTAGCCGTAGTTCTGACCGGCCTGCGCATAGGTCGACACCCCGCCGGCGTCGTTGTCGCCGACCATCACGATCAGCCCAGGTCCGATGATCGCGAGCATCGTCGCCAGCCGGGTCTTCACCGAACGTGGACGATCGGTGTCGGCCACGCTGATCCGGCCGAATGCGCCTTCGATGTCGCCCAGATGCGCGCTATCGAGCACCGCAGTGCGCGGCGACGCTGGATCGGCGGGGCGGCTGTGGGACTGTGGCTGCGACTCGCTGCGCAAGGTGTTGTCGTCGCTATCTGTCATGGCAGTCGCCGCCCGGGGACGTCGCCGACGGGTATCCGGTCGCGGAATTTTCGGTGGTGTCGCGCACCGGTCGGGGGGCGGGTTCACGGCGGCGCCAGTCCTCGGGGATGGTGGCCTCCAGCACGTCGTCGACGGTGACGACGCCTAGCACCCGGTCGTCGTCGTCCACCACCGGGATGGTGTAGAGGTTGTAGTCGGCCATCAACAACGCGATGTCGGTCAAATCGGCGTCGGTGGTGACCCGCACCGGGTCCGAGTCCATCAACGCTGCAACGGTTTCGGTGGGGTCAGCCTGCAGCAGGGTGATCACCGACACCACGCCGGCCAGTCGCCCGTCCTCGGTGAGGATGTGCATCTTCAGCAGTGCCTCTGGCTGCACCGTGCGGGCGGCGGCGATGGTCGCGAGCGCCTCGCTCGCGGTCGCCCCGGTGGCGCAGGAGACGTAGTCGACGTTCATCAGGCCCCCCGCGCTGTCGGGGTTGAACCCCATCAGGGTGATCACCTTGGTGCGCTGTGGCGCCGGCATCAACTCCAGGACCCGGCGGCGCCGCGACTGGCGCAGGTCGACGATCGCATCGGCGGCGTCGTCGGCGCGCATCCGGCTCAGCAGTGCGGCGACCGCGGTGTCGGGCATGTCCTCGAGCAGTCGGCTTGCCTTGTCCGGGTCGAGTTCTTCGAAGACGTCGGCTTCCAGTTCGGGGTTGCTGCGGACCCGGTCGAGGATCTCTCCGCCCTCGGCCTTGTCGGCGTCTTCGAGGAGATCGGCGATCTGGGCGGGTTTGAGGGCACCGACCCGGCCAGACACCCGGCGCACCGCCATCGAGCGGCCGTGTCCAATCAACGGCTCGAACGCCTTCCAGTCACGGGCTGCCTGCCCGCCCGACGATTTGAGTAGGCCGAACAACCGGGGTGGACGGCGGGTGTCCAGCCGCGCCAGCACCCAGCCCTCGCCGGTGTCTTCGAGTTCAATGTCGTAGGCGCGCACCAACTCTCCTGCGGCCACGTCGATCAATCGGTGCCCGAGCACATCGGCGCGCAACAACACCTCGCCATCGCGGCGTTCAAAGCCCCTCAGGTCGATCTTGTTCTTCGCCAGTACAACCTGGCCCGGTGCGTACTCGTGAATGGACCGGCTCCCGATGAACACCCGACGGCCGCCGACCCCGGCCACAATCCCGGTCACCAAGGGGTAAGTGTCCGCGCCGCGTAACCGGACAATGACATCCTCGACCCGGCCCACCGCCTCCCCGGACCGGGCCACCACCGGGGCACGCAGCAATTCTGATAAATGAATCAACGGCCGCCCGGGCTTGGCGTGCTCAGGCGCGGTGCTTGACTCGCTCATGTGTTCTCCTCAGCAATGGGCGTCGCGGTCGCTGGTGGTGTCCGCTAGAGCCAAGCCCGGTGGTACCGCATGTACCGCTTCTTCACCCTGTCGCAGGTGTTCACGTTCGTCTATGCCACAGCCGCGACGCGGCCGGGGCGCGCACAGAACCGTTATGTGACCCTGCTGGGTAGGTTCTACGCTTCGCCGACCACGCCGTCGAGGTCGCCCGAGTCATCTTCCAGGCCACCGGCAAGCGCCCCGACGATGATGGTCCGCGCGCCTCAACATAGCGCCATCGTTGCCGCCAAGCGCGCGGGCATGGCCGCAGATCTAGCGGACGATTGGCTGCTGACAGGTACGCACGGATTCCAGTTGGTGGAAACCGTGGATGGGTGTCAGCGGGGATGAAACGGGTTGGCGGGAGGGCGATTGTGGAATGAACCCAGACTAGGGCCAACCACTGAATGGGTAGGAATGATGTCCAAGCCGACGCCGCACATATTGGGTTACGGTTCGCGATGAGTAGCCGGCCTGAAGCGTGGCTGGCCGTCGCGCCGGCACACCTGCCCCACTACAGTCACACCGCAGTCACCGTCGGCACCGTGATCCTGCTGGCCATCATCGTGATGGTGACCATGGCCGCGCTGGCGGTCGCAATGTCCCAAGGGCGCCGATAACTCGCTCGGTCCACAGCCCCCCGGCAAGGTGGTGGCTGCCGCGACCTCCAGGTCCTGATGTCAGCCGTGGCACTGGCGACACCTCTACTGGTGTCATCCCCAATCGTGCGAGCACAGCCTGTGGACACGACCGCCGTCGTGCTGAGGGCCGACGCCGGGGACACCATCGACATCCGCGACGACGCAGTGATCCTCGTCGCTGATCTATGTGATCTCGGGCATTTCCTAACAGGCTCGGCGTTTGTTCGACCCCCAAGGTCGCAGAAATGACCGCACCGGGCTCGGGAGCGGGTCGGGATAGTGTGCTACCCCGCCGATCGACCGTCGACTAATCGGTGTCGACCCTCGCCGCACCGCGCGACTGCTCGACGGCTGCAAACATCGCGACGGCCACTGCGCCCACGACCGCGCCCACGAACGCCACGCCGGCCAGCCACAGCAGCCCTGGTTGAGCGGTGTCACCAAGCAGCATCACGCCGATTGCACCGGGCACCACCGTCTCTCCGACCACGAGAGCGGCGGCGGCGCCGTTGACCGAGCCCAGTTGCAGCGCCACAGTAAATAGGTAGAAGCCGCCCAGTCCGGCGATGACGATCGTCCATGATGCCGGGTCGGTGAGCAGGATGCCTACCCGGAGCGGGGCGACACCGTCGAGCACCCGCACCGCCACCGCCATAGCACCGAATAACACCCCCGCAATCAGCCCGGCCGGCACGGCAGCGCGAGCGCCAAGCACGCGGGTCAGAGCGATGCCGGCACCAAAGATCACCACCGACGCCGCCAGCACACCCCAGTGCAATGTGCGTTCCGCCAGCCGAACACCGGGATGACCGGCGGTGAGTCCCAACACCAGTAACGAAGCTACAACTGTGGCGATGGCGATCCAGTCACGCCGGCGCAGGCGAACGCTGAGTATGAGGACACCTAACACCGCGGTCACGACAAGGTTCGCACTGATGATCGTCTGCGAGAGGAACAACGGAATCAGACGGGCCGAGACGATGCTTCCCAGGAGACCCACGATATCGAGCACCATGCCCGCGATGAACGTCGGTGCCAGGGCGGCGTGGATTGTGGAGCGAACCGTCGGGGCGCCGGTCGCGGTGACTTCGGTCCGCTGTCCGTGGCCGGCAGCCACAACTTTCGAACTGCGCGCGCCGTAGGCCTGCAGAACCGACGCGGTTCCGTAGCCGACGCACGCTAGGGCGGCCGCCATCAGACCGATCAGCATCTTTGTGTCCCGTCCGCCATGTGGCGATGCTGGCGGCCACCATGGTCGCGCCTCACCGTATCGTCCTTCGAAATCCTAAGCGCGGACACCAAATCGGTCGGTGCACAGCCAGTTCTCACCATCACCACCGGCGGATCAGGCAGGGCGACAATCGACAATCGACAATCGACGATCTACGGCGCGCAGGCGCTGAGTTAGCGCGAGAATGAGGATCGACGTCATCGAGGGTAGCGGTGCGTAATCCGCGGTCACGGTTGAGATCGAACGAACTGACCTAACAGCGTTTGCGCCACTGAACAGGCGCGGTCAAATCCGGGTGTGGCGGGGCTCTCAGCAACGATTCAGGGCTCGGTGGCGATGATGGAGGTGTGAGACCTTGGGCACCGACGGGCCACCCAGCGACCCTGGTAGTGGATCAGGCTCAAACATTTCGCCATGACGTTGCCGATGTGTCTTTGATGCATGGCTGGGCTCCGGTAACGGTGCAGGTGATCGCCGCGGTGGTGCTGGGGTGCGCGATCGGTTGGCGCTCGTATCGATGGCGGGTGCGATTCGTGCCGGTTGCGGCGGCGGCGGGGGTGGCGTTGGCGTTGGCGGTGCATTGGTTCCTCGGATCGGCGGGCATGGCCGGTGACTCCGCACCGCCGACGTTGTGGTTGTGGGTGGCGTTGAGCGGTTTGGCGACCGGCGTCGCAGGGTGGGGGTGGCTCAGCGCTTCGTGGTGGCGTCGCGGGGCGTCGATGCTCGCGGTCCCGCTGTGTTTGCTGAGCGCCGCGCTGGTGCTCAACGGCTGGATCGGTTACTTCCCCACGGTGCACACCGTGTGGAGCCAGCTGACCTCAGGCCCGCTGCCCGATCAGACCGACCCGGCCACCCTGACCGCGATGCAACTCAAGGGGGTGCGCCCCGCCAACGGCGCCGTGGTGCCGGTGACCATCAGTGCTGCATCCTCGAAATTCAAACACCGCGGCGAACTCGTGTACCTGCCGCCGGTATGGTTCGCCAGTAATCCGCCACCACGGCTGCCCGTGCTGATGATGATCGGTGCGGAGCTCAATACACCAGCGGACTGGGTGCGCGCCGGCAACGCGGCCGGCGCAACGGACGACTTCGCTGCGCTGCACGACGGCAATGCGCCGGTGCTGGTGTTCGTCGACTCCGGCGGTGAGTTCGGCATCGACACCGAATGCGTCAACGGTCCGCGCGGCAACGCAGCCGATCATCTGACCAAAGACGTCGTCCCCTTCATGATCTCAAAATTCGGGGTCAGCCCTGAGCGTGCCAACTGGGGCGTCGCAGGCTTTTCCTCGGGAGGGACTTGCGCAGTGGACCTGGCAGTCATGCACCCCGAACTTTTCAGCGTATTTGAAGACATCGCCGGTGATCTCAGCCCCAATTCCGGTAACCGCGAGCAGACCGTTGCCCGCCTGTTCGGCGGCAACCCCGACCTGTGGGCGGCTTTCGACCCGACGACGGTCATGACCAGGCACGGCCCCTACACCGCTGTCTCAGGTTGGTTTTCGATTCCTGGTACGCCCGGTGTCGACGGGGTTACCCGTGACGCAGTCGGTAATCCCGAGGGGCAGGACATCGTCGCGGGCTCGCTGTGTGCGATAGCCGCCGCCAACGGCATCACCTGCGCGGTAGAGGCGCAGCCAGGCTCACACGACTGGCCCTTCGCGGCCAAGGCGTTCACCGCCGCACTACCATGGCTCGCCGGCCAACTAGGCACCCCCGGCGTCCCCCGAATCGCGCTCCCCCACCCGCAACCATCCCCCCGCCGGTCATAGGAACCGTCCCCGCGCTCGCGGAAGCGTCCCTAGGCAACTAGGGCACTCCTCGGCGACCCGCCGACCTGCCGGGATGCCAACTCGACGCTGGGGCATCCTTGTGCCAGTCCTACCACCGAGCGATGACTGCAACAACGTCAGTACCCCAGTACCAATACGGAGGCCGGACAGCCCTGTGCCCCTGGCGGTCCCAGCTCCCAGGCTCAACCAACCACCAATCGGAAGAAACCGCACCATGACTGATGAGGACCTGAGCACGGATCTCTTCGGCACGTGCCGCCGAGCATGCTTGTCACTACCTGCAACACAGACGGCAGTCCCAGGACGAACGGCCTGCGCGACTCGCTCAAGCGAGAATGCAGGCGGAGACGGAGCGTAAGGGTGCTCTCCGCCGAACCCTGGGACGAGTTGCTGTCCGCCCTGCCGACACACGGACCCGACGGCGAGCTGACTGGGATGATGGCGCTCCCGAGTATCGACGGCAACGATCTGTTCGGCACGCGCCTGGCATTCGATCTACTGGGCTGCTGCGACGACGAGGAGCAAGTGGCAGAAACTCTGATCAAGTACCGCCGCATGGTCAAGGACCCCGCCCATGTGTTCCTCGTCGCGTTCGCAGCCTTGGAGGTAATCGCGAACTACGTTGTGCCCGAACTGCTAGGTGTTATCGAGGACCAGACGAGCAACTGGGACGTGCGCGTCACCCTGGCTGACGCGGCCCGCAATGCCTGGGCGGGGCGTGTGAACGACATTCGGGCGGGTGTGAACCACGCGGGGACCGATGACTGATACCGCCTGGCTCTCCGTCTGGGAACACCGCATCGCTCGCTCACCGGGCTCGGCGCTCGTCAGTGCGCTGAGAAGTGTTGCGATCCAGCCACTCCAACACATCAGACCAGCGGTAGAGCACCCGGCTGCCCCGTTTGATGAACCTCGGCCCAGTGCCCTTGTAGCGATCCTGTGCGAGGGCGGCGGTCGTGGTGCGGAGATACTCAGCCACCTCTGCAGGTGTGGCCAGCGCCGGGAGTCGGTTGTTCACGACCGCCGATGATAGGAATCGCAAGGGGGCCGTAGCCACGATACGGGCACGGTTGGACACGTAGGTCCGACTTGGCCAGTCAGTGTCCGACCCGTCAGCCGACGGCAACACGCTGCCGCTGCCGACGCTCTCCGGCACCCTCCACGATCCGCTGCGCCGTCCTGTAATTAATCCCAGACGCCTTGGCCGCAGCGTTGATCGATGCGCCTTCGGTGTGACGAGAGCACTGCGATCACCGTCTCGACGGGCTGAGTGGTGATGCCCGATGCAATCAGCTCCGATGCACGGTCTGCGTCGGCCTGCGTCGCGGTAATTTGCGTTGACGGCACTGTCGGTGCCCGGTCGGGTTGTACCGCAGCAGAATCCTGTACCGGCATTTGTTGCATTGCGCATGTCCGCATATCGGTCGGTGCAACCATCCTGATCTCGCCTGTTGCACTCGGCGACCGACGTCGCGCCGACTGTTGCATCGTCGGAGTTTGTGTAGTGGCGGGCACGGTTGCGGTGCGCGGGTGCGGCGTGCTGGTTTGTCTCCGAGCGCAACCAGCATCAAGGTGCTCACTGCAACCGCTGTGTCAATGATCGCGGGAAAGATCCATGCCGTTGCAGTGCTGTATCCGACGGCAATCGCGAGTTCTCGCAGCGCGAGGAAGCTGACTGAGAACGCGCCAGCGCCAATTACTGCCACTGCGCCCACGGCCCAGCGGTAGACCGTGCCGGAGGCTCCAGCGCGAACGGCCAGTGCGATGCCGTGCACGGCGGCCACAACGGTGCTCGCGGCGGGATCGACATCGAGATGCATGCCATGTGCGGCGTCGATGCTGTCGATCCGGCCGAACATGTGCGCGTACAGGAATTGGTGGTGGTCGGCGAGATGCCCGTTGAACGCTCGGCCCAACTCATTTTGCTGTTGCTTTACCTGGATAGGCGGGGTAGACCTAAGGCACGGATCCACAGCAGACCAAGGTCGGACCGGAAGAGAAGTTTCCTCCTCTCGGCTGTGGCGCCCAGCATGAGCACTAGGCACCCACGCGAAGCAAGGCCCACCAACTGGGCACAGCGCGGTGGGCTTGCGTCAGGGCAGGGAAATGTCTCCTGACGCCGAGGCCACATTTCACCGCGCATCACGCACGCTTGGTAACCAGGTGGTTGCTGCTTCGGACGGCCCTCCTTTTCGTCAGGAGAGCCGTCCGACTCGTATATGCCGAACTCCCGGGGCCGGTAGCGTTCTGCCGTTATCTCGAGCCCTCGCGGTAATCAGGCCTGTGACCAGGGCGTTTGTGTCGTGGACGGTGTTCTCGACGCGGCCCAGGGATCGGTGCTCACCGTGTTTTCTGTGGGAGCAGATCTGCGGGGCGGGGAGTATTCTCGAAAGGTTCCGGGTGTTGCGGGATGCGGAATCGGTCAATACGCGATCAGTGCGATCACTGAGCACGCGCCATGCCTGACCGGCTTGCCGTCGCGACAGTTGGGAGAAGATTTAACATGTCAGAGCCCGAGCGACCCGACGAGGCCGGCACAGTCGAGCCTGACCGGTGTGTCCACCCGTCGATGGGGGTCGAGGAGGAGTTTCTGCTCGTCGATCCGTCGACTGGCCACCCCCTTACCTGCAACCTGGCGGTTGTCGAGGCGGCCGAAAAGCTTGGTGTCCGGCTTCAATTGGAGTTCACCCAGTGCCAGGTCGAAACCACATCGCTGGTGTGCTGGCACACTCACGAACTACGTACGGGGCTGGCCGAGATGCGGTCGGCGGCCGCCGATGCTGCCGCGCAGTGCGGCGCTCGGTTGCTGGCGGTGGGCGTGCCGGTGCTCGGTTCGGCCGTGTTGCCGATCACAGACATTCGTCGGTTCCGCACGATAGCGAGCAGGTTCGGATATCTTGCAGGGACGCGGGGAGTCTGCGCCGGCCATGTCCACGTGGGCGTGCCCGACCGGGAAACCGCGGTGCAGGTCGGCAACTACTTGCGTCCGTGGCTACCGGCCCTGCTGGCCCTGACCGCCAATTCCCCCATCCACGGCGGCGTCGATACCGGGTTTGCGAGCTGGCGGTCGATAATGCTCTCGCGGTGGCCCTGTTCGGGGCCGCCGCCGTGGTTCGCCTCGGTCGAGCACTACGACGCGGTCGTGGAAGAGATGGTCGAGTGCGGTGTCATCCTCGATGAGGGAATGATCAATTGGGATGTTCGGCCGTCGGCTCATCTGCCGACCGTCGAGGTGAGAGTCAGTGACGTCCCCGCGACCGTCGACGAGACCGTTCTGCTCGCGACGGTGGTACGTGCGCTGGTGATGACGG
>NZ_JAVHWR010000054.1:0-9007 GCF_032159565.1 Mycobacterium sp.
GACTGTTCCAGTAGGAGATGACCATGACCACATCCGTCGGGCTGGGTATTCCCGCACCGCCCGTGCCCGTCCTTGCGCCCCGGCGCAAGACGCCCCAGTTGATGGTTCGCGACGTCGGCGTCGGCAGCGACCATCCGATCGCGGTGCAGTCGATGTGCACCACGAAGACCCACGACATCAACGCGACTCTGCAGCAGATCGCCGAACTGACCGCCTCGGGTTGCGACATCGTCCGGGTGGCGTGCCCCCGCCAGGAGGACGCCGACGCGCTCTCGGCGATCGCCAAGAAGTCTCAAATCCCGGTCATCGCCGACATTCACTTCCAGCCCAAGTACATCTTCGCCGCGATCGATGCCGGCTGCGCCGCCGTGCGGGTCAACCCCGGCAACATCAAGGAGTTCGACGGGCGGGTCGCGGAGGTCGCGAAGGCGGCAGGCGCAGCGGGGATTCCGATCCGCATCGGCGTCAACGCAGGCTCGCTGGACAAGCGCTTCATGGAGAAGTATGGCAAGGCCACGCCGGAGGCCCTCGTCGAGTCCGCGCTGTGGGAGGCGTCGCTGTTCGAGGACCACGGCTTCGGCGATATCAAGATCAGCGTCAAGCACAACGACCCGGTCATCATGGTGGCCGCGTACGAACAGCTTGCGGCGCAATGCGATTACCCGTTGCACCTCGGCGTCACCGAAGCCGGCCCGGCATTCCAGGGCACGATCAAGTCCGCTGTCGCATTCGGCGCGCTGCTGTCGCGGGGCATCGGCGACACAATCCGCGTGTCGTTGTCTGCGCCGCCCGTCGAAGAGGTCAAGGTCGGCAACCAGATCCTCGAGTCGCTCAATCTGCGGCCCCGTTCACTGGAGATCGTGTCGTGCCCGTCGTGCGGACGCGCGCAGGTCGACGTCTACACGCTGGCCAACGAGGTGACCGCGGGCCTGGAGGGCCTGGACGTGCCGTTGCGCGTTGCTGTGATGGGTTGCGTCGTCAACGGCCCGGGTGAAGCGCGCGAAGCCGACCTGGGCGTCGCGTCGGGTAACGGCAAGGGCCAGATTTTCGTCAAGGGCGAAGTCATCAAGACCGTGCCGGAACACCAGATCGTCGAAACGTTGATCGAAGAGGCGATGCGAATCGCCAGCGAAAAAGAATCGGCGCGTGGTCCGAATGATGCAAGCGGTTCGCCGGTAGTCACCGTAAGCTGACAATGACCCCTGTGACCGGGGTCATGGTGCCCTGAGGCCGCAGAAAGAGTCCCGATGTCGGCTCCGCCGCTATTCCGCTTCGTCGACGAGCGACGGGTCTCTGTCGTGCGCGACGTCGCCGCGGTCCGGCGGGTCCTCGACGCCGACCCGGTCGGCACCTGCATGGTGGCCTCCCGGGTGGCCGAGCACGGCGTCGACCCCGGTGCCATCGGCGGCGAACTGTGGTCGCGCGGCCAGGCCACCGATTCGCTCTGCTACGCGGGCGCCAACCTCATCCCGTTGCGCGGTCAGGCGACTGACCTGTACGCCTTCGCCGACAAGGCGGTCAGCGGCGCCAGGCGGTGTTCCTCGCTCGTCGGGCGCGCGGAGCTCGTGCTGCCGATGTGGCACCGCCTCGAACACGCCTGGGGACCGGCCCGCGACGTGCGCGATCGGCAACCCCTGATGGCGCTCGCGACCGCCCCACAATGCCCGATCGACCCCGCCGCGCGTCCCGTGCGGATAGAGGACCTCGACGCCTATCTGGTGGCGGCCGTCGACATGTTCATCGGCGAGGTCGGCATCGACCCCCGCATCGGTGACGGCGGACGCGGGTATCGGCGGCGGGTCGCCGGGCTGATCGCGGCCGGACGTGCGTGGGCCCGGTTCGAGCGCGGTCAGGTGGTGTTCAAGGCCGAGATCGGATCGCAGTCACCCGCCGTCGGCCAGATTCAGGGCGTGTGGGTGCATCCCGACCGGCGCGGACACGGCCTCGGCACGACGGGCACGGCCGCCCTCGCCGCTGCGGTGGTGCGCAGCGGCCGCATCGCCAGCCTCTACGTCAACGACTTCAACACCGTGGCCCGCGCGACCTACGACCGCATCGGCTTCGCCGAGGTCGGCACCTTCGCGACCGTCTTACTGGACTGAGTTGTCCGCGCAGCGCGGCCGACTACGCTTCACGCCATGACCGACGACGCGCAGAAGGCCGAACGCCGAGAGATCGCCGACACGCTGGTGCGCGCGCTCGAACGGCGCCACGAACTCCTCGACGTGATCGTGGAGTCGGAGGATTACGACGCAGCGGTCGAGGCGATCGCTGCCATGCTGGGCACGACGCAAGCCGGCGGCGAAGCGGTGCTTCGACTGTCATTCGACCGGCTGACCAAAGTGTCGCGACGCCGGATCCGCGACGAGCTCACCGACCTCAATCACGAGCTGAGCTTCACGATGGGCGACCGGCAGCCCGCTGCGGGGGAGAGCTTGACGCTGCGTCTGTTCTCGGCCGACGCGGACCGCGACATCTTCGCCGCGCGCACCGACGATGTGCGAGCGGCAGGCGACGGGTCGGGCGCGCCTGCGGGCGACCTGGATGACGAGATCCGCGCCGCTGTCGGCCGGGTGCACGCCGAAGAGGCGGTATGGCTGGTGGCGATCGACGGAGCCGACAAGGTCGGCATGGTGTTCGGCGAACTGGCCAACGGCGAGGTGAACGTGCGCATCTGGATCAGCCCGGAGTTCCGTAAGCACGGCTACGGCACAGCCGCGCTGCGGAAGTCGCGGTCGGAGATGGCGGCCTATTTCCCCGCAGTGCCGCTGGTCGTGCGCGCGCCCGCGGCTGGCTGACTTGTGGGCACCTGAAGCGTCCGCCGCCGCGTCGAAAACCGCTTTTTCGTGCGTTTCTTCCGCACTTTCTCTACAAAGGTCCGATTTCGTGTCGCGCCTCCGTCGTTTTTTGGTCTCGATTTCTTAACATTTGCCTCAATGGCAACAATTTTCTCATCTGCAACGCGTCTGGCGAGCCTGCTGATGATCGTGGTGGTGTCCACGTCGCTGAACGCCTGCACGCCCAAACCCAACGGGCCCCAACCCGCCGCCGAGAAGTTCTTCGCATCGCTGGCCAAGGGCGACACCGGCGCCGCGTCGCAATTGACCGACCGTCCCGAGGACGCGCGGGCCGCGCTCAACGAGGCGTGGGCGGGTCTGCAGGCCACTGCGCTCGACGCGCAGGTGCTTGGCTCGAAGTTCGCCGAGGACACCGGCACGGTGGCCTATCGCTATACCTGGCATCTGCCGAAGAACCGCATCTGGACCTATGACGGCCAACTCAACATGGTGCGCAACGAAGGCAACTGGGAGGTCCGCTGGACCGCGACGGGGTTGCACCCGAAACTCGGTGAGCACCAGACCTTCGCCTTGCGCGCCGATTCGCCGCGGCGCGCGTCGGTCAACGAGCGCGGCGGCACCGATGTGCTCGTGCCCGGCAACCTCTATCACTTCGCGCTGGACGCCAAGGCCGCCGGCGCGTACCTGATGACCACCGCAACCGCGGTGACGGACGCGCTGCGGCCATTCGACGACACCCTGGATCCGCAGCGCCTCGCCGAACAGGCGAGTTCGTCGGCGGGGCCGCTGAGCCTGATCACCCTGCGCCAATCCGACCGCGACCAGGTGGCCGCCGTCCTCGGAGAGCGGCCCGGTCTGGTCATCACCCCGCAGGCCGAATTGCTGCCCACCGACGAGAATTTCGCACCGGCCATCATCGGCGAAGTGAAGAAGGCGGTTGTCGACGACCTCGACGGCCACGCTGGTTGGCGGGTGGCCAGCGTCAACCAGAACGGCGTCGACGTCGACGTGCTCAACGAGGTTTCCGGCGCGCCCGCGCCGTCGATCACCATCAGCCTCGACCGCGCTGTGCAGAACGCCGCGCAGAACGCGGTCAACGGGATCGGTGGCAAGAAGGCGATGATCGTGGCAATAAAGCCGTCGACGGGCGAAATCCTTGCCGTCGCCCAGAACCCCGACGCCGACGCGGACGGGCCGACGGCCACGACCGGTCTTTATCCGCCGGGGTCGACCTTCAAGATCATCACCGCGGGCGCGGCGATCGAGCGCGACATGGCTACGCCCAACACGCTTCTCGGCTGCCCGGGCACGGTCGACATCGGCGACAGGACCATCCCCAACTACGGCGGATTCGACCTCGGCACGGTGCCGATGTCGCGGGCCTTCGCGAGTTCGTGCAACACGACATTCGCCGAGCTGGCCAGCCAGATGCCGCCGCGCGGTCTCACCCAGGCCGCCGCGCAGTACGGTATCGGGCCGGATTATCAAATCGAGGGTATCTCAACGGTTTCCGGCTCGGTGCCGCCGACGGTGAACCTGGCCGAACGCACCGAGGACGGCTTCGGTCAGGGCAAGGTGCTGGTCAGCCCGTTCGGCATGGCCATGGCCGCGGCGACGGTGGCTGCAGGCAAAACGCCTGTGCCGCAATTGATCGAGGGCAGGCAGACGACCGTAACCGGCGACCACAGCGAGATCACGCCCAAGATGCTCGACGGGCTGCGGCCGATGATGCAGCTGGTGGTCACCAACGGCACCGCCAAGGACATCAACGGTATGGGCGATGTGCGCGGAAAGACCGGCGAGGCCGAATTCGAGGGCGGATCACATTCCTGGTTCGCCGGCTACCGCGGCGACATGGCGTTCGCAGCGCTGATCGTCGGGGGCGGCAGCTCGGAGTATGCGGTGCGGATGCTGAAGTGGATGCTTGAAAGCCTGCCGCCCGACTACTTGGCCTGACGCCCCTTGCAGAATGTCCCACCGGCCGTCTTATGGGCCTGTAGCGACCACAATTACCTCGATCATGTATTCACCTCGATGAGTGCTTTTCTGCCTCGGCCCCCCGGGGCGGCAAAATATTAACGCCACCTTCAAGATCGTGCAAACATGCATGTGGGATGCGGTTCAGGGGGATATCGGCGCTACCCGGCAGATCAAGATCGCAAACACTGACCGATCGCGTGAGCAAGTATGTCGCAGCCGCGCGGTCGGTATGTGACAATGCGTTCAGCAAATACTGCTTAAGCCAGCAGTTCGGTCGCTACGCCGTAGCGCTGCTGATAGCCGGCGACCTGCTCGCGTAGCTGCTCCGCGTCCAGTCCCGTGTCCGCCCAGCTGTAGCGGCCGCCGCCGCCGTCGCCGGGATTGGCCGCCAGATGCTCTCGCATCCGCTGCTCGGCGATGGGGGTCAACAGTCGGTCCAGCCGGCCGTACAGCGACCTGATCGTCGCGAACGGGTCGCGCATGAAGTGGGTGAACTGCACGTCGATCACCTGACCTGGAGGCAGCGATTCGCGCAGTGTCATCCCGCGCTGCAACCCGACCACGAGTTCCTCGCACGACTGCACCGCGCAGTCGGCGACCGTTGTCTCGTCGGACGCCATGCGGCGCAGGTGATTTGTCAGCGCACTGATCGACGAGATCACCTTCAACGGGTCTCGGTGCGTCTGCACGATCACCGCGTCGGGGTACGTCTCCACCAACGTATCGAGCGTCCATAGATGTGCCGGTGACTTCAGCAGCCACTGACCTTTGACGCCAGATTGCAAGTGTTGCAGGAAAATCCGGTGGAATCGATAAGCCTGACGATGGTCCGCCTCATACATCAGCCACTTGTAGTAGCCGGGCAGTCGGTACTGGACCGAGAAAATCATGCTGCAGAACTGCGATGCGGTGATCCGCACACACTCCTGTCCGACCTGCGCACCCATCGGGTGCCAGCTCATGAACCCGGGAATAATCTGCTCGCTCATCTCCAAACTCCTCTGGGTTTCGGCGATGCGCGGGTCGGTGTCGTAGGTGTCGGGCTGTGGCACTGGAAGCGGGGCGTCGACCTCCCACGTCAGCGGCGGTCGCAACTCGGGGTCCTGAGCGAGCAGGTCGAACAGGATCGTGGTGCCGGTGCGCGGCTGCCCGACGATGAAGATGGGCCGCTCGATCCTCTCGTCGACGATCGCAGGATGGAGCTTGCGCCATTTGACGAGCTGAAGCCGATTCTTCAAAGCGCGCACGATGTCGGACGCCGCGATCTCCACGCCGAGATCGTTCAGCCGGGCCTCCTCGACGAACCCCTCGCACAGCCGGCCAAGCCCGTCGCGCCAGGTCTCGTTCTCGTCGAACTCCGCGCCGAAGTCGTCACAGCCCGCCCACTGGCATGCCTGGTCGATCAATGCAGCCGGCTGGAACCGGGCGGCTGTGCTCACCGCGTCGCCTCACCGATTCGCACGTCGACAGACACCTTCGGCGGGTGCGGGTTGTCCAGCCACCGGAACACCACGAAGCCACGGTGCCGCCCGCCGGTGTCCAACCAGTGACCGTGGCCGGAGTTCTTGGCGCCGACGGCGACACGCACCACGCCGTCGGCACCGGGGGCGACACCCTTGTTGGTGACCGAGCTGTGCCTGCGACGCGGTTCGAGGCATTCGTGCCAGATGTTCTCCAGCGTGATGTTCCAGTAGCGGGTGTCCGGGGGTTCGAACTCGAGTACCAGTGACTCGTCGTCGCCGAGCGCGAAGGTGCCGAGCATATAGAGGTTGTCCGGTGTGGTGTCGGCCTCTCCGAGATTGGCGGCCTCCGACGTGACGAGGGTGTTCGGCTGCTGCATCAGCTCGGGCTTGATGGTGCGGTGCAGGGTGGTCAGCTTCATGATGGTCCACGCCATCGCGGTGAACTGTTCTGCGGCTTCGTCATCGGACACCTTCTGCGGCGGCTGTTGAGTGGTCAGCGGATCGATGTGCAGCGTGGCGGGGTGCTCGGTGTGCGCGTCGGCGATGTACTCGCGGACGACGATCGACGTCGCATCCTCCGGTATGGGCACCCACTGCGCGGCTTCGAGTTCGGCAGGCGACGGCTCCGTCGCCGAGAAGACCAGCGCCAACCTGCCGCCGTCCAGCTTCATGTCGGTGTCGCTGACGTACGCCGCCATGCGGCGCGGCGTCATGCCGGTGCCCGCCAGCACCTGCACGCCGAGATAGGCGGTGGTGCCCCATGTTCCGGTGACGCGATAGCCGCGGTCGCCGCGAATCATCGCGAGCAGGTACCTGCCGTCGGGATTCGGGCCGCCGACAAGGCGGGTGGGGGAGCACATGTCGAAGAACCACGGCAGCTCCGGGTCGGCTTCCACCGTCAGCTCCGAGCACAGTGCGGTGACGCGGGAGACGACGCCCAGACCCTCGAGAAGCTCGCGTTCGTTCTCCGCGTCCGCGGTGACGATGTTCGTGATGTCGCCGATCATCTTCTGCACGAAGGCCCACGCCTCGAGTGTCTTGGGGCCCAAGCCTCGTCGTTCGTCACGTTGAGACAACTATCAGTACAGAGCCTGTCTGTTGGGGCGATCAGCTATTTGACGACGTCGACCGGCGCGCCGCCTCCTGGGCGAGCTGGACCCGGGAGGACAGCCCGAGCTTCGTGTAGACGCGGGTGAGGTGAGATTGCACTGTCCGCGGAGAGATGAACAGGCGGGTGGCGACGTCCTTGTTGCCGAGCCCCTCGCTGACGAGGCGCACGACGTCGAGTTCGGCCGGCGTCAACGACGCCCAGCCGCTCGACGGCCGCTTGCGCTCACCGCGCCCGCGCTGCGCATAGGCGATCGCCTCGCTGGTCGACAGGGCGGCGCCCTCTGCCCACGCCGCCTCGAAGTCCTGGTCGCCCATGGCATTTCGGAGTTCACTCGTCGACGAGACGTATGCGGGTTGATAGAACGGCAGACGGATCTCGCCCGTTCGCTGGCGAATGCCGTCCGCGGCGCCAAAGAGTCGGGCCGCTTCGCGGTGGCTGCCGGAATTGCCGGCTATGTCCGCGAGAATCTCGAAAGTGTTTGATGCCCCGAGGTAGGCCTTGAGGTCGGCAAAGCAAGCGAGGGCCTCGTAGGCGTCACGCTCTGCCTGTTCGGGCTCACGCTGCTCGATTGCGATCCGCGCGCGTATCGTCAGCACCCAACCTCGTATCCACCCTGCTGTTGCCTCGGCGGCCTCGTCTGCTCCGCGTCGGGCCGCGGCCAGGTTCCCGCGCGCGAGGTCGAGCTGGGCAATGTATGCGCTGTTTATGGATGCGGTCCCATACAGGCTGCTGAGAAGGGGCCAACCTGCATCCGCCGCGTCGGATGCCGATGCGATGTCACCGGCGGCCAGGTGCGAGGTCATCAACGAGATGTAAATCCCTCCGAGATAGACATCGCCGAGTTCTGTGGCGGCTTCGATGCCGGACTCGGCGGCGAGCCTGGCCGCCCCTGCCTCTCCGTGGAAGGCGAGCGCATGCGGCAGAATCATGAGCGCAGCGACTTGCGACATCACGTCGTGATCGGCATCTGCGTCCGCCACTACTGCGCGGTACTCGGCGATCGCTCGGGTGAGATCACCCTCGAACAGGTAGGCGCCAGCCAGCCGCCAGCGGCATTGCCGCGAATTGAAGCCATCACCGATCGCATCGGCAAGGTCGCGTCCTTCTTCTGCGGCTGCACGCACTGCGAGGGGATCGCCCGCGACGAAAGCGACCTGGGCCTGCTGCCCGAGAATCTGGGACAACCTCCAGTGGTCGCTGAGGTTGCGAGCCATTCCGATCGCTTCCGAGAAATAGCGTCCAGCCACCTCGGTGTCGTAGACGGCTGAGCTCCCGCAAGCGGTGAGTGCTCGTAACAACAACGCCGGATCGTCGAGGTCGCGGGCGCAGGCGAGAGCATCTTCCGCGTCGTCCAGGTGGTAATCGGCCAGCCAGGCGTAGAGCACGGCCCTATCGGCAAGCGCTCGGGCGCGCCCGTCGGGCCCGAGGTCGGTTGGAGGCTCGCCGTCGATGAAAACCGCTTCGAACCAGGCCAGCCCTTCCTGAATACGGCCGCGGGACAGCCACAGCGGCTGCAGCGACGATGCCAACTCCAACGCGCGTGCGATATCGCCGCATTCAATGCTCCAGCCGAAGGCGCTTCGCAGGTTGTCCATCTCCTCATCGGCCCGCTCGACTTGATGTTGGTAATCAGTACGCGCGGGCGCGTCGAGCAA
>NZ_JAVHWR010000104.1:0-20167 GCF_032159565.1 Mycobacterium sp.
TGTCGAGCCATCGGGTACGTCTGCGGTTGGGTGCGCAGAATCCGACGGCGGCGAGGAGGGCGAGGACGACGACGAGATCGGGGAAGTAGCGAAGGGTTTGGGCGAGTTCGAGCGCCGTGAACTTCGAGGACCGCAGGAGGTAGATCGGGATTTGGCAGGCGATCGCGTAGCCGACGGCGGCGAGCCACAGCGGACCGATGCGCTCTTTCCGCAAGTAGCTGATGACGACTGCGGCGGCAAGCGCGACCCAGCCGAGAACCATAACGGTGACGGGCGGCGTCGCCCACGGTGATGCGGGTGCCCAGCGTTGCCAGTCCCACGGCCCCCCGGCGAGGCCGGGCACGATACCGTGAGTGATGGAGCGGCGCAGCAGATCTCGCGTCATGGGCAGGTCGCGGCTCCACCTGTGGTGGTCGACGACGACGAGGTAGAGCACGATCCAGGCGGCGGTCAGCGCGAGGGATCCGACCCAGAGTTTGATGCCGTTGCGCCACACCGTTCGTATTGCCGGTAAATCTCCGGTGACGTGGGTGAGGAGTGCGGCGATGGTGAAGGCGACGAAAGGAATGACGGCGGACTTTTCGAAGAAGAGCAAGCCGCCGAAGAAGACGAGTAGCGCGGAGACGGCGTAGCGCTGATTGCCGGTGCGCACCAGAAGGATGGCGTCGGCGGTTACCCATGCCATGGCGGCGAGCATGGGCAGAGAGTTCAATGCTGCTGCCCACCAGGCGAAGCCAGGGATGCCGAGCGGCGTGAAGAGGGCGAAGGTCAACGGGATGAGCAGGACGGGTCGCCAGCCGATGATGACGTGGAGGGCGCGCAGAAGCGCCAGGGAAGCGAGCAGTTGCAGCACGACGAGGCTGACGGCCGGCCCGATCCAGTTGAGCGGAGCGACGTGGGTGATGATGCCGGCGACGAGGAAGGCTGCGGGCATGACGTGGCCATCGTGGTCGTCGAAAAGATAGGTCGGCGAGACGATGTTCTGCGTGCCGGCGCGGCCGAGGAGGATGAGGTCGTCCCAGTAGAAGTAGCCCTTGAATGCCAGAACCGCCCGGATGACGAGTTGAACCGCGATCAGGGCGCCGGCGGTCAAAGCAACCCAGTTGGTGCGGGTCAGCCGGACTGCCATACGTCCTTTCTGCTGGTCGGCGGGACCCTTCGACTGTACGGGTCTGCTTGTTAGGGCAATTAGCGCTGACAGATAACGCCTTCACAACAGCCGCTGCGGCATGATTCGGGAAGCCTTTACGCTGGAAGAATGACCGGAAGCTCGCCGTATCCGCCTAGCTTCGGCGCCCCGCCGCCTGGAAGTGGGCCGCCGCCAGCGACCGGACCTGGCAATATTCCGCGGCCACCTGGGAACTTCGGCCCAAGTAGCGCTCCGTCGCGTGCTAGAACCGGTCTGCTAGCGAGCGGCGTCATTCTCGGTGTGCTGCTGGGAATTGCCGCTTTAGTGCTGTCAGCTATCGGGATAACTCGGGGACCCGAACCCCGTCCCCCGCAGCAGACCAATCAAGCAGAGCCCGAGCGGTTATTCGTCGACGACGCGGACAAAGCCTTGTGTGAAGACGTTGGCCCGCTGATGAAGGAAAGCCGCACAATGAAGAATACGTTTTCGGATGCAGGGCCGCAGGGCTCGCCCGAGCAGCGAGCGGTGATCGCCAAATTTGTGTTCGACACCCGAAACTGGGCCGATCGGACCCAAAAGGTGCTGAACGACCATTCGAGCCCGCCCCGGTATCTCACCCGAACAGTCCAACGGTACGTCGATGACATGTTGCTATTCGTTGGCAACATCTCGGCAGATCGAGATCCAGAGTCAGCGGATAGTCAGGCCTGGGACTTAAGCATCGTTGATCTACGTGGACCGAGGGGTCGTTGCCGCGACGTAGGTGTGGACTGGTGGGGATGATTCGGGCGCGCATCCGACGAAATCATTTGGGCGGAGCATTAGATGGCTGATCTTGGTGCCAGTACCGTTCCGCCACCGGACCGGCCGTTCACGCCTGCCATAGTTGGTGGACTTTGGCCGGCAACGCCGTCGGGCGGATGGTCCACGATGGCCCAAGCGGCTCAGCAGTTTGGTCAGCAGTCGTCTACCTGCGCGAGCGAAGTTCAGACATCCGCAGCGAACATTCTGGCGTCGAACACGGGTGAAGCCGTAGAAGCTATGCAACTCATTTACGCCGACGACGCGCAAGCGATCAAGAGGCAAAGCGACCTGTACTGGACTTTCGCCGAAGCGATGCGAGCATGTGCAGATTTGCTTGATTACGCTAGGAGGCGCCTCGAGTCGATTGACGCCAACGCCCATGATGAAATTCAGAAAGCAATCGATTCCTGGAAAGGTGGAGGGTGGTTTGGGCCATCTGCGCTAGTAAGTCAGATATGGGCCATAGTCTCGCGCGCCCGCGCTGACGCAGAGACTTTGTGCATAGATGTCGTGCGGAAAATTGCTGCTGAAGCGGTCCGGATTGCCAATAGTGAAGTGCCGTCGAAGTCTGTCAGGGGCAATACATCGCCGGGAGCACGCAACCCAGTGCAAGCCGTGGGTTTTGGTACCGAAGATAAACCCATGCACTGGGGTCCGAGTGGTGCGCAAGACAAGCCGTTGACACCAGCGCCCGAGGCGCCGCCCGAAGACTCACCGCTGCAACAGTCACCCGCCAAGCCAGAAGATAAGCCGCTGCAGCCGGAACAAGCGAAGCAGAATCATCAACCTGTGGAGGATGCAAAGTTGCGTCCGCCAATGCCAGGAACTGATCCCATCTCGGCACCGGAGGACAACCCTCTCACTTCACCCGCCGTCCAACAGCCTCAGGCGGGCAGTACGCCGATCATCCCGCCGATGGGCACTCCTTCACCCATGTCCGGAGGCGGCGGATTGAAGCCGCCGTCGATGCCCTCGATGCCTAGCACTCCGTCCATGCCCAGCACGCCGAGCATGCCTTCTGCGCCCACCTCGCCAGCTGGTCTCCCGACGCCCGCCAACCCCGTCCAAGAGTTGTCGCAGGGTTTCGCCAAAGGTCTAGCCTCCAGCGGCGCCAATCCGCTGCCGCCAGCCGTTCCCCAAGCCCCGACTCCGCCGCCGGCGGCAGCCGAAGTCACACCGGCTTCCGCACACGGTTCCGCTCTGCCTCCGGCCGCTGCCGGTCCTCCCGTCGCCGGCCACGCGGCCCCGCCGGCTCCCGCTGCCTCCCAAGGCACCCCGGCGCCGATGGTGGCCGGGGCACCGCCGCCCGGCAACCTCGCCGCGTACGGCTCCGATATCCCCAGAGGCACCCCGGCATCGACGCCCACCGTCTCCGCTAGCGGCACTGCGGGCGGCGCATCTCTCCCAGCAGGCGCGACATCTGCAGCCATCTCCTCAACGGGCGTGCCCCCGAGCGTTCTCGCCGCATCCGGCATCGCCGCCACCGGCACGGGCGCCGCGATGGTCAGCTCCGAAACCCAGGACCAACACCTCGACGATGCCATCACCCTCGCCTACGAGTTGCTCCACGCCTCGCACATGTATCCCGGCTTGCATTGGTGTGTCGGCACTTTCAAAGTCGCTACCGGCATCGAGACCGTCATCGTCAGTAACGACGGCGCCAGCTACATACCTCCCGGCGTCTACATACCGCGTTCCGTCCGAGTGCTTTTCGCTGATCCCGAACTCAGCGCGGGCTTCCAAGCCAAGTACTTCGGCTGGGTGAACCCGACCACCACCATGGTCGCCTATGCCGCCGAACGCGCCGTCCTGGATCCCAACGTCGAGCTGTACGCAGTCGCCGCTACCACCGACCCCGGTGGCTCATCCGTGCTTCCGGCCCGGCGTGCCGGCGTGCCTCACTACCAGGACTGCGATTCCACCCGCTCGCCGATCGACCCGGCGACGCCTGCCCCAGAACTCGACGGCACGCGCCTGCACCGCCTCGCCGTGATGTCCCCGCAGAGCTACGAACAACTCAATGACGCGACTCTCCCTGCGTCAGAACGCCAGTCGGCGGCATGGGAGGCCACCGCAGGCACCGTCGCGACCGCCCTCGCCGGTGCCGAACCGCTGCACATAGAGGTAGCGCCCGTCATCCGCGAAATCCTCGGCGGTCTCGCGATCGGCTCGCCGATCTCCGACGACCAGTGGTCGGCCCTGGCCGAAGCGCGTCTCTACGGCAAGTCGCTGTTCATGCGTCCCGGGTTCATCGAGGTCGAACCCTCGGGCGATCCGAACACAACCGTGCTCTACCGCGCGCACCACAACCTCGACCGTGCCGTGGAGGCGCTATCGCTGTGGCGTGGCGGCGACCCCGACTATGCCGATATCGTCTATGCCACTGAGCAGGTCACCAAGGAGGAACAGCTGTGGCCAGTAAGAACATAAAGCTCAACCCAGACGAGGCACTGGGTCACGTCAACAAGATCGCCGCGACGATGGCCGAAGTCTCCGTGCCCGGACCCGTACCGCCGCCGGGACCGACGACCAGTCCGATCGACGTGGCGCTCAACGCCGTGGCCGCCGCGGCCCTAGAAAAGGCCACTGCATCGTCGGAGGCCCTTTCCACCCGCGGAACCGAGCACAGCGCCGCCTCCACGCAGGCCATCAACACCATGCGGGCTCAAGAAGAAGAGAACACCGCGAAGGTCAACGAGCTCCAGATCGATATCCCCAAGACCTGGGACCTCTAAAGCACTTAGCGGCCGTCGGTATGGTGAGCCGATGCGCACACTGGTGACGGGAGCAGCCGGTTTCATCGGATCCACGCTGGTTGATCGCCTTCTCGCGGACGGACACGCCGTCATCGGCCTCGACGACCTCAGCTCGGGCAACAGCGTCAATCTCGGCGAGGCGGATCGCTCCTCGGACTTCGAATTCGTCAAGGCCGACATCGTCGAAGCCGACCTCATCGGTCTTATCGCCGACGTTCGGCCGGAGGTGATCTTCCACCTCGCCGCTCAGATCTCCGTAAGCCACTCGGTCGCGGAGCCGTCCTTCGACGCCGCGGTAAATGTCGTGGGAACCGTCCGGCTCGCCGAGGCCGCCCGCCGCGCAGATGTCCGCAAGATCGTGCACACCTCGTCCGGCGGATCTGTCTACGGCACTCCGCCGAGTTACCCGACCAACGAGGACGCCCCGATCAATCCTGCTTCGCCGTACGCCGCCAGCAAGGTGGCCGGCGAGGTGTATCTCAACACCTTCCGCAACCTGTACGCTCTGGAGTGCTCACACATCGCGCCCGCGAATGTCTATGGGCCGCGCCAGGATCCACACGGCGAAGCTGGTGTCGTCGCCATCTTCTCGCGTGCGCTCCTCGCGGGAAGGCCGACGAAGATTTTCGGCGACGGAAGTGATACGCGTGACTACGTCTTCGTCGACGACGTCGTCGACGCCTTTGTGAGGGCGTCCGGCGAGGAGGGTGGCGGTCAGCGATTCAACATCGGCACAGGTGTGGAAACTTCGACCAGGCAACTACATTCAGCAATCGCAGGCGCCGCCGGTAAACCTGACGAGCCGGAGTTCCGTCCACCCAGGCTTGGCGATCTACGACGCTCGTGTCTCGATATCAGCCGCGCGGAAACGGTTCTCGGCTGGACGCCCAAAGTCGCGCTCGACGATGGCATCGCCAAGACCGTCGAGTTCTTCCGCGAGGAGTTGAACTCATGATCCTCGACGGCTGACGCAATCGACTAGCTCTAATCGGGCCACGTTTCAATCTGCAGTCTATTGATCTTTCAGAGTAGATGATCCAACTCTTGCCTAAATCCGTTCGCTTTCAATACTCTTGGCGAAGATCATGGGTTTTCAGATAGTGTTGAAAGACTTGCCTCGTCGTCCATGCGGTAGACGGACGGAGACCGTCGTATGGTGCTTGAGAATGTCGCGCCTTTCGGGAGAGTATTTCGTAGAGGAGCTCGCGGCCAGCCCGCGAGAGAAACGCAAACATGCTATCCACCCGAAGCTCTTTGGAGTCTATTACCGCTACCATTACGACTCGCCCAACGCGGATTGATTTAGCGCGTGTGCGCCCGCCAGGTAACTTCTAGGGCCTCTTCGGGCACCGTGACCACGGCAACAGTTTTTCCAGCACGATCTGTGAACTCCACCTCGTAAGCCGGAGGACGAACACTATCGCCAAATTTTGTGTGGTCAAAGACCACTGTTCCTGTGGCGCCAGCCAGCAGGTGATGTTCTGGCATCGGCATCAAGAGACGGACGACGTCATACTCGTTAGGCTTCATCGTCTAACTCCTCACCCTCGAGTCGGAATCGCCGTTACAAGGCGCACAACGCCATCTTCTCGCCTTATCCACCCGAACACTACGTCGATAGTCTTTCCGTTGGCTCCAACAATCGAAATCGTCTGATTGAACGTTGTGCCGTATTGAGTTACGCCCGTCTTAATGGCTTCACCTTCCTTGAAAACGATTTGGTCCGCCAAGTCCTCGGCGTTCTCACGAGTGAAACCGAGCGCACTCTGGAACCACGCCGCTTTCGGTCCGACTGAAGGGTGACTCGGGTTAAGGAGGTACCGCTCAAGCTTATCGTCGACACTCTCCCGCGTGAGCCTGGCGGCTTCGGCATCTTCTGCCACCCCCCGGGCTGTCGGTGACTTCGACTCCTTCCCCTTCCGCCCAAGGCTTTTGATTCGCTCAAGCCGTTTGCGGATGCCGGCGATGTCGTGCGCCTTCTTGACCCCCTTGCTGATCCGCTTCGATACCTTCCACGCGCCGACGGCATTCCGGATAACACCGGCGAACTTGCTGATCGTGTGCGCGGCCTTGGCGGTGCCCGCGGCCGCGCCGACGCCGAAGCTGACGTATGCGGCGAATATCGAGATCACGGCTGTGGCCGCCAATTCCACCGCCAGGTCGGTCAGGATGTCTTCGAGCTGATGGCGGAGGTCGTCCAGCGCCGCCTTGTACTCCCTGCACGACAGCGCCAGTTCGCTGCAGCCGGTCAGGATCGCCGCCGTCGCGTCGCGCAGGTCCCGCAGATCCCGGACGATGTATTCGACCTCGGGGGACTGCGTGTCGCTGAACGCCCGGGCATTGACCTCCAGTGCCTCGACCACCGTGGTGTTCTGATACACCGTGGCCAGCCGATCCCACGCCTGCGCGGCCTTGTCGACCTTGACGGTGTCGCCGTCGGGCACCGGCACACCCACCTGTTCCACCAACCCCAGCGCGTCGTCCAACAAGCCCCTGCCTGGGCCGCCCGCCGACGGTGGCGCCGTGAGCACTCCTGCAACACTCGCCGGCTCAGGCGGCCGCTGCGGGGGCGCACCGCGGTTTCCCGGTGTGGCGTTGTATTCGGCGACTGCGTGGTTGTATCCGGCTTGGATCACCACACCGCCGTAGTTCTTCAAGGCCACTGTCAGATCGTTGACCGCACCCAGCACCTCGCCAGTACGGCCGTCATACGACGCCGCCCACGCGGCGCCCACGTCGTCGGTGCCGGCCATCGCGCCGGTTTCACTCAGAATTCTGACGTTGACCGCGAACGCGTCGTACACGTCACCGGCCAACTCGAACAGGCGCTTGCCGACCGCGTAATACGTGTCCGAGTCGACGTCTTGAGTCACGCCAGCATTGCGCTTTCCCGGCTAGTCACCTATCAAGCGTATGGCCGGTTAGCGCGCCTGCTTGCACCAATTCAGCGCGTTGACCAACAGGTGCGCGGTCGTGCCCCGCGAGTGTGCACAGAATGCCGAAATGTCGCGGCGTGTCGTGTGCAAACACGCACGCTCGCGGTACGGGCGGGAACGGGCTAAGCGTCGTCGGGTATGCGCGCGCCCTGCAGGGCGACCGCCCTGGCCAGCCGTGCGTACCGCAACTCCAGGTCCTTGAACCGCATATACGTGCTTAGCGTGGTGAACACGAACGCGATGATCAACACGTAGCCGATCAGGTCCGTACCGCGGTCCACCCCAACCCAATTCGCGACGATGGTGGTGTCGTCCGGCCGCAGAATCGCATAGATCGCGGCGACGACGAACAGCACACCGCCGACTTTCACCCACGCCTTGGTGCGCGCGCTCGTCCGCGACCGCAACAGATACACCAACAACGAAACGATCGACAGGATCAGCAGCGCCTGAATCCAGTTCATCGGGACAACCTCCCTCGCAGCAGCCCGTCGAACACGATGTTCACCCCGTTGAGCAACGGCTGACCTTTGGACTTCGAATAATCGGTGTAGAGGATCTCAACCGGCTCTTCCGCCACCCGCCAACGGTTTTCGACGGCAAGGGCGATGAACTCGCTCGCATGGCTCATGCCGCTCATCGTGAGGTTGAGTGCGTCGGCCACCGTCTTGTTGAAGACCCGAAGACCGTTGTGCGCGTCGGTCAACCCCAATTGGCGGCTGCTCGGACTCAAAAACGCCGCGGCGCGCAGGATGATCCGCTTCAGAAAAGGCGGCTTGCTCGCGCTCGGTTCGGCGAACCGCGTGCCGACCACCATGTCCACGTCAGCGGCCGACAGCCGGTCGATCATGGCGATGACGTCCTTCAGCCGGTGCTGTCCGTCCGCGTCGAACGTCGCGAACACCTGCGCTCCCGGCTGGCTGCGGGCGTACTCGATGCCGGTTTGAATCGCCGCGCCCTGGCCGAGGTTCACCGGATGTGACACGACGTGGGCTCCTGCGCGCAGCGCGAGGTCAACCGTGTCGTCCTTACTGCCGTCGTCGACGCAGACGACATGGTCGAAAACCGATCGGATGTCGGTGATGACGTCGCCGATGACGCTCGCCTCGTTGTAGGCGGGTACGACGATCCAAACATCTTGGTAGCCCATGTCGATGGGCACCAAAATACACGCTCACCGCGCCGATCCCCTGGCAAGCGCCCCCAGGTGCACGGCGATTCCCACCAGCGGCCCACACAGCAGCGCGATCACGGTGCGGGTCTCCAGGCCCAGCGGCAGCAGCAGCAACAACATCGACGCCAGCGTCGCGCTGATCCAGCCCGCCGCGTACGCGCGATGCAGCGCAGCAGCCACCGCCGCGGCGCCCGTCAGCGTCAACAGCGCCATGACAATCGCGGCCGTCGTCAGCCAGGCGAGTAGCGCCCCGCCCGCGCGGTACTCCTCGCCGAACGCCACCCTCAGCAGCCACGGCCCGAAAACCCCTGCGAGCACCACACCCACCGCGCCCAACGCTGCGACGAATACCGCCGGGGCCACCAAAGCCCGCAGCCGCTCTGTGCGCTGGTCGACGAAGTGCGCGATCAGATTGCCCTGCATCGCCGTCAACGGCACCAGCAGCGGCGCGCGGGTCAGCGTCACGGCAAGGATCACCACGCCGCCCGTCGCTCCCAGATCACCCGACGTCGCCTTGAGCAGCACAGGGAACCCCATCACCAGAATCGCGCTCGCGCCGGCCGCCGCGATCGAGTGCGCCGCGCCGCGCAAGAAAGTCGTCGTGCTACCGGACGTCAGCAGCGACGCGGCCGCGCGCGTCGACGGCGAGGCGATCAGCAAGATCAGCCATGCCATCGCTCCTGCCACCGTCGCCCACAGGTAGCCGACGAGCCCCCAACCGATCAAGAACGTGGCCACCGCGACCGCCACCCGCATGCCCGCGTCGGTCACCATCAGCGCGCCGTACTGAGTCCACCGGCCGACACCGGCCAGCATTCCGAGCAGGGTGGCGTGCAGACAGAACCCGGCCAGTCCGACACTCAACAGTGCGACGCTGAGCCACTGCGATTGGACGAAGACGTGCCCCGACCACAGCGGCGAACTGGCCGCAATCACGATCGCCGCGACCACACCGACCTTCGCCGCCACTCGCATCGGGTGCGTGCGCGGGCCCGACACCACCTCCGCGTCACCGACCGAACGGACTTCGCGGGTCGCCTCCTGCAGCAGACCGTTGGCCGCGCCGGTCACCAACCCGAACGCACCCCAGAACACACTGAAGATCGAGAACCCGGCCGGCTCGAGGTCTCGCGCCGCCAGGTAGAGCACCGCATATCCGCACAGCGCTGTCGCCACGGTGGCGGCACCGACTCGTGCGACGCTGCCGCGAGTGATCGGGCCGGTGGGAGTGGCCGCGTCGGTCACAATTCCGGCACGTCCTCGGAGTACAGCCACGCCTCCCACAGCGGGCGCAGCGATACGTCCGCGTAGTTGGCCGCGAGACCGGTGAAGTCGTCGGTCACCGCGGTGGAGTGACGATGGCGCTTGGTCCAATCCCGTAGCAGCGCAAAGAAGTTGTCTTCACCAATGACACCGCGCAGCGCATGCAGCGTCAAAGCGCCGCGCTTGTACACCCGGTCGTCGAACATGTCGCGCGGGCCCGGATCGGACAGCAACAGGTCCTGCGGCGAATCGCGGAGCCGCGCGTAGTAGTGGCGCGCCCACTCTTCGGCGGTCTTCCCCCCGGACTCCTCAGACCACAGCCACTCGGCGTAGCAGGCGAAACCCTCGTGCAACCAGATGTCGCGCCACCGACGGGCGGTCACCGAGTTGCCGAACCACTGGTGCGCCAGCTCATGGGCGATCAATCGCTCCGATCCCCGAGTGCCGTCGCAATGATTGGCGCCGAAGATCGAAATACCCTGCGCCTCAAGCGGTATCTCGAGGTGGTCGTCGGTGACGACGACGGTGTATCCGGTCGACAGCGGGTAGGGCCCGAACCGCTTGACGAACAGCTTCATCATCTGAGGCTGCCTGCCGAAGTCGTAATCGAAGTCGCGCTTGAGCCGGGCGGGCAGCGCGGCCTGCATCAGCACCGGCGACTTCTGCAACCGGTAGCCCTCATACATACCGATCTGTAGCGTGATCAGATACGTCGACGTCGGCTCCGCCAACTCGTATGTCCACGTCGTCATCGCGGCCCGTGTTCGCCGAGACTTCAACTCCCCGTTGGCGACCGCCCGATACGGGTTCTCGGTGCTGATCTGGATGTGGTAGCTGGCCTTCGAGCTCGGATGGTCGTCGCAGGGAAACCACGACGCGGCCCCGTTGGGCTGCCCCGCCACCAGTACGCCCTCGGTCAATTCCTCGAATCCCACGTCGCCCCAGAGGGATCGGACGGGTCGCGGGGTGCCGCTGTAGCGGACGTCGATCGTCATCGCCGCGCCCGCGGGCAGTGTCGACGACAGTGTGATGTGCAGCTTGGCGCCGGAACACTTGAAGGCGGCGGGCCGCCGCCCGTTCACCGACACCTTCGTCACCGACAGGGCGCCGGACAGGTCCAGCGTGAAGGTCCGCAACTCCGCAAGCGTGACCGCAGTGATCGTTGCCGACCCCGAGAGCCTGTTGATCGCCACCTTGTATTCGAGCTCGAGCTCGTATCGCGACACCCGGTAGCCGAAGTTGCCGTTGTTGGGCAGGTATGGGTCGATGACCGGGATCTTCTTCGCCGCCTTCTTGAATCGGGTCACGCGGCGGTTTCCTCGAACGCCTCGTCCGGCGCCTCTTCACGCTTCTTGCGCAACGCATTCCACGGTGCGATCGGGTTGCCCTGCCACCGCGTCGACGGTGGCACCTCGTCGCCGCGCATCACCAACGAGGCCGGCCCGACGGTCGCGCCCGCGCCAAGTCGCGCGGCGGGCAGCGCCACGCAGTGTGGCCCCAGCGTCGAACCCTCCTCGAAGATGACGGTGTCCATCCGCATCACCCGGTCATGGAACAGGTGTGTCTGCACGACGCAGCCTCGGTTGACGGTGGCGCCCCTGCCCAGAGTGACCAGGTCCGCCTCGGGCAGCCAGTAGGACTCGCACCAGACGCCGCGGCCGATCTTGGCCCCGAGGGCGCGCAGCCACAGGTTCATCACCGGTGTGCCGGTGGCGGCCCGGGCGAACCAGGGCGCCGCGACCGTCTCGACGAAGGTGTCCGAGACCTCGTTACGCCAGACGAAGGCCGACCACAGTGGATGTTCGACGGCCCGTATTCGGCCGACCACAACCCATTTCGCGATCACCGCGGTGGCGCCCGCCACGGCCCCCGCGATCAGCAGCACCACGCCGCTGCCGAGCACCGCCCACAGGTAACCGAACTCGACGATCAGGACCTGCAGCGCGAACAGCACACTCACGCCGATCGCAAACGTCACGATCATCGGCACCAGCCGGCACGTCTCCACGAAGCCGCGCATGACCTTCAGCCGTATCGGCGGATCGAACGTGCGCAGTGCGTCGGCGGCTGTGGGCTTGCGCCGCAACCGGATCGGAGGGCTGCCCAGCCACGACGACCCTGCCTTTGACTTGTGCGGCGCCGCCGAAAGCACCGCGACCAGACCGTCGTCCGGCACCTTGCGTCCGGGCTGTGTGATGCCGGAATTGCCCAGGAAGGCCCGCTTTCCGATCGTTGCCTTGCCGACGTGAATCCAGCCGCCGCCGAGTTCGGAGGACGCCACCATGGTGTCGTCGGCCAGAAACGCGCTGTCCTCGATCACGGTGAACTTGGGCGTCAGCAGGGCCGTCGAGATCTCGGTGCCACCACCGACCTTTGCGCCGAGCATGCGCAGCCACGTCGGTGTGAGAAGGCTGGCGTACAACGGGAACAGATAGTTACGGGCAGCATCCATCAGGCGTTCCGTCGCCCATATCTGCCAGCCCACTCGGCTGCGGACCGGGTGATAACCCTCCCGCAGCCACAGCGACAGTGCGCGCACACCGATCACGGTCAACAACGCGTAAACGACGACACTGACCAGCGTAGCCACCGGCGTCCACACTGCGGCAGGGGCGATGGCGTCGGTCAGGGACGCGGAATCCCGGATCGCCCAGCCGATGACGGCGAGCCCACAGCCCAGCGCGGCAAGGGGCAACGCGCCCAACAGCATTGACGTCACCCCGTAGACCGCAACCCAGAACGGCGCCCGGGCCGGCCGGTCGTCCGGCCACGGATGGCGGGCCTTGCCCGACTTCACCGCGGGCGAACCCTTCCAGTACTGGCCCTTCTTCACCCGGCCGACCACACCCGAGCCCGCGGCGACGTCGGCGTTCTTACCGACCGCGGCACCCGGCAGCAACGTCGTGCGTGCACCGATGGTGGAGTCGTTGCCGATCGTGATGGTGCCGACATGGAAGTGGTCGCCGTCGATCCAGTGCCCGGACAGATCCACCTCCGGCTCGATGGAACTGCGGTGGCCCAGGGTGAGCATGCCCGTCACCGGAGGTGCCGAATGCAGGTCGACGCCCTTGCCGACCTTGTTACCCAGCGCCCGTGCGTAGTACACCATCCACGGCGCCCCGCCAATGTTCTGGGCACCGCTGGCGTCGGCGAGCCGCTCGGCCAGCCACACCCGCATGTGCACCGAACCGCCGCGACGGTATGTGCCCGGCTCCAGGAAGCCGATCAGCATCCGGGCGCACAGCACCGCGATGCCCATCCTCCCGACCGGCGCGACGAAGAGCAGGAACCCGCCGAGAACCATCCACCAGTCGACGGGAACCAGCCACGTCACCGGGCTCAGCGCCGCCGCGACGTTGTTGAGCAGCGCCAGCCACACCACCCACTGCAGGCCGGTCAGCGTGGCCAACGGCAGCGACATCACCACCTGGAATGCCTGCGACAGCAGCGGCACCGGCCGCACCACCCGCGTCTCGACCGGCGGCGGTGGATCCATCTCGTCGAGGAAACCGGCCAGCGAACCCAGCCGCGGGCGGTCGTAGAGATCGGCGACCGTGACCTGCGGATAGCGCCGCCGCAGCGCGGCGACCAACTGCGCCGCCGACAGCGAGCCGCCGCCGAGTGCGAAGAAGTCGGCCTCCGGACCGTCGACCGGCGCGGCCAGCACGTCGCGCCACAAGCCGGCCAGCCAGCCCATCGTGCCGCCCAGGTCTGGCGCCTCATCGTCGGGTTCGCCGGGCGGGGGCCAGGGCAGCGCGTCGCGGTCCACCTTGCCCGACGTGCGGGTCGGCAGCTCGTCGAGCAACACCAGCCGTGGCACCAGCGCCGCGGGCAGCGAACCCGCAAGCGCCGTCCGCGCCGCCGGCAGGTCGAAGGACGGGTCGGCGCTGGCGATGTAGCCGACAAGAAGGGGAGTTCCGCTGGCGGTTCGCCGCACCGCCGCGGCGCCGCCACTCACACCAGGCAGGTGCACCAGGGCCGAGTCGACCTCCCCGAGTTCGATGCGCCGTCCGCCGACCTTCACCTGGTCGTCGGCGCGACCGCAGAAGATCAGGCCATCGGGCTCGAGTCGCACGAGGTCGCCGCTGCGGTATGCACGGTGCCAGTCCAGCGTGGGCAACGGCGCGTACTTCTCGGCGTCCTTGTCCTGGTCCAGGTAGCGGGCCAGCCCGACGCCGCCGATCACCAGTTCACCCGTCTCACCGACCTCCACCGGCGCGCCGTCCTTGTCGACGACGGCCAGATCCCAGCCCGGCAGCGGCAGCCCGATGCTGACCGGCCCGATGCCGTCGAGTCTGGCCGCGCACGCGACGACGGTGGCCTCGGTGGGGCCGTAGGTGTTCCACACCTCGCGTCCCGCGGCGTCGGGGCCGGCCGCCAGCCGCTCCGCGAGGTCCGGCGGGCAGGCCTCGCCGCCGAAGATCAGCAGCCGCACCGCCTCCAACGCCTCGGCCGGCCACAGGGCCGCCAGCGTCGGCACCGTCGACACCACCGTGATGTCCTTCGACACCAGCCACGGCCCGAGATCCATGCCGCTGCGCACCAGCGAACGGGGCGCCGGAACCAGGCAGGCGCCGTTGCGCCAGGCCAGCCACATCTCCTCGCAGGACGCGTCGAACGCCACGGACAACCCGGCAAGCACTCGGTCGCCGGGCCCAATCGGGTTGTCCTGCAAGAACATCTGCGCCTCGGCGTCGACGAATGCCGCCGCGCTGCGATGCGTCACCGCGACACCTTTCGGAATGCCGGTCGACCCGGAGGTGAAGATGATCCAGGCGTCGTCGCGGCCCAACGGCGACGCGGCGCGCCAGCCGCGGGAGTCACCGGCGCCGCGGAGCAGGCCCGCTTCGGTGATCACCCCCACGACGTTGGCCTCCCCGAACACCAGCGCGGCCCGCTCGTCGGGGTCGTCGGCGTCCACCGGAACGTAGGCGGCGCCGGTGGCGAGCGTCGCGAGGATCGCCACGTAGAGGGCGTAACTGCCCGACGGCATGCGGATGCCGACGCGGTCGCCTCGTCCGATTCCGCGCGCCGCCAGCCACGCGACACTGTCCTCGATGTCGACGACCAGCTCGCTGTAGGTCAGCTGCACGGAGCCGTCGTCGATCGCGGGCGCATCGGGATAGCGTGCCGCGGTGTCGTACAGGATGTCGATCAGCGTCCGCGGCTGCGGCGCGTACGGCGACAGCAGGTACTGCTCAGGAATGTCCGGCATCGCCACGCATACAACGTACTAAGCGCCTGCCGCCGCGCGTCTGCGCCTGATGCGGCGTGTGATCAGAATGGCCGCGATCACAACGATCGCAGCGATGACGTACCACTTGTAACGCTCGAACGCGGCATAGATCTCGACGATATTCTCACCGGCGAGGTAGCCGACGGCGGCAAATGTGCACACCCACAGCACTGCGCCGAGCGCGTTGAAGCCCAGGAATTTCGCCCAGTGCATGCCGATGATCCCGGCCAGCAGCCCGTTGAGCTGCCGCAGCCCCTCGATGAACCGGGCGACGGTGACGATTTTGCCGCCATGCTTGTTGAAGTACTCCTCGGCATGGTCGAGTCGCGCCGGCGTCAGGAAGATGTACCGCCCGAATCGATGGACGAGCGGGCGGCCGCCGAAGTGGCCGACGGCGAAGCCGATGTTGTCGCCGATGATCGCGCCGACCACCGCCACCAGGATCACCAGCGCGATGTTCATGTGGCCCGAGCCCGCGAAGACCGCCGCGGCGATCAGTATGGTTTCGCCGGGCACCGGCACGCCGAAATCCTCGAGGAGCACGAATCCGCCGACGGCCAGATAGCCGTAGTGTTCGAGCAGCGGCTGCAAGTCCCCGAACACACCGGGTAGCTGGGTGTCGGCCATGTCTCAAATTCTGGTTGAGCGCAACCGTTGTCGTGCGGCGATCGCGTGCCTAGCGTGTCGGCGTGGCAAGCGTACGCGGTGATCGGGGGTTGCGGCTCTTCGTGGCCGATGCATCCGGCGACAATTGGAACGAGCTCACCTCGGGTGAGGCAACGGCGGTGCGGCTGGCGGCGCCCGACCTGCAGCAGGCTCGGCGAGCGCGCGGGCGGATCACCGGCGACGTCGCAGTGATCCTCGACATCACCGTTGCGGTCGCCGCCGACTTCCGGTCTGCGCGAGACGCGATGCCGATCATCGACGACGGCACCCTGCACTACGCGGGAACCATCGACGGGCTGGCCGGACTCGTCGCCGACATCTTCATGGCCGATGTGGCCGACGGCGTGACCTTCATCCCGGCGTCACCGGAGCAGGACATTGGCGAGCTGGCCGACGCGGCGGTGGACCGGATCGCACGCCGCCTGCCGCTCTCCGGCGCGGCCTGACCGGCTACGCCTCGAGCTCTCCTGCGAGCTTGCGTTCGATGCTGGCCCTCGTGACAGCGGGCAGCGCCAGTATCCCGTCGAGTTCGACTCGCGCCCGCGTGTAGGCATTATGGCGTTCCTGGGGGGTGGCGCCGTCGTCTTCGGCAAGCTTGAGCAGGCTCTGGGCACGTGCGATGCGCTGCTGGTCCTCTTCGGAGAACGTGCTGCGACGCAGCCGGATCGCCTCGGCCTCGGCGACGTCGAACGCCGTCACATAGTCACCGACGGCGTCGCGGTACTCCAGCTGAGCCTCGCGGTCGCCGTCGAGGTCCTCGGCGTTCTCCGGTCGCAGCAGGTCCGCCCGTCGCCGTGCCTTGTGGAAGTCGATCGTCAGCTCATTGCGCATATCGGTCATCAGCGGGAAGTCGAGGAGCTTGGCGACGTCGACTTCGTACTCCAGCCACCGCGCATCGGTCTGGCCGTGCTGCTCGATCACCCGCTTGCACTCGCGCCGGTTTTTGACCTGGCCGGCGCGCGTTCGACCGGCCGCCTCCGCGACGGCGATCTTGGTCTGCTGTTTGATCCGGTAGCGCTCGAGCCGACGTTCGGCACGCCGCTCGTTGGCCGCGGCGATCGCCCGCACTCCGCCGCCCACCATGCCGGCGAGGGGGAAGATCAGCCACCAGAAATGGCCCGCGGTCTCGAACAGGGGTGCCACATTGCCAGCATGCCACCGTCAGGACAGCGCCTCGTAGATCAGCTTGGCGTACCTCGCGGTGCGCTCGTTGCCGAGCGTGCCCTGACCCATCTTGTTCATGACGTAGGTGGCGGTGGTGCGACGGTCCGGGTTCATCAGCACCATCGACCCGCCCCACCCGCCCCAGAAGCAAACCCTTTCGTCGGCAGGCAAAAACGGTATGACCTCGGGTGTGGACAGGCCGTAGCCGATGCCCATCTTGAGCGGGGCGAGCAGCACCAGATCCGGTCCGTGCGATTGGACATCGAAGATCCGCTGGAGCGTCGGCGCTGATAACAGCTCGACGCCGTTAGCGCTGCCGCCCAGGGATATCGGAGACAGCATGCGCGCCAGCGAGCGCGCGTTGCCGTGTCCGTTCACCGCGCCCAAATCCGCGTTGCGCCATGCAGCGGTATGGGCGATGCCTGCTTCGGGGGCCGGGTTGGTGAGCGTCTTGCGCATCGGGTTGTCTTCGGGCAGCGCGTCGAACGGGATGTCGAACGACGGCGGAGGGGTGAGCTCCGCGATGCGGCCGTCATCCTCCGGTTGGGCGCCGATCTGGAAGTCCGCCTCCAGTGGGCGCGCGATCTCGTCGCGGACGAAGTCCTTCAGCGTCGTCCCTGCCGTGCGCCGGACCAGCTCACCGATCAGGAACCCGAAGTTGAGCGCCTGATAACCCGACGCCGTGCCCGGTGCCCACCACGGTGCCTGCGCGGCGAGCCTCGACGTGGCCTTCTCCCAGTCGAACAGATCGTCGATGGTCATCGGGTCCTGCCACCCGGCGACGCCGGAGGTGTGCGACAGCAGGTGACGCACCCTTACGTCCTGCTTGCCGTTGGCGGCGAACTCAGGCCAGTACTTCGCGACGGGTGCGTCGAGGTCGAGCAGGCCGCGGTCGGCCAGCATCAGCGCGGCGAGACTCGTCACGGTCTTGGTGCACGACCAGACGTTGACGATCGTGTCCTTGCCCCACGCCACCGTCTTCGCCGCATCGGCGTAGCCGCCCCAGACGTCGAGGACCGACTCACCGTCGATGTCGACCGCGATCGCGGCACCTGTCTCTGCGCCGCAGGCCAGTTCGTCGGCCAGCGCTTCGGCGACCTTGTCGAATCGGGCGTCTGCGTGTCCGTGCACCGCGGAGGTCATGCGGTGGAACCTACGCCGCAAAGCTAGGGCGTCACCAGTTGTCGTAGCCGCCCTCGGGCCCGAGCATGCGTTCCAGGCGGGTGCGGTTGATCCGGGCCAACTCGTTGCGCACCACCTTGCGCTCGGTCTCGACGTCGTTGTGCATGCGTTCGGAGACCGCCGCCAGCACGTCCTGCGCGCAGCAGCCGTTGATGAACATGACGAAACCGAAACCGAAGTGGTCCAGGTAGCCCTTCGAAGCGGCGGCCAGTTGGTCCATCACCTCGGACCGCTCGTCTTGGATCGCGCACTGCTCGGCCGCCGACTTCTCGCTGCCCGGCCGACGGCCCACGTCGGGGTAGGCCTGCAGGATCGAATCTATCGACTGCTCAGCCAGCGCGAAGAGCAATTGGTCGGCCTGCCGGAACAGCGCGTCGTGATCCTGATACGGACGGCCGCGGGCGAGGTCGGCGGCCAGGGGCACGCTGTAGCAGCACTCGTAAAGGGCGTGCACGGCGCGGCGCATCGGCATTTCGTTGAACACGTCCAAACCCATGCCCTGATGCATCAACACACGGTCATGATCCGCGCAGCAGAGCGCGCAGGCGTTACGCCGTGTTACGGCGAGGAAAACTTAAAGGCGCGATGAGCGCTTGCGCGAAGAGCCGACAGCCTCAGATGAGCGCTTGCGCGAAGAGCCGACAGCCGCGATGAGCTGACAGATTCAGTGGCCCTGCGTCTTGAATCGTTCGATCGACCGGTTGATCTCGGCCTCGGCGTCCGCCCGTCCGGTCCAGTCGGCCGCCTTCACGTACTTGCCCGGCTCCAGGTCCTTGTAGTGGACGAAGAAGTGCTTGATCGCCTCGAGTTCGTGCTCGGGGACGTCGGACACGTCCTTGACGTGGTCCCAACGCCCATCGCCGGCGGGCACGCAGAGCACCTTGTCGTCGCCGCCCGCCTCGTCGGTCATCTGAAACATCGCCACCGGCCGCGCCTCGACGATGCAGCCGGGGAACACCGACTCGGGCAGCAGCACCAGTGCGTCGAGCGGGTCGCCGTCCTCGCCGAGGGTGTTCTCGATGAAGCCGTAGTCGGTCGGATAGCCGAAGGACGTGTAGAGGTAGCGGTCCAGCTTGACCCGACCGGAGTCGTGGTCTACCTCGTACTTGTTGCGCGAGCCCTTCGGGATCTCGATGACAACGTCAAACTCCACCGTCGCGGCTCCTTGCCGTGTGTTCGGTTCTGCGGACTTCGCCACCCTAGTGGACGGCCCGCGCTCCGCCACGGCTGACCTCGCAGTTCCGGGCAGCGGATACCCTGCTTGGGCAGGCAGGAGTCAGGAGAACCATGCGTCCCACTCAGTGGCGACGGTCCACCCACGTCGTGATCGGGGTGGCCGTGGTGCTGCTGGTCGCCGCTGTCGTGGTGGCCGCCGCACTGCTGAGGGGTGGCCAGTCCAGCGACGCCAGCGTGATCCCGCCCGCGCCCGCGCCCGCGACGGCCGACCCTGGCATCAAGCCGGTGTCCGACTCCGCCGACAAGCCGACCCCCGACAAGCTGGCCGCGACCCTGGCGCTGACGCTCGCCGAACCGAACCTCGGCGCCTTCACCGGCAGGATCACCGACGCCGTCACCGGGGAACAGTTGTGGGCGCAGGGTGCCGACGTGCCGATGCAGCCGGCCTCGGTGACCAAGGTGCTGACGACGGCGGCGGCGCTGCACGGCCTGGACCGAGACGCCCGGCTCACCACGAAGGTGCTGGCTTCCGATCGCCGTCCCGGCGTCGTCGTGCTCGAGGGTGGGGGTGACCCGACGCTGTCGGCAGCGCCCAAGGGACAGGACACGTGGTACCGCGACGCGGCACGGATCAGTGACCTGGCCGATCAAGTCCGACGCAGCGGCACCAAGGTGACAGCG
>NZ_JAVHWR010000173.1:0-60375 GCF_032159565.1 Mycobacterium sp.
TGGGCCGGTCGGCGGACAAACCTCAGTGGGGGCGATGCCACGCTCCTATCAAGTCACGCCGGCCGGTCCTTCACACCTGATGCCGACAAAACGCATGCACGCCAACCCGAAGGCGGCACCGATGCTAGGAGCCAGACACCAGGTGCAAAGGATCCAACCACCGCGATAGCGGCAATCTCACCCTGACACTGACGCGATGGTAGGCACTGAGATTCCAGGTGCCCACATCGTCGGCCATGATCATGACGATGTTCGGCTTCTTCTGATCTGCCATCGATCCATGCTCCCCGCTCAGATGATCGGGCGCTTGGTCGGGGCGCGAGGCCGACCCTACGCCGTGGACTGGGCCGAAGTGGCAGGACGCCGAATCGTTACGTGGTTAGCTTCGCGGGTCGATGGTCGTCCGATCACCGAGTGAGGGAGTTTCCATGTTGGTGTCAGGACGTATCCAGCGCATCACAGCAGTCGGGGTGATCGCTGGCGCAATGCTATTCGGTGGCACCGCATTTGCCTCCGCAGAACCAGGACCCCCCGTACCGCCGCCGAACTGCACGGCTGGTGACCTCGCGGTCGCCTCGGGCACCGTCGGAACGGCGATGGGCGATTACCTGTTCAGCCACCCCGACGTGAATGACTTCTTCACCAGCCTGCGAGGCCAACCGAATGAACAGATTCACGACCGTGTCCAGACCTACATGGACGCGCACCCACAAACCGAATCGGAGATCAACGGAATCCGCCAGCCGCTGACTGATCTTCGCAGCCGCTGCGACCTCGCCGCCACGCCCATGGGTGCTTAGGAGATGTGCACGATGACTCGCGGAAAGCGGTCATGGACCGCCACGGCAGCAACTGCATTGGCCATCGCCGCCATCCCCAGCGCGATACTCATCATCCAAACGCCCGGTGTCGCTATTGCTGATGTATGCGCCAGCGGCGGGGGACCACGGGTCCAGGTGAGCGGCTGCGCCAACATCGCCGACGCCGTCGCGCCCTATGTTCCACCGCCCGCGTACTACGCGCCAATGCCCTACGACCCGCCGCCACCAGTTAACGTCAACGCATGCGTGAGCTATAACGGCAGACGGGTCAACGCCGCCGCCTGCAACTGAACCGACGCTCCTCGCCCTTTACCGTGGTGGTGAGGGGTGGGGGGTGTGCCCTGATCGGCTTACGGGAGACGCCTTGCACGGCCAGCGCCGGCTCTCTCTCCCTGCCTTCAGGGATCGCACCCCGTAGCGCTAAGACGGCTGCCGTCAGTGAAGTGCATCTGAGGAGAAACCATGCGCGCCAAACGCATCACCGCCAACCTTCGAGTGTCGGACATCGACGCGGTCAAGAGTTTCTACACGGACTTCTTAGGGCTGAGCACCGAAGAGTTCAACATGGGATGGGTGGCCCGCTACACGTCGCCCGACACCGGAGCGAACGTCCAGCTGGTGACCAAAGATGCAACAGCCGCCGAAGACTCGGTCATCTCCGTCCACACCGATGACATCGAAGCTGCCTACGAAGAGGCCAAAGAACACGGCTTCGAAATCGTGCACCCGCTGTCAACCGAAGCGTGGGGTGTGCGTCGATTCCTGGTCCGCGCACCAGATGGCAACGTCATCAACGTCGTCTATCACCGAGAGTGATTCCGTCATCGCGCAAAAAATGACTCAACCGGCGACGTAGCATTCGTTGGTGAGCTTTGTCGTCTCGCCGGACGCCTATGCACGTTTCATGGGCCGGTACGCCGAGCCTCTTGCGGGGGTCTTCGCGGCGTTCGCCGGAGTCGGTGTTGGCGACAAAGTCCTCGATGTCGGTTGTGGGCCGGGCGCTCTGACGGCGCATCTGCTGTCGGTCGGAGCCGAGGTCGCAGCGATCGATCCTTCGCCGCCGTTCGTTGACGCGATCCGTACGCGCTTTCCCGAGGTTGAGGTCTGTCGAGGGACGGCGGAGGAATTGCCTTACGACACCGCCGCTTTCGACCTGGCGCTCGCGCAACTGGTGGTGCACTTCATGTCGGACCCAGTGGTCGCAGTCAGGCAGATGGCGCGCGTGACCCGGCGTGGCGGTGTCATCGCGGCATGTGTGTGGGACGGGCCGACCGGAGCGCTGGCGCCTTTCTGGGATGCGGTACACGTGATCGATCCTGACGCCGAAGATGAAGCACTTCTCTCGGGTGCGGAGACGGGGCTTCTGACTGAACTGTTCGTAGAGGCCGGACTGCGCGATGTGCAAGAGGAATCCATCGCAGTCGAGCTCGTTCATCCGACCTTTCAGGAGTGGTGGGAGCCCTACACATTCGGGGTCGGTCCTGCTGGTGACTACGTCCAGCGACTCGATGACGATGGTCGCGATCGGCTCGAATCGGTGGCTCGCGAACGTCTGGGCAGTGGCCCGTTCACCGTTACCGCAACGGCGTGGGCCGCCCGCGGGGTGGTGTGATCATTCGCCGCTGGTGGCCGCCGACGTTCAGAAACTAGTGCCGGACTTGCTCGTACGCCGCTTCGCGTTGCGTCAACATTTGATGACGGCTTGCAAAAGGACACCGCCGATGCGACTTCCGGACGTCAGAACATCGGACCGCTCGACGACCGGGAGTCGCCGGGACCCGACAGAAGCGTCGCCACTCCTTCGAACGGACCCATCTCGAACCCCTGCCAGCGGATCCCGGCACTGAAGACCGGTTCGGAGTCGGGCGTGGCCTCCGGTCGAATCTCGTAGGCCACCGTGACATCGAAGTCACCCGATCTGCGGACGTTCCAGCCGGTGATCTGCAGAGGGAGGTCGGCCGCACGGATCCGCTGCGGGTATTTCACCGTCGCCTCCACCAACGATGGCCATATGTTCGCGTCGAACCAACCGAGAAATCCCCAGAAGCAGGGTTCCTCGATGAGCTTGATCACTGCGACACCGTCGAGGGACCAGGCCCGGTCGTAGTCACTTATTCGCGGATATACCTGTCCGACGTGGAACACAGGCATTTCACCGTCGTCAGATCCTGTCATTCATTTCTCCCTTTTCGCGGTCGGTGGCCAAGACCCGTTTGATCTCGGCCTGCCGAAGCAGGAATCCACGTTCGTCGAGCTTCTTGCGCCGCATCCAGCTGGTCACCTCGGTGTTGCACTTGCTCGTATTGCATGAGCGGCAGCTCGGTACGACGTTGTCGATCACATATCGGCCGCCGCGCGAAATGGGCAGTACGCAATCCTTCTGAAGCGAAGTCCCTACGGCACCGCAGTAGGCGCAGCCAGCCCATGCCGCCTTCAGTGCGCTCCACTGGGTGTCGGTGAGGTCGTGCACTTTCGCAGCGATACGTCGCCTGCGGCGGCGCGAATACCGCACCGCGCGCGACGGTCTCTGCGACGGCATGGGCCGAATTATCGCGGTGACGGCTGTATTCAGGCGCGTGGCGTTCGGCGTGTCGTGGTGTGACTACCTGGATTGCGTCCTGTTGCCGGTTCCTGCCCGTCGCCCCGAGCGTCAGAGGCTGGCAGACGTCGGGCCAGCAGTACTCCTGTTCGCGACCGCCTTGATCCGGATTACCGCGAGGTATCCAGCGTGATGAGGCAGAATCGCGCAGGTGACCACGCCGCCGCCGCCGCAACGGCCGGGGCAGCCCGGCCGGCAGGGCAGGGGAGATCCGCACCAGGATCCTGCAACGCGACGGCTTCAGCGCCCGGCCCGGCCGCCTGAACCGCCCGAACCGCCGACCGAGCAGATCCGTGCGCGGAGACAACCTGCCGATGCGGCGCCGACTGAGAGGTTCCGACCGCCACCGCCGGCGCCGCCTTCGGGTGGCCCGCCGCTGCAGCCTCCCGCCGGTGGCCTGCCACCGCCACCACCGCGCGGCACCCCGCCACCACCGCCGCCGCCTGCCGCAACGCCGCCCCAAGACATTGAGCCACCGGCAGCCACGAAGCGGCGGGGCAGGGGTTTCTTCAACAAAACGTCGATCATCCTGATCGCGGTCATCATCGTCGCGCTGGTGACAGGCGGCCTGGCCGGCGCCGAGCTCTACGCCCGCCACCGCGCCGACGGCGTGCTCGTGGAAGTTGCCGAATGCGTCGTTCGCGACGGCGTCACGATCTCGTACGGAGTGAACCCGCCATTCCTGTGGCAGCACATCACCGGCCACTACACCAACATCTCGGTCACCACTGCCGGGCACAATGTCCAGGACGCGACGGGCATGACGGCCGACGTGACCGTCTCGGATGTCCGATTGCGGGATACCGGTGACTCCAAAGGCACGATCGGATCGCTGACCGCGACACTCGATTGGAAATCCGCCGGTATCAAGGACACCTTGGCGGCCAACCTGCCGGCGGTCGGCAACCTGATCACCGGTGTGCGCACCGACCCTGCGGCAGGCACCATCGTCGTCGACGCCGGCGACAACAGCGTCACGGCCAAACCCGTTGTCACCGAAGGTGATCTGAACCTCGAGGTGCTCGATGTCACCGGGCCGCTGCCGAAAGATGCGGTGCAGTCGGCGCTCAACGACCTGACCAAGAAGCTGAATGACAACTATCCGCTCGGAATCCACGCCGACAGCGTCGAAGTGACCGACGCCGGTGTCGTCGGGAAGTTCTCGAGCCAAGACGCGTCGATTCCCAAGGAGAACGCGAACGCCTGCTTCGCGAGGCTGTAGGAACGTCTATCGCGCGATCAGGCGGAAGACCGGAATCGTGCGTCCAACGGCCGCCGTTTTGACGAGGTAATCGCTCCATCCCGCATACACCTGCTGGGCAAGTCCATACAGGCGGTCGTGCTCGGCGGGATCGGTGACTTCGGTTGCGATGAAGGGTTCGTCGCCGAATTCACATTGCGGGTTGGCCTTCAGGTTGTAGTACCACTGCGGATGTTTGGGTCCGCCGTAGTTGGAGGCCGTCAGGATCGGGTCGGCTCCATCGTGGAAGTAGGTCAGCTGATGCTCACGCCGCTGACCCGATTTGGCGCCCGTCGTGACCAGCGGAGCGGTCGACGCCCCGCCGAGAACCCACGGGTAACGACCGCCCGTCGCGCGGAACAACCACGGGTCGATGCGAGGAAAGACGTGATGGGCCATGAACTGTCCCTGCCGCGAGCGGCTCCACGTTTCCAAGGCCTTGTACCAGCGGCCGTGCTTCTTGTGCGGATCCACATAGTGCAGTGGCATGTGCGGACCATAGTCCCGCTCAAACGGGTGACGACCCGATTCGTCAACTCAGTGACTGGGGAGGGCGCTCCCCGCTACCACCTGGACGTGCAGCGGCAGGAAGATGACGGAAAGCTATCGCATCGGGCCCGTCTGAACATGGGTTAACCGAGTACGACGGCGATCTCGTCGCTCAGTGTGTAGCCCTCGGCCAACGGCAGGGTGTCACCGCTCCAGAATTTGCCGGGGTCGAACCAGCTGGAGTGCTTCTCGGTGATCAGCAGCCCCGTCTCCTCATAGGTGATGGCGACGGTCTCGGCGCAGTACGCCGTCTCCAACCCGGCCTTGCGTTCGTCGGCTCTCCGGCGTCGGGCGGACTCGCGAATCCGCCTGTCCAAGAACGGGATACCTCTAGTCCAGTCGCTCGTCGTCGGCACGCGGCCGCGAAACCATCGTCCCGTCAGCCGTGCCGTGCTCGGAAACGGCGTGCCGTCCATTCGCGCGATGACCTTGAGCACCTGGTCTTCCTGGTCGCGGGTCGCATCCGGGGTGAGTTGACGCAGCCAGCACCGCTGCCCGTAGCTGTTGATCCAGCGCTCGACCGCGGCCCGTGCATCATTGAGCTGAACACCGCGGTGGTGGGTGCCCGTCCACATGTCTTGCAGCTTGTCGCCGAGTTCGGCGTGCCACATCAACGGCGGCAGGTCGTCGATCGCGACGGTCATCCCGACATGGTTGACCGGGGCGTTGGTCATCGTCTGGATAGCGCGGTCCGGGCGGGAGTCGCCGCGGAACAGCCAGATGTCACCGGTGCGGGTCTCATTGAGGGCGCGGTCGAGGGTGACCGTGTTCGCATCCACGAGGGCAGCTTAGGCACACTGACGGGCATGCACAGCATCTGGAAGTGGGTTGGACTGGCCGGTGCCGCCGGAGTCGTCGCCGGTGGCGTCCTGGTCGCGCGCGATCAGCGGCGTCGCAATTCCTACACGCCCGACGACATCCGGGCCAAGCTGCACCAGCGGTTGGCCGAGACCGAAAAGAAGGCTTAGCGAAGCGGGTTCGCGGCGATCTCGCCCGGCTTGGTGCGTTCAGTGCCGAGGCGCTCGGATTCGTCCCATTGGGGGTTAGGCGGGTTCGACCGCGTACAGCCTGTGCTTGCCTGAAAAGCCCTTCAACTCGACGTCTTGGCCGTCATCGAAGCCGATTCCGTCCTTGCCGCCGACCGACTCTCGTACCGGTTCGCTGACCAGTGTCTGGCCCCCGTCGGCTTGTCCGGCGACCCTCGCCGCCATCGCGACATTGCGGCCGAACAGGTCGTCGCCGCGCCGCACCGACTTGCCCGTGTGGATGCCGATGCGTACCCGGATTCCGTTGGGCCGCTTACTGAGTGCGCGTTGCACGTCAATGCTGCACCGCACCGCTTGCTCCGGATCGGCGAAGGCGACCATGAACCCGTCGCCCTGACTCTTGACCACGTGACCCCGATGGCTCTGCACGTGCCGTCGTATCAGCTTGTCATGTCTGCCGATCAGACGGACCCATGCCCGGTCGCCAATGCGTTCGTTGAGCGCCGTCGACTCCTCGATGTCGGAGAACAGAATCGCCACATTCCCATCGGGGGCCAGCCGAGCCAGGTCGGGCCGCTCCACCTCGGCCCAGTCGGCGAGGTCCTCGATCGATGAGCGGACGGCAGCGCCGAAGCCCTCCTTGCGGATGATGTTCGCCGTCTGCCACATCGTCTTCACGGCCTCGCGACCGCCGGACAACAGCATGTTGCGGGTGTCGACGCGGCCGCGTAACTCGTCGGCCTCGCGACGCGCGCGGGTCAGCCGCCCCCAAAGGACGACGACCACGACGGCTTCTGCGACGGCGACGGCCGCCAGGACGTAGGCGGCGATCTGCACTCCGGTCACCGCCTAAGTATTGGATGCTGGTCCGGTGAAGCCTTACCCGCCCTATTACGAGAGCAGGTTCATCCGCGCGAACGACCCCGATCGCGCGCGGGCGCTGTGGATGCGCTCGACCCTGCTGCTGCCGACATCAGGCGCACCCGTCGCCGACTCCTGGGTGATGGTCTTCGACCCCGACGGCTCCGGTAACCGGGCGCTCAAACAGCCGTATCCGATCGACCAGTCCGACTACCACTACGACACGTGGTCCGCCCGGATCGGCGCCACGTCCATCGACGACTGGTCGGTATGCGGGTCGATCGGCGGTAGCGGCCGGTCGGCGCGGTGGAATGTACAGATCACGCCGGGCGACGAGGCGCCGGTCAAACTGCTGACCGACCGGGGCTACAAGGCGAAGTTCCCGACCGCCAAGACCATGGTTCGCCACCCGCTCGCGCGGTTCGACGGCAGCGTCGAACTCGACGACGTGAGCCTGCAGTTGGACGGCTGGACCGGCAGCGTCAACCACAACTGGGGCCGTCGCCATACCCCTGCCTACGCGTTCGGTCAGGTGTGCGGGTTCGACGGGGCGCCGCGGTCGAGCCTGGAGGTCGTGACCGCACATGCGGCCGTCGGTCCGATCTCGCTTCCCGCGGCCACGCTTCTGGTGCTGCGCCATGACGGGCGGGAGGTCGCCGTGCGCTCGGTGCTGGCGACCCGCCACACGCGCGGCGAGTACCGGCCGTTCAGCTGGTCGTTCGGCGCCCGCGTCGACGATGTGACCCTGGACGGAGAGATCACCGCGCAGCCGCGTGAGGTCATCGGGTTGACCTATACCGACACCGACGGAGAGTCGAAGTACTGCTACAACTCCGCGCTCGCAACATGTCTGATCCAGCTGTCCGGCAGCGGATTTGCGACGACAGAACTCACCGCCACCCGCCGCGCGATGTTCGAGGTAATGACCGACACCCGCAACGGCTCGGTGCCGCTGCTGACTTAGATTTCTCGGCGAGCAGACGCTAAATCGCGTGCTTCGATGCCATTTCGTGCGAGTTTGCGTCTGCTCGCGCAGGAAGGTGTCGCGCCAGGGAGGTGACCAGCCCGACTAGCCGAACGCGCTGGTGATCGTCGCCATGTCAAAGTAGTCCCGCCACGCTTTGATCCGGCCGTTCTCGATTTCGAAGACCCCGGTGACGGGAAGTGGTATCGGCTCGCCGCCTTTGCGCCGCATGACATCGGTGCGCTCATTCATCACCAGGTCGCCGTCACTGACCTGCCTGTGCACCTGAAAATCAATGCCGTCGAAGCCGACCACGAAGCCCGCGATGAACTGCTCGATTGCGTCGCGGCCCTGCACCGGTTCCATCGGAATATTGTGATAGACGGCGTCTTCGGTGAAGTAGCCGGCCAATTCCTCCGGATCGGGCGTTGCCCACTTCGCACAGAATTCGGTGACCAGGTCGTCAGCTGAGCTTGTCATTCCTCGATGAAACTCATCGAGGCGAAGTAAATCAACCCCGCCAGGACGGCCGACCCGATGGTGCTCAGGTCGACGCCACCGGCGATGCCGGCCAGCGGCCCGACATACAGCGTGGTGTTCACCGACAGCAGCCCGAAGGTGGCGCCGACCACCCAAGCGGTGACCGCAGGCATGTTCCAGCCGCCGGTGAACCAGTACCGGCCACCGCGCCGACCATCTGCGAACGCCTGAAGGTCAACGGGGTCATAAGATTTCGTGCGCAGCGCTCCAATCGCGAGGATCGCCACCCACGGCGTGATGACGGCGTTGAGTGCCACGGTCATCGCGGTGACCGAATCGATGGCGTCGAACACGAACACCCCGACGTAGAGCAGTGCGATGGCGACAGCGGCGGTGATGATCGTGGTCTGCGTCCGCTTCAGCCGGGGCGCCAGGCCCTCAAGGTCCAGGCCGCTGGCATAGACGCACAGCACGCCCTGGCTCATGCCGCCGAACAGCGAGATCACCACGATGGGCAGGACATACCAGGTGGGGGAGGCGGCGACGAGATCGTCGATGTAGGAGTCGGTCGGGTTCGCGAACGTCATCGCGGTGAAGGCGCCGAACAGACTGGGCAGAAGCACACCGACGAACATGCCGACGCCGAGGGCTGTGCAGATCTGCTTGTCGCTGAACCGGATCGACGATATGCGCCGCGTGTAGTCGCCGATGGTCGGTCCGTAGGAGATGGGTGCGGCCGCGAAGAGCACCGCCGACAGCGCCCACGTCTGCCAGAAGCCGCCCAATGCGTACTCGCCGCCGGGCGCGCCGGGGGCGAATCCGTCCGCGAACGCGAACACGCCGAGGATCATCAGCCCGCCGACGACGGGCACGACGATCTTCTGGATGGCGACGATGGTGGCGTGGCCGTACAGCGCCACGGTGACCATCAGCGCAGCCACGGCGGCGTACGCCACGGCGTGGATGATGTCGCTCTCCGGTGTCCCGAGCAATCGGTGGCCCGCGGCGACGAGGGCGTCACCGCTGGTCCACACCGTGACCGCCGCGAACCCGAGGGCGATCGCCAAGGCCAGCCCTGACCCGATGAACCGGCCTCGGATGCCGAAGAAGGCACCGCTGGAGACGGTCATGTTGGTACCGGTGCGCGGGCCGACGATCGCGGTGGGCAGCACGGCCAAAGTGCCGATGGCAGTGCCGACGGCCATCGAGGTGAGCGTCTGCCAGAAGCTGAGGCCGAACAGGATCGCAAAGGCACCGAAGACCACGTTGGTCCAGGTCAGGTTGGCGCCGAGGAACACCGCGGCCAGGTTCCGGGGTCCGGAGTCGCGGGCGTCTTCGGGCAGGTATTCGACACCGGCCGCTTCGACCATGCCGATGCGGTCTTCGGAGAGCTCGGTGGCGGGCGCCGGAAGTGTTGCGGTCATGAGCTGCTCGCTTCGAGTTGTTGAGGGGTAGTTCAATAGTGTTGATGTAGTGTTCAATAAGAATCGGCATTCGTCAATAGGGGGACAGAAATTGAGCGTGCACTCCGCTTCCTCGCGCCAGCGCTCGTCAGTGTCCGTTGCTTCCTCGCGCCAGCGCTCGTCAGTCGAGGTGCGGGACGCCAAGCGGAAGCTTCCTGCCGAACGCCATGGTGAGTTGCTGGCCAAGGCCGTTTCGATCAGTGCCGCCGAGGGCTTGTCCGCGGTGACACTGCGTCGCGTCGCCACCGATCTGGGCGTGACACCGGGCCTGGTCAGCCACTATTTCTCATCGGCGGAACAGCTCATCACCGCCGCCTTCAGGACGGCCGCCGTAGCCGATCTGACCGAGGCACAGTCACGAATTGCGGCGGCCGAGACGCCGACCGCCAAGATGGACGCCCTGATGGACTATGTGCTCGACGAGTCCAGCGAGGACGCCAGCGCTTTATGGCTCGAGGCATGGAGCCTGGGTCGGAGGAACGTGGCGTTGGCCGCTGAGGCCAACGCGTTGACCGACGAGTGGCTCGAGTGCATAGCCGACATCGTTCGATCCGGCGTCGGCGCCGGTGAGTTCCATGTGGCGGATGCCGATGTCGCCGCGCGCAGACTGTTGACGATGATCGACGGCCTCGGTGCGCAGATGGTGGTGCGGGCGGTTCCGGCAGGCGAGGCCAAACACATCGCGCGGTCGTACTTCGTGTCCGAACTGGGCATCGGCGTCTCCAATCGAGCGAACCGCTGATTGCGTCGTCAATCACCCGATCTCGTCGACCGTTGAGACCTATGCTTAGCGTGTAAAACAGTTCATGACCGGCGGAGGGGCGCATGGCCGGTGCGGAGGCGTTGAAATGACCAGCGATCTGCTGACGGGTCGCGACAGCGAACTTGGCGCGATTCGTCGTGCGCTGAGCGGGACGGGGAACTACTCCGGCGTCGTGATCTGCGGTGCGGCGGGTGTCGGCAAGACCCGCCTCGCGCGCGAGGTACTGGCGCGCGCCCAAGCCGCCGGTGAGCGGACCAATTGGATCACCGGAACCGAATCCGCCCGCCCGCTGCCGTTGGGTGCGTTCACCGGGTCTATTACCGATCCGACCTCAGGGACGATGCCCGACGTCGGCCGTCTCATCAATTCCTTTGTCGCTCAACAACGTCAAGGCAAGGTGCTGATCGGCGTCGACGATGCGCACCTCCTCGACGGGTTGTCGGCCCATGTCGTGCATCAGCTTGCGCAGACGCGTGGTCCGCGACTTGTGGTCACCATGCGTACGGGGGAGGCCGAACCCGACGCCGTGACGGCGTTGTGGAAGGACGGGCTGCTGGCGCGCCTCGATCTCGAGCCGCTTTCGGAGGCCGGAACGCGCAGCCTGATCGAGTCCACTTTGGACGGCGCTGTGGACGCCCGCAGCTCGCAACGGTTCTGGAAGCTCACCGGCGGCAACGCCTTGTTCCTGCGACAGCTGGTCACCGATCAGGTTGCGGCAGGGCGGATGCGGCAGGTAGCCGGGGTGTGGATGTGGGACGACCGGGTTGCGGTGTCTCAAAACATCACCGACATGGTCGGTCGCAAACTGGGTGAGCTGAACGAAGGCGTGGCGCTCGTCGTCGACACGCTGTCGCAGTGTGAGCCGCTGGCCGTCGACGTGCTGTGCACAGTGGCCGACCGTTCCGACCTGGAAGCCGCTGAACAGATGCGGCTGGTCACCGTTGAGCGCTCCGGCGACGAACGCATGGCCCGGTTGGCGCACCCGCTCTACGGAGAACTCCGACGGGCCGGCGCCGGCGAGATGTACCTGTCCAGGATTCGCGGCAAGTTGGCGCAGGGCCTCGGTGCGAAGCCCGACGCCGACATGCAATCCACCGTTCGGCGCGCCCTGCTCACCCTCGAGTCGGATCTCCCGCCCGACCCGGACCTCTTCGTCGACGCCGCGCGCTTCGCGATGACGCTGCTGGATCTTGATCTGGCCGATCGGTTCGCCTGCGCGGCGGTGTCGGCGGGAGCCGGTGAAGCGCCCGGCGTCCAGGCGATGAACCTGGTGCTGCGCGGCCGCGGCGACGACGCCGAGAAGTTCCTCAAGGAGATCACCGCCGACGGCCATGAGGACGCCCACCGATGGTCGACCGTGCGGGCGGCCAACCTGATCTGGACGCTCGGCAGGCCCGGCGATGCGGCGGCCATCCTCGAGGGGCTCACCGCCGGTCCGGAAACCCCGACCCAGGCCGCGTCACGTGCTGCGGTTGAAGCGTGCGTCGACGCGGTATACGGCCGCTGCGAACTGGCCGCCGAGAAGGCCACCGCAGCGCTCGACTCGCAGCAACTCGGCGACTTCCACGCCATGATGGCGTCGTTCGCGTTGGTGATGGCGCTCGGTGCGCTTGGCCGAGGCGACGAACTCACGGCCGTCGCCGATCGGGCGCTCGACCGCGCGTCGACGTCCTTCCAGACGGCGCCCCTGCGGTTCTGGTTCGGTGGCGTCTATGCGCGTGCCTGCAGGTTGACCGGACGTATCGACGACTGCGCGAAGGTCGCCAAGCAGATGGCCGACTCCGTGAACGACGTGCCGGGCCTGGCCTACGCGAACCTGGTCTTCCTTTTGGGGCAGTCGGACCTGATGCGGGGAGAGCTGCCCGGCGCGGTGAAGCTTCTGCACGAAGCGCTCGCCGGTGTCGAACATCACGGCATCACAACGGGTTTGCGGCCCGCTACCTGCTTCGCGCTGACCGAGGCGCACGCCAAACTGGGCCAGTCGGCGGAGGCGAATGCGGCGCTCGAGGAAGCGCGTCAGAACGTACCGGACAGCTACGTGTACATGCATACCGCCCTCGCGATCGCGACGGGCTGGTCGCTGGCGGCCGGCGGCTATCTGACCGATGCGGTTGCGACTGTCCGCGAAGCCGCCGTGAAGGCGCGCGACCGCGGCCAGCCGACCCACGAGTTGATCTGCCTGCAGGCGATCGCGCAGTGGGGAGACGCCTCACTGTCGGACAGGGCTCGTCAGCTCGCCGACGAGTTGTCGTTGCCGCTGGCTGATGCCGTCGCCCGCCATGCCGAAGCCCTGGCGGCCAAGGACGGCGAGGGTCTGCTCGCAGCGTCGAACGAGTACCAGGCGCTCGGCGACCGGGCGACGGCCGCCGATGCCGCCTCGCAGGCGGCGGTGGCGTTCTCCCAGAGTCAGTTGCGCAGGCGCAGGTTGTATGCCGCCGCGATCGCCCGGGGGCTGGCCGACGAATGCGGTGGTCTCAGTACGCCCGCGTTGCGGAGCCCGACCGGTCACCCGCTGACCGAGCGGCAACGCGAAATCGTCGAACTGGCCGTCGCCGGTATGTCGAACAAGGACATCGCTAAGCGCCTGGTCATGTCGGTCCGCAGCGTGGAGGGACACCTGTATCGCGCATGCCAGCGGGTGGGCGCCAATTCGCGCGAAGAGCTGGCCGCCATCATCAGGAAAGGCCCGGCCGCGAGCGACTGACCCGAGTTGCCCATACCGGAACTCCGGGGCTGCCACCGATGTTTTACGGGTATCCAAACAATTGCAGCCGGGGGCTCAAACTTATTGCGGCAGAGCGGTTTTGGGTGTGCCCGAGTTGCGCCTGCCGCTGCGGTATGGGTAGCATTAGTTCAGCGAAGGGGAGTAGCCCCCAATTCGGGTGATCGACACACTGGTCCTGCGGGACCCGGTTCCCGAGCCGGCCGAGTTGCCGGTGGGCGAGACCTTCGGCCATACAAACCGTTTGCGGTTGCCGGCCGGAGGATCTGAGAATATCTCCGAACGGCAGCCAGGAACCGAGGAGTTGTTGGTGTTCGCAGCCGTGCTGCTGAGCTTCGCAGTCATATTCGTCGCCGAGTTGGGTGACAAGTCGCAGCTGATGGCGATGACGTTTGCGCTGCGTCACCGCTGGTGGGTGGTGCTCGGCGGGATCACGGTCGCCACCACGGGGGTACACCTGATCTCGGTCGCGGTGGGCCACTACCTGGGTGCCGCGCTGCCGACGCACCTGCTGGGCATCCTCGCCGGTGTGGCGTTCGTCCTGTTCGGATTGTGGACGCTGCGAGGCGACTCGCTGTCCGATGACGAGGCGACGCGCGCGCAACGATCCAGCGCACCGGCGTTCTTCGCCGTCACGTCCGCGTTCCTGCTCGCCGAACTGGGCGACAAGACCATGCTCGCGACGATCACCCTTGCCGCGGACAACGACTGGGTAGGTGTGTGGATCGGTTCCACGCTGGGCATGGTGGCCGCCGATGCGCTCGCCATCCTGGTCGGTGCGATCGCGGGTAAACACCTTCCCGAGCGGTTCATCCAAATCACCGCAGCCGCGCTGTTCGTCGTCTTCGGTGTGTACATGCTCGTCGAGGGCATCTTCCCGGTCGTACCGGCTGTGGCGGTCGCTGCGATCGCGCTTGGTGCCGTGTTGATCATCGGGGCGGTGCTGCGGATACTGCCGGATCGGTTACAGCCGCCGGTGATGCGGGCGAAGCAGTCGCCGACGGCAACTTCTGTTGACGTGTAGCGCCCGCATCTCTTGGCGAGCAGACGCAAAAGTCCGCGTGTCGCACGGCGTGTCAGGTGCTTTTGCGTCTGCTCGCGGTGAAAGGGTGCGCCCTAGAACCCCTCCGTCAGAACGCGGTCCAGGGTGTCGACGTAGAAATCGGCCGCCTCGGGGTCGATGCACAGCGGGGGCTTCGTCTTCAGGATGTTCATCTGGTCGCCGGTGGGCTGAATCACCACGCCGAGTTCGAGCATGCGATTGCAGATCGCCGCGGTTTCCCCGACGGCCGGTTCGAGAGTGCTCCTGTCGCGAACCATCTCGACACCGAGATACAACCCGATGCCGTGCACGGTCCCGATTATCTGGTGTTTCTCTTGCAGCGCTTGCAATCTCGCCTTCAGATGAGCGCCAACCCGCGCGGCGTTCTCCTGCAGTCCTTCGTCGCGAAGCGCGTCGAGGACCGTGATGCCGATCGCACACGACAATGGGCTTCCGCCGGTGGACGAGAAGAAGTAGCCCTGGGCGCGGAACCTGTCGGCGATCTTCCGGCTGGTGATGACCGCGCCGAGCGGAGAACCGTTGCCAGTGGATTTGGCGACCGACACGATGTCGGGGACGACGTTCTGCTGCTGAAAGCCCCAGAACCAGTTGCCAAGCCGGCCGTAAGCAACCTGGACCTCGTCGGCGACCGCCAGGCCGCCCCCCGCGCGCACCGCCGCGTACACCTGCTCGAGGTAGTGATCGGGTAGCGCCATGCCGCCGGCGTTGCCGTACACGGGTTCCGCGATGAAGGCGGCCGGCGCGCGGCCGTCGGCAATCAGACCTTCGATCTGAGTCACCGCCTCGCTCGCATAACGTCCGGCGTCGGCGCCGCGGAACTTGCCGCGGAAGCTGTTGGGCGATTCCACCGTGTGCACCCAGTCCGGGCGCGTGGCAAGCGCATTGGGGTTATCAGCCACCGACGTCGAGACGGCATCCGTTGCGTAGGTCCAGCCGTGGTACGCCTCGCGCACTGCGACGACATCGCGCCTGCCGGTGGCCGTCATCGCCAGGCGCAGCGCGAGATCGCTTGCCTCCGAACCCGAATTGACCAGGAAGACGGTGTCCAGCGGTTCGGGCAGCATGGCCGCCAGCCGCTCGCTGAACTCGACCACCGCCTCGTAGTTGAAGCGGGAATTGGTGTTCAGCTTCCGCAGCTGACGCGCCGCCGTTTCGGCGACGCGCGGATGAGCGTGACCCAGCACCGTGACGTTGTTGACCATGTCGAGATAAGAACGCCCCGCCGTGGATATCAGGAAATGCCGCCAGCCTCGCTCGATCTGCGGCGGCTTGGCGTAGTAGTGCTCCTGCACCTGCGCGAACCTTTCGTCGCGACGCGCCAAAAGGCTATCGGCGGAATGCGTTTCGGGCAGGGCGGGCAGACCGAGCACTTGGCGCGGGTCGCGGCTCAGAGCCAGCCATCCCCTCGACAGTTCCGCGGTCGTCAGCGCAGGTGCACGCGGTGCACCGACGGGCCGCACACCGATCTCGGCCCATCGGCCCGACCGCGCATCGGCGAGCGGATCGCCCGCGCGAAGCCGGGTGCCCGGTGTCGGCACCGGGGCGACACCGGTGAGCGTCAGCTCATAGTCGGCTCCACGGAGCGTGACGCTGTCGTCACTGCCCTCGACCACGTCACCGTCCCACGGCGCCACGGCGCGGATGTCCGCCGCGGGCCAGAGGCCGATGCCCGTCGGCACCACTTCGGGACTGTCGTGGCTCAGTGGTGTGGTCCGGCTCAGGCGCGGCTGCCCGAACCGGGTGATCACCAGAGCGGCGCCGTCATCAACAGCGGCTCTTGCGAATTCGCTCTCGACGTCGGTGCGGAGCCAGCCGCCGGGCACGAACGCCGAGTCGAACGTGTCGGACTGCGATGCCAAGTCCAGCGTCACCACACCTGCCGGGTCGGGGACTTCGATCAGTGGAGTGTCGACGACGACGTCGCGGGGCTCGTCCGCCAGCCCGAGGTCCGCCTTGATCACCGCGGTCATCACGTCGATCGGCATTGATGCCGCCTGCTCGAACATCCGTATCTCGCCGTCGGTCTGCTCGGTGACGTAGGCGTTGTCAGGGTCGAGGGCGGCCTGTTGCGCCCCGCTGACGATCAGCACCGCGGTGCGCAGCACCACCAGCGGCCAGACAACTGCTGCCTCCTCGGCGCTCAACGGACGGATGGCGTGAAACGCCCGGATGCCGGGAAGGATCGACGTCGGATCGCTGCCAACGTGTCCGAGCACAGACGACACCGTGATGGCCAATTCGGACACCGCCCACGTATGCGACAGGTCGCCGAAGTCGATGACGCCATCGGGGTGCGCAGCTTCACCGACGCGACGGGTTGCGACGACGTTGGCATCGGTCAGATCGAGATGCGTCGCTTGCCGGGGCAGGCTCTCGGCCAGCGGGCGGATGCGTAACCAGGCGGCCTCCGTCACTTCCGCGACCGTGGCGCGCCGCGAGGGGTCGGCGACGTGGCAAAGAAGTTGCGTCACAACGTCTGCGCCGTATCGCAAATCCCACTGCAGCGCGCGATCGAGTCCGGGATGCTCGAATCCGACCAGCGCGCGGCTGACTCGACCGGCCACTTCACCGAGGCCCGCGACGGCCGCAGGAGGTAGGTAGCCCGATTCGTAAAGCGTGCCGCCCGGCAGGAAACGCAATAGTCGGATGTACGCGGGCTTGTCGAGCAGCCCGGTGATCACGGTGCACTTGTCGCCGGCGAGGTTGGGCATCGGCACGGCGATGCGCAGCGACGGCTCCGCGTCGGCGACGAGGTCGGCCGCCGCGTCCTGCGCTTCCAATTCCGTTGCATTGAAAGCCGGATTGGCGACCTTGAGCGCACCCACGACGGCGTCCTCGGTGTCGTAGATGAGGAAGTTGCAGTCCTGGTTGCTGCCCAACAGCTTCGCCCGTGCCGTCAACCCGTAGTGCTGCGCGACGATCTGCTCGGCCTGCCCTTCGGTCACCTGAGGGCTGGGCAGCTCAGGTTCTTCGAGGAAGTTGAAGCCGACGGTGCGGCGCGCAGCGTTCACCGGTTTACGAACTGGACCACCACGTCGCTGAACGCGTCGTTGTCGTCGCCGGCAGCGGTATGTCCGGCGTCGGACAGCTCGACGAATTCGGCGTGGCGCACCGTCTCCAGGAAGTGCTTCACACCTTCTTCGCTGACCACGTCGGAAAGCCTCCCGCGGATCAGCAAGATCGGAATGGTCAGGTCGATGGCGGCCTGCTCCAGCTTTTCCTCGCGGACGAACGAATCATCGATGGGCTTGGTCAAAAACGCGGGATCCCAGTGCCAGAACCAGCGCCCGTCGCGGAACCTCAAGTTCTTCTTCAGGCCTTCGGGGCTGCGCGGCTTCTTGCGATGCGGAAGGTACGCGGCCACCACTTCGGCGGCGTCCTCCAGCGACTCGAAGCCGTGGATGCCGCTGGCCATGAAGTCGCGGATGCGGGCGCTTCCGCCCTTCTCGTAGCGCGGCACCACGTCGACGAGCACGAGCTTCGTCACCTTGTCGGGTCCCGCCTCGTCGGCGGCGAGGATGCCCGTCATCCCGCCCATGCTGGCGCCGATCAGGATCACCGGACGGCCGATCTGGTCGATGACCGCCAGCGTGTCGGCGCACAGCGCGTCCACCGAGTAGTTCGCGTCGGGGGCACGATCGCTGTCGCCGTGTCCACGGGAGTCGAGCGCGACGACGTGTAATCCCTCGTCGGCCAGGGTCTGGCTGGTGCCCTTCCAGGAGTACCGGTTCTGCCCGCCCCCGTGCAGGAACAATATGGACGGGCGGTCGGATTCGACGCCCGTGTCCGATGTCGGCGCCGTGGCGGCTCCGCGGTTCCACTCGTCGGCGATCAGCGTGAGCCCGTCGATACCCCGGAACTTCACTGTCTGCATTTCGCTGCGCCTAGTGCTCACCAACGTCCTCTCGGCCAATCCCGGGCCTCACGTTACCCAGGGCAAATACGGCCGTTGGCACATGGTGGCCAAACGGCTGAGAACGCCTATCCCTACAATCTGCGAGCGTGCAGCCCGAGTCGACGAATGCCGATGACCGCCAGGAAATCATCGACGCCGCGTATGGCTGCCTGTCCGAACCGCACAGCGGCCCGATTCCGGTAGCAGCGATCCTCGCCCGCGCCGGCCTGTCCACCAGGGCCTTCTACCGGCACTTCGCATCGAAGGACGAGTTGTTCCTCGCGATGCTGCGGCAGGAGGCGGATGCGTTGACCGGCCGGCTGGACGGCATCGCCGATGAGCTGCCCGGCTCTCCGGCCAAGCAGCTGACGGCGTGGGTGGAGATGATGTTCGACCTGGCGCACGACGCTGAGCTGCGAACGCACTTCACCGTCATCGACTCCGACGAAGTCCGGGCAGCCAAGGGGTATCGGGAGACGCGCGAACGCCTGCACACCGACCGCGAACGCTCGCTGGTGCGGATTCTCGAGCGCGGCCACGACGGCGGCTCGTTTCCGCTGGCGAAGCCGCAACAGGACGCCGTCGCCATCAGCGCGATCGTCAGTCGTGAGCTGACGACGTCGGCGCCCGGCGGTGAGGAGGACCTGCAGCGAGCACGCGCCCGGGTTCTCGACTTCGCGCTACGGGCGTTGGGTGCGCACAAATCCGGCTAGATGAGTTTTGGCGGGCGGCGGAGTCTGCATGGAGTAGCACCACCAGCACCTCATAGCCTCATAGCCTCATGGAAAAGGAAAGCCCAATGCCGGCCATCACCCCTTCGCTGTGGTTCGACGACAACCTCGAGGAAGCCGCGGAGTTCTACACCTCCGTCTTCCCGAACTCCTCGATCGAGTCGTTCGAGCGCTACACCGAAGCCGGGCCTGGAACGCCCGGACATGTCGTCTCAGGCACCTTTGTGCTCGACGGCGCGCGGTTCATCGGAATCAACGGCGGCCCGCACTTCCAGTTCTCCGAAGCGGTGTCGTTCATGGTGCACTGCAAGGACCAAGCCGCGGTCGACTACTACTGGGATCGTCTGATCGACGGCGGCGAGGAGTCGCAGTGCGGTTGGCTCAAGGACCGCTTCGGGTTGAGCTGGCAGATCGTGCCGGATCGGTTGTTCGAACTGACCAGCGATCCAGATCCGGCCCGCGCCGCTGCTGCCACCAAGTCGATGCTCGGGATGCGCAAGATCATCGTCGCCGAGTTGGAAGAAGCGGTCGCTCATACATGAGTCTGGTTCCTCCACTCGCGTTCAAGTTCGCCTCGCTCGGGACTGTTCAGGTGCCGATCAGATGTCTGGGATCGTTTGGCTGACGTAGGTCTCCCAGGTGGCGATACGGCCGGCCTCTTGCATGGCGGCCTGCATCTCGGAATCGCCCATCATCGATTGCTGCACCTGGCCGAACCGTCCCCAGTCCTCGGCGGTGGAGAGCAGTCCGATCGTGTTGGTTGCTTCCCCGCCGATCATGGTCGCGAGGACGGTCACGTTCTCGGCGCCATGCTTGCGGGCGAGGTCACATGCCTTCTTGAGTTGCTTCTGCAGGTCATCCCAGCCGACGCCCTGGTTCGGGTGGATCGTTACTAACGAGACGATGGTCATTTCGGTGCTTCCCCTTGGGTGGATGATGGCCCGAATGTAGACCCGTGCCAGCACCGCCGGATCAACTTGGCAGCAAAATCGCCAAAAATTCATAACCTGCGCATTTAATTGAATTTAATTGTATTAGCAAATACTTACCAGTGAGATGGCGACGGCGTTGCTGCAGCGATCATCAGGTGCGTAGCCGCCCGATCCACTCGATGGTGGCGTCGGTGATCGGCTCGACATCGGCGACGTCGTCGCACATCGCCACCATCAACGATGCCTCCGACATGATCGCGATCAGCACGCGCGAGAGCAGCTGACCCCGCTTGGAGAAGTCGACGTGGAGCACGCCCATCCAGCGATGGAAGAAGGTCAGCGTGTTCCTGCGGCGGACTTCCTCGAAGTCGGCGGGGACATCGCCGGCGGCCATCATCATGGCGGCCCGCCGGTTCTGCCATATCGCGTCCAGGTAGGCCCGTGCGTGCACCGCAAACGCCTGCCGGTTGTCCAGATCGCCGCCTTGCTGCGCGGCCTCGGCGACGTGCAGCTCGACCTCTGCCGACAACCGGTCGTAGATGGCGAGGAACAGCTCCCTTTTCCCACCGAAATGGTGGTAGATGCTGCCGATGCTGGCGCCTGACTGTCCGACGATGTCGGCCATCGTCGCCGCCCAGAATCCCCGCGTGCTGAACACGTCCGTCGCCGCATCGAAAGATGCGCTGCTGTGTGGCGTCGGTTCTTGCCCAACGCCGCGTTGGCGTCACAATGGGATCACGTTGGCGCGCACGGAGATTTAGCGAGGATGATGGACCATGCAGCCAAGTTGACTGCCTATTTCAAGCGTGCCGCAATCGTTTGGCCTGGCCATGTTTCGCGGGCAGCCTACGAGCAATTGAGAGTTCACTTGTCGCTGATGAGCGGCGCTTTGCGGAGGTAGGTGGTATCGGCCGCTTGTTGCAACATGAATGCAGCGGCGTTGGCGCGGGATAGCCGCAGTCCTCCTCTCTGACCGACGTTCCGCGCATTGACCTCACCGATGCCCGGCCCGTTGGACAGCAAGGGGAAGCGAACGAGGGTCCAGTCCAAATCGGACCTCCGAACGGTTCGGCCGATTTCCACAATCGCTTTGTAGGCCGCGGGCTGAAGGCTCACCTTCCAGTCGTTCTCGTCCGCCGGATCTCTCATGCTCGGTGTGCCCGATGCGACCAGCCGTCGGACGCCGTGCTGACGCATCGCGGTGGCGATATTGCGGGTCCCGGCCACGATCGGCGGCACATCAGCAGACTTCGTGCCGGGTCCGAGCAGGCTGAGAACGACATCGCTGCCCGCGACGGCGGCAGCCACTTTCTCGAAGTCGTCCAGCTGACCTTCGACCACCGACAGCCGGTCATGGCGCGGAAGCTTCGATGGCGTCCTGGCAAACGCCACCACCGCGTGGCCCCGAGAGAGGGCTTGGTCCACCAACAGCAATCCCGTCGCTCCAGTGCCGCCAAATATGCTGATGCGCAATAGATCTCCTTATAAATAGCTAGACGTACAAGGCACAGTATGCCTCTGTCAGAGGCTCACTGCGGAGGATCGATAGCATCGACCTGTGCCCGTCGACTACAGAGCGCTGCGGAGCAGGTGGTACCGCGAGGGCTGGTTCTCGGAGCGGACCTGCCTGCACGCGTTCGAAGCCGGCGCACGCGAACACGGGTTGACTCCGGTGGTGTTCGCTACCGCCGACGCGGTCGACACGGTGACGGTCGGTGACATTCACGACCGCGCCCGTGCGCTGGCTGTGGCACTGCAGGACCTCGGCACCCGCAGCGGGGATGCCGTCGCGGTCCAGTTGACCAACCGGGTCGAGTGCGCCGTCGCCTACCAGGCAGTGCTGCTGTGCGGTGCGGTGCTGGTTCCGATCGTTCACATCTACGGCGTGGCCGAGGTCGGGTTCATTCTCGCCCAGTCCGGCGCACGGGTGCTCATCGTGCCCGAACGCTTCCGCACGACCTCCTATATCGAACGCGTACCGGAGTTTTCGCGCATCGACAGCCTGCACCACATCATCGTGGTCGACGCCGACGACGGCGACGGATACCTTGCGTGGTCGCATGTGCAGACAGCGGGAGACCATCGGCGGCCATCCGTATCCGCCGACGCCGTCTGCCTGCTGCTGTACACGTCAGGAACGACGTCGGCGCCAAAGGGTGTGCAGCACAGCCACAACACGGTGCTCGCCGAGCAACGAACCTTGCCTGCACTGATCGCCGGGGCAGCCGACGACGTGTCGCTGGTGACATTTCCGCCGGGACACATCGCCGGAGTCGGCAACATGTTTCGGCCGCTGATGTCGGGCACTCGGACCGTGTTTTTGGACGGATGGAATCCCGCTCGCGCGGTCGAGCTGGGGCACGAGTACAGCGTCACCTCGACTGCGGGTGCGCCCATCCACCTGCAGGACTTGCTCGATCTCGGTGATACGGGTGTGCCGCTGCCCGCGCTGCGCGAGTTCCTCGTCGGTGCGGCACCGGTCAGCGAGGAACTCGGCAGGCGGGCGGCCGCGGCCGGTATCGCCACGTTCCGTTCCTACGGCGCCACCGAGCATCCCACTGTGACGGGCGAACACGCGGGCGAACCCGAGTGGGCGCGGTTGGCCACGGACGGCAAACCGCTGCCCGGCTCGTCGGTGCGCATCCTTACATCCGACGGGATCGAAGCGCCGGTGGGCGCCGATGGCGAGGTCGTCATCCAGGGGCCCGAGCAGTTCGTCGGTTACCGCGATGCCGCCCTGAACGCCGACGCGTTCACCGCCGACGGCTGGTTTCGCACCGGCGATCTCGGTCACGTCGATCCAGTCGGTCGGCTGACCATCACCGACCGCATCAAAGATGTCATCGTCCGCGGCGGCGAAACGATCTCATCGGGTCAGGTCGAAGACGTCCTCAATGACCACCCTGCGGTGGCCGAAGGCACGGCGGTGGCGGCTCCCGATGCCCGGCTGGGTGAGGTGGTCGCGGCCGTCGTCGTCCTCAAACCCGGTGCTGCACTTGACATCGAAACGCTCCGGGAACACTTCGCGGCCGCCGGGCTGGCCAAACAGAAAACACCGGAGCGGCTCGTCTTCGTCGACGAGTTGCCGCGTACGGCGCTGGGCAAGGTGCGCAAGGCCGAGCTTCGCCACACGCACTTCGGCTGACGACGTCCGCTACAGCGTGACGACGATGCCCTGGGTGAGAGCGACGACCACGCCGAGCAGCACGATGAACGCAACGCATCCGCCGACGAGTTTGACGGTCTCGCTCCACAGCGCGGCGTTGGTCTGCGGCGGCAGAAAGAACTCGGCAGGAAGATCTTTCATGCTCACTCGCTTTGTCGGATGTGCAGTCACTTCTGTGATGTCCTCATGGCTCATGGGATGTACGGGCTGTCGGCACCGGTCAACGCGCGCAACGCGACCAGCGGCAGCACCAGCAGGAAGGCGAAGCTCACCTGAAATCCGATGAACCAGGCGCCCAGTCGCATCAGCTCGAATCGCCACCGCGGAACCGTGACGTCGTAGTTGAGGTACGCGTCGAACTCCTGCTGCTTGGACAGGTTCGCCGGCTTAGTGGCCACAGCGAGGCTTCCCAGACCTGCCACATCGGCAGCCGCACCGGTCGAAAGGGGTTTCTTCGGCACCGTGAAGCGGTCGAGCCGGCAGAACCGCTCGAGGTGGTTGAGCCCCCGGATCGGGGGCTTGCCGGCCCAATAGGCGATCAGATTGGGCCAGGTGCACATGATCCCGATGGTCCACAGCAGGGTGATCCGGCCACCGCTGCCCCACTCGAGCACGGGCCCCATGCCCGGGTCATAGGTCCACCAGCCCATCGCGGTTGCGGTGGCCTCGACCACGAAGTCCCAGATGTAGTTGACCGGTATGGCCAGCACGACCATCGATTTCAGCATGCTCCACCCCGTGCGCGATGACACCCACTGGCTCAGCCACAGCACGAGCAGTGCGTGCACACCCCAGTAGACGGCGTATGCAAACGGCATGAACAGCGGGTCATGCGGTGTCTTCAGCGGCAACCAGTCGAGGAGGTGGTGCTCGGCGAAGGTTGGGCTGTAGAAGAGCATCTGGCCCCAGTCGCCGATCGTCTCCATCCAGTACACGGCGATGCTGTTGAACAGGAACAGAAAGCCCCAGGTGAGACGTCTGCGGCGAACCACGTCGGCGATCGCCAGCAGGATGAAGACGCTTCCGGCGATCGGGATCCCCCAGTTGAAGAACCACACACCGGACGGGTCCGCGGTTGCGGGCGGGATCAGTTCCTCCACAGCGAAGACCATTCAGTTCCCCTTGATGGTTTAATCTAGTGAAGGTAGCTTCACTAAAATCTGCCGTGATGTCAACCGTGCGGGCGGCGGCGATGAAGGGATGACAGTGAGCACAGAGCCCACCGGTCCCGGCCACCCAGACGAGCGGCAGGTGCGGGAGTTCCAGTCGGAATCGCTGCAGCGGCATGCGATCGAATTCGGTGAATGGATGGTGCGTGCCAGCAATAGCCGCGCACACGCATTGGGTCACAGAGGTTTACGGCCCGCACATGCCCGTCTGATGGTTTTTCTCGGTTGGGACGGCAGCCGTATCACCGACATCGCGAAGGCTCAGGACGTCTCGAAGAACGCGGTCGGCCAATTGGTGAGCGAACTCGAGGAGCTTGGGTACGTCGAGCGGGTGCCGGACCCCCTCGACGGTAGAGCCAAGATCGTCCGCTACACCGAGATGGGCGTCCAACTGATCGGCGATGCAGCCGTCATCGGGGAAGGCCTGAACGCCGAGATTGCGCAGATCATCGGTCCGCGGCGGCTCCGCGAACTGCGGTCGATACTGGCTGACATCTGCCACGGGCTCGGGCTCGGGCTCGCGCCAGACTCGACGGGGGGCTGAGACAGCCGTGATGAATGTGAGCAATGTGTTGGTAAACGCGCGCGCGATGGCGGAGCTCGCCGCGTCGGCCTCGCCGTGGGTGCCGACGCGCGGACCGTCGAAGGCGTCGGACGTCACGGCCGAATGGCTCACCGTCAAATTCGGGGCACGTGCTCCCGGCGCCGTCGCGTTGTCGGCGACGTCGCTCGGCGGCACCACCGGGACGACGGATCGTCAACGGTTGGCGGTGGAATGGAACGAGGTCGGCAAGCGGGCCCGGTTGCCTGCCAACATCTTCGTCAAGAGCAGTCCCTTGACCGCCAAGAACAGGGGAATGGTTGCCGCACTGGGGATGTCGAACAACGAGGTCCGGTTTTATCAGCAGATGGCCGACGAGCTGGTCGGTGTGTGTCCTAAGTCCTGGTACTCCTATGCGGGGATAGGAGCTCGGTTCCTGATCGTGCTTGACGACATCGTCGCCGACGGCGCGCATCCTTACGCACTTGCCGATCGATGCGGGATCGAGCACGCCAGGGGACTGGTCGACGCGTTCGCCGAACTCCACTCCAGGTTCTGGGAGAGCCCACGATTCGACGGCGACCTGAACTGGGTGCGGGCATGGAACACACGGCCCGGCAATGCGGTCTTGAAGCGATTCTACAAGCGCGGCAGGCGCGATGCGTTGAAGCTCGATCGTGCAGAAGCGACACCGGCGGTGCATGCTGTTGCCGCTGCGCTGGATGCGAACATCGACGCCTACTATCGCGAGTTCGAGGCGGGCCCATTGACACTGCTGCACGGCGACTCGCACCTCGGCAACACCTACTCGCTGCCGGACGGTCGCTCGGGTCTGCTTGACTGGCAGGTCATCTGGCGCGGTCCGGGCCTGCGCGAGATCGCCTACTGGATGATCACCGGCCTTGACACCGATATCCGGCGCGCCCATGAGCGCGAACTGCTCGAGCGCTATCTCGACGGTCTGCGCCGGGGCGGAGTCCCGGAGGCGCCGACCTACGACCAGGCCTTCGAGCGGTACAGGTTGTTCTCCGCCGAAGCGTGGGACGCGGTGGCGATGACGATTGCGTGGCCGGGGCTGCAGGCGCAGGAGAACGCCGAAGCGGGTTGGCGGCGGGCCTGTGCCGCCGTCGAAGACCTCGACGCCGCCCGCGCGGTCAACTCACTTCGCTAATGCATTGCTCAAGAGTCGCTCAGGTATTCCATCTGAGCTTGAGTGAGTTCAGACCCCACACTTGGCCGCCGTGCTCGATAGCCTGTTCGGCCAGCTCGTAGTCGGGGATCCGGCGATGCCACTCCTCGAGCACCACTGCCATCTCCTGACGGGCGAGGTGTGAACCGAGGCAGCGGTGCGGTCCACCGCCGAACGACAGGTGACGGGTGACGCCGCGGTCGAAGTCGACTTTTCGCGCGTCGGTGTACATATTCTCATCACGGCCTGCCGCAGCCATCGGGAACGAGGCCATGTCGCCGGCTTTCACGGGACAGCCGTGAAAATCCATGTCGCGGGTCGCTTTTCGGGCCGTCTGCACGATCGGATAGGCCCTCACCAGTTCCTCGACCGCTTTGGGAATGATCGTCGGATCCTCAACGATTCGTGCCCGGTCGGCCGGATGGGTCGCCAAGTGCAACATGGTATATGACAGCTGGCTCGCCACGGTGTCGAGACCCGCCATGAACAGCAGCAACAGACAATTCAACAAGTCGGTGTCGTTGATCTGCTCGCCGTCGATCTCCCAGCGGATGGCGTTGCTGACGATGTCGTGGGCATCCGGATCGGGGTTGGCGCGACGCTGTTCGACCAGGCCCGAGAAATAACCCATCACAGCCATCATGCCGTCGAGCCGGGTGGCGTTCGCCTCGTCGTCCGAACCGGTGGTGTGCAGAATCTTGTCCTCCCACACCAGGAATTCGTCGAGCTGATCTTCTGGCATACCCATCAGGCGGGTGAACACGATGGACGGGAACACGCGCGCCACCTGCGTCACGAAATCGCAAGAGCCTTGCGCCGCAGCCTTTTCGATTAGTTCGCCGGCGAGCTGATGTTGCTCGTCACGCAGGCTCTTGACGAGCCCGGGGGAGAAGTATTCGGCCAGAACATGTCGCCACTTGGCGTGGTCGGGGGGATCGATCATGATCGGGATCCACTTGTATGGAGGGTTCGGATCCGACGGCACGATGACGCTGCTCGACCAGAGGTCGGGATGCTGCAAACCATCGAGGATGGTTTCGTAATCGGTGAACATCCAGTAGCCGGGCCCCTCGGTGTTGCGGAACACCGGCCGCAAATCATCCTGGGTGGCGTCCAGCATGCCGAAGTGCGTCAAGGCTGGAGCCGACGGCGAGTTGAGATCCACGTTCTTCTCGACCGGACACTGCATGGGCTGGGTCTCGCTCACACTCTTCCTTTCCGATGGCGGCGGGCCGCCATACCATCTCGTATTGACAGGTAGGGCAACATCATTGCGGCCGACCACGCTGCATTTGGTCGGAGAGATTGTGTAATGCCTCGATCGCGGTGTGGACCGCATCCTCGACTTCCCTTGTCCGGGACACATGTTCACCCCCTGGACCGCCCAATGCGGCAAGGGCGGGGATGATGAAGTGGCGGAAGCGCCGTCGCACCTCATCTGCTGACCGATCGGGCTCCTCCGCCGCGATGTAGGTCTGCTCCACCAGGAAGTCGACGAGTTCGTCGATCTCCAGGTCGTCGCGCACCTCGCCGTTTCGCCGGCCTTCCTCGAGCACCGGTCCCACGGCGTCGACCGCGACCTGGTGCACGTTGGGGTCGTGAACAGATGAGGAATGCTGCGCGATGAGCGCGGATATCGACGGATCGGTGGGAAGTTCGCGCGTGGTGTACACCATTGCCGCCTCGAGCTTCGCGAACGCTCCCACTTTTCCTGCCATCAGGGTCTTCACCTCCGCCACGTGCCGACGGGCCCGCAGCAGTGCCACCTGAACCAGGAGCTCTGAGACGCTGCCCAACTGACGGAATGCGGTGGCACGAGACACTCCCGCGCTCCTGGCGATGGATTCCATCTGCACGGCGGCGATTCCACGGGTGACGATCTCCGCGTCCGCGGCGCGGATCAGCCGGTCCTTGACGGTGCCGTCGTCTGTCGACGTGATGTCGACGGCCGTCACGATTGACCGCTCATGTGATCGCTCCGGAGATCTTGAGTTCGATGAGCTCGTCGTCGCTCAGGCCGAGTTCGCGTAGCACGTCGTCGGTGTGTTCGGCGAACTGCGGGGCCCGTGACATCGCGACGGGCTCGTCTCCGAACTTCACGGGGCTAGCGACCAGCTTCTGTGAATTGCCCTCCGCATCAACGATATCGGCGATTCGGCCATTGGCGATCAGTGCTTCGTCGTTGGCCAGCTCCCAGGCGTCCTGGACGGGCGCCCACTGTCCGGTGCCGCGATCGAGCACCTTCTTGCACTCGGAATACGTCAACTTGCCGATCGCCTCCGCGACGAGCTCGTAGGCTTCCTCGGCATTGGCGGCCATCGATTCCATCGATGTGAATCTCGGGTCCTCGGCGTAGTCAGCCAGCCCCATCAGCCGACAGAACTCCGGCCAGTAGCGCGTTGGCTGCAGCATCGACAGTTGAACGAAACGATCGTCGGCGGTGCGGTAGGCCCCGGTGAGAGGATTGCCAGGGGCCTGCGTCTTGCGTTCGAACTTCGGTAACGGTCCGCCCATCAACATCGCCATGTTGACGCTGAACTGGGTCGTCCAGGCACCGACGGCCAGCAGAGACACGTCGAGGACGGCCGGCTCACCGGTGACACGTCGACCGTAGAGCGCAGCGGCGACCCCGCCCGCGATCGCCAGGCCGCCGATGTTGTCTCCGTAGGCCCCGGCCGGCATGAAGGACACCGAGTCGGCGCTCGGCGGGGTGACGCCGTCGGCGCTGCCGCCGCGCGCCAGAACGCCGTCGCGTCATAGGCGCCGGCGTCTCGGTCCGGTCCGTTCATTCCGAATCCGCTGCCTGCGACATAGATGATGTCGGGATTGATGCGACGGACGTCTTCGACGTCGATGTGCAGCTTGGTGCGCACCGACGGCAGATAGTTGGTCAGGAAAACGTCGCTGCGGCGGATGAGTTCCTCGAGCACAGGTCGCGCGTCGTCGTTGTCGAGAGCGAGACCGACACTGCGCTTGCCGCGGTTGGGCGCCTCCATGATCGGCGCGAACGAGGACCCCTCCGCAGTGGCGGCCCTGCCCAGCACCTTCACCAGACCGCGCTGCGCGTCACCGGTCACCGGATGCTCGACCTTCACCACCTCTGCGCCCCAATCGGCGAGCACGGCGCCCGCGGACGGCACGAACGTGAATTGCGCAACCTCGAGTACTCGGATGCCGCCTAGTGGCTTGGTCACGGAGCTCCCTGCGATTACAGACATCAAGTGATGCACTTTTGCGACGTACGAATCACAAAGTATCAGGAATCGAGACAGGATGCGAGACCTGGATCACAAAAGAGGCGGCGAAGGCGGCGTCGGAGTCGCAGCCCTCAGTCCATGATGTCGCGGACCTTGGTCTTCTCGTGGCCCTTGAGCAGGGCGGCACTGGCCGCCTCCATGTGGCGGCGCCAATGCGTCTCGGCCTCGGCGCCCTTGCGGGCCGTGACGAGGTCCACCAATCGGTGGTAGGACTTCACCACTTTGTTGTACTGAGCCTTTGGCACCACGTTTTGGACGCCCAAAAAGGCTGCGGCAGTATGCCGTTCGCTGATCTCGTGAAGCATTCCGGCAATCATCCCCAGCGTCGCGTTGCCCGACAGTTCGACCATGCGGCGGTGCAGATTCGCGGTTGCAGGCCCCAGCCTGCCCGCCTGCCACGCTTCGGGAATGTCGTCTATCAGGCGGGCCAATTCCTCGTGGGATTCGGCGGTGCCGTCCTCGGCGAGCAGTTTGGCCGCCGCGGGTTCGATCGCGGTGCGTGCGGTCATCACGTCTGCCAGCGTGGCACCGGACAGGGCCAGCAAGAGCCCCGCAGGTCGCGCCACAATCTCGGCGCCCGGCACCCGAACTTTGGCACCCGTCCGCGAGCCACGGCGGACCTCGACGAGCCGCTCGGACTCCAGCACTCGCACCGCTTCGCGCAGCGTCGGCCGGCTGACCTGGAAATGCGTGATCAGTTCTGCCTCGTGCGGCAGGAAGTCGCCATCCTTGAGTTGGCCTTCGACCACCATCCGGCGCAATGTCCGCGCGACCAACTCCGCTGTCTTGGGGGATCGCACGGCGCCAGATGCCGTCTCGGGTGAGATCATCGGAGCGAGCGGTTCGGGTCGAGACACGGTGGCCTCCTACTGCTTGCAGTTGTACTACTCAGTAAACCATGTGTGACGCCGGATCGGCCGATGACATTGCGCCTCAGTGCAGCTCGGACGCCAATCGAACAGCGGCCGCGTCGTACTCCGCACGTCGGCGGCGGCCGACCAGAAAGCTCGGCGCGCCGAAGAACGCCGTGTCGGGTAGCCGCTTGCGGTGCGCGAGCATGTCGCGGGCCTGCGCGGCGTCGCCGCAGATCGCCACAGCCCACAACATGTCGTCGGTGACGTGGTCGGCCATGGCCTTCGGGCGCCCGTTCCGGAAATCGGTGCGGATTGCGGCGACTTCGTCCTGCCAGCCGTGCAACTCGACCAGCGAGTCGTACGTCCGCACGGTCAGGTAGAAGGCGATCTGCAGGCGTGCCTCGGTGACGGCACGCTTCGGATCGGCATCGTCGATCGCTGTGATCAGCCAGCCCCACCGCCGAAGGTTGTCCGGCTCGCGGCCGGCGCCGTCGGCGCCACGGGCGAGCTCGGGATCGACGACCTCCTCCCACCAGCGGTCGGTGAACAGCCCATGTCCGAGGATTCCGTCAGCGGTGCGGCCTGCGGTTCGGATCATGATCTTGTTGAAGGCGCCGATCAGGATCGGCACGTCCAGTCGGCCGAACACGGGAGCGCGGATGTCGGCGTCAATGGAGTAGAAGTCGCCGTCATATCGGATGCGCTCGCCATTCTCCGCGTGCAAGAAAGCTCTGATCACGTCGATCAGCTCGGCCATCCGCGGTGCCGGGTGGGCGGAGTCGACGCCGAACCAGTCCCGGTTCATCCGTGAGGTGCCTGCCCCGAGGCCGAGAAATACCCGCCCCGCGGCATGCTTCGACAGATGCCGTACCGATGCGGCGTGCACAAACGGTGATCGGGCGAAGGCGTAGGCGATGCCAGGACCGATCATCGCGGTCGACGTGGCGTGCGCCATCTCGGTAGCGGTCACATATGCGCTGAGATCGGCGAATTCACCGGCGCAGAAGGCGCCGGCGCCTGCAGCCTCCGCCGCTGCTGCCAGCTGCTGTCCCGGCCAAGGTAGTCCCCACTTCATCGTGCCGTCACATCCTGAGTCGGAGAGATCGCTTACTTAGTAAGATATGTAAGTCTACATCCCGGGGCGCCGCGTCGGACGGACACCGCTGCCAGATGATAGGCACGCTGTTGCCCGGATCGAAGCGAGCTCCGGATGAGAGGCTCACTCGGCACTTGGTCCGCACGCTCCGGCCGCCGAGCAACCGAGTCGGGGCCGAAAGGCCTGTTTATGAAGCGACCGCCTCAGCGTCGGGCTTTTGGCTGGCAACAGTTTCTAATTAGCTATATAGATAGATCTTTAGATGTTATTTGCGCGGAACCCGCTTGATTTGCACTCTCTGCGTCGGAGGATGGTCGGTAATGGTAACCGTGGGGACGATTTATGCCCTCCGGCTGCCGACGCGGCCCGCGGCCGCCGTGCTCAGCGGGCCGACTTTGGTGCGATGTCACGGTTGTGGCCTGAGGCGATCCGCCGAACGCCGGACAGCACGCCTGTTCCTCTGGACGATTGGTGCCTAATTGATGCGGCAATTCGACGCTGCGGTAAATCTAATTCATTAGCGGACCGATAAAGCGTTGGTCAAATACACCGTCAATCCAATAGGGCGGGTTCAAACGCCATTATTAGGTGGATCAGCAGCAATCGTTTGTCCGCCGCTATTCTTGCTACGAATTTCTCGCCCTTGGAGGTAGATCGCGAAGCCCGAAACAGTCAGCAAACACCAAGCGACAACATGTGGCCGTCGACGCCTGTAGTTCGCCAGGGTGCGTACATGTGGTCCGAGGTCGTTGGTCACGCGTCGAATCGCGCAATGCCAGTGCTCTCAACTGTACTGATGGTCAAACGGCTGAGTTGTCGAGCGACACGGTCCTTGGCTCAACGGCAGACACTTTTCGCTGGTATCGACCGGTGAGACGTTCCCCGCGGATCTGTCGCATACAAACAGAGCAAACCTGACCTATCGAACTAGGTGAACTGAGCCGTTAATGCTATAAATGCCGCCGAGTTGTTGCTATGGCCGAAAAAGTTGGTGTACGGTTTGTCGGCAGTCGCCTGTGCCTTGAATCACTCTGGGCGGGGCAGTCGCCGAGCTTGATGGAGGGGATTCGCAGTCTATGAAGTGTGCCACCGCCGGGGCTGCTAATCCTGCCGAAGGGGACGGGGAGATCCGCTAGTGGCAGGACACAAGCAGTGGGATGTAGCCAAGCCGCTGCGGTCCGTCGGCGACTTCTTCGCAATGTCGATGGACGCAATGGTCCAGATGTTCAAGCCGAACTTCCCCTTCCGTGAGTTCGTCCTGCAGACCTGGTTCGTTGCGCGGGTATCCGTCCTACCGCTCATCCTGATGGCGATCCCATTCGTGGTGTTGACCGCGTTCATCCTCAACCTGCTCCTGATCGAGATCGGCGCGGCCGACGCATCCGGCGCCGCGGCTGCACTCGGTGCGGTCCTCTATATCGGTCCCATCATCACGGTGCTGGTGATCTCGGGCGCCGGGGCGACGGCTATGTGCGCCGACCTCGGTTCGCGCACCATTCGTGAAGAGATCGACGCGATGCGTGTACTCGGCATCAATCCGATTCACCGGTTGGTGGTGCCGCGAGTGCTGGCAGCAACGCTCGTCGCGACCATGCTGACGTCGTTGGTGATTGTGGTGGGCTTGACCTTCGGCTTCTTTTTCTCGGTCTTTCTTCAGGGCGTCACGCCCGGCGCCTTCGTCGCCAGCCTGACCCTGCTGGTCGGAATACCCGAGTTGATCATCACCCTGTGCAAGGCAATCTTGTTCGGCTTCTTCGCCGGCCTGATCGCCTGTTACAAGGGGCTCTCGGTGGGCGGCGGCCCGCAGGGCGTCGGTACCGCCGTCAACGAGACTGTCGTTTTCACGTTCCTGGTTCTGTTCCTCATCGGCACGATCACGACGATCGTCGGCGTGAAGGCGACCCTGTGAGCACCCCAGCGCGCGCCATCGCGCCGCGGATTCAACGCACCGCCCGGAATTGGGCCGACGGCTGGAACAAGGTCGGCGAGCAGACCCAATTCTTCGGCAAGACGATTGTCGGCATCAAGGATGTCTGGATCTATTACAGGGTGGAGCTGCTGCGCCAGATCGCTCAGATGGGCCTGGGCGTCGGAGCGATGGCTCTCATCGGCGGCACCATTGTGGTCGTCGTCTTCCTGACCTCGCAGGTCGGCTCACTGGTCGCCGTACAGCTCTACGGTTCACTGGCCAACATCGGGGTGGAGGCGCTGAGCGGCTTCGCATCTGCGTACATCAACACCCGCTTCGCCGCTCCCGCCGTGGTCGGGATCGCGATGGCCGCCACGATCGGTGCCGGCTGCACGGCGCAGCTGGGGGCGATGCGGATCAACGAGGAGATCGACGCCCTCGAAGTCATCAGTGTCCGCACAGTCAGCTACCTCTGCTCCACCCGATTGGTGGCCGGAGTCGTGCTGGCGATCCCGCTGTACTGCCTCGGGCTGATGGCCGCCTACCTCGCGACCCGCTTCGGCACAGTTCTTGGTTACGGGCAGTCGACGGGCGTCTACGACCACTACTTCGACACTTTTTTGAACCCTACGGACGTAGTGCTGTCCTTCACCCAGGCAATCGGAATGGCGACCATCGTGATGCTGATACACACTTATTACGGTTACACCGCATCGGGCGGGCCCGCGGGGGTGGGCGAGGCCGTCGGTCGCGCGGTTCGCGCATCCCTGGTCGCCGTCATCGTCGTTCTCCTGTTCGTCGCGCTGGGCATTTACGGCCAAGGCGGCGGCCTGAATATTTCCGGGTAGCGGGATGGCGGCAGCAGCGCGAACCAAAAAACGAGCGGGGGAATCAGGCATCCACCCGGCATGGTGGACCCTCGGGTTGATCGTCACGCTTGTTGGGCTGGTAGTGCTCGACGGCGTCTTGTTCACCGGCAGCTACCGGTCCTCCATCCCGGTCACGGTGATGTCCGATCGCTCGGGATTGATCATGGAAACCGGTAACGATGTGAAGCTGCGGGGCGTCGTGGTCGGCCGGGTGGACGATATCTCGAAGGGGAACCCGCCGGTTGGCCTGAAACTGGAGATCAACTCCGATCAGGTGAAGTACATTCCGGCCAACGTCGAGGCGGAGATCAAGGCGACGACGGCGTTCGGCAACAAGTTCGTCGATCTCGTCGTCCCGGATGACCCGAGCGCCAAGCGGCTCTCGGCGGGTGAGGTGCTCAGGGCGCGGAACGTCGCGACCGAGGTCAACACCGTGTTCGAGAATCTCGTCGGAGTGCTCCAGCAGGTGGACACCGCCAAGCTGAACGCCGTGCTGTCCGCGCTGGCCGAGGGCGTGCGTGGCCAAGGCGAGAGGCTCGGCGAAGCGATCACCGCCGGTAATGAGGTGCTGATGCAACTCAATCCCCGCAGCGAGACGATCCGCCAGGACTGGAAGGCGGTCAAGGGGTTCAGCGACACCTACAGCGCGGCGGCGCAGAACATCATCACCGTGCTCGACGCGGCCAGCACCACCAGTACCACGATCACCAACCACGCGAAGCAACTCGACTCGCTGTTGCTCAACGTCATCGGGCTGTCGAACAGCGGCGTCAACGTCCTCGGTCCCAGCAAGGACAATCTGATCCACGCGGTCAACGTGCTCGATTCCACGACCAGTCTGCTGATGAAATACAACCCGGAACTGACGTGTCTGTTCACCGGCGGCAAGAACGTCATCGACTTCGGGTTCGAGAACGTCGCGGGCGGCAGCACCGGTAAGTCGGTCATCCTCGACGTGGCGTTGCTGTTCGGTGACGACCAGTACAAGTACCCGGACAACCTACCGATCAACGGCGCGAAGGGCGGTCCCGGCGGCAAGCCAGGCTGCGGTTCGCTGCCCGATGTCGCTCAGAACTGGCCGCAACGCCAGCTGATCACCAACACCGGGTGGGGCACCGGCGTGGACATTCGGCCGAATCCGGGCATCGGCTTCCCGGGCTACGGGAATTACTTCCCGTTCACCCGTGGGGTGCCGCAACCGCCGACCATGAATCGCATCGGACCGCCGGCACCGGGACCGATCCCGTACCCCGGGGCCCCGCCGTACGGTGCGCAGCAATATGCACCGGACGGCACCCCGCTCTACCCGGGTTTGCCGCCCGCGCCACCGCCGGGGCAACCAAAGGAACCGGGACCCCGGGCGGGAGAAGAGCCGTTCGTGGTGCCCTATCCCGCACAGGTGCAACCGAATCCACCGCCCCCCATACCACCGGGGCCGGTCACCCCGGCGCCCTGACCAGACCAGCCAGATGAGAAAGCAGACGATGAGAGACCACCGCCATCATGGGTAGCTTGCGCGGCACCCTCGTGCGCATCGCCATATTCCTGGTTGTGTGCACGCTGGGCTGGTTTGTGACGGTGGCGGTCTTCGGACAGTTGCGCTTCGACGAACAAAACAAGTACAACGCCGTCTTCAAGAACGTCTCGGGACTGGAGACCGACGACTTCGTGCGTATCGCCGGAGTCGAGGTCGGGAAGGTCAAGGGCATCAAGGTCCGAGACGACGCCACGGTGGACGTCGAGTTCGCCGCTGACAAGTCGGTGGTGCTCACCGAGGGCAGCAGGGTAGCGATCCGCTACGAGAACCTCACCGGGGACCGGTTCGTTGCGCTCGAGGAAGGCGCAGGCGGAACGAGGAAGCTGAACGCGGGCGACACGATACCGCTGGAGCGAACGGAGCCCGCACTCGATCTCGACGCCTTGATCGGAGGATTCCGTCCGCTCTTCAACGCCCTGAGCCCCGATCAGGTCAATGCGCTGACCGGCCAGCTCATCGAGGCGTTTCAAGGCCAGGGCGCGACGATCAGCTCGTTTTTGAGTCAGACTGCTTCGCTGACCAACACTCTGGCCGACCGGGATCAGCTGATCGGACAGGTCATCGTCAACCTCAATACGGTATTGGGATCCCTCGGCGACCAGAAAGAGCAGTTCGGCAAGGCCGTCGGCTCGTTGTCACAGCTGGTGCAAGGCCTGGCCGAACGAAAGCAGGACATCACCAACGGTGTGGCGTACGCCAATGCGGCCGCGGGGTCTGTCGCGGACCTCCTGCAGCAGGCGCGGCCGCCCTTGAAGAAGGTCGTGACCGAAGCGGACCGGCTGGCAGGCAACATCGTCGCGGACGCCGACTACGTCAACAATCTGCTCGATACGCTGCCGGACTCATATCGGATTCTGAACCGTCAGGGCCTCTACGGCGACTTCTTCAGCTTCTACCTGTGTGATCTCGTGCTCAAGCTCAACGGGAAGGGCGGCCAACCGGTGTACGTGAAGTTGGCCGGCCAGGACACGGGGAGGTGCACTCCGCGATGAAGTCCTTTCAAGAGCGCAACCCACTCATCATCGGTGCCATCGGCCTCACTCTGTCCGTCGCTGTGGCTCTCGGCGCGGTTAATTACGACAAGCTGCCGGGCCTGTCGGTGGGCAAGGAGTATTCGGCGTACTTCGCAGAGGCCGGTGGTCTGCTGTCGGGCGCCGATGTGCGGGTGAGTGGGTTCGCCGCGGGCAAGGTCGAAGACATCACGCTCGATGACTCGCGCGTGCTGGTGACCTTCAAGGTCGACGACGACATCCGGCTCGGCGAGCGCAGCGAAGCGGCGGTGAAGACACGAAGCGCATTGGGCAGCAAGATCCTCGAGATCACCCCGCGCGGGGATGGCCGGCTGTCCGGTCCGATCCCCCTCGAGAGGACGACGCCCGCCTATCAGCTGCCCGATGCCATCGGAGACCTCACCACCGCCATCAGCGGCCTGGACACGAACCAGTTGTCGGATTCGCTGAAGATGTTGTCGGAGACATTCGCCGACACACCACCGGACGTGCGCGCCGCGGTGGAAGGGGTGGGTCGGTTCACGCAGACCCTGGACGAGCGTGACGCGCAGCTACGAAGCTTGTTGTCCAATGCCAACAAGGCGACTGCAGTGCTCTCGGAGCGCAGCGACCAGATCGTCACCCTCGTCCGAGACACGAACGCGCTGCTCGCGGCATTGCGAAGCGAGAGCGCGTCATTGGACCAGATCTTCAACAACATCTCGGCCGTGAGCCAGCAGTTGAAGGGTTTCATCGCCGAAAACCGGACACAGTTGAAGCCGGCTCTGGACAAACTCAACGGCGTGCTCGCGATCGTCGACAACCACAAGGAACAGGTCAAACTGGCGCTCCAGGGACTCAATCGGTACGCGCTTGGCCTTGGTGAATCGGTTTCGTCGGGACCCTTCTTCAAGGCTTACCTGGTCAACCTGTTCCCCGGACAGTTCGTCCAACCGTTCGTCGACGCGGCGTTCTCCGACCTCGGCCTCGACCCCAACGTGCTGTTGCCGACACAACGCAGCGACCCACAGGTGGGGCAACCGGGCACGCCGGCACTGCCGATCCCGTACCCACGAACCGGCCAGGGTGGAGATCCGAAATTGACGATTCCCGACGCCATCACCGGAAATCCCGGCGATCAGGGTTGCGGTCCGCCGGGAGTGCCGTTGCCCGGCCCGACGGGCTGTTACCCGTACCGCGAGCCGTTGCCTGCGCCGCCGCCGGGCGGCCCGCCGCCGGGACCTCCCGCAGCGGCATCCCCGGGGCAGGAGTCCACCGCCACGCCGCCGCTTCCGATCTACGCGCCTGCACCCGGTGAGCAGGTACCGGCAGGCGCCCAAAGCCGGCCACCCGGCGACCCGGCGGTGGTAGGACCCGGCGCACCTGGAGCAGCCGACGTGACTCCGGTCCCGCTCGGCCCGCCGCCAGGGCCGCCCGCACCGGCGGGAGACGGCCAGTGAACAGGCTCAACTCGCGGACGGGAAAGATCGGGCTCGCCGTAGCCCTGGTGGTGTTGTTGGTCCTCGCAGGCGTGACGATCTTTCGAAGTGGAGCAGCGAGCAAGACCACGATCGTCGGATACTTCGACAACAGCAACGGCATCTACACGGGCGACGACGTGGTGATTCTCGGCGTGCCTGTCGGCTCCATAGACAAGATCGAACCGGAGCCGTTCCGCACCAAGATCACCTTCTCGGTCGACGACAAGTACAAGGTGCCCGCCGACGCCAAAGCCGTCATTCTCTCGCCGGCGTTGGTGACGGCTCGCGCCATCCAGCTCACGCCGACTTACAAGTCCGGGCCGAAGATGCAGGACGGCGCGGTGATTCCGCAGGAGCGTACCGCCGTACCGGTTGAGTTCGACGCGTTCCGCCAGCAGCTAGAACGACTCGCCGACACGTTGCAGCCCACCACGCCGGGCGGCGTGAGCACCCTTGGCGCGTTCATCAACACCGCTGCTGACAATCTGCGCGGTCAGGGCGCGAACATCCGTGACACGTTGATCAAACTGTCGCAAGCGTTTTCGGCGCTCGGTGATAACAGCAAGGGCCTTTTCGGCACGGTCAAGAACTTGGCGATATTGGTGTCGGCACTGCGCGACAGTAGCGACCTGCTACGGCAGCTGAACGGAAACCTGGCCTCCGTGACGGGGCTTATCTCCAACGACCCCAACGAGGTCGGCAACGCGGTGAAGGACCTCGCTGACGTCGCCGGCGATGTCAGAAGCTTCGTCGCCGAGAACAGGGAGACCCTCGGCACCACCTCGGACAAGCTCGCGTCGGTGACGCAGAACCTGGCCGACAACATCGACGAGGTCAAGCAGTTGCTGCATGTCGCACCCAACGCGTTCCAGAACTTCCTGAACATCTACCAGCCCGCGCAGGGCACCCTGACCGGAGCGTTGGCGTTGAACAACTTCGCCAACCCCATTCAATTCCTCTGTGGGGCAGTGCAGGCCGCCTCTCGGTTGGGCGCAGAGCAGTCCGCGAAGCTGTGCGTGCAGTATCTGGCGCCGATCATCAAGAACCGCCAGTACAACTTCCCCCCGTTCGGCCTGAACCCATTCGTCGGTGCGACCGCTCGACCCAACGAGGTCACCTACAGCGAAGACTGGATGCGGCCCGACTACATCCCGCCCGCCGGTGCGGGGCCGGCGCTGCCTGCAGAAGCGCCCGGATCGCAAGCACCTTCAACGCCACCGAGCGGTGGACCCCTGCCGCCGCCGGGCAGTGTTTTCACCAACTTCGGTGAGCCCGCCGATCCCAATCACGGTCAGCCGCCGTTCGTGCCGGCCAGGCCACCCGATCCACCGCCACTCAACCCGGGCGACGCTCCGGCCGTACCCGCGCCGGTCTCCACTGATCCGGGCACCGGGCTGACCGGCATGATGGTTCCGCCTGGGGGTGGCCAATGAGCGGAAATCACCTGCGGCGGATACTGCTTGGCGTCGTCGTCGTCGTGGTGATGGCGGTGCCGGGCTGCGCCAACTGGCGGGGCCTCAACTCAATAACGTTACCTGGGACGGCGGGCGGCGAGGCCGGGGCCTACACGATCAAGGCGCAACTGCCCGAGGTCGTCAATCTGCAGCCGAATTCCCGGGTTCGGGTCGGCGACGTGACGGTCGGCAACATCACCAAGATCGAGCGCCAGGACTGGCATGCGCTGGTCACGATGACGATCGACGGGAACGTCGACCTGCCTGCGAACGCCACCGCAAAGCTCGGGCAGACCAGCCTGCTGGGATCACTGCACATCGAGCTCGCCCCGCCCAAAGAGGTTCCACCGCAAGGCAAACTCAAGAACGGGTCGCTGATCCCGCTGTCGAGTGCGGGCACCTATCCGACCACCGAAGAGACGCTCAGTGCGCTGTCGTTGCTGCTGAACGGCGGCGGTGTCGGCCGAATCCAGGAAATCACGAAGGAACTGAGCACCGCATTCTCCGGCCGTGCCGACGACCTCAGGAGCCTGCTGTCGCAATTGGATGTGTTTGTCAAATACCTCAACGACCAAAAGGACGACATCCTGGCCGCGGCCGACAGCCTGAACAATCTGGTTGGTCAGATCGCCGACCAGAAACCTGTGGTCGACAAGGCGCTGAAGACGGTTCCGCAGGCGCTCGCGATTCTCAAAGACGAACGGATCACCCTCGCCGATGCGCTCGACCAGCTCGGTAAGTTCAGCGCACTGGCCGCCGATTCGGTCAACCAAACGAAGGAAAATCTGGTCAAGGAGCTCAAAGACCTTGGGCCGGTGCTGGAATCGCTGGCCAACGCGGGCCAGGATCTCACCCGTTCGCTCGACTTCTATGCCACCTTCCCGTTCCCCAAGCCGACACTGAACAAGTGGTTGCGCGGCGATTACGCGAACTTGACCGCCGTCATCGACCTGACCCTCAGCCGCCTGGACGCGTCGTTCTTGACCGGCACGCGCGCCGAAGGCGAATTGACCGAGCTGGAATTGCAGTGGGGCCGCACCATCGGCCAGATGCCCAGCCCGTATACGGCCCGCAATCCGCTGGTCGCTCCTTACCGCTTCGATCAGGGGCCGTGACATGAACATCACGAGGCGAATCTGGATTCAGCTGGGCGTGGTGTCCCTGGTGTCACTCGCCGGTGTCTTGCTGATGTTTTTCCCGGTCCTGCATCTGCAGGAACGGTGGTTCGGGGTCGGGCGCTACACGGTGACGGTGCAGCTGCCGCAGACGGGCGGGCTGTACGAGCGGGGCAACGTCACCTACCGCGGGTATCAAGTCGGCCAGGTGAAATCCGTGCAGCTGACCAATATCGGTGCGGAGGCGGTGCTTTCGCTCAACTCGGACGTGAAGATTCCCTCGGACGTGAACGCCGAGGTGCACAGCGTGTCAGCGATCGGCGAGCAGTACATCGATCTTCTTCCGCGCAGTGCCGACGGTCCACCGTTGAAGGACGGCTCTGTCATACCGGTCGGACAGACGTCGGTGCCGCCGAACATCAGCTCGCTGTTGGACGCCACAAACAAAGGGTTGGAGGCGATTCCACGCGACAACCTGAAGACCGTGGTCGACGAGTCGTATATCGCGTTCGGTGGTCTGGGACCCGAGCTGGCACGGTTCGTGAAGGGCGCCACGGCTCTGGCCATCGACGCGCGGGCCAACATCGACGACCTGACGACCCTTGTCGACCAATCCAAACCGATTCTGGATTCGCAGATCGACTCATCGGACTCCATTCAGGCATGGGCGTCGAACCTCGCGACGGTCACCAGTGAGCTGCGCGCCCAGGACGGCAATCTCGCGACAGTGCTGCAGGATGCGCCGGGGGCTGTCGACGAAGCTCGTGCGCTCTTCGATCGGCTGCAGCCCACGCTGCCCATCGTGTTGGCGAACCTTGTCACCGTTGGTGACGTCGCCGCCGTGTATCGCGACAACCTCGAGCAGCTCTTGGTTCTCCTGCCACAGGGCGCGGCGGCTGTTCAGGCGTCCGGGGTGGCCAACCGGAACACCAAGCAGGATTACAACGGCGCCTTTCTGAGCTTCAATTTGAACCTCAACCTGCCGCCAGCATGCACGACAGGGTTTCTTCCCATCCAGCAACAGCGGGCCGCCGCGTTCGAAGACTACCCACCGCCGCCGGTCGGCGATCTCTATTGCCGCGTGCCCCAGGACTCGCCGTTGAACGTGCGTGGGGCGAGAAACTCGCCATGCGTGGAGAAGCCTGGCAAGCGCGCGCCGACGGCGAAGATGTGCGAGAGCGACGAGAACTACGTGCCGCTCAACGACGGTTATAACTGGAAGGGCGACCCGAACGCCACGCTCTCGGGTCAGGGTATTCCGCAGCCGCGTGATCCGTCAGCGCCGGGTAGCGGCCCGGTCGAGGGCGTACCGCCCGCGCCGGCACCCGCACCGCCGCCGGTGGCTTTCGCCGAGTACGACCCCGCCACCGGTACCTATGTCGGACCCGACGGTCAAACGCATACCCAAGCAAACCTGGGCGAAGCCAAAGGAAAGCAGACGTGGCAGGACATGCTGACACCGCCGACGGGGGGGTGATGAGTCACCCCCAAAAGGCTCGCGCCAGCAGGCGATTGGCGAAAGGGTTGGGTCAGATCGTCGAACTGATCGGACCGGTGGTGCGGCAAGCCGGCTGCAAGGACTTCGTTATCTCCTGCCAGCATCCCTCGCCGGTGGCAGTGAAGGTGCCGCTGGCGGGGGATGCCGGGATGATGACCTCCGTTTTACTCCATCCCGGCATCTTCTTGCAGTGCCCCGGACTGTTGGGTGTCGACAAGCACACCGTGACGTCGGTCGGCTGCGCCGCCGGGTCACAGGTTTTCGGGTTGAGGGTGGCTCTGACCGCTTTGGCGCCGCCGGGAAGCACAACGAGTTCGGGTGGCGTCAATATGTATTGGCAGCCTGCGGCGTCCGACGATTCGTCAACCGGCACGGCTGACGCTATCGCCGTGGCACCGCCCAAGGCACTTGCAAAGGTCGCGGCCGCGGCAGCAGATGCGAACATCGAACGGAGCACAATCATCGGCATAGTTTAGTCCTTCGAGGCCCATTCGGCGACGAGTTCGTCGACTGTGGTGATCCGACCAAGCACCGCAATCGTGTTGTCCAGCACGCCATTTGCGTAGTCCAATGGTGTCCCGCCGACTGCGTCGCGTGGAACGACGAGGCGGAATCCGGCCTGTGTCGTGTGGCCGGCGGTGGTCGGCAACGCGAGGTTCAACGACACCCCGGTGAGCACAACCGTGCGCACACCCAGACCCTTGAGCACTGGCAACAGCTCGGTATCGAGGGTCGGGAACAGTCCGTGATGGCGCGGCAGCACCATGTCGGTCGGCGCCAGAAGCTCTGGCAGGACCTGCGTTTCCGTGCCGCCCGGCGCCCAGCCGGCGGTAGCCGGCCCTAACGCGCGCCACAGTCGCGCGGTGCCCGTCGGTTCACCGCCCAGCGATCCCTCGTAGGTGGCGTGAACCACGCGGACGCCGCGCTCGCGGGCTCCGTCGAGAAGACGGCGCAGATTTGCGACCAGGCCCGCGCTGTCAGCGGCCAGCGCGGGCAACACGGATTCGGGGCCCAGCACGCCGTTCTGGCACTCCACACAGACAACGGCGGTGGCGGCGAGATCATCTTCTTGCGGTGTTGATGGCATCGACTATCACTCTATGGGAAAGCCGTTAGCAGGAAAAGAGTTTCGCTTCGACGATGGGCCGCCGACTTCTAAAATAAAGCCATGCAGATCCGTGAGCATGTGGGCTCGGCCAAGCCGGCCATCATCCTGTGTCCGTCACACACGGTGATCGGCTTCGCCGAGTTGGAGGCACGGGCCAACCGGCTGGCGCACTGCTTCCGGCAAGCCGGGCTGCGCGAGGGCGACACGGTCGCGGCCATCATGGAGAACAACGAGCACGTTCACGCGGTGATGTGGGCGGCGCGGCGCAGCGGGCTGTACTACGCGCTGATCAACACCCATCTCACCGCCGCGGAGGCGGCCTACATCGTCGACAACAGCGGCGCCAGGGCAGTGATCGGCTCTCGCGCGCTGCGAACGGTCTGCGAACAACTCGGCGAGCATCTGCCCGATGGCCTCCCGGACTTGCTGCTCATGGCTGACGACGATCTCGAAGGCTGGCAGCGTTACCCGGAATGTGTAGCCGACCAGCCGTCGGAGCCGATCAGCGACGAGCTGGAAGGCGATCTGCTGCAGTACTCTTCGGGCACCACCGGTCGCCCCAAGGGCATCCGCCGTGAACTCCCGCATCTCGCCCCGGCCGATGCGCCGAACATACTGGCGCCGCTGATGACCGCGGTCGGAATCACCGGCGATTCCGTGTATTTGAACCCGGCGCCGCTCTATCACACTGCACCGTCCTATTGGTCGATGGTCGTGCAGTCGATGGGCGGCACGACTGTGGTGATGGAGAAATTCGATCCCGAACGTGCGCTGGAGTGCATTCAGCGATATCGCATCACTCACGGTCAGTTCGTTCCGGCGATGTTCGTCCGGATGCTCAAACTGCCTGGTGCCGTTCGTGACTCGTACGACGTCTCCAGTCTGCGCAGAGTGGTGCACGCCGCCGCTCCGTGCCCTGTGGAGATCAAGAAGCAGATGATCGATTGGTGGGGCCCGATCATCGACGAGTACTACGCCTCCTCCGAGGCGGTCGGTGCGTCATTCATTCGCGCCGAGGACTGGCTCACACATCAGGGATCCGTGGGCCGTCCCTTGGTCGGCGTCCCTCATATCCTCGATGAGGGTGGCAATGAGCTGCCGCCAGGCGAGGTCGGCGAAATCTATTACGAAGGCGGCCACTCCTTCGAGTACCTCAAGGACCGGGAGAAGACGGAAGCGTCGCGCGACCGGCACGGCTGGGTGACAGTCGGTGACGTCGGTCACCTGGATTCCGACGGTTTTCTGTTTCTGACTGACCGCCGCCACCACATGATCATCTCCGGTGGTGTTAACATCTACCCGCAGGAGGCCGAGGACCTGTTGGTCACGCATCCGAAGGTGCTCGACGCCGCGGTGTTCGGCGTCCCCGATGACGAGATGGGTCAGAGCGTGAAGGGCGTTGTGCAGACGGTGGATCCCGAAGATGCCACCGAACCGTTCAGCGAAGACCTACTGGTCTGGCTGCGAGAACGCTTGGCGCACTACAAGTGTCCGCGTTCAATCTCGTTCGAGCCGCAGCTGCCCCGCACCGACGCAGGCAAGTTGTACAAGCAGGAACTGGTGAAGAAGTACTCCTGACCGCCGGTCAGCCAAACCGGAGCGGCAGACTGGCGAGCACGAAGGTGTTAGCCGGAAAGATGATTTCGGGAGTGTAACCCGGCGCCAGTTCGAACGCGGGGACCCGCTTCAGCCATTCATCGATGATCAAGGTCAGCTCCATGCGGGCCAGGTGCGAACCCAGGCAGCGGTGCGGGCCGCCGCCGAATCCCCAGTGCCGGTGCACCTTCCCATCCATCACGACGTGGTTGGTGGAGATCTCATCGCTTTCGTCGCGGTTGATCGCACCCAAAAGCAGTCGAACCTGCGATCCGGCCGGCAGTGTCACGTCGCCGATGGTGACGGCCTCAGTCGTCACCCTGGGCACCAGTGGCGCTGGCGGTTCCAAACGCACGATCTCCTCGATGAAGACCTTGATCTGTTCGGGATCGCCACGCAGCGCCGCCTGCAATTCGGGGTTGCGGGCGAGTTCCAGCAGTGCGGAACCCATCGACGACGTGACGGTATCGAGTCCGGCCAGTACGAACAGGTAGCTCAGGCCGATTGCCTCGGCGTCGTCGAGCGGGTGCTCCCCGGTGAGCACCTGCGACAGGATGTCGCGCTCGGGGTGCTGTCGGCGTTCGTTGATCGCGTCGGTGAGGTAGGAGAACAGTTCGAGTGCGGGGGTGAGATCCAGGCCCTCCAGCGACGGCCGGTCGGCCAGGTTGATAACGGCGTCTTTCCACGCGATAAGACGGTCACGATCCTCCAACGGGAGCCCGAACAGCGTCAGAAACACCTGCGATGGATAGGGAATCGCGATGTCGGCCATCACTTCGCACTCGCCTCTGGCGGCGAGGGCAGCCACGATGTCGACCGCCTGTTGCTGCAATGCCGGCAGCATCTCGCCCAGCGTATGGGGGCTGAAGAACGGCTGAAGGATGTGGCGGAATCGGGTGTGCTCGGGCGGGTCGAAGGCGATCGGTACGAGCGGCAGTGGACTTCCGAGCATGTCGAACGCCTTCTTCGACGAGAAGACTTCCGGTTTCCGCAGTGCGTCGAGCACGTCGTCGCGACGGGTCAGATAGAACCAGCCGTCCATGTACACGACGGGCCCGGTGTCGCGTGCGGCCGCCCACCCAACACTTCGGTCGGCCGCCATCGGCAACTTCGCCCATTCGAGCTTCGGGGCGCCGTATGTGTCGACCTGATCCTCTTGCTCGGTGGTCATGGATTCTCCCGTTCTCAGAAGGCCGACCTGTGCAGGCCGCCGTCGACCTCGATCCAGCTTCCGGTGATGTATCCGGCATGATCCGAACACAGATACGCGACGAGCGAGGCTATTTCGTCTGCCTTGCCCATCCGTGCCGCGGGAACGCGCGCCTCGCCGAGCATGAATTCGCGCCGCGCCTCGGCCGTCCCTGCGCCCAGATTCTTCTCGAGGTACGCGACGGAGTTCGCGGTCTCGATCCAGCCCGGCGCCACGGTGTTCACAGTGATGCCGTAGCGGGCGTACTCGTCGGACACCGTCTTGAGGAGTCCGATGGTCGACGGCCTGCTGGTGTTGGCCACCACATGATGAATGTTTCCGGCCGGCTCCTTGGCCGTGGCCGAACCGATGTGTACGAAGCGGCCCCACCCTGCGTCCCGCATCGCGGGGAGAACGGCGCGCAGCAAGAAGATCTGGCTCATCGTGTGAGACTCGAAGGATTCGCGATAGGTGTCCAGATCGTCGATGTCGGCGAAGTCGCCGGGCCGCTGATATTTCGCCTGACCGACCACGATCAAGGGCGGTCCGATCTGCGCACGCATCTCGGCAAGTGCGTTCTGGAGCGCTTCCTGTTGGCCGACGTCTGCGCATACACCCATCGCGTCGCCGCCGGCACCGCGGATCGTGTCGACCGCTATATCGACATCGACCTTCGTCCGTGCGAGCACCGCCACCCGGCAGCCTTCGGCGGCAAGCATTTTGGCGACTTCGAACCCGATGCCCTTACTGCCGCCGACGACCAGCGCCGACGTGCCAGAGATTCGGTAGTCCACGAATAGGCCTCCGCGCTAGCGCCGTACGTCCATCCCCGCGTCGACCTTGAGGTGGCTGCCGGTAAAGGACCGTCCGGCGTCGGAGATGAGGAACAGGATGGCATTGCTGACATCCCTGGGTTCGATCAGCGGCAGATCCGGCAGCGCCGTCTGCATCGCGTTCGCCAAGTGCGGCATCTCTTCGATCACCTTGAACAGGGCCGGGTTCTCCGTGATCATCGGCGTGGCGCAGTTGGTCGGGACCACCGCGTTCACCCGAATGCGATCCTTGGCGAGCAGACTCGCGTACGCACGCACCAGGCCCAGGACCGCCACCTTCGCCATGAGGTAGGCGTCCGAACCACCGCGACCGTCGGTCATGTCCAATAACGCGATCATGGAGCTGGTCGCGATCAGATTTCCGCCGCCTTGCTCCCTCAAGTGTGGGACCGCGATCTGGAAGGCGTTCCACACGCCGATCTGCATGATGTCGATACCGATGCGCAGTGCCTCTTCAGCGTCGCGCTCGTCGGCGTTGGTGAGGATGACGCCGGCGTTGGCGATGACCGTGTCGATATGGCCGAATTGCTCGACGCCCGCGTCGAACGCTTCCTGAAGCGCGGCCTTGTCACGCACGTCCGCCTTCCGGAAAAGCATTTCCTGGCCGGTCTTTTCGACAAGGCGAGCGGTCTCTTCGAGGTCTTCGTAGGTGCCCAGCTTGTAGGGCACAACGTCGAGGTCTTCACAGATGTCGATTCCGACGATGTTTGCGCCCTGCTCGGCACACGTAACGGCGTGCGACCGGCCCTGGCCGCGCGCAGCCCCCGTGATGAACACGACGCGCCCGTCGAGTGAACCCATTGGTGCATTCCTCCGGTGATGATCGGCAGCTGGCCGCGCTGGCGCGCGGCGCTCAGGATGAAGGCGCGTGTGAAATGCGCCACGACGGATGTTACGCCGCCGGTTTGGAATCATACAACTATTTGGCTAATTTGAGTCGACAGGCTCATCCATGCTCCGGAAGGGAATCCACATGTCCGACACCCTCGAAGGCGGTCCCCGCCCACCCGACGGCGACTGGCTCGGAAGCCCCTATCTGAGGTTCGAACGCGAAGGGGCGTTCGCGATCTGCACCTTGGACCGTCCAGCGGCCCGCAACGCGATGACACCGGCGATGTATTTCGGCATTCGCTATGCGATCAATCGGGTCAACGCCGATCCAGAGCTCGCGGGCTTGCTCATCACGGGCACGGGTGACGTCTTCGCTCCCGGTGGCGATCTGGGTCAGCGCGGTGAAGACAACTGGATGGACTTCGCCTCGGTGATGGGTATGGACGTGACGCCGTTCGACGTCCTTCGACAGTCGGCCAAGCCGGTGGTCGCGGCCGTCAACGGTCTCTGCCAGGGCGGCGGTCTGCAGATCGCCATGTGCAGTGACCTCGCCGTCGTCAGTGAACGAGCCACGTTCCGCGTCCCTGAGCTGTTCCGCGGAATCGCCGACACCTATTACAGCCAGATGCTGGCGCGCATGATCGGGCCCGTCCGTACCCGCGACCTGATGTTCACCGGCCGCACGTTGTCGGCTGCCGAGGCGCTGGACTGGGGCATGGTGACACGCGTCGTTCCCCACAACGAGTTGTTCGATGTATCGCGGGAGCTTCTCGCGCAGTGCTGCCGAACTGCGCCGGCCGCACGGGGAGTGATCAAGGCCAGCTTGGACAACTACATGGGTCTCTACGACCGGATCGGTATGCAGACCAGCTTGTTCGGGCCCGAGACGGGCGAAGGGTTCGTTGCGTTCAAGGAGAAGCGGTCGCCGTCGTGGGTCCATCCGGACCTGCGAGTCGACGGCCGCCTTTAGATGGTGAGCCGCCGCGGTCTGGCCTGCGGGGGTGTCGACCAGACCGCGGCGGTTGTCTCGGTGCCTATTTCGGCGTGAAGCGCTGTGCACCGTCGAGGCGCATGACCTCACCGTTGACGTAACCGTTGCTGAGTAGGAAGGCGGCCGCATCGGCGTATTCGGACGGCGCACCCAGCCGCTTCGGGAACGGGATGTTGGCGGCGAACTTCGCGATGGCTTCCTCGCCGACCGACTCCATGATCGGCGTCTTCATGGTGCCGGGCGCGATGGTGTTGACGCGGATCCCTACCGAGCTGAGGTCACGGGCGGCCGCGATGGTCAAACCGATGACACCGGCTTTGGCTGCGGCGTAAGCGGTCTGGCCGATCTGACCTTCGTAGCCCGCGACCGAGGCGGTCATCACGATGGCACCCCGTTCACCGTCCTCGCGGGGTTCCGCGGTGGCCACCGACGCCGCCACCAGGCGAGTCATGTTGTAGGTGCCGTTCAGGTAGAGGTCGATGGTCTTGATGAAGCCGCCCATGTCGGCCGGGCTGCCGTCGCGCTGCACGATCCGTTGTGCGACACCGAAACCGCCATGCGCCACCACCGCGTAGCGCAGCTGACCGAGCTGCTGGGCCTGGTCGATGGCGCCGAGAACGCTGTCGTCGCTTGTCACGTCGGTGCTGACGAATATCGCCTTGCTGCCGAGCTCGTCGGCCAGCGCCTTGCCTTTGTCGGCCGCCAGATCGGCGATCACCACACCCAGACCATCGGCGTGAAGCCGACGCACCGTCGCCTCGCCCAGGCCCCCGGCACCGCCGCTGACAATTGCCGATGCACCTTCGAATTGCTGTACCGTCACCGGTTCTCCCTTATCCATTGTTGTTTTCCAGATGAGTAACATCGCCGGTCACCAGATGCCACGGATCGTCGGCGGCCAGCGCCAAGCGCCCCAGTCGGCGTGCGAAGTGTGCGGTAGTGCCGTAGTCCCCAGCCCAACTCTGGGCGCGCAAGGTGAACAGCCAGAGCGGGTGCTCGCTGGTGACCCCGATGGCGCCGTGCAGCTGATGAGCGGTGGTGGTAACAGGACCAACGGCTCGCCCGACCGCGATCTTGGCGACGGTGACGGCGTAGTCGGTGCGTGGCGAGTCGAAGCCGTGTTCGGCGGCTGCGGCCACTGCCAGTTCGACCGCGGCGCGTGCCCGTTCGATGTCGCCGGCCATCCCCGCGAGGGACTGCTGTACGGATTGAAATGCGCTGAGCGGACGGCCGAACTGGACGCGCCCGCGGGTGTGCGCCACAGTCAGCGCCGCGGCGGCATCAAGGGCGCCGATGATCTGTATGCATCGCGCCCACGCACCGCGTCGCGCAAGCTGGGCCTCCAACGCGGAGTCCACGGAGAGCAACTCCCGGGTCGGCACGTCGAACGCAATCGCATCGCGCGGCTCGCCGGCCAGGTTGTGGTTTTCCTGCCGGTCGACCGTTGCCGCGTCGAGAACTCCGACCCGTAGCCCGTCAGCACCGCGGACGGCGAGCACCGTGCTGCACGCACGCGCCCACGGCACCCCCTGCGCAGTTCCGACGACTCGCTCGTCCGTGGTTTCCGCCTCGGCGATTGCGACGGTCAGCGGTCCGTCGGGAAGCTCGATGCCGGCCTCGTGCCCCAGCCAGCCGGCGAGCGCGTCGGTTTCGGCAAGGGGCACCGCGCCGGCGTGGCGTGCCACACCGTAGAGGACGATGGCCAGCTCGTGCGGTCCCGCGCCCATGTCGGGGGTGCTCGTCAATCGGGTGAGACCGGTCTCGTCGAGGTGGCGCCACAACTCAGCGTCAAGGTGGTCGGGCACGCCGCGGCGGCCCAGCCTTGCGTCATACGAGCGCTGTCCGAGTTCGTCGACAAGAGAACGTAATTCGGCATCACCGTCTTGAGCCGCACTCGCAGCGAAGACACCACCGGCTAGCGCGGTCATCTGGGCCCTCCGCTCTTCGCGCAAGCGCTCATCGCAACCCCATTCCGCGAGCTACCACGCCCCGCAACACCTCATTCGTGCCGCCGCGCAGGGTGAACATCGGCTTATGCAGCCAGGCCGTGGTGAGCATCGCCGACAGCTCCGGGTTCGGCGTCGACCCCTCGAGCAGGTCGGCGATCAACTCGACCGACTCAGCTTCGAAGCGGGTCCCTAGATCTTTCACCAGCGCCGCGAGGTTCGCCGCGTCGCCGCCGTCGGTGAGTGTGCGAGCCACCGACAACGACAGCTGGCGCAAGGAGACAAGCCGCGCAAGCAGATCGCCGACGGCGGCGGCGGTCTGGTCGTCGGGGGCGGGACCTTTGCCGAGCATACGGATCGCCGACAGCAGCAGAGGGCCGGTGGACAGGATGCGCTCGGGGCCGCTGCGCTCGAAGGCCAATTCGGCGGTGACCTGGTGCCAGCCGTTGCCGACCTCGCCGAGCACGTCACCATCGGGCACGAAGACCTCGTCGAAGATGACCTCGTTGAAGTGGTGTGCCCCCGACATCAACAGGATGGGTTCAACGCGCACGCCCTCGGCATCGCATGGCACCAGGAACTGGCTGAACCCGTCGTGTCGGTGCTCGGGATCCGGTGGGCTGGTGCGTGCCAGCACCACCACCTGATGAGCGTAGTGCGCTCCGCTGGTCCATACCTTCGTGCCGGACAGCACCCAACCGCCTTCGGCCCGAACCGCTTTCGTCGAAACGGCGGCGAGATCAGATCCGGCGCCGTGCTCGCTCATGCCGATCGACGAGTACAGCTTGCCCGCAACGATCTTCGGCAGCAGCCTTGCACGCTGCTCTTCGGATCCGTATGACAGCAGACCGGGCGCCACCTGACGGTCGGCGGTCCAGTGCGCCGCCACGGGTGCGCCCGCGGCGATCAGCTCCTCTGTCACGACGTAGCGGTGCAGGTGCCCCAGCTCGTGGCCGCCGTAGCGCTGCGGGATCGTCAGGCCCAGGAAACCCGCCGCGCCCAAGCGGGCCGAGAACCCCTCGTCCCACTGGCCCAACCACGAGTCGACCGCGGGTTCCCAGGCGAACTCGGCGCGGTCGGCCTGTAGGAAGTCTCGCACCGAGGCCCGCAGCTTCACCAGTTCGGGACCGTTGGCGCTCAACTCGTCAAATGAACTCACTGGAGGAGACTCCTACACCGCGGGCAACGGCGTCGACGGCAGGTAGAAGTTCGGGGTCAGGTCGTCGTCGGTGGCGGCCAGCCGGTAACGCGACAGGTCGGTGACACCCTCTGCGCGCAACACCTCTTCATCGGTGTAGAAGTGGCCGCTGCAGTCAGCGGCCGGGCGGGTCACCAGAGCGTGCAGCGCGTCGGCCATGATGCGCGGGTCGCGGGCCTGGGCGCGCACCACGTCCTCACCCATCGCCACGATCATTCCGGTGCTCGCGACGGTAGTTGCGGGCCACAGCGAATTGACGGCGATCGGAATCGACCCGAATTCAGCGGCCCATCCCAACGTCAGCAGACTTTCGGCGTACTTGCCGACCGTGTGTCCCACGTGCGCGCCAACCCACCGCGGGTCCAGATTCAGCGGTGGTGACACGTTGACGATGTGCGCGTTGTCGGAGTTCCGCAGATACGTGAACGCCGCCTGCACCACGGCGAACGGACCTTGGACGTTGACGGCGAGCAGGCGGTCGAAGTTCTTCGGCGGCAGTTTCGGGGTTGGCCGCAGGTCCAGCGCGCCCGCATTGTTGACCACGACATCGATGCCGCCGAACTCCTCGGCAGCAGCCGCGATCGCATTCGCCACCCCGTCGGCGTCGCGGACGTCGACCGCGAATGGGAATGCACGACCCCCCGCGTCGCGGACCGCCTCGGCGGTCTCGGTCAGGGTGCCCGCGATCTTCGGGTTCGGCGTCTCAGTCTTGGCCAGCAGCACCACCGCCGCGCCGTCCGACGCCGCCCGGACCGCGATTTCGCGGCCGATGCCGCGGCTGGCACCGGTGACGACGACGACACGATCCTTCAGGGTGCGAGGACCGAGAATTCCCACGACGCCGTCCTCTCCCTGGCTTAGATGCCGAGCTACTGAAATGCTATAACTATATAGCTCATTAACGTAGGCGCAGAATCGCGGTACCCCCGGTGGAGGAGAAGCACACCATGACGCACGTCGTCTCGATCGGCACCTACTTGCCGCCGTGGACGGTGCGCGAGCGACGGGTCAAGGGACCGGACGAGGATGCGCTGACGATGGCGGTCGCCGCCGGCCGGGCCGCCGATCCCGACGCGACGGCAGCACGCGTCGTGCTGGTGTCGCGCGACTTCCCGCTGCTGGAAGGCGGCAACGGCGCCGTGCTGCTGGCTGCGCTGTCGCTGCCTGCGAACACTCCGGTGACCGAGGTGCTGGGCGGTGCGCCCGCCGCACTCGACCAACTCGTGAGCGCTTCACCGGGCACCCTGGTCATCGGTGCGGACGACAACAACCTCGCGGCGGGCGCGGCCGCCGCGCTCACCGGTGGAGACGGCGCGACCATAACCGGCGTCGCCCGCCAGACCCGGAGCCTGCCGTTGACCGCCCGCGGTGAGGACGGCACCCGGCACGCCTACGTCGACCCGCGACTGCAGCGCGAGGTCGGTGTGCGCTCAACGCTCGCCCGGCTTGGCCTGACCGGGACGCCCACAGTCGCCGCGGTGGCGGGCGCGCCGCCGGCTCAGCTCGGTGCCGGCTTCGACACCTCCGACGCCGCGGGCGACGCGACGCCCTCCGCCGGTGCGATCATCGGCCTGCTGGCCGAGGCGATCGAGGCAGGTGCACAGGGACTGGTGCTCGCGGTCGAACAGGCCAGCGTCAGCGCGGCCGAGCTCACGCTGGGAGGAGCGAAGCCACGGATATCCCGCGACGAATTCTCGCCGCAGGAGCTGCCTAAGACCCGCGTGGCAGACGGCGTAGGGATCCCGATCAGCATGCCCGCCTATGCTCGAGCATTCGAGCCGAAAATACGTTGGGAAGCAGCAGTTTTCGAGGAGAGCCCTGGTATCGACTCCGCCCCGCAGTTTCCGCCGAGGTTGCGCGTGAACAACGCCGGGGAGCTGGTGGATACCTACCGGCTCGAAGCGCTGCCGCGTACCGGCACGGTCTACACCCACACGACGGTGCGGATTCCGGTGCCCGACCTGCCCAGCCCCTACTCGCTGGCCGTCGTACAGCTCGACGACAGCCCGGTTCGCGTGTTGCTCAAAGTCACCGGCGTGCCCGCCGGCGAGACGACGATCGGTCAGCAGGGTGCCGTGGTGCTACGCAAGATCGCCACCCGCGCAGGCATCCCCGATTACGGGTATGCGTTCTGGCCGGGGCGCACACTTAGTCCCGAAGGAGCCATCGCATGAGAAATGTCGCCATCGTCGGCGCCGGGATGACGCCCTTCGCCGAACACTTCGAGCTCGGTGTCAAGGATCTGGTGCCGATGGCCTACGCAGAAGCGGTAGCCGGTGTCGACAAGGGCATCGACAAGTCTGAAATCCAGGCGGCATGGTTCGGCGAGTTGTCCACCACCGACGGCTTCCCTTCGGGCATTCTGGCCGACACCCTCGACCTCACCGACATCCCGGTCACCCGTGTCGAGAATGCGTGTGCCACAGGCAATGACGCAATCCGCAATGGGACCATGGCTATCGCCTCGGGGCTCTATGACGTGGTGCTGGTGGTGGGTGCCGACAAAGTCCGCGAAACGTCGTCGAACACCACGTTCTGGGACTGGGCGGCGATGACACGCGACAACGCGTGGGACTACCCGCTCGGACTGGTGGCGCCCGCCAACTTCGCGCTGCACGTCATCAGGTACCTGCACGAGTCGCCTGCGACCAAGGAACACATGGCGATGGTGGCGGTGAAGAACCACTTCCATGCGCTGAAGAACCCGAAAGCCCAACTGCGCTACGAGATCACCGTCGAGCAGGCACTCGCGGCGCCGATCGTGGTGGAGCCCTTCGGCCTGTACGACTGCACCCCGCAGAGCGACGGTGCCGCCGCAGTGATCCTGGCGGCTGAGGAGGTCGTGGACCGGTACACCGATCGCCCGGTCTGGGTGCGTGGTGTGGGACTTGGCATGGATCGCGTGATGCATCAGCACAAGAGCGACATGACGACGTTCCCGCCGACGGTGCGCGCGGCCAAGTCCGCGATGACGATGGCAGGCGTCACACCTCGCGACATCGACGTCGCCGAGGTGCACGACTGCTTCACCGGTGTGGAACTCATCAGCTACGAAGACCTCGGCTTCGCCAACCGGTTCGAGGCCTACAAGCTTGTCGAGGGTCGCGAGCACTACGTCGGGGGGTCGATCCCCGTCAACCCCAGCGGTGGCCTGAAGGCCAAGGGTCACCCGCCCGGTGCAACGGGGGTGGCCCAGTGCTATGAACTGTTCAACCAATTGCGCGGCCAGGCCGAGAACCAAGTGGACGGTGCCCGGATTGCGTTGGCCCACAACATCGGTGGTCCGACTGCTGTCTCGGCGGTCACCATCCTCTCGACCGAGAAGAACTGACAGGAGTGCCATGACCACCTCACAAGTCGCGACGCTGGCCGGCTATGAGCAGTTCGCGCCATGGCTATTGGTCGAAAAGCGCGACAACGTCCACGTGGTGAGCATCAACCGCCCCGAGGCACTCAACGCTGTCACCGAAGAGGTGCATCACGCCTTCGCCACCATCTGGAAGGTGCTGGATGCAGATGATGACGTGAAAGCAGTCGTGACTACCGGTGTGGGCAAGGCGTTTTCGGCCGGCGGTGACATGGTGATGTTCGGCAGGCTGATCGAGGACGAGGTGGCCCGCACCTTCCAGATCCATGAGGCCCGGACCGTTTTCCTCGAGGTCATCAATTTCCCGAAGCCGCTGGTGTCCGCGGTCAACGGCCCCGCAGTTGGATTGGGCTGTTCGATTGCCCTGCTTTCCGACCTGCTGGTGATGGGGGAGAGCAGCTACCTGGCCGACCCGCATGTCGCGGTCGGACTGACCGCGGGTGACGGCGGCGCTGCCATGCTGCCTCTCCTGATCGGCATGATGAAGGCGAAAGAATATGTGTTGCTCGGCGATCGAATCACCGCACCCATCGCGGAGAAGCTGAACCTGGTCACCAAGGTGGTCAGTGACGACACCGTCCTCGACGAGGCGCTGGCTCTCGGCGAACGGCTGGCCGCCCTCCCGCCTCAGGCGTTGCGGTCATCGAAGGTGGCGCTCAACATGCACCTGGCCCGCGCCGCACAGGGTGTGCTCGAGTATGCGCTCGCCGAAGAGCTGACGTCGTTCTCGACGCCGGAGTTCAAGGAGCGGGTCGCAGCCTTCCGTGCCCGTTCCAAGAAGTAGGGCGGTCGTGGTCACGATGAAGATGCGAGCAGCCATCGTTGTCACGGGCATGATCGCAGCGGCGTTCGGCGCGACCGCGCCCGCCGGCGCCGATCCCACGGACGATCCTTGCCAACTCGCCGTCACTTTCCTGTGTCGATTCGTTCCGATGGCACCCGACCTGGACCACAACGTCGACCTGACGAAGGAACCCGCCATCGTCGACGGCCAACCGCTTCCTGAAATTCCTGCTGGGACACAATCACAGGACACGTCACCGGCTGACATATGCGTCGACGGCTGCGCCTAGTCGGCTTTGAAACGGGTGCCGAAGGCACCCTTGTACCTGCGACGAAGTGGGCTGCTAGCGATACGCCGTGATGCGCGCGCTAAGCGCAATCTTGCCGTCGTCGCCGATGGCCACTGCGTCCGCGATTCCGGTACTGCGGCCGACCCGCACCGGCCTGCCTACGTAGCGGGACGCGGTGCCCGCGAGGAACGGGCGCTGGAAGTTGACCCGCAGCGATGCAGTCTTGAGAAAGCCGGCGGACGGGTCGGGGTTGATCGCCGCCGACGCCGCCAATTCCAGGCCCGCCGAGGCCATCCCGCCGTGGACGATGCCGATGTCGTTGTTGAGGTCCGGATCGGCGTGCTGCTTCAACACCCGTGAACCGTCTCCGGCCGGTTCGGCTTGTGCCGCCATGAGATCCGCCAAGGTGGGTGTCCCGCCCAGCAGCGTCTGCGGCGGACGCTTATCGGTGACGCCGTCGGCAGGAATGAAGAACGAGCGCACAGTGCCGGTGCCGATCACAGTGGCGCCACAGGTGAGCGTGCAGATCGACAGTGCCGTCGTCCCAACGGAACCCACTGCGCCTGCGCTGGCCACCACGGGCTCGGCAAGGTCATCGAGCGCCTCGGCGACGTTGGGGCTGACCTCAAGCGCCAGCTCGCTGGACACAGTCCACTGATCGGTACGGCGCCGGTAGTGATTGACCATGCCCGCGGCCGCGTCGACCAGGATGGCCAGCGGCCCGACGGCCGGCGCCCCGGTGAACGGATTGCGCATACCGGACATCGGCATCGACATCTTTACCGTCGCGTCGGCCAGGCTTGCCGCGAGAAACTCGATCCCGAACCGAATCTGTATCGCGGCCGGAGTTTCGATGTCCTGCTGAACTTCTCGCTCGTCTACTCCGGTCATTCGAGAAGGTCTACCACCGTCGACAATTCGGCCCCCGACAGTACGAAGGCCTCGGCCTTCTGAAGATGCTTCTTCCACAGTTCGCCGGCCTGCTCGGCCTCGCCTGCCTTGATCAAGTCGAGCACCATGCGGTGGGTCTTCACCGAGCGGGTTACCGCCCCGGCCGCGCGCGTGCCTTCGGTCGGTTGCAACGATCGGTTGGCTTTCTCGATGATGTGGTGGAGCATGTCGCTGACGATCTGCAGGGTCCGGTTACCCGACAACCTTGCGATTGCGGCGTGAAAATCGGTCAACTGGTCAACGGTGTCACCCCCGGGTGACAATTGGTCCTCGCGTTCGACGATCGCCTCGAGTTCGGCGATCACCCCCGGGTTCCGGTCCTTTGCGAGTTGGACGACCATCGGGGTCTCCAGGGTCACCCTGGCGTCGTAGACGTCTTTGAGCGTCACACCCTCATACTCGAGGATGAGGCCGGCATAGCGGGCCAGGGTCTTGCGCCGCGGCCGGGTGACGCGGGCACCGCCGCGAACACCGCGCTGCACCTCGATCAGCGACTCGGACTCCAGCACCCGGAATGCTTCGCGCAGCGTCGGCCGGGACACCCCGAAACGCTCCATGAGTTCGGATTCGGGCGGCAGCATGGTGCCTTCGGTGATCTCACCGCGGATGAACATCCGGCGAAGCACGGTGGCCACACGATCGGCCATCTTCGGTTCGCGAAGACTGGTGACCTCCATATACCCGACCTCCACCACTTAATGTTGCAAAAATCAACTAATTATTTAAGGTTATCCGAATCCCTGACCCGAGCCTGGCATGCGCGCCGGTCAGTGACCAATATCGCCACCGGCGTGGCTCAGTGACCAATATCGCCGCCGGGAGCGGCTCAGTGACCAAGCCCACCGTCAATACCCCATCGCTCGGCCCATCAGGTCCTTCATGATCTCGGTGGTGCCCGCATACAACCGCTGGACGCGGGAGTCCCGCCACAGCCGGGCGACCTCGTACTCGTTGATGTAGCCGTAGCCGCCATGCAGCTGCAGGCAGCGGTCGATGATCTCCCACTGCACCTCGGAGGTCCACCATTTCAGCCCCGCGGCATCCTGGTCCGACAACGTGCCGTCGTTGACCGAGAGCACGCACTGGTCCAGATAACTCTGCGCGGCGTCCAGTTTGGTTTGCATCTCGGCCAGAAAGTGCCGGTTCACCTGGAACTTGCCGATCGGCTGTCCGAACGCCGTCCGCTCGAGCGCATAGGCCTTCGTCAGGTCCAGCGCCCGCCGTGCTGCGGGGAGCGCGTAGCAGGCAACACCGACGCGCTCGCTGGGGAGGTTGCTCACCAGGTGATAGAAACCGCGGTTGAGCTCGCCGACGAGGTTCTCCTTGGGCACCACGACGTCTTCGAAGAACAGTTCGGCGGTGTCGGCGGAGTACTGGCCGATCTTGTCGAGCTTGCGGCCGCGGGTGAAGCCCTCCATGCCGTCTTCGATCATCAGCAGGCTGATGCCCTTGTGCCGGGCCGCCGGGTCGGTCTTGACGGCGGTGAGCACCAACTTCGAGAGCAGCCCGTTGCTGATGAAGGTCTTCTGGCCGTTCACCACCCAGTGGTCGCCCTCGTCGCGAGCGGTGGTCTTGATGCCCGCCAGATCGGAACCGGCTGCGGGCTCGGACATCGCGATGGAGCCGATGTACTCGCCGGCAACGAATTTGGGAAGCCAGCGCTCCTTCTGCTCGTCAGTGGTGAGGTTGTTCATGTACGGCATCAAGATGTCGTTCTGCACACCGAGACCGATGCCGACCGATCCGGTCAAGAACATCTCCTCGGAGATGATCTGATTGAACCGGAAGTCCTTGACGCCGAGGCCGCCGTACTTCTCGTCGAACTCCCAGCCGATCAGCCCGTGTTCGCCCGCGGCCAGCCACGCCTCGCGGCTCACCTTGCCGTCGCGCTCCCATTTCTCGACATTCGGCACGCATTCGCGTTCGAAGAAGCTTCTGGCGGTGGCGCGGAAATCGTCGTGGATTTCGTCGAATATGTTGCGGCGCATACGTCCCCCTAATTCCAGTTGACCATCGCCGGTAGCGCGCGCCCGGGCATGTAGGTGTCGAACAGACGCTCGGCGAGCAGCGATTCCAGCTGTAGATAGGAACCGCACAGCGCGTCGATCTGAAATCCACGCGCCACGTAGCGATGCAGGTCGTGTTCGGCGGTGAGGCCGATCGCGCCGCACACCTGCAGCACCGCGTCACTGACTGTGCGATGGGCCCGGCCCGCAGCAATTTTCGCGGTCTGCGCCGACAAAATCCCGCCGTAGCACCATGATTCATTCAGCAGTGCGCGCGCGCCCTCGAGTTGCGCCGCGGCGTCGGCAAGTGCGTGGCGAGGCGACTGCAGCGATCCGATGGGCGATCCGAACTGGACCCGAACGCTGATGTGCTCAACGGCGATCCGCAGCGCCTGGTCTGCGAGCCCGATGAGTTCGGTGGCTATCGACCGATGTGCCGCCGCGATCGCGCGTCCCCACTCGGTCGAGGCGTCGATCAGCGCGTCATCGGTCGTGCCCTCTACGCGGGTCCAGACGACGGACCGATCGAAGGTGTCCATCGGTTCGCCGCGTAGTTCATCGGCATCGACGACGGCTATGGAAACGGTTCCCATCGCTCGCGAGACCGGCACGACGACGCGGCCGCGAAGAGGGCCCAGCACAATGCCTTTGACCTGATATTCACTCGAGCTAGGCGCATAGCCGTGGGACAGTCCCGGCAGCACGATGGTGTCGGCCGGTGCGTCGAGTAACGACGCCAGTTCGGCCAGCATGACCCGATCCAGCGCGTCGGTGAGGGCCAGCGAACGACCTTGCGCCCGAAACAGCAACGCGCATGCTTCAACCGGGTATTCAGACTCGATCTCGGCCCAGCCCATTTCCGCGAGCCGCGGACCGACTACGGTGTGTTCCTGTTTGGCGGCCAGTTCTTCGAACAGCCGGAAGACCGCCTCCTCGACCATCGGCCAGGCTTCGTCGGTCACGATGCGCGCCTCTCCTTCGGAAGCCCGAGGATGTGGTCGGCGACGATTCCGCGCTGCACTTCTGCTGTGCCGCCCATGATGGTCGCGGCGCGTGAGTACCACCACTCCGCACGTGCCGTGTCCAGTTCGGC